>CAYFOV010000001.1:0-245987 GCA_964344855.1 uncultured Candidatus Nemicrothrix sp.
CCCCGCCCGTGGAGCCCCCGCCCGTGGAGCCCCCGCCCGTGGAGCCCCCGCCCGTAGAGCCCCCGCCGGACTGGTCCCAGCCGGGTGGGACCGCGGGAGGTGGTGGTGGGAGGTCCGGCCAGGGCAGGCCCAGGTCGGCGGCACGGGTACCCCCGCAGAACGTCGACGCCGAGGCCTCGTTGCTGGGGGCAATGCTGTTGTCGCGGGACGCCATCGCAGACGCCCTCGAGGTGGTCTCGGCGGAACACTTCTACAAGCCCTCCCACGCCCATGTGTTCGAGGCCATCTGCGGCCTCTACGCCTCAGGCGAGCCGGTCGACCCCGTCACGGTCGCCGAGGCGCTCAGCAGGGCCGACCTGCTGGCGGGGCTGGGCGGGCCGGGCATGCTGCTTGAGCTCCAGGCGGCCACCCCGGCTACGTCCAGTGCATCCAAGTACGCCCGGATCGTCCAGGAACACGCCACGCTGCGGAGCCTCATAGGAGCGGCCAACGAGATTGCCGAGATCGGCTACGGCAGGCCCGACGACGTCGTCAAGGCAGTGGACGAGGCCGAGAACCTGGTGTTCCAGGTGGGCCAGGGCCGGGTGTCGGACACCATGGCGGGGATGCGCGAGCTGCTCGACGCCAACCTGGACCGGCTGGAGATACTGTTCGAGCAGGGAGCCACCATCACCGGAACGGAGACCGGCTACGAGGAACTGGACGAACTGCTGTCGGGCCTGCAGGACAACTCCCTCGTGATAGTCGGCGCCCGCCCTGCCATGGGCAAGACCTCCTTCGCCCTGGGCCTGGCCGCCCACGTGGGCATCAAGGAGAACCTCCCCGTGCTGCTCTTCTCGCTGGAGATGAGCCAACTGGAGCTGAGCCAGCGGATCCTGTGCGCTGAGGCCAAGGTCGACTCGAGGAGCATCCGCAACGGCCAGTTGACCGAGGACGACTGGTCCCGCATCAACCACGGCGTGGGGAAGCTGGCGGAGGCCCCCATCTGGATCGACGACAACCCCAACATCTCGGTCATGGAGATCCGGGCCAAGGCCCGCAGGCTGAAGAGCCGCGTGGGCAAGCTGGGCGTCATCGTCGTCGACTACCTGCAGCTCATGACCGGTCGTTCCACAGCCGAGAGCCGCCAGATCGAGGTCTCCGAGATCAGCAGGGGCCTCAAGATCCTTGCCAGGGAGTTGGAGACCCCGGTCGTCGGGCTCTCGCAGCTGTCCCGTGGCCTTGAGTCCAGGCAGGACAAGAGGCCGATGTTGGCCGACCTGAGGGAGTCGGGCTCCATCGAACAGGATGCCGACGTGGTGGTCTTCATCTACCGGGACGAGGTCTACAACCCCGAGAGCCCCGACATGGGTACCGCCGAGATCATCGTGGCGAAGCACAGGAACGGCCCAACGGGGACCATACGGCTGGCGTTCCTCCCCCGTTACACCCGCTTCGCCAACATGGCCCGGCTGGGCTGAGCAGCGGTGGTCGGGCCGTACGCGTCGGCGGCCGGGTGCCCACCGGGCCACCGGGGCTGAGCGGGCGTCGCACGGTGGAGGCCTTCCTCGGTGAGGACCTGCTGGCATGGCTCCTGCTGGCGCTTGGGTCGGCCATGGCGGTTGGGAACCTGGCCGCCCTGGTCAGGCCACCACGCGCAAGGCGTGGTGCTGCAGGACCCGACCGGAGTTCGGAGGACCGGTCCACCGGGACCCTGGAGAGGCCGCCGCTGTGGCGGAGCACGGCCTACATCCTGCTGGGGACGGCGGTCTCGGTCTGGGCGCTGCTGACCCTCACCTCCTGAGAGCCGGAATCGGCTCCACAGCACGGCCGCCGGCCGCCAGGTCCGCCCGGAGGGGCGACGACCGGGGCGGCCTGTGGGCTACCGTCCCGGGCTGGAGGTGACGGCTATGGCGAACAACCTGCTGGCCCAGGCCCCCGCACAGGGCCTGGTCGACGCCTGCGGGGACCGGCCCGGCTTCATCTGCGAGGCCGTGTGGGACATCACCGGCAACGAGGCGGTTTCTGAGATCGCGGCCTGGCTGGTCGAGAGGCCCCTCAAGGTGGTGATCATCCTGGCCGGGGCCATCGTGGTGAACCGCCTGGTCAAGAGGATGGTCGACCGCATGGTCGAGCGCCTGGTCTCCACCCGGTCGAAGCAGGAGACCGAGGCCGAGTCCGACGCCATGGTGGTCCGGATGGGCCGGCGCGCCCGCGGGAAGCTGCGCAAGATCCACGAGCGGGCGGAGAGGTCGCGCCAGCGCTACCTGACCCTGGGCGCCGTGCTGAGGAGCATCGCAGGTGCCGCCGTCTACCTGACGGCACTGATGCTGGCCCTGGGCGAGATCGGGTTCGACCTGGCGCCCCTCATCGCAGGGGCCGGGATCGTGGGCCTGGCCATCGGGTTCGGAGCGCAGTCGCTGGTGGCCGACTTCATCGCCGGCATCTTCGTCATCGTGGAGGACCAGTACGGCGTTGGCGACTACGTCGACGTCGGCGCTGCCTCCGGCACCGTGGAGCGGGTGACCCTGCGAACCACGGTCCTGCGCGACGTGGAGGGCGTCGTCTGGGTGGTCCCCAACGGCGAGATCCGCCGGGTGGGCAACTCCTCGCAGCTCTGGGCCCGGACCGTGCTGGACGTGGACGTGGCCTACGACACCGACATCGACCTGGCTGCCAGCGTCATCAAGGAGGTGGCCGACCAGGTCTGGCGGGAGGAGGTCGACTCGGCCACCATCCTCGAGGAACCTGAGATCTGGGGGGTCCAGAACTTCGGGGCAGACGCCATCTCGATACGGCTGGCCGTCAAGACCGAGCCGGGCGAGCAGTGGGCCACGGGCCGCCTGCTGCGCGCCCGCCTGAAGAGGGCCTTCGACGAGAACGGGATCGAGATCCCATTCCCACAGCGGACGGTGTGGATCAGGAGTGGCGGTGACGCTGAACAGGCCGGTCCCACCACGTCGGTGAGGTCGGACCTCCTCGGAGGAAGGCCCGGCGGCGGGGGCGAGGAGTAGGGGCCGGGGACCGAGCCGGGCGGCGGGGTCAGGTGCCGCCCAGGGGATCGGCGTCGTCGTTCTGCACGAAGACCCGCTTCACCTTGCCCGCCTCTGTCCGGGGCATCGTGCCCTCCGGGACCAGCTCCACGTCGGTCCTGATCCTGAGCCTCTCCATGAGGAGCCGGCCGATGCGGTCTGCGGCGGCGCTCCGGTCGCCGACTCCGGCCACCAGCTCGGCCCGGATCCTCAGTTGGGCCATGGGCCCGCGACGGTCCACGACGATGGCGTAGTTGGCCCCGACGTCGGCGTCGTCCATCAGCACGGCCTCGATCTCACGCGGGTACACGTTGACTCCCCTGATGACGAGCATGTCGTCGGTGCGGCCGGTGATCCGGGCGATCCTGGTCCAGTGGCGTCCGGCCGGACCGCTCCCGGCCAGGATCCTGGTGATGTCGCCGGTGCGGTAGCGCAGCACCGGCATGGCCTGCTTGGTGAGGGTCGTCAGGACGAGCTCGCCCCACTCGCCGTCGGGCACGGGCAGGCCCGTCTCGGGGTCCACGACCTCGGGCAGGAAGTGGTCGTCGAACACGTTCAGCGCACCGATGTCATCTGGCGCCTCCATGGCCACCCCGGGTCCGATCACCTCCGACAGGCCGTAGATGTCGAGGGCCGTGAAGCCCCCGCCCCACGCTGCCTGGATGCGATCCCTCATCCCCTCGGACCAGGGTTCGGCTCCCAGTATCCCGACCTCCACACGCAGGTCCGCGAGCACCCCCTGTTCGGCTGCACGCTCAGCCAGCAGCAGGGCGAACGACGGGGTGGCAGACATGACCCTGCTGCCAAGGTCCCGGAGCAGCTGGAGCTGCAGGGCGGTGTTGCCCCCGGAGACGGGAACCACCGTGCAGCCCAGGCGCTCGCCGCCGTAGTGGAGGCCCAGCCCGCCCGTGAAGAGGCCGTAGCCGTATCCGTTGTGGAGGACGTCGTCGGGGCGGACGCCGGCCAGGGCCAGCGCCCGGGCGTTCACCTCCGCCCAGACTGACAGGTCATCAGGGGTGTAGGTGACGATCGTCGGCTTGCCGCTCGTGCCCGAGCTGGCGTGGAGCCTCGTGGTGTCGGCCATGGGCGTCGTGACCATGCCGAGCGGGTAGGTGTCGCGCAGGTCGGCCTTGACCGTGAACGGCAGGAGCCGGAGGTCATCCGGTGAGCGGATGGCCGAGGCCTCCACCCCGGCCAGGCGTTCCCTCCAGAAGGCGTTGTCGCAGGTTGCGAGGCGTCCGACGAGGGATCGGAGCCGATCCACCTGGACGGTGGTCCTCGCCTCTGGCGCCGGTCCGGTGGTGTCCGGAGGGGAGGGCCGTGCCATGGGCCGGACCCTATGCGCCCACGGCCTTCCCGACCCGGGTCAGCCCAGGCGGAAGCCGGCGCCCATCGGGTCATGGGGATCCAGCACCAGCTCGGATGAGCCGTACCGGTGGGCCGACCCCTCCACCGTCGTCACCACGCCGGCTCCTGACACCTCCACGATGCGGCCCTCGAACACGCCACCTGCCACGCCCTCGTTGAGGAGGACGTCGCCGACCTCAAGGTCGCCTGTCCGGTGCAGGAGGGCCAGCCTGGCCGAGGTGGCCGAACCGCACGGCGACCGGTCGACCTGTCTGTCGGCGAACACGGTCACGTTCCGCTCCCGCAGCGGCCCGGTGCCCTCGTGGAAGACCACGCCGTACATGCCCGAGAGCCGGGCGTCGGCCGGGTGCCGGGTGGATGGGTGGCTGCCGAGGGCGGCCTTCACCTCGCCTCCGAGGGCCACCAGGGAGGCCACCGAGGCGGTGCTGGCCGACACGGGGAGGTCGCCGACGTCCACGAAGCCGTAGTGGGCCCCCCCGAAGGCGACGTCCACGACGACCCGGCCGTGCGACGTCTCAACGGCCAGGCCCTCGGCGGTCACGTAGGAGGGCACGTTGCGGAAGCCGACCGAGGCGACCCTCCCATCGAGCATCGTGGCGACCGTGCGTAGGCGGCCGGAGGGGACGTCGACGGTCACCTCCACCCTGTCGCCGGCACCGGCCACGACGCCGGCATCGATCGCCCAGGTGACCAGGGCGATGGTGCCGTGGCCGCAGGCCGTGCTGAAGCCCCCGCCGTGGAAGAACACGACCCCGAGGTCCGCGCCGCCGTCGTCCGGCGGCACGACGAAGCCCCCGTACATCCCGGAATGGCCGCGGGGCTCGTCGACGAGGAAGCGACGCAGGTCGTCCAGGTGTTCGACGGCCCAGGACCGCCTGTCAGGGACGTTGTCGCCCTCCATGGGCCCTGCGTCGACGATCCGGAAGGGCTCGCCGGCCGTGTGGTAGTCGGCGCAACTGATCACCTCGCCCGGGCCAGGGAGCATGACGCCACCGTAGCTCCGACCGGGTGACCGGGCCCTTGTCACGCCGCCGCCGGCGGGCCGGAAGGCCCCCGCGGTGAGGCGGTCGGAGCCGTCACCAGGATGCTGTCGGGAAGGCCTCCAGGACGGTCCTCATGCGTGCCATCAGCGGCTCGAAGTCGGGGTGGCGTCCGGTCCGCGCGGTGGTCGGTGGTGCCACGACACTGTCGAGGTCGATGTGTGGGAAGCGGGCCAGGACGCCCTCGGTCCATTCGGGAAGGAGGGTGTCCATGGGGGCCGAGGCCACCCGCGACTCCACGGCCTCGGCCTCTCCCACCACCGGATCGAACAGGCCGAGGGCCACCGGCAGCAGGTCCGAGAGGGCCCCGTCGACGCGGGCCAGGCCGTCCCCTGTCCGCATGAGGGCGTCCACCAGGCCGTCGGCGTGACGGAGGTGGAAGCGCTCCTCGCGCAGGGCGTGTGCGGCGGCGCTGCTGACAGGCTCCAGGCTGGAGTCCACCAGGAGGCGCCACCTGAGGGCCTCCGCGGCGTCGTAGAGCCAGTGCCTGACGAGGGCGTGGGCCCAGTCGGCGGTGGCCAGCTCGGTCAGCTGTGCCGACCGGTACTCCTCGGAACCGCGCCCAAAGGCCAGACGGTCCACCTCGACCGAGTCCGGACCGGTCGGCTGGACGCCGGCGACGATCCCGTACAGGAGCGCAGCGTGGCCCAGCTCGTCCTGGGCGATGCTGGCAAATGCCAGGTCCTCTTCCAGGAACGGGGCCACTCCTATCCACTCGGTGTGCTGTTGGCCCATCAGGTGCTCGTCGTCGGCGAAGGCCAGGAGGTACTCCCGGATTCCCTCTGTGATGTCGGTCATCGGCTCGCCCTCAGCTCCCTGCGGCGCGCGGCGACCAGCTGGCCGTCGCTCTGGCGGTGTGGCTTGTCGGCGTTGGGGGCCACGAAGTCGCGGTCGCCGACCAGCAGGTCGGCCCGGTCGACCATCCACAGCAGGTCACCCTCAGCCCGCCGCAGGTAGTTCTCGCGGGCCAGCACGAGGGCCAGCTCGTCGTCGGGCGCCTCGATGCTGCCGGCGTGGCGGTACTCCTCCTGTCCGTCCCTCTTCAGGAAGACCTCGTAAGTGCGCATGCCTCCTCAGCCCCTCATAACCTCTACGGCCTCACGGCACGCCTCGCAGCGGTGGATTGCCCGGCAGCGGCTGGGTCCGAACTCCGACTGCTCCACGGTCGGGGCGCCGCACCTCGGGCAGGGTGTCTGGCCCCCGTCGGTCCGGATGGCGACCGTGAGCTCCCTCGCCATGGTGGCCCTGGCCGTCTCGGTCACCCGGTCAACGGTCCAGACCGGGCTCGCCAGCCAGCCGACTGACACGGACCTGACGCCGCCGACGGCGGCCACCGCCTCCTCCACGTCGGCTGCGATCGCCTCCAGCGCCGGGCAGCCGGAGAAGGTGGGGATGAGGCCCACCTCGACCACCCCGTCGTCCGAGGTGCTGAGCACCTCGAGCAGGCCCAGGTCCACGATCGAGACCCCGGGGATCTCCGGGTCGTCGACGCCTGCCACGGCGACCCTCACGGTCTCGGCCAGCACGGTGCTCATGCGACCCTCACGGTGTCGGCCAGCAGGGTGCTCATGCGGCCCTCACGGTGTCGGCCAGCACGGTGCTCATGCGGCCCTCCTCTCCGGGACCGAGTCGAGGGCCTCGCGTACCCAGCGCGTCTCCTTCCAGGCCGCAGCCGCCTCGGCGATCCTGCGTGCCGTATCGGGCCCGTCCATGGCCATGGTGCGCTTCAGGGGCTCCCAGTCGATGGGACCGCATGTCCAGGTGTCGGTCTCGGGGTCGTGGCTGAGGCCGGGATCCGGGACGCTGAACCCGTAGCCGTGGAGCAGCGGCACGAACTTCTGGACCCAGCCGGCACGCATGACCTCGTTGCGCTCCGACTTGAGGCGCCAGCGCATGAGCCTGTCATCTGGCTTCGAGTCGGGCCCGAACAGCCTCAGGGCGGGCCACCACCAGTCGTTGATGGACTGCTGGAACATGGCCCGCTGCTCCTCGGTGCCCTCCGCGATGCGCAGCACCCGCTCCTCTCCCAGCCTCAGGTGGAAGCCCTCCTCGGCGATGATCCGCTTCAGGATCCGCTTGTACGGCCCGTACGAGCAGTCCTTGTAGACGGCCTTCTGGCTGGGCACGGCGGCGCCGTCGACCAGCAGGCAGATGGCCACCTGGTCGCCCCAGGTCCGGACGGGGTAGTGGAAGACGTTGTGGAACCTGGACCTGCCGGCGAACAGGTCCTCCAGCATCTGCCTGCGGGTCTTGACACCCAGGTCGGCGGCGACCATGTAGAGGAGGTGGCCGTGGCCGATCTCGTCCTGGGTCTTGGCCAGGACCGCCATCTTGTGGCGCAGACCCGGGGTCATCGGGATCCAGTCGCGTTCGGTGAGGCCCCCCATGAGCTCGCTGTTGGCGTGCAGCTCGATGAACCGGAATACGGCCGATCGGTACTCGTCGGGCATGTCGTCGTCGACCTCGACCATTCCGCCGTCGGCCAGGAACGCCTCGAATTCGTCCATCGAGGACCAGGTGCGTCCCATCAGGTGTCTCCTCCCTGTGTCTCTCCGTCGTCGGGTGCGCCGTTCACGCCCGGTCGGTTGGCGACCATGGTGAGCACGTCGTAGGCGGCGACCACCTCGTCGCCCTGGTTGGTGACCTGGGCGTCCCAGGCGACCTCGCCGTAACCGGCGCCGGAACGCAGGGTCCTGCGCTTGCAGGTCAACAGCACCGTGAGCGTGTCGCCCGGGTAGGTCGGCTTGGCGAAGCGGCAGCGGTCGATCCCGTAGTTGGCCAGGACCGGCCCGGGGTCGGGCCAGACGAACAAACCGGCGGCCAGCGACAGAACCAGGTAGCCGTGGGCGACGCGGCCGCCGAAGATGGGGCTGGCGGCGGCGGCCTCCTCGTCCATGTGCGCATAGAAGTGGTCGCCCGTGCTGTCGGCGAAGCCCTCTATGTCGCCGAGGGTGACCGTGTGGGAACCGGTCCGGATGGCGGTGCCCACCTCCAGGTCGTCGAAGTGGAGCTTGAACGGATGCCCCCGGTCCAGGTGCCTGGTGGCTCCCGGCATCCACTCTCCCGTGATGGCGGTGAGCATGTCGGGGGAGCCCTGCAGGGCCGTGGTCTGGAGGTGGTGGCGCACCCCCCGGAGGCCGCCCATCTCCTCGCCGCCCCCGGCGCGGCCGGGGCCCCCGTGGACCAGGCCGGGCAGGGGCGAGCCGTGGCCGGTGCTGGATTCGGCGACGGAGGCGTCGACCAGGTGGAGCCTTCCGTGGTGTGAGGCGATCCCGGTTGCCAGCTCGGCGGCCTCGACCGGGTCGGCTGTGTAGACGGAGGCCACGAGGCTGCCGCCCCCGAGTGCAGTCAGGCGGACGGCGTCGGCGGGGTCGTCGTAGCCGATGAGGGTGCTGACCGGCCCGAAGGCCTCGACGTTGTGGACGGCAGCTGCACCCGGGTCGGTGGCCCGCAGCAGGGTGGGTGCCATGAACGCGCCCCTCGAGGGGTCGACGCCGTGGAAGCCGCAGGTGTCCACGACGGTGGAGGTCGATCCGGAGAGGGATGCCAGGGCTCCGAGCACCTCGTCGCGCTGGTCGGTGCTGACCAGGGCCCCCATGTCCGTGTCGGGGTCGGCGGGGTCACCGACCCTCACGGCGGCGATGGCTGCGGCCAGGGCCTCGGCTGCGGCGTCCAGGTGTACGGCAGGCACCATGGCCCGGCGGATTGCCGTGCACTTCTGGCCGGCCTTCACGGTCATCTCGCCCACCACCTCCGAGACGAACAGGTCGAACTCGGCGCTGCCCGGGGCGGCGTCCCTCCCCAGGATTGCCGCATTCAGGGAGTCGGCCTCGGCGTTGAAGCGTGCTGACCGCTCGACCACGGCGGGGTCGGAGCGCAGCAGCGCCGCTGTCCGGGCCGAGCCCGTGAACCCGATCAGGTCCTGGCCGCCCAGGTGGTCGAAGAGGTCGCCGACGCCTCCGCAGACCAGCTGGACGGCGCCGTCGGGGAGGATTCCGGAGTCAACGACGAGGCGCACCATGGCCTCGGTGAGGAACGCCGTCTGGGTGGCGGGCTTGACGATCGACGGAACCCCGGCCAGCAGGGCCGGGGCCAGCTTCTCGAGCGCTCCCCAGCACGGGAAGTTGAAGGCGTTCACCTGCACGGCCACCCCTTCCAGGGGCGTGGCGATGTGGGTGGCAATGAACGACCCGTCCCTCGACAGGACCTCGGGCTCGCCGTCCACGAGGAACATCGAGTTGGGTAGTTCCCGTCGGCCCCTGGAGGCATAGCCGAGCAGGACGCCGGCACCGCCCTCGATGTCGATCCAGGAGTCGGCCCTCGTGGCCCCGGTCGCCGTCGAGAGGTCGTAGAGGAGCTCCTTTTCGACAAGCAGGTGCTTCCCGAGTGCCCGGAGCATCGAGGCCCGCTCGTGGAAGGTCATGGAGCGCAGGGCCGTACCGCCCACCCGGCGCCCGAAGTCGACGGCCCCACCGAAGTCGACGCCGTCGCTGGAGACGGTGGCGACGGGCTCGCCGGTGACGGCGTGGTAGGTGGTCGTCCCCCCCGGGGGCCGGCCCCTGCCAGGACCCCATCACGAAGCTCTCCAGTCTGCGCACGCGTCCCCCGGGGTCCCTCCGGCACCTGACGGAAGATAGTATAACCTTTGATCAGTTTGTCAAGGGAGCGCGGGGTTCGGGCCGCTGCTGCGCGAGGGGGCCCGGACCTCACGGCTCGGGCCAGGCTGAGCGGGTGACGAGAATCGAACTCGCGTCATCAGCTTGGGAAGCTGGGGTTCTGCCATTGAACTACACCCGCGGACCCCGGCCGGGTGGAGGCCGGAGGCGTCCCGTCGAACCTACCGCCGCCGGGCCCCCATCGGGCAGGCGGCCCGCCTGGGATCAGGCTCCGGCCAGGCGTTGCGCCCGCCGTCCGACCTCGAAGAGGGCCCGGTCCACGTCGACGGTGAGCAGCTGGCCGGCAGCAACGACCCGGTCACCGGCCACCCAGACGTCGGTGACGCTGCGGCTGGAGCCCGACCAGGCAAGGTGTGCCGTCAGCTCCTCCGGCGCCGTCACGGGCACGAACGTGCTCACGTCCAGGTCGATCCTGACCATGTCGGCGGCGTAGCCCGGAGCAAGGCAGCCAACGTCGTCGAGTCCGACTGCGAGGGCCGACTCGCGTGTGGCCATCGCCAGCGTCTCCTCCGCGGTGACGGCGGTCGAGTCCAGGCCGGCCACCCTTGCCAGGAGGGGGCCCACCTTCACCTCCTCCCACAGGTCCAGGGTGTCGTTGGAGGCCGGGCCGTCGGTGCCGTACCCGACGGTCACGCCGGCCTGCCTCATCGCCACAAGGGGTGCGGTGCCGGACCCCAGCTTCATGTTGCTGACCGGGCAGTGGGCGACCCCGACGCCCCCGGCCGCCAGCAGGTCCACGTCGCCGTCCTGCAGCCACACGCAGTGCGCGGCCAGGACCCGGCCCTCGAAAACGCCGTGGTCGTGGAGGATCCGGGTGACCGAGCAGCCGAAGGACTCCTCCAGGCCCCGGCTCTCCTCGCGGGTCTCGGCCAGGTGGATGTGCAGTACGGCGTCCAGCGACCTGGCCAGCTCCGCCAGCCGTGCGACCTGTTCCACCCCCAGGTCGTATGCAGAGTGGGGCGCCACGCCGACCGTCACCCGCCCCGCCGGGTCGTGGTGTGAGGCATGGAACCCGGCCAACTCGGCCAGCCTCTCCTCGCCACTGGAATGGAGCGCTGCGACGACGCCCGGGGTCATGACAAGGCGGCCCCCCGACGCCTTCACCGCCTCGACCACTGCCTCCTCGAACAGGTACATCTCACAACTGGTGGTGACGCCGGCCAGGAGCATCTCGGCCGAACCCAGGGTCATGCCCCACCAGGCGTCCTCGGGGGTCATGCGGCCCTCCCGCGGCCACATGGCCTCGTTCAGCCAGCGGTCCAGCGGCAGGCCGTCGCCGCAACCGCGGACGAGCGTCATGGGGGTGTGGCAGTGGGCGTTCACCAGCCCAGGCATCAGGAGCCCGCCCAGGTTGACGGTGGCCACCCCTTCGGGGGCAGGTGGCGCACTGTCGGCAGGACCCACCCAGGTGATCCGGTCCCCGTCCACCTCAACGAGGCCCGGGGAGTGGATGCAGTTGTCCGCGTCACAGGTGACCACCACCTCCGCTGAGAAGCGCTGCCGCACCATGGGCGGGGAGGATAGGTGGGCCGGGCCGCCCCTTCCGGCCCGGCGGTGCCGGCAGGCCGGCGCCCGGTGGCCGCTTCGGTCAGATCACCCGGTCACTGCCCCCGTCGACTGGCACCTGTGCTCCCGTAGTGGCCGAGAAGGTGTCGGTGCACAGCTCCACGGCCAGCCTCGCCACCCCGGCCGCGGTGACCTCGGTCCGCAGCAGGTTGCGGGTCCGGTACTCGTCGACGGTCAGGCCGTAGCTGGCGGCACGCTCCTCCAGCAGGGCCTGCGTCCACAGCCCGGTGTCGAACACGCCGTCGGGGTGGACGGCGTTGACCCTGATGCCGTCCTCGGCCCACTCCAGCGCCGCGATCCTGCACACCTGGGTGAGGGCGGCCTTGGAGGTGGAGTACGCCACGGCTCCCCTTCCGGGGGCCGGCACGTTCTTGGATCCGATCAGGCAGACCCGGCCCCCGACCGGGGACCTGGCCAGGTAGGGGTGGGCGCAGCCGAGCAGGTGCACGACCGAGTCCACGTTCACGGCCTGCACGGACCTGAAGGCCTCCGGCGTCATGTCGCTGATGGGGACGCTGGCGCCGAAGACCCCGGCGGCGCTGACGACCACGTCGATCCCGCCGAAGTGCCTGACCACACCGGCCAGGGCGGCCTCCTGGGCGACCGGGTCGGTCACATCAACCTCGGTTCCCGTCCAGGAGGCGTCGTCGAAGGCGTCGGCCACCGAGGCGTCGATGTCCAGGCCCGCCACCGCGCAGCCTCGTGACAGCAACTCGGCTGCACAGGCCCGCCCTATGCCCGAGGCGGCTCCCGTCACGACGGCGACGGTTCCGGCCAGCTCCCGGGGCTGACCCGCCAGGCGCAGCTTGGCCTGCTCCAGGTCCCAGTACTCGACGTCGAAGATGTCGCCCGGGTCAAGTGCCACGTAGCCGCCCAGGTGGTCCTCGGCCAGCTCGAGCGCCCACATGGTGTGCTCGTAGATGTCGAAGGCGACCTGCGCGTCCCGTGCCGTCCGGCCGACCGTCACGACGCCCAGTTCAGGGTCCACCACCACCCGCGGGGCCGGGTCCAGCATCACCAGCTCCGTGCGGCCCCTGTGTTCGTGGGCAGCGAAGTACTCGCCGTAGTCGTGCACGTAGCCGTCAACGTCCCGACCCACGAGGGGGATGCGCTTGGTCCGTATGACGTGGTCGGGCGTCAGGGGCCCCCTTGTTGCGAGGCTCTCGAGGTCGGGGCGCTGCACGAAGCGGGTCGAAGTGGGGTCGTCGTGGCAGCACAACAGCATGGGCCCGCCGGCGGCACGCGAAACCGCCAGCCTCAGGTCGGCCACCTCCACGGGGTCCACGGCCGGGAGGCCGGCTGTGGCCGGGGTCCCGGGCGTGCCGGCGCGGTCGAGGACAGCCTCTGCCCGGGAGATCAGGTCGCAGTGCCTGGAGTAGGCCTCGGCCGTGGTCTCACCGAAGGTGAAGAGCCCGTGGTTCATCAGGACCATGCCGGTCGTGTTCCCACCGGCGGCCTCCGGCCAGGCCCCTGCCACGAGCTTCGCCAGGTCGAAGCCGGGCATCACATAGGGGACCACGACCACGGCGTCACCGAAGGCCTCCCGTACGCGGTCCTCCCCGTCGGCGGTGTTGGTCAGGGTGACCACGGCGTCGGCGTGGCTGTGAAGCACCGCGGTGTGCGGTATGAAGGCGTGGAGCAGGCTCTCCACGGACGGTGCCGGCGCGTCCGGGTCGAGGCTGGCAGCCCTCAGCTCCCGCATCATGTCCGTGTCGGACAGCTCCTCCAGCCCGAGGAGGTCGTGCAGGCGGGACAGCAGGAGGGGGGTGAACCCGGGCGGCTGGATGGTTGCCAGGTCCCACCCCGAACCCTTCACGTACAGGGCGTCGTGGTCGGTCCCGTGGATGTCGGTGAACGGTGCCTTCACGGAGGTGTTCCCCCCGCCGTGCAGCACCAGCGACGGATCGGACCCGATGAGGCGCGATCCGTATACACACTCCTCCAGCGGCGACCCGAGGGCGCCCGCCAGGTCCACGTCCCAGAGGTCTTCCACGGCTACTTCCTACCCGGCATGCCGGCCTTCACCACGTGGGCCGTGTGAGCACGCCGCCGTCCACCACGAGGTCGACGCCGGTGATCCAGCGGGACAGGTCGGAGCAGAGGAACACGCAGGCGTCGCCCACGTCCTCCGGGGTGCCCAGCCTCCCGAGGGGGGCGGCGGCGCGCCAGCGCCCGACGCCGTCAGGCCAGTCCCCCTCGAGGCCGGGCCGGTCGATCAGGCCCGGCGAGACCGAATTGACGCGGATCCCGTCGTGTCCGTAGGACAGGGCCGCGGCCCTCGTGAGCATCACCAGGGCCGCCTTGGACGTGGCGTAGTGGCCGTGCTCCGGGGTCGGGTGGCTGGCCTCGATTGAGGCGATGTTCACTATCGAGCCCCCACCGGCGGACCGCATGGCTGCGGCCGCCAGGGCGGTGAGGCGCCGGGCGGCGGTGAGGTTCACGGCCAGGGTCTCGGACCACTCCTCCTCGGACACCTCGTCGAAGGGGACCACCGCCTGGACGCCGGCGTTGTTCACCAGGCCGTCCAGGCGGCCGTACGCCTCGAGCGCCGCGCCTACCGCCTCGGCGGGTGCTCCGGCGGCCGTCAGGTCGGCCTGGACGGAGGGAAGCACGGCTCCCGCGGCGTCGAGGAGGTGGTCCGTGGCGGAGCGCCGGGAGTGGGCCACGACGCTGGCGCCCGCGGCCACGAGGCGCCGGACGATCCCACCTCCGATGCTCCCACCCGCCCCGGTGACGAGCACGACGCGGCCTGACAGGTCCAGCAGGTGGCGTGGGCCTTCGAGGCCGGTCACGGTTGGACCGGCCTGACCAGGGACACGATGCGCTCCCCGACGGCGGGGTAGCTGGCCACCAGGTCCTCCTGGGAGCCCAACTCGAACCCGTCGGGGTCGTACGGCGGGGCCATCGTGGTTCCGACCAGCGACCAGGCGCCGGTTGTGGACGCACCCATCCAGGTTCCGGCGGGCACGGGCACGAAGGGGCGCTGCCCTGCCAGCAGGTCGTCCCCGAGCAGCGGCGAGTCCGTGGAGCCGTCCGGGTGGAGCAGCAGCATCTCGGCCGGGGCGCCGGCGTAGTGGTGCCAGAGTTCGGTCCGGTTGAGCCGGTGCAGGGCCGAGAAGCCCGTCGGGCTCATCAGGTAGTAGATGGAGGACCCGTGCTCGTCACGCCATGTGCCGGCCCACGTGCCGCCCTCCAGAGGCAGCGGGTCCAGGCCGAGGAGCTCAACCACGTCCTCTGCATCCATCTCCAGACCGGTCCTCCGTGCGGGCGCTTCCCCGCCCGAGCCGCCTGTGTACAGTCGGGGCCGCTGTCTCAGGGCCCGCTCCTGGCGGACTGTCG
This sequence comes from uncultured Candidatus Nemicrothrix sp., assembly GCA_964344855.1. Classification (GTDB taxonomy): domain Bacteria; phylum Actinomycetota; class Acidimicrobiia; order Acidimicrobiales; family MedAcidi-G1; genus UBA3125. The sequence continues at coordinate 15,001 of CAYFOV010000001.1, forward strand.
GGCCCGCCACCGGATCACAGGGTGATCGATGATCGACCTAGTTGCAAATGCAGCCGGCTGAGGAATCCAACCCGCACACGGACGGGGTGTCCGGTGGGCGGACCCTGGACTGGGATGACGGGGCGATCCTGATGCTGGACCAGACGAGGCTCCCCTCCTCGGTCGAGGTCCTCAGGATCGACACGGTCCCGGACCTGGTCGGTGCCATCAGGCGCCTCTCGGTGCGTGGGGCTCCGGCAATCGGCGTAGCCGGCGCCCTGGGGGTGGCCCTGGCCGCCCGTATCCACGGAGCGGACGGCGAGGCCTTCGACGAGGCGGTGGGCCAGCTGCGCTCGGCCCGTCCGACCGCCGTGAACCTGGCCCGGATGGTCGACAGGGCGGCAGCCGCCGCATCCAGGGGTCCGGAAGCGGTGCTTCGGGAGGCCCTCGCCATCAGGGACGAGGAGATCGCGGCATCGGTGGCGATGGGGGACCGCGGTGCCCACCTGGTGGCCGAGCTGACCGGGGGCAGCGAGGCGGTCAGGGCCATGACGATCTGCAACACGGGGGGCCTGGCCAGTGTCGAGCGTGGGACGGCCCTGGCGGTGATCCAGACACTTCACGAGAAGGGCCACCTGGCCGAGGCCATTGCGCTCGAGACCCGACCGCTGCTGCAGGGTGCCCGGCTGACGGCCTGGGAACTGGGCCGCATGGGCGCCCCGCACAGCGTGATCGCAGACTCCGCAGCGGCCTCCCTGCTGGCCACCGGCGAGGTCGACGTGGTCCTGGTCGGCGCCGACCGGATTGCTGCGAACGGCGACACCGCCAACAAGATCGGCACGTTCGCTGTTGCGCTGGCCGCCCGGTACGCAGCGGTCCCGTTCATAGTGGTGGCTCCCGAGTCGACCGTCGACACCGCCACGGCCACCGGTGGCGACATCGTCGTCGAGAACCGGGACGGCAGCGAGGTGCTCACCTTTGCCGGGGTGGCAACGGCTCCCGCCGGGACCGTCGGCATCAACCCGGCCTTCGACGTCACGCCGGCGGGGATGATCACGGCGATCGTCACCGACCAGCGGGTGGTCCGTCCGGGCGAGGGCGAGACCCCGGCGGGTGCATCGCCGTGAGGTGCGACCGCTGGAGCCGAGGCGGGGTTGTCCGACCCCCCACACCTAGGCTGCCGCGGTGAGTTCAGGCGGGGGATCAGTGATGGGGCTGGCGCAGTGAGGAGGCTCCGCCCGGTTGCGGTGCCCCTCATCGCGGTGTTCCTCGCACTCGGCATCGGTGCCGTGATCCTGGCCCTCTCCGGATCGGCGCCGCTGGACGCCTACAAGGCCCTCCTGGACGGCTCGCTCTCCAGCCAGAAGACGGTCGGGCGGACCCTCGAGAAGGCCACGCCCCTCGTCATGGGAGGCCTGGCCGTGGCGTTCGCCTTCCGGGCGGGCCTGTTCAACATCGGCGGCCAGGGGCAGCTCGTGGTCGGTGGGATCGTCGCCGGAGCGGTCGGGTTCGGCATCGTGGGCCTGCCGTGGATCGTGCACGCCCCGCTGGCCCTGCTGGTCGGTGGCCTGGCCGGCGCCTTCTGGGGGTCCATCGCCGGCGTGTTGAAGGCAACCCGGGGCGCCCACGAGGTGATCACCACGATCATGCTCAACTTCGTGGCCCTGAACCTGACCGACTGGCTGGCGTCCAACCCGTGGAAGGACGAGGGGATCCTCTCCCGCACGCCGCCGGTGGAGGCCAGCGCCGAGATCCCGCGATGGGGATCCCTGCCGACGGGATTCCTGGTGGCTGTCGTCGCAAGCCTGGCCTGCTGGTACCTGCTGGAGCGGACCACCCTGGGCTTCGAGATCCGCTCGGTGGGGCTGAACCCCAACGCGGCCAGGTATGCGGGCATCTCGGTGACGAGGACCGTCATAGCCACGATGGCGATCAGCGGCTTCCTGGCCGCGGCCGGCGGGGCGATCGAGACCCAGGGCGTCATCGGCAGGTACGAACCAGGGTTCAACGCCGGCCTCGGCTTCAACGGAATCACCATCGCGCTGCTGGCGCGCAACAACCCGCTGGGTGTCATCCCTGCCGCCCTCCTCATCGGGGCGATGGAGGCGGGTGGGCCCGCAATGCAGTTCACCTCCGACGTCCAGCCTGAGATCACCGACATCATCGAGGCCCTGATGCTGCTGTTCGTGGCCACCCCGATCGTGGTGCGCTGGTTCCTCGACCGACAGGAGTCCGAGGGGGTCTCCATGGCGGCGGGTTGGGGGTCGGCGTGAACGGCCTGCTCCACCGCTCGCGTTGGTGGCTGCTGACGATCCTGGTCTTCGTCGTCATCACCATGCTGACGGCCGACTTCCAGCAGGACCAGACCACGGCGGTCCTGGCCAGCGCCCTGCGGCAGTCGACACCCCTTGTCCTGGGGGCGCTGTGCGGCGTGCTGTGCGAGCGCTCCGGTGTGGTGAACATCGGCATCGAGGGACAGATGCTGCTCTCGGCGTTCGTGGGCTTCATGGCGGCGTCCGCAACGGGAAGCCTCATCGCCGGGATCCTGGCGGGGATGCTGACCGGGGCCGCCATGGGAGCGGGCCTGGCCGGCCTGTCCGTGACCCTGCGCGGCGACCAGATCATCGCCGGCACGGTGCTCAACATCGCGGCCATCGGGATCAGCAGCTACCTCTTCCAGCAGGGGAGGACGCTCCCGTCGGGGAAGACCCCCCAGGTGTCGCTCGGCCCCCTTTCCGACCTTCCCGTCGCAGGCCGGGTGTTCTTCACCAACCGGCCGATCACCTACGCCTCCCTGGTGCTCATCTGGGTGGTCTGGTTCGTGCTGTTCAGGACCAGGTGGGGCCTCTGGACCCGTGCGGTCGGGGAGGTGCCCAGCGCAGCCGAGACGGTCGGCGTGTCCGTGGCACGGGTGCGCTACTCGAACCTGATCGCCGGGGGGAGCCTGGCTGGTCTGGGCGGTGCCTACCTGAGCCTCGAGGCCGTCGGCTCGTTCGAGCGGATGATGACCAACGGAAGGGGCTTCGTGGCCCTGGCCGTGATGATCTTCGGCAGGTGGAACCCGATCGGCATCTGGGGGGCGGCGCTGCTGTTCGGCTACGCCAGCGCAGTCCAGACGCAGCTCCAGTTCAGGGGCTGGCTGGCCGACGACCCGCAGTTCGTGGGGATGATCCCCTATGTGGTCTGCATAGTCGTCCTGGCCGGCTTCGTCGGCAGGGCCCGCCCACCGGCGGCCGTGGGTCAGCCGTACAGCCGTGAGTGACACCCCCCGCCGGGAGGGGAGCCCGGCACTCGAGGTGGTCGGCGTCACCAAGCGCTTCGGCGACGTCGTCGCCAACGAGGACGTGAGCCTGCGGATCGAGAGCGGGAAGGTCCACGCCCTGCTCGGGGAGAACGGCGCCGGCAAGAGCACCCTCGTGAACATCATCTTCGGCCTCTACCGCGCCGACGCCGGGGAGGTCAGGCGCAACGGTGAGCTGCTGCACCTGGCCAGCCCCCGCGACGCCATAGCCAGGCGCGTGGGGATGGTCCACCAGCACTTCCAGCTGGTTCCGGTGCTGACCGTCGCAGAGAACGTGGTGTTGGGCGACGAGCCGACCCGCCACGGCGTGGTCGACATGGACGCCGCCTGTGCCGCCGTCACCGAGCTGGCTGAGCGCTTCGGGCTGGACATCGACCCGCGCGCGACCGTCGAGGACCTGCCGATCGGCATCCAGCAGCGTGTCGAGATCCTGCGTTCCCTCTACAGGGACGTGGACGTGCTGATCCTGGATGAGCCCACCGCCGTGCTGACACCCCAGGAGACCGGGCAGCTGCTTGGGATCCTGCGCGACCTTGCCGAGAGCGGCGTGGCGGTGGTCTTCATAACCCACAAGCTCCGCGAGGTGCTGGCGGTGGCAGACGAGATCACGGTGATGCGCCGTGGGCGGGTGGCCGGCCACGCCGTCCCTGCCGAGAGCGACGAGGCCAGCCTGGCGGCGATGATGGTCGGGCGCCCCGTCGAGTTGAAGTTGCCGCGTACCCCAGCGAATCCCGGGCCGACGGTGCTCACCGTTGAGGGCCTCGTTGTGGAGGACGACCGCCTCGCCACGGCCCTCGACGGCGTCGACCTTGACGTCCGCGAGGGGGAGATCGTGGGCGTGGCAGGCGTCGAGGGAAACGGCCAACGGGAGCTGGTCGAGGCGATCACGGGGCTGCGCAGGGTCGAGGCCGGAACCGTCCGCCTGGGCGGGGTCGACATGACCGGCCTCTCCCCAAGGCAGATCAGCGAGATGGGCGTCGCCCACATACCCGAGGACCGCGAGAAGTTCGGCCTGGTCAGCGGGCACACCGTGGCCGACAACCTGGTGCTGAACAGGTACTACCGCCGCCCCTACGCCGGGCGGGGGATCCGCAGGAGGGCCTCCGTGGAAGCCGAGGCTGAGCGGCTGGTTGCCGAGTACGACGTGAGGCCGCCGACCATCGGGGCAGCGGTGGCCACCCTCTCGGGCGGGAACAAGCAGAAGGTGGTGGCCGCAAGGGAGTTCTCCCACAAGTCGAGGGTCATCGTGGCTGCCCAGCCCACCCGTGGGATCGACATCGGGAACATCGAGTTCATCCACCGGAGGCTCCTCGAGCACAGGGACGCCGGAATGGCCGTGCTTCTGGTGTCGGCCGAGCTGGACGAGGTCCTGGGCCTGGCCGACCGGGTCGCCGTCCTCTACCGGGGGAAGGTCGTGGCGTTCGAGCCGGTCGAGGGGATCGACCGCGACAGGGTCGGTCGCCTGATGCTGTCCGGCTCGGACGGCTGAGCTACGGCTGGTTGGGATGCTCGGCCTGATTACCGGCAGCGGCTTCTACGAGCTACCGGGCCTGGAAGGCGCCACGACCGTTGAGCGCGCAACCCCCTACGGAACGGTCGAGCTGACCAGCGGCACCTGGCACGGTTGCCCGGTTGCGTTCCTGCCCAGGCATGGCGCAGACCACAGCGTGCCCCCGCAGGCCATCCCCTACCGGGCCAACGTCTGGGCGCTGAAGGAGTCCGGCGCCTCGGCCGTGTTCGCCACGGCGGTGAGCGGCGGCATCAACCCCGACTACCGCATGGGTGAACTGGTGCTCATCGACCAGTTCATCGACATGACACACGGGAGGGCGGGCACCTTCTTCGACGCTGAGGTGAGGCACACCGACATGAGCGAGCCCTACGACGCCGGGCTGAGGGGCCTCCTCCTGGAGGTGGCGGCGTCGGAGGGGATCGAGGTCGTGGACGGCGGAACCTACGTCTGCGCCAACGGACCGCGCTTCGAGACGCCGGCCGAGATCAAGATGATGGCGGCGGTGGGAGGAGATTTGGTCGGAATGACCGGGTGTCCGGAGGTCGCCCTGGCCAGGGAGCTGGACCTTCCCTACGCGTCGGTCGGGGTGGTTGCCAACCCGGCTGCCGGCCTCGGCAACCGGGAGCTCAGCCTCGAGGAGATCTGGGAGGTCCTGACCGGAGCGCGGGCGCCGCTGAACAGGCTCCTGGGAGGGGCGGCGGCGCGCCTGGCGCAGGGTCGGGCCTGACCTGGCCGTCCGGGAGGCGGCCCATGGCCCCGTCGGTCAGGCGAAGAGGCGGGAGGCATCCTCGAAGTCGACCAGCCAGGTCCGCCCGCCGGTCTCGGAGTGGTACGACCCCCAGCCGAGCAGTTGCCTGGCCCGCTCCGGCAGCTCGGCCGCCCGCCGACGGTCGATCACAAGGGGGCTGGCCTCCTCCGGGCGCAGCCACCCGGCCACGAAGCTGACGTGCATGCCGTAGCGCCATGCGTCGGTGGCGTTGTGTCCGGCGGCGTGGATCACCCGGCCGCTGTAGATCATCCCGCTCCCGGCCCGCATAGCCGCGTAGGCGATCGCCTCGGGCGGGAATACGGCCCCGCGGACGATCCCCGCCGGCAGGTCCTGGGTGCCCGGGACCACGACCGTTGCGCCGTTGGCCTCGCTGAAGTCGCTCAGGGCGAACATGCAGCTCACGGTTATCTCCCGCCCGTCGGCTGTGGCCTCCGGCCAGTTGTTCTCGTCCCTGTGCAGGTACTGGGCCGGCTCACCCGGCCCCACGGCCATCACCTGGCCCGTGTTCAGCCAGTAGTCGGCGGCGTTCGGGAGCAGGTAGTGGTCGGCCACGGCGAGGAGGGTGTCGTTCAGGAGGGCGTGCTCCACGAAGGCGTCGCTGTGGGCCGCCAGGCCGCAGAAGCGCTTGGTGTTGGCGCCGTGGAAGGTCTCCCACTGATCGATGCCACTGCTGGATCCCGGGGCTGTCCCCTCGAACGTGGCTGCCAGGTCCTCCACGATCCGCTCCCTGGCAGGTTCGGGGAGCAGGCCCTCGACGATAACCCCGCCATCGGCGTCCATCGCCCCCACGACATCGGCCAGGCAACTGTCGGGTCCGAGGGTCGTCAGGCTCGCCACGTCCGCAGACTACGGGCATGTCAGCGCGGCCGGCCACGTGGCACCCAGCGCGGTCGGCCTGCACCAGGGGACCTGTAGCGACTACAGATGGCTACACTGTCGCCATGAGCGTCGTGTCGATCAGGTTCGGGTCGCCGGATGTCCACCGCCGGTTGAGGTCCGAGGCGGCCCACCGTTCGATGGCGATGTCACCCCTCGCCGAGCGGTTGATCGACGAGGGACTCCGGATGTCTCGGCACCCGATGATCGTGTTCCGTGACGGTCCGGCCGGACGCCGCGCGGTGTTGATGGCGGGTCCCGAGGTGGTCGACGTGGTCACCATGATCGTCGGCAGCCAGATCCCGGTCGATGAGAGGAGCGGGAGGGCAGCCGACCACCTGGGGATCACCGTGGCACAGGTCGACGCCGCGCTCCACTACTACGCCGAGCACACCGACGAGGTCGATGCCGAGATCGCCGCCCGTGACGATGCCGCCGAGATGGAGGAGGCGCTCTGGCGCCGTCGTCGCCAACTCCTGGAGGCGTGAAGCTCCTGCTCGACGAGATGTTCACCTCTGCCATCTCCGCGGCGCTGGTGGCCGACGGGCACGACGTGGTGGCAGTGGTGGACAGGCCGGAACTGCGATCCCTGGACGGCCATGAGATCCTCACAGCGGCTGCCGACGACAAGCGGGCGGTCGTCACCGAGAACGTCCGGGACTTCGCACTGATGGACAGGGAGTGGGCTGCACTGGGACGTACACACGGAGGGATGGTCTTCACCAGCCGCCGCCGGTTCGACCGCGGCTCCCTCGAGCATCCCGGCTCCCTGATCCGCGCACTGGGGAGGTTCCTGGCGGATCCGCCCGTCGAGGGAGGCTCCTGGACGTGGTGGCTGTGAGGCCGGTTCCTGGCCGGGTCTACGATCGGTCCTGAACCTGGGAGGACCACCATGGCCGAACCGCACAGGCAGTTGCGACCCGACGTGACACCCGAGATCTGCGTGGATGGAGCCGCGGAGGCGATCGCCTTCTACGCCTCGGCGTTCGGCGCCGAGGAGGTGGCCAGGCAGGCCATCGACGACGGCCGGATCATCCACGCCGAGGTCTCCTTCGACGGCTTCGTGGTGTTCGTCACCGACGACTTCCCCGAGATGCACGGGGGGAAGGGCACCTCGCCGACGGCGATCGGTGGGACCCCGGTCTGCCTCCACAGGGACGTTCCCGACGTGGACTCGGCTGTCGACCGCGCCGTGGCCGCAGGGGCCACCCTGCTGCACGGACCCGAGGACATGTTCTGGGGTGACCGGTACGCACGGCTGGTTGACCCGTTCGGACACCAGTGGTCCCTCGCCACCCCGGGTCCGGGGCCCGACGCAGAGGCAACCGAGGCGGCCGTTGCCGGGTTCGACCAGGCCGGCACGTAGTCGGCCGCAGACGAGGCGGGCGCGGCCTAGCATCAGCGGCTCATGATCCTCTCGGACCGGTCGATACGCGAGGCGGTGGCCTCGGGGCGGATAGCCATCGAGCCCTTCGACGACTCGTGCGTCCAGCCATCGTCGGTCGACCTGCACCTGGACCACAGGTTCCTGGTGTTCCGCAACCACACCCGGGGCCTCATCGACGTCCGCCAGGACCTCAGCGACCTGACCGAGGTGGTGGAGGCATCGGCGGAGGACCCGTTCATCCTGCACCCGGGCGAGTTCGTGCTGGGGTCCACGTCGGAGCGGGTGGCGGTGCCGGACGACCTGGTAGCGCGCCTCGAGGGGAAGTCCAGCCTCGGCAGGCTGGGCCTCCTCATCCACTCGACTGCCGGGTACGTGGACGCCGGCTGGGACGGCCAGCTGACGCTCGAGCTCTCGAACGTGGCAAGCCTTCCGATTACCCTCTACCCGGGCATGAAGATCGGCCAGATCTCGTTCATGCAGATGACCACGGCGGCCGACCACCCCTACGGAGCCGACCGGCTGGGCTCCAAGTACCGTGGCCAGGAGGGGCCGCGGCCCAGCCGCTACTGGGAGAACTTCGACCGCTAGGCCGGGTCGGCACCGGCAGGTGGCCTGCCGGCCTCGATGGCCTCCAGGACGTGCAGGGCGATGTCGCCCACCTTGACCTCGTCGTCCTCCACGCCCTCGCCCTTGACGCCGTCGTCGATCATGACGAAGCAGAACGGGCAGGCGGTGGCGATGCGGCCCGCCCCGGTCGCCAGGAGTTCCTGTGACCGGTCGACGTTGATGTTCTTGCCGATCTGCTCCTCCATCCACATGCGCCCGCCGCCGGCTCCACAGCACATCCCCTTGGTGCCCTGCCTCCCGGCCTCGACCACCTCCACCCCGCCGAGGCTTCCGATGACCCGTCGCGGGGCCTGGTAGACGTCGTTGTGGCGGCCCAGGTAGCAGGAGTCGTGGTAGACGATCCGGCCGTCCAGCCGGGCGTCTGACACGTCCAGCTTCCCCTGGTCGATCAGCCACTCCAGCAGCTGGCTGTGGTGCACGACCTCGTAGTGGCCCCCCAGTTCGGGGTACTCGTTGGCGAGCGTGTTGAAGCAGTGGGGGCACTGGGTGACGATCTTGCGCACGCCCATGGCGTTGAGGGTCTCCACGTTCTGCATGGCCATCATCTGGAAGATGTACTCGTTGCCCGAGCGCCTGGCGGGGTCGCCCGTGCACATCTCGGATGGGCCGAGGATCGAGAACGACACCCCCGCCATCGAGAGCAGCCTGGCCATGGCCCTGGAGACCTTCTTGTTCTTGTCGTCGAAGGAGCCGGCGCAGCCGACCCAGTAGAGGTACTCGGCCTCCAGCGGGTCGCCCCCGTCCAGCACCTCCACGCCCTCGATGTCTCCCACCCAGTCGGCCCGCTCGCCCTGCGAGAGGCCCCACGGGTTGCCGGAGTTCTCCATCGACCGGTAGGCGGCCCCGAGCTCGCTCGGGAAGTCGGACTCCATGAGCGACAGGTAGCGCCGCATGTCGAGGATCTTGTCCAGGATCTCGATGTTCACAGGGCATATCTCGTCGCAGGCCCTGCAGCTGGTGCAGGACCAGAGCTCCTCGCCTGTGATCCGGTCGAACATGGTGTTGGCCGGCACCGTGATCTCTGCGTCGACGCCGATCGGCGGCGACACCACCGGTGAGCCCGTCGCCGCCATGACCTCGCCCACCTTCAGGACGATCTCGCGGGGGTCCAGCGGCTTGCCCGTGGCGTGGGCCGGGCAGACGCTTGTGCAACGGCCGCACATGGTGCACGAGTCGGTGTCGAGGAGCTGCTTCCAGGTGAACTCCTCGATGGTGGAGGCCCCGAAGCTCTCCAGCTCGGTCTCCATCAGGTTGGGGATGGGCCGCATGGCGCCCTTGGGGCGGTCCCGGTCCCTCAGGTACATGTTCAGCGGCGAGGTGAACATGTGGCGGACCATGGTGATCGGCAGCAGCGCAAGGAAGGCCATGAACGCCACCACGTGGGCGATCCACCACGCCTGGTGCCAGCCCGCCACGTGTTCCGCCAGGTAGCTGCTGCGGCCGACCGCCAGGGAGAGGGGATAGCCGACGACCGACCAGGACTCGACGTGGCCCACCCGGACGCCGTTGGCTGCGTCGGTGGCGATCCTGAATGCCTCGGCTCCGAAGCCGGTGACGCCGATGGCCAGGAACACCAGCAGGGCTGCGGCGTGTTCCGGCTTGGTCTTGATGCGGATGCGGTAGGGCCGAAAGGCGGCCGGGCCGAACCGGCGCAGGATCGCCCAGACCACTCCCACGAGGAACAGCACGCCGGCAACGTCGCCCACCAGCGTGTAGGCCCGGTAGACGTCGCCGTGCAGGAACTTGAGGCCCTCGGGAACCTGGTGGTTGACCTCCAGGACGGTGGTGACCGCCAGGAGCACGAGGAAGGGGAAGTAGATGAGTGAGTGCATGACGCCCGCTGCCGGTTCGCGCAGCAGCGTCTGCATGTAGACGCCGGCCCGGAAGTCGCCGAATCGCCTCTTGGCGTTGGCGGCGTCTGTCGTCCTGTTGTCGGGGGTGCCCCGCTGCCAGTTCCGGACCCTGTAGGAGAAGAGGACTGCTCCCCAGACGATCAGGAGGGGGATGACCGTGTAGAAGGCCAGCTTCAAGGCCCCCGGTACATTCCCGAAGACCTCCCGCGTGACGGGTGAGTCGTCGTGGAAGCCGTTGACGAGGGAGGCGACGCCTGAGCCGACCGTGAAGAGGGCCACGACGACCCCGAGGCCGATCACGGCATGGTCGGGTCGGATGCGTGGCCTGCCCATAACGGCCGGAACACTACCCGTGTGGCGGGCGGCGTCGAGGGCTCGGGGGCCCACCCCGGCCGGTGGCTGGCGGGTCAGCGCAGCGGGTCGTGGGCGAGCATGCAACCTCGGGACCGGATCGTCCTCAGCACGAGGTCCGACCCCGACAGGCGCCGTCGGATCCTGCCCAGCTGGACGTCCAGGGAGTTGCGGCTGGGAAGCCCCTCAGGCCAGCCGGCCCGGGCCAGGTCGCTGCGGCCGACCACACCCTCGAAGCGCTCGACCATCGGCGCGGCCAGGCGCGCCTCGATGGGTGACAGGGAGGTCCACCATGTTCCGTAGCGGAGCACCCTGCCGTCCTCGAGGCTGGGCACCTCGGGTGGGCGCCGGTTCGCACGCTCGATGAGCGTCTGGACCCTCGCCCTCACGTCGTCCTCAGGGGCCGGCAGCCGGACCCAGTCCTCCAGGGGGTCGGAGGAGTGGAAGGAGGGGGCGTGGGGCGCCACCAGTGCCAGCCTCGGCACCCGCTGTCGACGTAGTTCGGCCAGCCGGGTGCGGTCGCCGGGCCACCTCAGGATCGCCACGTCACCTGCACCGATCGCCTCCATCGCCGGCGAAGGTAGGCAGGGGCTGTTTCGCGCCTGTTTCGTGACCGTGAACCGGGCGTCAACCCCGCCCCATGGGTGACTGGGGTTCAGGTTCCGGTCAGGGAACCGTCGCCGCACCGTCACGCTGACCGAACTCTGGCGAAACCGGCGGTTCGTAGCGTCGCCTCCGTTCGAACCCGAAACGGATGAGAGGTGATCACCGTGTCCCTGTCGAAAGCAATGTCGAGCGCCGTGACCGGCGCATGGCGCTCCCGAGGCCAGAGGAGCCGTGCCCGCAAGGTCTGGGTGGGCCTGGCAGGAATGGCCGCTGCCGTGGTCATCTCTGCAGCCCCGGCCGCCGCCCAGGAGTTGACGCCGGCCGAGTACAACACGGCCCTCCTGGCCAGCTTCTGGCTGATCGTGGCCGGCTGCCTGGTCTTTCTCATGCAGGCCGGCTTCGCGCTGGTGGAGGCGGGCCTCACCCGGGCCAAGAACATCGGCAACATCATGGCCAAGAACCTGGCGGACATGGCCATAGGCGCCCTGGCCTTCTGGGCGGTCGGGTTCGGGTTCGCCTTCGGGGCCGACGGCGGCAGCCTCATCGGGACCGATGCCTTCTTCCTGTCGGGCATGCCCGAGGCGTTCGACGACGGCAACGTGTTGGCCACCCCCTCCTTCTTCTTCTTCCAGGTGGTGTTTGCCGCCACGGCCGTGACCATCGCCTCGGGTGCCATGGCCGAGCGCACCAGGTTCTCCGCCTACCTGGTCTTCAGCGCCGTGATGACCGGGTTCATCTACCCGGTCGTGGTCCACTCCTTCTGGCACGGCGACGGCCTGCTCTCGGACCTCAGCATCGGTGACGCCCGCTTCAGCGACTTCGCAGGTTCGAGCATCGTGCACAGCGCCGGTGGCTGGGCGGCGCTCATGGGGGCCGTGTTCCTCGGACCCCGGATCGGCAAGTACGGGCCCGACGGTAAGCCGAGGGCCATCCCGGGCCACAACGTCGGGTTCGCGGTGATCGGTGTGTTCCTGCTCTGGTTCGGTTGGTTCGGCTTCAACGCAGGGTCGGAGCTGGCCTTCGACGCCTGGGTGGCACACGCCATCATGACCACGCTGCTGGCCGCCTCGGCCGGGGTCCTGGGGGCCGGTGCGGTGATCTGGAGGAAGACGGGGGCCATGGACGTCGGCATGGCCGGCAACGGTGCGCTCGCCGGCCTTGTCAGCATCACCGCCGGGACCGGGACCATGAACTTCCTGGGGGCGGTGGTCACGGGCCTCATCGGCGGGATCATCGTGGTCTACTCGGTCCTGTTCATCGAGAGGAGGGGCGTCGACGATCCGGTGGGCGCCGTGTCGGTCCACGGCGTGTGCGGCGTCTGGGGGACTCTGGCTATCGGCCTGTTCGCCCGCTACGACGACGCCTTCCTGGGCCGGGACAACGCCGGCCTCTTCTACGGCGGTGGCTTCGAGCAGCTGCTGGTCCAGGCCATCGGCGTGGTGCTGATAGCGGCCTGGGTGCTCGGCGCCTCGGCGATCCTGTTCAAGGTGATCGCCTCGACGGTCGGCCTGCGGGTCTCGGCCGAGGAGGAGCTGGCCGGCCTTGACGTGGCCGAGCACGGCTCACCCGGGTACGGGATCGAGACGGTGCCTGCTGCCTGACGGGGGCGCAGGCCGTCGCCGGGGTGGTCAGCCCGCCTGTCGGGCCACCGCCTCGGCGGCGGCGCACGCGGCGGCAGGGTCCAGGCTCCGCTCCAGCACGGGAACGGCCTCGACGGGGCGCATCCGGTCGTCCAGCTCGTAGACGAGGGGTGCGCCCGTGGGGATGTTCAACCCGACGATCTCGGCGTCGCTGATACCGTCGAGGTGCTTGCACATGGCCCTCAGGCTGTTGCCGTGGGCTGCCACAAGGACCGTCAGCCCCGACTCCAGGTCGGGTACCACGGCCGACTCCCAGTAGGGGACGAGGCGCTTGACGACGTCGGCCAGGCACTCCGCCAGTGGAGGATCCGGCAGGCCGGCATAGCGGGGGTCGCCGTTGGGGTTGTACGGGTTGTCGTCGGAGATCGGCGGGGGCGGCGTGTCGTAGCCGCGGCGCCAGGCGGTGAGCTGTTCGTCCCCGTGGCGGGCACGGGTCTCGGCCTTGTCCAGGCCGGTCAGGTCGCCGTAGTGGCGCTCGTTCAGGCGCCAGTCGCGCCGGACAGGGATCCAGGCCCTGTCGAGGACGTCGAGGGCCAGGTTGGCCGTCCGGACCGCCCGCTTCAGGAGAGAGGTGTGGACCACGTCGGGGAGCAGGCCGGCCTCGGCCATCAGGCGGGCCCCGGTGACCGCCTCGGCCTCGCCCTCGGGCGTGAGGTCGCAGTCGTACCAGCCGGTGAAGCGGTTGGTGGCGTTCCACTCGCTCTGGCCGTGTCGCAACAGGATCAGGGTGGGCATGCCACAGTCCACCAGCAAATGCGGGGAAACACACCCGTAGAAGTTGATAGAGAAGGACTCAAGTCTCTATAGTTGGGGAAGCATAGAAGTGGCCGGATCAACCGGATCGGCCCGTATCCTGACCCGCCGGCACGCGGTTCCCCCCCTGCGGTGCCGGCGGGTCACGCCGGCCGAGCGCCGGAACAGGCGACCCGGACCAGACACCAGACAGGAGAGCATGAACATGGGCAAGGCCGTAGGCATCGACCTCGGAACCACCAACTCGGTGGTGAGCGTCCTCGAGGGAGGCGACCCGGTAGTCATAGCCAACGCCGAAGGGTCCCGTACGACCCCATCGGTCGTGGCGTTCGCAAAGGACGGCGAGGTGCTCGTCGGCGAGGTCGCCAAGCGACAGGCCATCACCAACCCCGACCGCACAATCCGCTCCGTGAAGCGCCACATGGGGACCGGCTGGTCCCAGGAGATCGACGGCAAGGAGTACACGGCACAGGAGGTCTCCGCGCGGACCCTCCAGAAGCTGAAGAGGGATGCCGAGGCCTACCTGGGGACCGCCGTGGAGCAGGCCGTCATCACCGTGCCCGCCTACTTCGACGACGCCCAGCGCACAGCAACCAAGGAGGCCGGCCAGATCGCCGGCCTGGAGGTGCTGCGGATCATCAACGAGCCGACCGCGGCGGCCCTGGCCTACGGCCTCGACAAGGACGACAAGGACCAGACCATCCTGGTGTTCGACCTTGGTGGCGGCACCTTCGACGTGTCGGTGCTCGAGATCGGCGAGGGCGTCTTCGAGGTGAAGGCCACGCATGGTGACACCAGCCTGGGCGGCGACGACTGGGACCAGGCCGTGATCGACTGGCTGGTCACCTCCTTCAAGAACGACAACGGGGTCGACCTGGGCGCCGATCCCATGGCCGCCCAGCGCCTCAAGGAGGCCGCCGAGAAGGCCAAGATCGAGCTCTCGCAGGTCCAGCAGACCCAGATCAACCTTCCCTTCATGACGGCCACCGACGCCGGTCCCCTGCACCTCGACTACACGCTCTCGAGGGCCAAGTTCCAGGAGCTCACCGCCGACCTGTTGAAGCGCTGCCGGTCGCCGTTCGAGCAGGCCGTGGCCGACGCCGGCCTGAGCAAGGGGGAGGTCGACCAGGTGATCCTGGTCGGGGGCTCCACCCGCATGCCGGCCGTGGTCGAGCTGGTCCAGGAGATCGCAGGCCGCGAGCCCAGCAAGAACGTGAACCCCGACGAGGTCGTGGCCATCGGCGCGGCCGTCCAGGCGGGCGTGTTGGTCGGCGAGGTGAAGGACGTGCTGCTGCTCGACGTGACGCCGCTGTCGCTCGGCATCGAGACCAAGGGCCAGGTCATGACCACCCTCATCGAGCGCAACACGACCATCCCCATCCAGCGCTCCGAGGTGTTCACCACGGCTGAGGACGGACAGCCCTCGGTGGAGATCCACGTTCTCCAGGGTGAGCGGGAGATGGCCCAGTTCAACAAGACCCTGGGGAAGTTCCAGCTGGTCGACCTGCCGCCGGCGCCGCGTGGCACGCCCCAGATCGAGGTCACCTTCGACATCGACGCCAACGGGATCGTCCACGTGTCAGCCAGGGACCGGGCTACCGGCAACGAGCAGTCCATGACGATCACCGGCCAGTCGGCTCTCGACAAGGACGTCATCGACCAGATGGTCCGCGACGCCGAGATCCACGCCGAGGAGGACCACCGGAGGCGGGAGCAGGCCGAGGTCCGCAACAACGCCGACAACCTCGTCTACCAGACCCGCAAGCTGCTCGACGACGAGGGCTCCAAGCTGACCGATGACGAGAAGGCCGGCGTCGAGGAGAAGCTGGCCGCGTTGGAGGAGGCGCTGGAGGGCGAAGACACGGAGGCCATCGGGGTCGCCACCGAGGCCCTCATGGCCGCAAGCCAGGAGTTCGGCCAGCGCCTCTACGAGGCCGCCCAGCAGGAGGCGGCCGCGGCCACCGGCAGCACCGACGGCGGCGACGACGACGTGGTCGACGCTGAGATCGTCGACGAGCAGTGAGCACACCCGCCGGGGACGTGCCGGCTGTCGGTGACGCCACGGGCTCGGAGGGCGCGACGGTCGAGGCCGTCGAGGACCTGATCGAGGAGATCCTGGAGGCCGACGAGGCAGCCGCGGCAGCCGACGAGGCCGAGGACCCGGTCGCCGAGCGGGACGCCTTCCTGAGGGACCTCCAGCGCGTCAGCGCGGAGTTCGCCAACTTCAGGAAGCAGACCGAGCGCCGCAACGCCGAGGTCGCCTCACGGGCCCGGTCCGGCATCGTCGACCTCCTCCTGCCCGTACTTGACGCCTGTGACGTGGCAGTGGACCAGGGCTCAGACGACGTTGAGCCGATCCGGGCCGCCCTCGTCAGTGCCCTGACACCGGTTGGGCTGGAGGTGATCGACCCCGTCGGCGAAGCATTCGACCCGAACCGCCACGAGGCAGTACAGCACGAGGCGGCCGGTGACGACGCCGACCAGGTGGTCTCGGAGGTGCTGCGCCGCGGCTACTCCTGGTCGGGCCGTGTGCTCCGGCCGGCGATGGTGAGGGTGCGGGGCTGAGCCCCACCCACAGGGCGCGCCCGGCATGACTGCCCAGCGGGAGTGGTTCGACAAGGACTACTACCGGACGCTCGGCGTCGACCCGAAGGCCTCCCAGAAGGAGGTCACCAAGGCCTACCGGAAGCTGGCCAGGAAGCTGCACCCGGACGCCAATCCCGGTGATGAGGCCGCTGAGCAGCGCTTCAAGGAGGCCTCGGCCGCCTACGACGTGCTCGGCGACGAGGCCAAGCGGGCCGAGTACGACCAGGTAAGGGCCATGGGCCCAATCGGGGGCATGGGCGGCGGACCCGGCGGGTTCGGCGGGCCCGGTGGGGCGCCATTCGACCTGGGCGACCTCTTCGGCGGGTTGTTCGGCCAGGGGGGCCACGGCAGGCCTGCCGGACAGCGGGGGGCCGACCTTGAGACCAGGCTGACCCTGTCGTTCCTGGAGGCCGTCAACGGGGTGACCACCTCGGTCCACCTGACCAGCGACGCAGCCTGCTCGGCATGCAGCGGCAGCGGCGCCCGACCGGGGACGAGCCCGAAGCGGTGTTCGGCCTGTGGGGGCAGCGGGGCCCAGGCCGACAACCAGGGCCCCTTCTCGTTCAGCCGCCCGTGTGCGGTGTGCAGTGGGAGTGGCCGCCAGATCGACGACCCGTGCGGCTCCTGCCGGGGCAGCGGCGTCGAGCGTCGCCCACGCGAGGTCAAGGTCAGGATTCCCCCCGGTGTCGAGGACGGCCAGAGGATCCGGCTCAAGGGCCGTGGTGCCCCGGGGCAGGGCGGGCCCTCCGGCGACCTCTACGTGGTGGTGGCCGTCGACGCCCACCCGCTGTTCGGCCGGTTGGGGCGCGACCTCACGCTCTCGGTGCCGGTGACCTTCCCCGAGGCGGTGTTCGGGGCGGAGATACCGGTGCCCACGCTCCAGGACGGCCGTGTCACCCTGCGCCTGCCTGCCGGAACGCGTAGTGGCAGGACGTTCCGCGTCAAGGGACGCGGGATCGGCACGCGCCGTGGACGGGGTGATCTCCTGGTCACGGTCGAGGTGGTCGTGCCAACCGAGCCCAGCGACGCCGAGAGGGCGGCGATCGAGGCACTGGCCGATGCTGCGGACGCTGATCCACGCGAGGGCCTGGAGGGATGAGCGCCGTGGGCAGGTGGCCGACGGGATCTGACAGGATGGAGGCCATGGTCGGGCAGCCGGGGGGTCAACCGCAGTGGTAGGTGTCGGACCCGACCGGGCGGTCTACGTGATCTCGGTTGCCGCCGAGCTGGCGGGCATGCACCCTCAGACGCTGCGCATCTACGAGCGCCGGGGGCTGCTCGACCCGGCCCGGACCTCGGGGGGCAACCGGCGCTACAGCGACGCCGACATCCAGATGCTCCAGAGGATCGCAGACCTGACCTCGGAGGGCATGAACCTGGCTGGGGTGAAGCGGGTCCTGGAGCTGGAGGCAGAGGTGGACCGGCTGGAGGAGGAGCTGGCCAGGACCCGCGAGGCCGGAACAGAGGCGGTGGCCGAGGTGCACAGGCAGTACCGTCGGGACCTGGTACCGGTCCGCCAGAGCGTCACGGTCTACCGTCCCCCGAGGGGGCGCTGACCGTCAGCGGCCCCGGTCGGATACCGGTGGGCGGGCCGGACAGAGGCGCTGACCAGCGGGTTCGGGTGTTCCCGTCCGGAGGCGGGACGCATGTACCGGTGTGTGTTACGACCACGTTTCGTTCCACAGCAGGGTCCCCCAACGCGTAGGGGAAACCGAGGTTGTCCACAGGGGGTGTGGAAAGCACGGATCCTGAGTCGAAAGCACTCAGGATCAACAGCCTGTAGAGCATGGCGCGGCCACCGGCATGCAGCCGGGGCGGCCGATGGGGAGAGCCCGGCCAGCGGTAGGATCGGCCCGTAAGGGACCCGATCAGGACGCAGGAGGGGTGCCGTGCCCGCCACGGTTGTCGTCGGGACGCAGTGGGGCGACGAGGGCAAGGGCAAGTTCACCGACCTCGTGGCCGGCGACATGTCCATGGTCGTCCGCTACCAGGGAGGCCACAACGCGGGGCACACCCTCGTAGTCGCCGGCGAGTCGTTCGCACTCCAGCTGGTCCCCAGCGGGGTCCTCTACGAGCACGTGACCCCCGTGATCGGCAACGGGGTGGTCGTCGACCCCAGGGTGCTCATCGCCGAGATGGACATGCTGGAGGACAGGGGCGTCTCGACCTCGCGCCTCAGGCTGAGCGGCAACGCCCACCTCATCCTCCCCTACCACCAGGAGCTGGACGCCCTCTACGAACGGCACCTCGGCAAGAACAAGTTGGGAACGACAAAGCGGGGCATCGGTCCCGCCTACGCCGACCGGTCCATGCGCGTGGGCCTGAGGGCCCAGGACCTGCTCGACCCGAAGATCTTCCGCCAGAAGCTGGACGCCGTACTGGAACACACCAACCGGGTACTGACGCGGATCTTCAACCGCCTACCGGCCGACGCCGACGAGATCGCCGCCGAGTACCTCGACGTCTGCGCTCCACGGCTGGCACCCCACATAGCCGACACCGTCGCCCTGGTCCACGGGGAGCTGGAGGCCGGCCACAACGTCCTCATGGAGGGGGCCCAGGCCACCTTCCTGGACCTGGACCACGGCACCTACCCGTTCGTCACCTCTTCCAACCCGGTCGCCGGCGGCGCCTGCACGGGGGCCGGCATCGGCCCGCGCCACATCGAGCGGGTGATCGGGGTGGCCAAGGCCTACGTGACGAGGGTCGGCAGCGGACCGTTCCCGACCGAGCTGTTCGACGACGTCGGCGACCACCTGGTGGACGTGGGCCGCGAGTTCGGAACCAACACCGGCCGCCGCCGCCGGCCCGGTTGGCTCGACACCGTGATGCTCCGCTACGCGGCCCGGGTCAACTCCCTCTCGGAGCTGGCCGTCACGAAGTTGGACGTCCTCGACGGCCTCGACACGGTGAAGGTCTGCGTGGCCTATGAGGCCGACGGCGAGCGCCACAACCAACTGCCGTACCACCAGTCGGTGCTGCACAGGGCGGAGCCTGTGTACGAGGAGCTGCCCGGCTGGAGGACCGACCTGTCCGGTGTGACCCGGCGCTCGGAGCTGCCCGCCGAGGCCGCCGCCTACCTGGGCTTCATCGAGGAGCAGGTCGGGGTACCGGTCGGCATGGTCGGGGTGGGCCCTGGTCGGCGCCAGGTCCTGCACTTCAATGGCTGATCCCACCCGACCGGCCCTCCGCCCGTCCGGTCGGACCCGGGCCTGAGGCACGTTTCGTGCGCGTCTGCGTCATCGGCTCCGGGGGCAGGGAGCACGCCCTGGCACACGTCCTGGGTCGGAGCGCCGAGGTCGTCATCACGCCGGGCAACCCGGGCATACCGGGTTCGGTGCGTACGCCTCCCGACGAGGTCGACGCCGACCTCTGGGTGATCGGTCCCGAGCAGCCCCTCGTTGACGGCCTCGCCGACTCGCTGCGCGCCTCGGGCAGGCTGGTCTTCGGTCCGGGAGCCGACGGAGCCAGGCTGGAGGGCTCCAAGGCGTGGATGAAGGAACTGTTGGCCGACGCCGGCATTCCCACGGCCCGCCACGGCTCCTTCACGGACCTGGCCACGGCCACGGCGTTCCTGGACCGGATGCAGGACCTGTTCGTGGTGAAGACCGACGGTCTGGCGGCGGGCAAGGGCGTGCTGGTCACAGAGGACCGGGGCGAGGCCGTCGAGGCCGTCGCCGAGTACCTCTCAGGTCGGGCGTTCGGCGAGGCCGGACGCAGGGTGGTGATCGAGGAGGGGCTCACCGGTCCGGAACTCTCGGTGCTGGCCGTCTGCGACGGCACCACGGCCGTGCCCCTCGCCCCGGCGCAGGACTTCAAGCGGGTGGGCGACGGCGACAGCGGCCCCAACACCGGTGGGATGGGCGCCTACTCGCCGGTTCCGATCGCCACCCACGAGGCCGTGGACGCCCTCATGGAGGAGGCCGTGCTGCCGACCCTGGCGACCCTGGCCACCCGGGGGATCGACTACCGGGGCGTCCTCTACTGCGGCCTCATGTTCACCCCCGACGGACCGAAGGTGCTCGAGTACAACGTGCGGTTCGGCGACCCCGAGACCCAGGTGGTGCTGCCGCGCCTCACCAGCGACCTGTCAGAGCTGCTGGCCTCGGCGGCTGCCGGGTCCATGGGCGGAACCCCCAGCTTCGATGACGGCGCAGCCGTTACCGTAGTGTGCGCCAGCGGCGGCTACCCGGCGTCGCCGCGCACCGGCGAGGCGATCCACGGGCTGGACGAGGCCTCAGCCGTGGACGGGGTGACCGTGTTCTGCGCCGGGGTTGCCGGCGGGCCCGACGGCCTGGTCACCGCAGGGGGCAGGGTCCTCTCCGTCACCGGGCAGGGTGGCACGGTCGCCGAGGCCAGGGACCGCGCCTACAGGGCGGTGGGGAAGCTGGGCTGGACGGGTATGCAGCACAGGACGGACATCGCAGGGGCCGTGGCCGGAGCCACTGGCAACGGCTAGACAGCAGGAGACGAGGAGGTCGACATGGCAGGCAGGGTGGCGGTTCTGATGGGGTCGCCCAACGACGCGGACAAGATGGCCCCTGCGGCCGAGACCCTCGAGCGCTACGGGATCGAGGCCGACGTGCGGGTCATGTCGGCGCACCGCAGCCCGGCCGCCGTGGCCGCCTTCGCATCACAGGCCCGCGGCGAGGGCTACGCCGCCGTCATCTGCGGTGCCGGGATGGCGGCCCACCTGGCTGGCGCAGTGGCGTCCCACACGACCCTCCCGGTCATCGGCGTGCCGCTCTCGGGTGGTGCCATCAACGGCTGGGACTCCCTCCTGGCGACAGTGCAGATGCCGAAGGGGATCCCGGTTGCGACCGTTGCCGTGGACGGGGCGATGAACGCAGCCCTGCTGGCCGTCCAGATGATGGCGGTGGACCGGCCCGACCTGGCCGATGCCCTTCAGGCCCACAGGGACGAGATGGTCCCCCGCTAGCCGGACGGGTGCGACAGGTCCGACCCATGGAGAACGTCCTCGCCTCCCGCTACGCCAGCCGGCCGATGGCCGACATCTGGTCGGCCGAGGCCAAGGTGGTCATGGAGAGGGAGCTCTGGGTGGCCGTCATGGAGGCCCAGCGCTCCCTGGGGCTGGACATCCCCGAGGCGGCCATCGCGGACTACCGGTCCGTGGTCGGCGACGTCGACCTCGACTCGATCAGGGAGCGGGAGCGGACCACCCGCCACGACGTCAAGGCCCGCATCGAGGAGTTCTGTGCCCTGGCGCGCCACGAGCACGTCCACAAGGGGATGACCTCGCGGGACCTGACCGAGAACGTCGAGCAGGTCCAGGTGCGCCGGAGCCTGGAGCTGGTCCTCGACAGGACCGTGGCCGTGCTGGCCAGGCTGGGACGGCTGGCCGCTGAGCACTCCGACCTGGTGATGGTCGGTCGCAGCCACAACGTGGCGGCACAGGCCACAACCCTCGGGAAGAGGTTCGCCACCGCCGCACAGGAGCTGCTGTCCGCACACCGGAGGCTTGCCGACCTGCTGGCCGCCTACCCGCTGAGGGGCCTCAAGGGTCCGGTGGGCACCCAGCAGGACCTGCTCGACCTGTTCGACGGCGACACGGCAAGGGTGGACGAACTGGAGCGCAGGGTGGCCGAGCACCTGGGCTTCCACGAGGTGCTCGACTCGGTCGGTCAGGTCTACCCCAGGTCGTTGGACTTCGAGGTGGTGTCCGCGCTGGTCCAGGCCTCAGGAGGGCCGGCAAGCCTGGCCCGCACGATCAGGCTCATGGCCGGACAGGACCTGGCTACCGAGGGGTTCAGGCCCGGGCAGGTGGGTTCCTCGGCCATGCCGCACAAGATGAACGCCCGGTCCTGCGAGCGGGTGGACGGCCTGGCCATCGTGCTCCGGGGGCACCTGGCGATGGTCGGCGGCCTCGTGGGTGAGCAGTGGAACGAGGGCGACGTGAGCTGCTCGGTCGTGAGGAGGGTGGCCCTGCCCGACTCCTTCCTGGCGGCCGACGGGCTCTTCCAGACCTTCCTAACGGTCCTGGACGAGTTCGGCGCCTACCCGCGTGTCGTGGAGGCTGAACTGGGCCGCTACCTGCCGTTCCTCGCCACCACCCGTGTGCTGGTGGCCGCGGTGGCGGCCGGGATGGGCAGGGAGGAGGCCCACGCGGTGATCGGCGAGCACGCCGTTGCCGCCGCCCTGGCGCTGCGCGAGGGCGGTGCCACCGGGACCGACCTGATGGACCGGCTGGCGGCAGACGACCGCCTCCCCCTCGATGCCGGGGCCCTGGCGGCCCTGACGGCTGACCCGTCGGGCTTTACCGGTACGGCGTCGGCGCAGGTGGACGCCGTGATACAGGACATAGCCGATGTGGTCGCCGCACGGCCTGCGGCCGCGGCCTACGATCCCGAGCCGATCCTGTGATCCGCCACCGGCCCCGGAGACAGCCTTGACAGCCGCACCGGACCTGCCACTCCTCCACTCCGGCAAGGTCCGCGACATCTACGCGGTCGGCGACGGACACCTCCTCATGGTCACCTCCGACCGGATCTCCGCCTTCGACGTCGTCATGGCCGAGGCAATACCGGACAAGGGCAGGGTGCTGACCGCCATGTCGGCGTTCTGGTTCGACCAACTGGGAGGGGTGCTGCCGGGCCACCTGGTGTCCACCGACCCCTCTGAGGCGTGGGACCTGCTCGGCGGCGACCCGGGCGCATGCCCGACCTCCTGGGAGGGCCGCACCATGCTCTGCCACAGGGCCGAGATGCTGCCCATCGAGTGCATCGTCCGCGGGTACATCACCGGGTCGGCGTGGAAGGAGTACCGGGCCGAGGGCACCATGCACGGCGCACGCCTTCCCTCAGGCCTGCTGGAGGCCTCGCAACTTCCAGAGCCGGTGTTCACACCGTCGACCAAGGCCGAGGAGGGCCACGACGTGAACATCTCCTTCGAGGCGGCCGTGGACCTCGTGGGGCGGGAACTGGCCGAGGCCGCCAGGGATGCCTCCCTCGAGTGCTACCTGAGGGGTTCGGCCTGGGCTGCCGAACGCGGGATCATCATCGCCGACACCAAGTTCGAGATGGGCCTGGTCGATGGACGCCTGGTGCTGGCCGACGAGGTGCTGACGCCGGACTCGTCGCGCTTCTGGCCAGCCGACGCCTGGAGGCCTGGGGCTACGCCGCCCTCGTTCGACAAGCAACCCGTACGCGACTACCTCGACGGCCTCGACTGGGACAAGCGCCCACCTCCGCCTGCACTTCCCGGCGAGGTGGTGCTGGCGACCTCGTCGAGGTACGTGGAGGCCTACGAGCGCATCACGGGCCTGGCCTTCTCGGCCTGGCCGGGGGCTGGGACCTGACGGGACGGAGGAGCCGTGCACCGGGAATACAGCGAGACAGGGGCTGCACCATGAGGTTCGATGTGACCGTCTACGTGAGCCTGAGGGAGGGAATCGCCGACCCGGCCGGGTCGACGATCGAGCGGGCCCTGCCGGCCCTCGGCTACGAGGGGGTCAGCGACGTCAGGGTCGGCAAGACAATCCGGTTCAGCATCGAGGCCGACGACGCCGGCTCGGCGAGGAGCGTCGCAGAGGACCTGTCCTCTGCCTTCCTCACGAACCCCGTGATCGAGGACGCGGAGGTCAGCGTGAGCGGGGAGGCAGGCGACCGGTGACGAGGGCCGTGGGCGTCGTGGTATTCCCGGGAAGCAACTGCGAGGCCGACTGCGTCGAGTCGGTCGAACGCCTCGGTGGCGTCGGCCGCCTGCTCTGGCACGGCGACTCCGATGTCAGCGGCGTCGACGCCGTCATCGTGCCCGGGGGTTTCGCCCATGGCGACTACCTGAGGCCCGGGGCCATCGCCCGCTTCTCGCCCGTGATGTCCGCTGTCGCCCGCTTCGCCCTCGATGGGGGCCCGGTCGTCGGGATATGCAACGGCTTCCAGGTCCTCACCGAGGCGGGGATGCTGCCCGGCGCACTGCAGAAGAACAGCGGCCTCAAGTTTCTGTGCCAACCCTCGATGGTGAGGGTCGAGGCGGCCGACACCGCCCTGACCTCCCGGGCCGGAATCGGGGATGAGCTGTCGATTCCGATCAACCATTTCGAGGGTAATTACACCTGTGACGGCGAGACTCTGGCACGACTGCGGGACGAGGACCGGGTGGTCCTCAGGTACGTCGACAACCCGAACGGCTCGGTCGACGACATAGCCGCCGTGTGCAACGCGGAACGCAACGTGGTCGGCCTGATGCCGCACCCGGAACGGGCCTGCCATGACCTCCTTGGCAGCGCCGACGGCGCGGTGCTGCTCGGCTCACTCCTGGACCGGGCCGCCTGAAGCCGACCCTGCCGGGTCCGGACCCCCTGGCCGGCCGAAACCGCAGGTCAGGTACTGCGCCTGATGCCGGCCGCCTTCAGCGTGGCCGCCGACACGCCCACCTCGCGCCAGGCGGCGTAGGAGATGCCGCGGCGGCCCCCGTAGGACGCGGCAGCAGCGGTGAAGGCCGCCTCGAGGCCCGACATGTCGACCGCCCCGGCCTGGGCCAGGCTGTCCAGCTCGGCCTCCAGGTCGATGCGCTCCTGCACCAGGGCCAGGCGCTTGGTCGGCGAGACATCGGCCATGGACTCCTCAATGGCCGCAATACGGGCCCCGATGGACTCGGCCGTACGCTTCCTGCCGCGCCGCGGACGGTTGGCTGCAAGCGCATCCAGGTAGTCGCGGACAGCCTTGTTTTCGGCCTTCTCCTGATCTGACAATTTGGCTCTTCCCATTGGTCTTCCTTGTCGCCCAATTGTGGATTACCAAGGCTACACGTTCCGCTGAATAGAAGGTAAGTACCGGTGGGATCAAGCGGCCTCTGGTGCGGCGCCTGCCGGGTTGCGCCTGCCGCTAGTTTCCCCGGGGTGAGCGAGCCACTCCACCGTGCCCTCGGGCTGACCGACCCTGAGGCCGGGAGGATCGACGAGATCCTGGGCCGGCCAGCCAACCCCCTGGAGTTGGCCATGTACTCGGTGATGTGGTCCGAGCACTGCTCCTACAAGAGCAGCCGCATCCACCTGAGGCGCCTGCCCACCGAGGCCCCGTGGGTACTCGTGGGCCCCGGGGAGAACGCAGGCGTGGTGGACGTTGGCGACGGCATAGCGGCCGCCATCCGGATCGAATCGCACAACCACCCTTCGGCCATCGAGCCGTACCAGGGGGCGGCCACCGGGGTCGGGGGCATCCTGCGGGACATCTTCACGATGGGTGCGAGGCCCATCGCCATCATGGACCCCCTCCGCTTCGGACCCCTGGACGACGCCCGCAGCCGGTGGATCGCGGAGGGCGTGGTGTCGGGCGTCTCCGGCTACGGGAACGCGGTCGGCGTTCCCACGGTCGGCGGCGAGGTCGTGTTCGACGAGACCTACAGGGGCAACCCGCTGGTCAACGTGCTGTGCCTGGGCCTCCTGCCGACCGAGAGGCTGGTCCTTGGACAGGCCTCCGGGGTCGGCAACATGGCCGTGCTGCTCGGGTCCAGCACCGGACGGGACGGGATCGGTGGAGTCAGCGTCCTGGCCTCGGCCGGCTTCTCCGAGGGGGAGGAGGGCGAGAAGCGCCCGAGCGTCCAGGTGGGCGATCCCTTCGAGGAGAAGCGCCTGATCGAGGCCTGCCTGCAGCTCCTCGACGAGGGCCTCGTGGTCGGGATCCAGGACCTCGGTGGTGCCGGCCTCACCTGTGCAACCAGCGAGACCGCATCGCGGGGCGGCGTCGGCATGGACGTCGACGTGACCGCCGTGCCCAGGCGGGAGCCGGGCATGGAGCCCCACGAGGTCATGACCAGCGAGTCCCAGGAGAGGATGCTGGCCATCGTGGAACCCGGCGTCCTGGACCGGGTGCTCGAGATCTGTGACCGCTGGGAGGTCAGGGCATCGGTGATCGGCCGTGTCACCGGCGGTGGTTCGCTGCGGATCCTGGACGGCTTCGACGGTGAGGTCCTGGCCGAGGTGCCTGCCGCCTCCCTCCACGACGAGGCCCCCCTCTACGACCGGCCCATGGTGGCGCCCGCCTCCCCGCCCGGGCCGCGGGCCGAGGACCTGGCCGCGCCCACCGACCCGGGGGCCGACCTGCTGGCCATGCTGGCCGACCCTTCCTGGGTGTACTCCCAGTACGACCACCAGCTCTTCCTGAACACCGTCGTCGGACCCGGCGACGACGCCGCGGTCCTGCGGTTGAAGCACCCCGCCACCGGCCATGACACCGGCCGGGGCCTGGCCCTCACGACGGACGGCAACCACCGCTGGTGCGCCGTCGACCCGCGACAGGGCACGGCACTGGTCGTGGCCGAGGCCGTGCTGAACCTGGCCTGCGTCGGGGCACGACCCCTGGCGGTGGTCAACTGCCTCAACTTCGGCAACCCCGAGCACCCAGAGGTCATGTGGCAACTCTCGGAGGCCATCGACGGCATGGCGGAGGCATGCCTGGCCTTCGGCATACCGGTGGTAGGGGGGAACGTCAGCCTCTACAACGAGTCGGCGGGATCCGACATCGACCCGACCCCGGTGGTCGGCCTGCTGGGCCTGGTGGACCGCCTGGAGCGGAGGCCGCCGGGGGCCCGCCTCGCCGAGGGCAGCCGGCTCGTGCTGCTCGGATCCCAGGCTGTCGGCCTGGGAGGCTCGCTCTGGGGGGCCCTCCACGGAGCTCCCGGTGGTGGGCTTCCCGGGTTCGACAAGGCTGAGCACGTGCGCCTGGCCGCCCTCGTACGGGACCTGGTGGCCGATGACCTGCTGGACGGCGTCCACGACCTGTCGGCCGGCGGGCTTGGGGTGGCCCTGGCCGAGATGGCCACCTCGTCTGGCATCGGGGTGAGCGTGGCAAGGGTCCCCGACCACCGGGCACTGTTCGGGGAGGGGCCCGGCCGCGTGGTGGCGGCCGTCGACCCCGAGGACCTGGCCGAGGTGCTCGACCGGGCGGCCTCGGCCGACGTCGGGGCCAGCCGGATCGGGTTGGCCACCGGCGACAGGTTCGTAGTCAAGGACCTCCTGGACCTGCCACTCGACGGCGTCAGGCGGGCCTTCGAGGACCGCATCCCGGAGGCCCTGGGTTCGGGCAACGTGAACAGGTAGCAGCCGGTTCCGACACACCGACCAACCTCCATCCCATCGGTAGGATCGTCAGGGTGTCGAGCAGCCCCGAGACCACGGGACCGGTGGCCGAGGCCGTAGCACCGTCGCCTGACGACGACTCCCCGAGGGAGGCGTGCGGGGTCTTCGCCGTCTACGCCCCCGACCAGCCGGTGGCCCACCTCACCTACCTGGGCCTGTACGCGCTGCAGCACCGGGGCCAGGAGTCCGCCGGAATGGCGGTCAGCGACGGCGAGACCCTGACCGTGGTGAAGGACATGGGCCTGGTCTCCAACGCCTTCGACGACCGGACCCTGGCTGCCCTCGCCGGTGGCCTCGCCATCGGCCAGACCCGCTACTCGACATCGGGCTCCAGCACCTGGCGCAACGCCCAGCCCGTGTACCGCGGCGTGGGCCACCTGGAGTTCGCCCTCGGTCACAATGGGAACCTGGTGAACACCGAGGACCTGGCCCGAGGGGCCGGGATGCTCCCCGGAACGGTCACCTCCGACAGCGACCTGATAGCGGAGCTGCTGGCGGCCGAGTTGGAGGCGGGAGAGCAGGACGACCCGGCTTCCGCCTTCGACCAGGCCCTCATGTCGGTGCTGCCGCGGCTGCAGGGGGCCTTCTCGCTGGTGCTGGCGGACCGGGACCGCGCGGTCGGCGTCCGCGACCCCAACGGCTTTCGGCCCCTCTGCCTCGGCCGCCTGGACGGCGGCTGGGTGCTGGCCTCCGAGACCCCGGCACTCGACGTGATCGGCGCCCACATGGTGAGGGAGCTGGAACCCGGCGAGGTGGTCGTGGTCGACGAGACCGGCTGCAGGTCCCTGCGCCCCTTCCCCCCTGAGGCCGTCCGGCCCAACCTCTGCCTCTTCGAGTTCGTCTACTTCGCTAGGCCCGACGCGGTGCTCTACGGCCAGAGCGTCCACCACGCCAGGGTCCGGATGGGCGAGGCCCTGGCGGAGCAGGCGCCGGTCGAGGCCGACCTGGTGATGGGGGTGCCCGAGTCGGGCATGCCGGCGGCAGAGGGCTTCGCCCGGGCCGCAGGGATCCCATACGGCCAGGGCCTCGTCAAGAACCGCTACATCGGCCGCACATTCATCGCTCCGACCCAGGCCCTGAGAGCCGCGGCAGTGCGGATGAAGTTGAACCCCCTTCGGGACAGCACGGAGGGGCAGCGCCTCGTCGTCGTGGACGACTCGATAGTCAGGGGCACCACCACGCGCGCGATGGTGAGGATGCTGCGGGAGGCGGGTGCGACCGAGGTCCACATGAGGATCTCGTCGCCGCCCTACAGGTGGCCATGCTTCTACGGAATGGACACCGGCTCGAGGGCCGAGCTGCTGGCTGCCAACCTCACCGTCGACGAGATCCGCGAGTACCTGGACGTGGACAGCCTGGCCTACCTGACCCTGGACCGCCTCCTGGCGTCGACCGGAGCGGTCGGTGCCGGCTTCTGCGAGGCGTGCCTCACAGGCGAGTACCCGGTGGAGGTGCCGGCCAGCCTCTCCAAGCGGATGCTGGAGCCTTCCGGCCTGGGCGGGGAGCCGGAGCGGCCGATGCCGACCCTGCTCGACGACCCCCAGGCCGACCTGCCGACCGACGACGCGGCGCGGCTCTTCGGGCGCGGCTGAACGTGGAGGACTACCGGGCAGCCGGCGTCGACCTGGAGGCTGGCGACGAGGCCGTCCGGCGGATCAGGCCGCTGGTGGCGGCCACCCGGAGGCCCGGGGTGGTGGGCGACATCGGCGGGTTCGGCGGCCTCTTCGACCTGGCCTCCTCGGGCTTCCACGACCCGCTGCTGGTCTCGGCCACCGACGGTGTCGGAACCAAGGCCGAGATAGCGCGGGCAACCGGCCGCCTGGACACCATCGGGATGGACCTGGTCGCCATGTGCGTGGACGACCTGGTGTGCGTGGGAGCCACCCCACTGTTCTTCCTCGACTACCTGGCCATCGGCCGTCTCGACCCGGCCGCCGTCGAACAGCTGGTGTCCGGTGTCGCCTCGGGTTGTGTCGAGGCGGGCTGCGCCCTCGTGGGTGGGGAGATGGCGGAGCACCCCGGCGTCATGGATGACGACCAGTTCGACCTGGTCGGATTCGCCGTGGGGGCCGTCGAGAGGGGTCGGGTGCTGGACGGCACCGCTGCGAGGGCCGGTGACCTGCTCGTCGGCCTGGAGTCGCCGAACCTGCGTTCCAACGGCTTCTCCCTCGTGAGGCGGCTCGTGTTCGACGTGGCCGGCCGGGATGTCGGACGGCCGGCGTGGGAGGGCGCGGCAAGGAGCCTGGCCGACGAGCTGTTGGCTCCCAGCCTCATCTACGCGCCGGCGGTCCTGGCGGTGATGGCCGAACACGAGGTCCACGCGGTGGCCCACATCACCGGCGGCGGCCTGCCCGGGAACCTCCCACGGGTGCTGGGGGACGACGTCGATGCCGTCGTCGACACCACGGCGTGGGAGGCGCCACGGATCTTCCGCGAGTTGCAGGCGATCGGCGGCGTCTCCGACGAGGAGATGGGAAGGGTCTTCAACATGGGCATCGGGATGGTCCTGGCGGTCCCTGCGACCGATGCCGACGAGGTTGTGGACCTGCTGGCGGCCAACGGCCGCCGCTCCCTGGTCATCGGCGAGCTTGTCGACGGCACCGGCGCGGCCCACCTGCGTCGGTAGGGTCGCCGCCGTGGGACACAGCCGAGCGGCCCTCGTCAGCCACCTCCTCGAGCACGCGATCCGGACGGGCGACTTCACGCTCAAGTCGGGTCGCAGGAGCACCTGGTTCTGCGACGCCAAGCAGACGGCGTGTCGGCCCGACGGGATCCTGCTGATCGCCGACGCCGCCCTGGAGGTGATTCCTGACGACGCCACGGCCATCGGGGGTCTGGCGGCCGGCGCCGACCCGGTCGCCTTCGGCGTGGCGGCGGTGGCTGCCACCAGGGGCCGCAGCCTGCGGTCCTTCAGCATCCGCAAGGAGTCAAAGGACCACGGCGTCGAGGGGCGCCTGGCGGGGGCGCTTCAGGCCGGCGACCGGGTCGTCATCTGCGAGGACACCGTCACGAGGGGCGCCTCGTCGCTGGAGGCGGCCGAGGTGGTCCGGGAGCTGGGGGCCGAGCCCGTGCTGATCCTGCCGGTCGTCGACAGGGGCGGGACCTGTGGCGCAGCCGCTGAGGCCGCCGGGATTCCGTTCATCCCCTTGGTCACGGCCCCCGACCTGGGCTTCCCGTTCGAGGGACCCTGACCGCAACCGCCGAGGCGGCTTCACCGGCCAACCCGTAGGCTCCACGCCCATGCCCTACCTGTCGACGGCCGCCCACTCGATGAACCTGAAGGTGGCGCTGGACAACGTGCCCAACACCCTGGGACGGCTCGCCACGGCCATCGGCGAGATCGGCGCCAACATCGTGTCAATGGGCGGGTTCGATGTGCGCGGCGACCTCCTCATCGACGACATCGTCGTGAACTGCAGGGACGAGGAGCACGCCGGGGCGGTGCTGGAGGCGGTCGACGCACTTGAGGGTGTGAGGGTCATCTCCTGGTTCGACCGGACCTTCGACATGCACGAGGGTGGGAAGATCGAGGTCCTGCCCCTGGCGCCGGTCAGCGACGCCCACGACCTCTCGATGGCCTACACACCGGGCGTGGCCCGGGTGTGCATGGCCATACACGACGAGCCGGCCAGGGTCCATGACCTCACCATCAAGAAGAACACCGTGGCCATAGTCACCGACGGCACGGCCGTGCTCGGCCTGGGCGACATCGGCCCGGAGGCTGCCTTGCCGGTCATGGAGGGGAAGGCCCTGTTGTTCAAGGAGTTCGGCGGGGTGGACGCCTTCCCCATCTGCCTCGACGTGGACGAGCCCTCACAGATTGTCGAGGCCGTGGTCCGGCTGGCCCCCACGTTCGGGGGCATCAACCTGGAGGACATCGCCGCGCCGGCCGCGTTCGAGGTGGAGGACGCGCTGAGGGAGGCACTGGACATCCCGGTGTTCCACGACGACCAGCACGGTACCGCCATCGTGGTGCTGGCCGCCCTCTGGAACGCCCTGAAGCTGACCGGTCGGGAGATCGCCGACACCTCGGTGGTGATCGCCGGCATGGGAGCAGCCGGCGTTGCCGTCGGCAAGATCCTGCTGAACGCCGGTGTGGGCGAGATCGTCGGCGTCGACAGGGTGGGTGCCGTCTACTCGGGGCGCGACGGCCTCAACTTCGCCAAGGAATGGTTTGCGGAGCACACCAACGCAGATCGCCGGATGGGGAGCCTCCAGGACGTGCTTGAGGGGGCCGACGTGTTCGTGGGCCTGAGCGGGCCGGGCCTGATCGACGCAGCCGACCTCAGGACGATGGCGGCCGACCCGGTCGTGTTCGCCATGGCCAACCCCGAGCCGGAGATCCGCCCGGAGGCAGCCGACGGCCTGGCTGCCGTGATGGCAACCGGCCGCAGCGACTACCCGAACCAGATCAACAACGTCCTGGCCTTCCCGGGGGTGTTCAGGGGGGCGTTCGACGCCGGGGCCACCGACATCACCGAGAACATGAAGATCGCCGCGGCGCGTGCCATAGCCGAGTCCGTGGCCGCCGAGGACCTCAGCCCGGGCTTCGTGGTGCCGTCGGTCTTCGACAAGACGGTGCCCTACAGGGTCGCTGAGGCGGTCGCCGAGGCGGCCGTGGCTGACGGGGTGTGCAGGCCCTGACCTGGAGGGCCGTCACCTTCGACCTCTGGAACACGCTGCTGGTCAGCGCGCCCGGGGGGGTGGAGGTGCGGCGCCGGGCCTGGCTGGAGGTGGTCGAGGAGAGGGGGCTGGACGTTGCACCCGAGCTGGTCGCCTCGACCCTGGAACGCCTCCCGCAGCGCTTCGAGGAGGAGTGGAGGGCCGGCCGGCAGTTTGGGGCGGCCGAGGCCCTCGCCGAGTGCTTCGCCGAGTTCGCCGACCGGATCGACGCCGACGACGAGGAGGCCCTGGCGGCCTCCTTCGACAGGGCGTCACACCGGCTCGACGTGGATCCCGTCCCCGGGGCTGCCGGCCTGCTGGCCTCGCTGGTGGACGTGGGCCTGGAGATCGGGATCGTGAGCGACACCTCGCTGGCGGGTGGGGTCCACCTGCGCGGCTACCTGCGGGGACACGGGATCCTGGACCATGTGGGCCACGCCGCCTTCTCCGACGAGGTGGGCGTGTACAAGCCCCATCCGGCCATCTTCCTCGACGCCCTGGCCGGGCTGGGCGTCGACGACCCGGCGGCAGCGGTCCACGTCGGGGACCTGAAGAGGACCGACGTGGCCGGAGCCAGGGCCCTGGGAATGACCACGGTCAGGTTCAGGGGGGCCCTCGACGACGGTGAGGACGGCGAGGAGGCCGACCACGTGCTGGACCACCTGGCCGACCTGCCGGACCTGCTGGGCCTGGCCTGACGGGCAGGCCCGACACCTTCTTAGCCGTCTGGCTAATCGGCCTCCAGGGGGGCTAGGTTCCGGGTATGGCCGTGGAGTCGGCGTGACCGGCGAGGGGAGGAGGGGCCGATGGTGACGACACCGGTCTGCGAGCGCCTGGGCTGCACGAAACCGGTGTTCGGCTTCAGTTGGTGGGAGCCCGACGTGGCCATGGCGGTGTCCCGGGCCGGCGGAGTCGGCGTGTGGGGGTGTACCCGCAGGACTCCAGATGAGATTGAAGCCGGGATCACCCGAATGAAGGAGGAGTTGGGTGACCTCCCCTGGGGTGTCGACCTAGTGATCCCGGTCGGCATGCCCGAGGTTGACGACCGTACGGCCGTGGAGGCCCGGCTCCCCGAGGAGCACGTGGCGTTCGTGGACCGCCTCCGGGAGAAGTACGGCGTGCCCGACGACGGGCTGCCGGGCTTCCGGTCGCGGTTCGTCAGGAGCGAGGAGACGGCCAGGGCACAGCTGGACGTCGTGATGGACCACCGCATCCCACTGCTGGCCCTCGGGATCGGCTCGCCGACCTGGGCCGTTGAGGCGGCACACGAGCGGGGGTCGCTGATAGTCAGCCTGGTCGGTCGCCCGTCCCACGCCGAGAGCGCCATCCGCGCCGGCGCGGACGTGCTGGTGGCCCAGGGAACCGACGCGGGCGGGCACACGGGCCCGATCGGCACGTTCTCGCTGGTCCCTCAGGTGGTGGACGTGGCCGCGGGGCGGCCGGTGCTGGCTGCCGGCGGGGTGGCCACCGGCCGGCACCTGGCGGCCTCGCTGGCCCTCGGAGCCCAGGGGGTCTGGCTGGCGACGGCCTTCCTGGGCTCCGTCGAGGCCGCGCCGGGCCGCGTCCTGCTGGAGAAGCTGATCGCAGCGGACTCCTCCGACACGGTGGTCAGCAGGTCCGACAGCGGCAAGACACTGCGGATGCTGCGCTCGGCGTGGAGCGACGAATGGGGGGCCGAGGATGCGCCGGAGCCCCTGAAGATGCCCCACCAGGACATCCTCATCGGCGACCTGCTGGGGCAGATCCTCCGCCACGAGGTGGAGCCGCTGGTCCACGAGGGTGCAGGCCAGGGCGTCGCATACCTGACTGCCCAGGAGCCGGTCGCCGGCATCGTGGAGCGCCTGGTTCTGGAGGCCGACGAGGCGCTGGCCGGGATCGCCGAAGGGATGCGACCCGGATGACCACCGGACCGTCAGGCAGGGTCGCAGGCGGAGGGGGCAACGGACGATGAGCCCTGATGACCATGTGCTGGTCAACGTGGCGGACGGCTTCGCCACGATCGTGCTGAACAGGCCCGAGCGCCGCAACGCCGTCACCGGGCCGCTGGCCGACCGCCTGGCCGAGGCCTTCGCCGGCGTGTCCGACCGCGATGGCGTGGGGGCGGTGCTCTTCCACGGTGCCGACGGCTCCTTCTGCTCCGGGCTGGACCTCAAGGAGTACAACGCCGAACCGGCACCGGAGTGGCTGTCCACATCGCGCGGCTCGCTGCTTGCGGCCCACCGGGCCATCCACGCCTGTCCCGTACCGGTAGTGGTGGCGCTCGAGCGCTTCGCCATCAACGCCGGGGCGGCCCTCGCCCTGGCCGCAGACCTGCTGCTCGTCGGCGAGGGGGCGTTCCTCCAGGTGGGCGAGGTCCGCCAGGGCATGGCGGCGCCCATGAACCTGGCGTGGCTGCTGGCCCGACACGCACCGGCCGTGGCGGCGCAGCTCGTGCTGACGGGCCGGCGCTTCACGGGCCCGGACCTGCACCGCCTGGGCATTGCGCTGGACGTGGTCGACGACCGGGAGGTTCTGGGCTCGGCCAGGGCGCTGGCCTCCGACATCGCCGGGTACCCGACGGCGACCGTGCGGGCCATGAAGGCGACCATCCTGGACCTGGCCTCCAGGCAGGGTGCCGACGACCCGGAGGGGTGGTTCGACAGGGCACAGGCCGGCAACCCCCTCCCGACGGGGTCGGACATGACGCCCAGGGCCGTCGGGTGACCGGGGGGGCCGGGGGGTCGGCCCGCCAGGCGATCATCGAGGCCGCCATCAGGCTGATGGAGGAGCGTCCCCCGTCATCCATCTCGGGCCGGGAGCTGGCCGACGAGGCCGGGGTCAACTACGGCCTCGTGCACTACTACTTCGGCAGCCGGGAGGCGGCCTTCCGGGCTGCCCGGGCCCACCACTCGGCCTGGGTGGTGGACGAGGTGATGGAGGGCGGCACACGACCGGTGCCCGTGGAGGTCACCTCGGGCGACCGGTCCATCTGGGCAGTGGCCGGCCACATGGCCCTTGAGTCCGACGAGGCGTGGTCGGGACGCGACCGGGTTCCGGTCGTTGAGGCGTACCTGGGCCTGCTGACAGCCGACGACCCGGAGGGGGACCCCATCCACCACGCCACCGTCGTGGCAGCGCTCTACGCCCTGCAGTTGGGCTGGCCGGTGTTCGGAACCGCCAACGCCCGGGACGTGGGCCTCGCCGAAGCCGACATCCCGGCCGTGCGGGCCCGACTGCACGAGCTGGTGGGCCGGCTCCAGGCCTCGGCGGGCCTGGCGGAGCCGACGTGAGCGAGCGGCCGCGCGGGGCCGAGGAGGTACGGGCGGCTCTTGTGGGCGCGGCCTGTGAGATGCTGGGCGAGAAGGCGCCCCACCTCATCTCCGGCAGGGAGCTGGCCCGCAGGGCCGGCGTCAACTACGGCCTCGTACACCACTACTTCGGCGGGAAGGGCGCGGTGCTGCGGGAGGGGCTGGCCGAACTGGCACGCTCGTTCGCAGCAGGCGACCCGGGGGGAGGGTGGACCCCGACCGAGCCCTTCTCGATCGGACACCGCCAGGACTACCTACGGGCCCTGGCCTTCGCATCCCTGGCCGGCGACATTGAGGATGTGGCGACCGTCCATCCGGTGGTGGAGGCGACCCTCGCCGACGTGGCCGGGAGGCGTGGCTGTGGCGACGATCCTGACCGGGCGACGAGGGTCGACGTGGCGGTCGGGACGCTGTTCCAGCTGGGGTGGTGCCTCTTCGAGCACGTGGTCGTTCCGGGTCTGGACCTCGACGACGACGGCCACCGGGAGATGCAGCGGCGGATGCGCCTGGTGCTGCGTGCGATCCTCCTGGACCTGGACGCCGGTGCAGCAGCCAGGGGAGTCCGAGCGGACCTCAGCGATCCCGTGGTATCCGGCTGAAGGGTACGTCCCGGTCGACAGCGGGTTCGCGGGGCAGCCCCAGGACGCGCTCCCCGAGGGTGGTCCTCTGGATCTCGTCCGTCCCGCCCCCCAGCGAGAGCGCCGGGCTGTCGAGGATCCCGTAGGCCAGGTCGGCGCCTGCGGGTACCCGGTCCGGATCGGGTTCGACAACACCCACTGGATCGCCCTGCCAGGCAGCCCCGCCGGGGAAGCCGATCCGGGCCGCCACGGCTGCTGCTCGGCGTCCCTGGCGGGTCCTCCAGAGCTTGGTGACCGAGGGGTGCACGTCGGCACGCCCGTTCAGCCATGCGATGACCCGGGCTCCGCAGTGCAGTCGGGCCAGGTCCTGGCGTACAGACGGGTCGTCCGTGACCGCCCGACGGCGTGCCAGGTCGACGAGCTGTTGGACCGGTATCGGTTGGCGGCCGCCGCCCGATCCCAACGACGCCCGCTCGTGGGCCAGCAGCGCCACGGCCATTCTCCAGCCCTCGCCCTCGGCGCCGACGACCCAGTCCGCCGGCACGAGGGCACCGTCCATGAAGACCTCGTTGAAGTGGGCCACGCCGGTCATCTGCCGGAGGGGTAGGACCTCCACCCCCGGCTGGTGCATAGGCATCACCAGCATCGATATCCCCTGGTGCTTGGGAACGTCGGGGTCGGTCCTGGCCAGCAGGATGCCGAGGTCGCTGGACTGGGCTCCGGAGGTCCAGACCTTCTGGCCCTTCACCACCCACACGTCACCGTCCCGCTCGGCACGTGTCGCCAGGCCAGCCAGGTCGGACCCGGCGCCCGGCTCCGAGTAGAGCTGGCACCAGACCTCGTCGCCGCGCAGCCCCGTGGGCAGGAACCTGGCCCTGAGGGCGTCGGGGCCGTGGTCGCGGATAGTCGGGAGGCACATGTCGAGGCCGATCCCGAACCCCATACCGACCTCGGCTGGGAGGTGGCAGGCTTCCATCTCGCCGAGGACCTCGGCGAAGCGGCGTCCCAGGCCGCGGCCGCCGTGCTCGACCGGGTAGTCGACGGCCCCCAGGCCGGCATCGAAGCGGGCGGCCAGGTAGCGGCGCGACCGTTCCAGCGGATCGGCGACGCCGTCCAGCAGGTCGGCTACACCGTCGAGGAACCCCTGGACCTCGGCCCTGAACTGGGTCTCCCCGGGCAAGCGGGCCTCCGGCGGCCGGGCCCTCAGCCGAAGGTGACGGGCAGGACGCGCGGACCCCTGACCTGTCCACCTGCCCAGGTGACGGCGTCGGGGTCGGTGAGGGTGAACTCGGGGATGCGTCGCATCCAGGTCCTCAGCGCAACGTGCATCTCCATGCGGGCCAGGTTGGAGCCGGCGCACCGGTGGATGCCCGCCCCGAAGGCGATGTGGCGGTTCCGTTGCCGGTCCATAAGCACGGTCTCCGGGTCGTCGAAGACCTCTGGGTCGTGGTTGGCGCCGGGGAAGTTCATGAGCACCCGGTCGCCAGGGCAGAGGGTGACCCCGCCCACCTCGACCTCGGTCCTCACGTCGCGGGCCATCGTCACCGGCGAGTAGAAGCGCAGGAACTCCTCGACAGCCGAGTCCCAGAGGGCGTCGTCGGCGTCGTCCAGGCGCCGTCGGTCCTCCTCGTGGGTGGCCAGGTGCCACAGGGCCGAGCCGATGGAGCTCCAGGTGGTGTCGATGCCGGCCACCAGCTGGAGGTTGCACATTCCCACGACCACGTGGTCTGGGACGGGCTGGCCGTCCACCTCGGACTGGGTCAGCTGGGTGATCAGGTCGTCCCTGGGGTTGGCCCTCCGGTCGGCCACCTCGGCTGCGAAGAAGTCGCGGATGACCTTGCGGTACTTCACGCGCAGTTCGGGTTGCTGGAGGCCCAGCTCCAGCACTCCCTGGACCCATTCGACGAAGTCGTCGACCATGTCGTCGGAGACGCCCAGCTTGTGGGCGATGACACGCGGCGGGATCTGCTGTGCGTACTGGACGGCGGCATCGCAGCCCTCTCCGTCGATGAGGCCATCGATGAGCTCGTCGCAGAGCGTCTCGGCGTAGGCCCGTTGTGGTTCGATCGCCTTGGGGGTGAAGAACGGGAGCAGGAGGCGCCGGGTCCAGGTGTGCTCGGGCGGGTCGGCGCTGATGGGCGCCGCGGCGTTGTAGCCGGCCAGCTCGGGCTCTCGGAACTCCTCGGGGAGCTTCACAACGATCGGCTCGTTGGATGACAACTCCGGGACCAGGCGGGCCAGTTCCTGGACGTCCTCGTAGCGGGTGGGCAGCCACGAGGATGCCTCCCAGCGGTCGGAGTGCGCCATCGGGCACTCCTGGCGCAACTCGGCCCACCTCCCCGTCGGGTCGGTGACGTACTCGGGGTCGAAGATGTCGAAGTCGGTGGCCCAGTCGTGGGCCTGGCCCGGGGTCGCTGCCGTGTCGGTCATCGTGCTCAGCCCTCCTCGACCTGGATGGCGTACTCGGGGCAGTTGTCGGCGACGAGGCGGGCCCGGTCCTCCATTCCGGAGGGGACCTCGCCGTCGTTCAGCACGAAGGCGTTGCCGAAGTCGTCGACGTCGACGAGTTCGGGTGCCAGCGAGTAGCAGCGGCTGTGGCCCTCGCACTTGTCGCTGTCGACCGTGATCCTCATGTTCCCCATCTCCGGTAGGTGGGATGGGGACCTCCGTGCCCCCACCGTCGTTTAGCCATATGGCTAAACGACGGTGACACCGTACCCCACCGGCCTGCGAAAGTAAATCCGGGCGTCAGCCCATGGGCAGGTTGATCTGCTTGGCCTCCAGGAACTCCTCCAGGCCGAAGCGGCCCAGCTCCCTCCCGTTGCCCGACTTCTTGTACCCGCCGAACGGGGCGTCGGTGTTCAGGAAGGCGCCGTTCATGTCGACCTCGCCGGTGCGCAACCGCTTCGCCACCGACAGGGCCCGCTCCCGGTCGGATCCCCACACGCCACCAGACAGGCCGTAGTCGGAGTCGTTGGCTATGGCAACGGCGTCGTCATCGTCGTCGTAGCCGATGATCGAGAGCACAGGTCCGAAGATCTCCTCCCTTGCGATGGTCATCTGGTTGTCGACGTCGGCGAAGACCGTCGGCTTCACGTAGTAGCCGGTGTCGAGTCCCTCGGGCCTCCCCGTACCGCCGGTGACGAGGGTGGCTCCCTCGTCGATGCCCTCTTGGATGTAGCCCTGGACGCGGTCCCACTGGGCCTGCGAAACGAGCGGTCCCAGGCGGCTGCCGGGATCGTCGGCGGGTCCCACGGTGAAGCCCGCCGCGGCCTGTCCGGCCAATTCGGCGATCTCGTCCATCCGTTCCCTCGGGACGAGCATCCGGGTGTGGGCGCTGCACGTCTGTCCCGAGTTGAGGTAGCAGGCGCCCACGGCCCCAGGCACCGCCGTGGCGAGGTCGGCGTCGTCCAGGATGATCCCTGCCGACTTGCCGCCCAGTTCCTGGTGCACGCGGGTCACGTTGGCGGCGGCCACCTCGGCCACACGCGTCCCGGCACGCGTCGACCCGGTGAACGAGACCATGTCCACGTCCGGGTGGGCCGCTATGGCCTCGCCCACGACCGGGCCCACGCCGCAGACCAGGTTGAACACGCCGGGCGGGAAGCCCAGGCCGTCGATGATGT
Organism: uncultured Candidatus Nemicrothrix sp.; assembly: GCA_964344855.1. GTDB lineage: Bacteria > Actinomycetota > Acidimicrobiia > Acidimicrobiales > MedAcidi-G1 > UBA3125. The sequence continues at coordinate 54,490 of CAYFOV010000001.1, forward strand.
CGGCCAGCAGGAAGGCGTTCAGTGGGGCCACCTCGCTGGGCTTGAGCACCACCGTGCAGCCGACGGCCATGGCCGGTGCCACCTTGGCCATGATCTGGTGCAGCGGGTAGTTCCACGGCGTGATGCAGCCGACCACGCCGACCGGCTCACGCGTGACCAGCGACCGCCCCATGTCCTCCTCGAAGGCGAACGCCCTTGCGGTGCCGGGAACGCCCGCCGTCGTGGCGGCCGGCATGCCTGCCTGGATCATCGTGGACATCCCCAGCGGCATGCCCACCTCCTGGGAGATGAGCGTGCCTATCTCCTCGGCCCTGGCTCCCAACTCGGCGGCCAGCGCCTCGATCCTGGCGAGGCGGTCCTCCAGCGGAAGCGCCGACCAGGCTGGGAAGGCCGCCCTGGCAGCAGCCACCGCGGCGTCCACGTCTGCGGCCGTTCCGTCGGGGACGCTTCCGATCACCTTCTCGTCCGAGGGGTTCACGACGTGGATGGTGCCGTCGCCCTGCGACGGTACCCAGTTGCCGTCGATGTAGACCTGGTTGCGTTCGATCATTTGCTCACCTCGGTGTAGACGTCCGCCGACGATCATGCGGCATGGTCCGGCGGAATGACAACGGGGGCGACCGGGCCGATCAGCGCAGGACAGCGGCCGCGAATTCGCTGAAGCGGTCGTCGTCGATTCCGAGCCCGTCGCGCCTGAAGGAGTCCCAGGTACCCCAACCGTCGACCACGGCTGACAGGGAGGCGCAGATGAACTCCGCCCTGCACCACAGCAGCGCCCGCAGGGAGTCGAGGTGGGCGTCGGGCACGTCTGCCGGATCCACCCCACGCCTGTCGGCGATCAGGCGCCTGTTCTCCTCCTCCCTGCCGATGAGCCAGTTCCGTCGGACCTCGTTGGTGAGCAGGTAGTCGGCAACCGCCACCTGTTCCGGCACCCCGAGGAGGCGCAGCAGGACTGCTGCCACGAAGCCCGTCCTGTCCTTGCCGGCGGTGCAGTTGAAGAGCAGCGGGAGGCGACCCGGGTCGGTGGCCAGGTGGAACACCCTCCGGTAGGCGCCCAGCCGGTCGGTGAGGTTCCGCCTGAAGTAGGCCTCGACCATCCCAGGTCCGTCCACCAGCCCGGTCGCCTCCCTCAGTCGGTTGGCGACCACGGCGAACTCGCTGTCGTCCTCCGACACCTGGCAGTGGACCACCTCGACGCCATCCACTTCGGGGTGTGGGCTGGACCTGGTCTCGGAGGGCCTCCGCAGGTCCACGATTGTGCGCAGGCCGAGGCCCGCCAGGGTTGAGGAGTCGGCCTCGCTGAGGTCGCCAAGGTGGCCGCTCCTGAAGAGGAGGCCCGTAGCAACGGTGCGGCCGTCTGCTGTGTGGAGGCCACCCAGGTCGCGCAGGTTGGCCGATGCGAGGATCACCCTCGGGTTGGAGGCATGCACCACGGCGACCGTAGCCACCGGGGCCGGACGCGGTGGAGCCCGCCCCGTGGGGCGGGCTCCATCCGACGGTGGTCGGGCCCGGCGTCGATCCGGGGACCTTCCGCTTTTCAGGCGGACGCTCTGCCAACTGAGCTACCCGACCGTGCGCCCCCGCCGCTGCGACGGGGGACGGTGGCGGTCCTGACGGGATTTGAACCCGCGACCTCCGGCTTGACAGGCCGGCGTGCACTCCAAACTGCACCACAGGACCAGGGACGACCGGCCGGGGCCGGTCGGTTCCGTTTGGCACCCCCAACGGGATTCGAACCCGTGTTACCGGCGTGAAAGGCCGGCGTCCTAGGCCGCTGGACGATGGGGGCTCAGACCTCGCGAGGGCGGGGACACGCTATCAGCGGCCAGGGGGGGTCGCGTCATGCAACCGGTACCCCGGAGGGTCACGCAGGCGCGTTGCGATCGAGGCTTCCTGAGGCCGCCTCGACCGCCTCCTCGAGGAGCAGGCCCAGCCACGCCAGCAGTGCCCTGGTGGGGGCGTCGGGAGCCTCCGGGTCGAACTCGTCATCTTCAGAGACGTCGAGGCGCGTACCCAGCAGCAGCCGGATTCCGTTGAGCACGCCCATCCACCCGGCCAACTCGTCGTCATCGACGGAATCGCCCCGGACGGTGGCCTCCACGGTCTCGACGGCAGCCAGGCGGGACCGGACCAGGTCCTCGTGTACCAGCGAGGTGTACTCGGCCTCCTTGTCGTCGTCGGCCGGGTAGGCGATCGGGTACAGGCGCCTCAGGTCAGGGTCGGAATCCGCCTCCACCACCGAGCGGAACTGGCCAGCCAGGTCCTCCAGGAGGTCGCGTTCCTCGTCGCCGAGGCGGATCCAGACGGTGTCGTCGACCCTCTCGAAGGCGGTGGCAAACCAGCGGACCGCCAAGGCTCAGGCGTCCTTCTGCATGGTGGCCCAGAGGCCGTGCTCGTGCAGCCTGAACACGTCCATCTCGGCCTTCTCACGGGTGCCGTTGGAGACGACTGCCCTGCCCTTGTGGTGCACGTCCAGCATCAGCTCGTCCGCCCTGGCGCGGCTGTACCCGAAGAGCTTCTGGAATACGAACGACACGTAGGACATGAGGTTGATGGGGTCGTTCCAGACCAGGACCAGCCAGGGCCGGTCGGCGTCCGCGATCCCGTCGTGGCCCAGGTCGGGCTGGTCGACCTCCACCGGCGCGGGACCGGGGCTCAAGTCCCGCTCCACATCGGGCTGGTGGCCTGCACGTCCACGAGGCTACGAGCCCGGTCGGGCGGCCACGACGGCTGCTACCTAGGATCGCCGGATGGAGTTGACCGACAAGGTGGTGGTGGTCACGGGTGCAGCCAGCGGCATCGGCCGGGCCCTCGTGGAGCGGTTCCACGCCGAGGGGGCGGCGTCCATCGTCGTGGCCGACCTGGACGAGGAGGGTGCCCGGGAGGTGGCCTCGGCGGTGGGGGGCACGGGTGTCGGGTGCGACGTAGCCGACGAGGCCGCCGTGAAGGCCCTGGTCGACGGGGCCGTCGCCGGGCATGGACGCGTCGACCTGTTCGTGTCGAACGCCGGGTATGTAACCGTCGGCGGCCTGGAGGCCCCCGACGAGGACATGCGCCGCATGTTCGATGTGCACGTCATGGCCCACGTGTACGCGGCCAGGCATGCCATCCCCCACATGGTCGACGCGGGTGGCGGCTACCTGCTGAACACGGCCTCGGCAGCGGGCCTGCTGACCCAGATCGGGTCGATGCACTACTCGCTCACCAAGCACGCCGCGGTGGCCCTGGCTGAGTTTGTAGCGGTCACCTACGGACACCTCGGCATCGGCGTCTCGGTGCTGTGCCCCCAGGCCGTCGAGACCAACATCGTCGCCAACAGCCCCACCCGTCACCTCATGCCCGACGACGGTCCCAGCGGGGCGGCGGCGGTGGACGGGGTGCTGAGCGCCGCGGAACTGGCCGGGACGGTGGTGGAGGGTCTGGCCGAGGAGCGCTTCCACATCCTCCCCCACCCGGACGTGGCCGAGTACGTGCGTCGCAAGGGCGACGACGTGGACCGCTGGCTGGGGGGGATGCGCAGGTTCCAGCAGCGCCTCTACCCGGAGGGCCCTACCCCCGCCGACTGGCTGCTGGCCTGAGCCTCGGACGGGCCCACCGAACCGGTCGTTCCGGACCGCGCGGCTCGTAGCCTGTTGCCGATGCCGGCCACGCCTCCATTCCCGCTCCGCGCCCGGTTCGCCGGCTACGTGGCGCTCACAAAGCCGCGGATCATCGAGTTGCTGCTGGTCACCACGGTCCCGACCATGTTCGTGGCCGAGGGGGGCGTCCCGTCGGTGGGCCTCATGGCGGCGACGGTGCTGGGTGGAACCCTCGCAGCCGGCGGCGCCAACGCCGTGAACATGGTTGTGGACCGCGACATCGACGGGCTCATGGAGCGGACCAGCCAGCGTCCGCTCGTGAGGGGGGTGATGACGCCGCGGTCCGCCATGGTGTTCGCGGTGGCCGTGGAGGTGGCGGCCTTTGCCTGGCTGGCGGTCGTGGTCAACCTGCTGAGCGCCGTCCTGGCGGTGTCGGCGACCCTCTTCTACGTCTTCGTCTACACGCTCTGGCTGAAGCGCAACTCCACGAGGAACATCGTGGTCGGGGGAGCGGCCGGCGCGGTTCCGGTCCTGGTCGGGTGGGCGGCGGTCACGAACTCCCTGGCATGGTCGCCCGTCGTCCTGTTCCTGGTCATCTTCTACTGGACGCCGCCACACTTCTGGGCGCTCGCCATCCGGTACCGGGACGACTACGGAGCCGCCGAGGTGCCCATGTTGCCGGTGGTCGCCGGCCTGCGGGAGACGGCCAACCGGATCCTGGCCTACACGGCCGTGCTGGTGGCCCTGACGGTGGTGTTCTGGGCCGTGGCGGACATGGGGGTGGTCTACCTGGCCTCGGCCCTCGTCCTCGGTGCGGTCTTCGCGGGGTTCGCGGCTGCGGTCAGGCGAAACCCGACGGAGCAGGTCGCCATGCGTCTCTTCTCGTACTCCATCACCTACATAACGCTGTTGTTCGCGGCGATCGCCCTGGACGTGGTGCTGTGACCTGCACCTCGAGAGGGTGCCTCCACCGGGGGCGGTGCGCCGGCTCCGACCACCGGCCCGCGGGGCCCGGCTCGGGTTCCCGGCGGTCGGCCGTCGGCGGCTACTGTGCAACGGTCCTGCAGGCGTCGGATTCGGCGGCGAGACACCTAGCATCGTGTGGTCCGACTCCGCTCGGACAGCGGTGTGAGGGCTCCTCAAGGGCCAACAGAGCGATGAAACTCCGATGACGATGACCGAGACACCAGCGGACACGCCCCAGCCCGGACGCGCTGCGCCGACCGCCCTCGAGTCTGCGGTCTCCACGACGGACCACCTGTCCCTCGGGCGGGCCTGGATCGGGTCGGGTGCCATCCTGATCGTGGTCTCGCTGGTGGCCGGCCTGCTGGTCTCGCTCGAGCGCATGGACCTCGACGGCCTGGCCCTCTTCGCCAGCCCCGACGCCCTCTTCCAGTTCTGGAGCGCACACCGGGTAGGACTAGTGCTGTTGGGCCTCCTGCCGGTCCTGGTGGGCCTGGGAACGGCCGTAGTGCCGCTCCAGGTGGGAGCCTCGTCGATCGTCTTCCCGAGGGCGGCAGCCCTGGGCTACTGGGTGTGGGCCCTCGGTGCGGTCGTGACCGTCGTCGGCTTCCTCGCTGATGGCGGCCTGGGCACCCCCGGCTGGGGAGCCCGCGAGCAGGCAGTGGAGCTGACCCTGCTGGGCCTGCTCCTGGTCCTGGCCGGGATCTGCTGTGCCACGGTGTGCCTGGTCACTACGATCGTCACCGGCCGAACTGGTGGCATGAGCCTCGACCGGGTGCCGTTCCTCTCGTGGACGATGCTCGTGGCCGGCTCGATCTGGCTGGTGACCCTGCCGGTCCTGGCCGCCAACGCCGTGCTGGTGCTGGTCGACCTGCGCGGCCGTCCGGCGATCGGCTTCGGGGAGCAGGACGCCATCTGGGAGCAGTTGGCCTGGGTGTTCAGCCATCCGCAGGTGTACGCCTTCGCCCTGCCCCTGCTGGGGATCGCCGCCGACATTGTCCCCGTGGCGGCCCGCCGCCGCCAGGCCAACCATCGGGTTCTCCTCGTGCTGACCGGCCTGCTGGGGGCCGTCTCCTTCGGCGCATACGCCCAGCCTGCGTTCGACCTTGGCACCCCCATCCGTGAGGAGGCCGTCTTCGTGGTCGGGGCCTTCCTCGCCGTGCCGCTCGTCCTGCTCGTTCTGGCCGGCCTGGTCGGGACGCTGGGGCGGGGGATGGGATCCCGCCGGACCCGGATGCCGGCTCCCCTCTACCTGTCGCTCCTCGCGGTCCTGCTGCTGGTGGACGGTGCCGTCGTGGGAGCCCTTCGGGCCGTTGCCCCGCTGGACCTCCTGGGAACCTCGGCGACAGGTGCGCAGATGACGTTCACCGTGGGTGCGGCGATCGTGGGCGCCATGGCCGGGACCCTCTGGTGGGGTGACCGCGTGGTGGGCCGGGTGGCCCCGGTTGGCTTCGGCCTGGCCAGCGGCCTGCTGGCGGCCCTGGGAGCGCTGCTCGCCGCCCTGCCCGACACGATCAGCGGCTTCATGGGCCTGGCGGACTTCACGGGAGGCACCTGGGCTGCGGCCGGAAGCCCGGACCGGGGCGTCGAGGCTCTCAATGCCGTGGCGATGGTCGGGTGGCTGGTACTCCTGGTGGGCACCCTCGGATGGGTTGTCACGGGCCTCCTGCGGATGAAGGGCGACAGGGCGCTTCCGGACACCTGGGGCGGCCACACCCTGGAGTGGTCCACCGGCCCGGTCGAGGTGACTTCCGACAGGCCGCTGCTGGACGCCATGGCGGAGGCCGGTTCCTGATGGCCACGGCAGCGCCCCCCGTGCCCAACAGGCCGAGAACCCTGATGGTGGGCTCGGCACTCGCCACATCGGCCGTGCTCATGTTCTTCGGGGGCCTCTTCGCCCTCTACTTCTCCCGGCGCGCCGACGCCATGGCGTGGGGGGTCGAGTGGTTCCCCGAGGGTGCCATCCGCCTGCCGCCGGGCGGAATGAACATGGCCACGATGGCCCTCTCGGCCATCACGATGGCCTGGGCCGTGTTCTCGGCCCTGCGGAACGACCGCATCCACGCCTACCTGGCCATGATCCTGACCGCCGTGATGGGCGTGGCGATGCTGAACCAGACGGTCTTCTACCTGAACGACATCGGGTTGGCCGTCGACCACAGCGAGGCCGCCACGTTCCTGTTCGTGATCGTGGGCGCACACATGGCGATGGTCGGCCTGGGCGTGCTCTGGTTGGGCCTGCTGCTGGTGAGGGCCTTCGGTGGCCAGGCCACCGGCCACAACCGGGACCTGGTGTCTGCGGCGGCCCTCTACTGGTATGCCACGGTCGCGGTGTACTTCATCATCTGGTACGGCGTCTACATCGCCAAGTAGGACGGGCGGACAGCGAGGACATGCTCACCACTGGATTCAAGCTCTGGTCGGGACTCTGTGCGGCGGCGATCGCCGCGGCCGTGTTCGCCGGCTACACGTCGGGCGGAACCGAGACCGGGCCGATCAGCCTGGGTTGGAAGGGCGGCGTGGGCAACCACGTCACCTACGGCCTGCTGGTCATGGCCGCAGCCGTGTTCGCCCTGCTGGCTGTGCTGGCCGTGGCCTTCCGCGACGCCGACGCCGAGGCGGTGGCCGAGGTCGCCGGCGCCGACGAGGCCGCCGTGGCCCAGCAGCCCGTAGGTGCCTCGTGGTGGCCGGTCCTGGGCGCACTCGGGGTGGCGACCGTTGCCGTGGGCCTGGTCGCAGGCTCGGCGTTGTTCGTGGTGGGCCTCCTGATGGTGGCGGCGGTGGGCCTGGAGTGGACGGTGACCAACTGGTCCGAACGGGCCACCGGTGACCCCGAGGCCAACAGGGAGTTGCGCGAGCGGCTCATGCGCCCCATCGAGATCCCGGTGCTGGGTGCCGTCGGCATTGGCGTCCTGGTGCTGGCCATCTCGCGTGTGCTGCTGGCGTCGTCGGTGAACGGGGCTGTGGTGGTGGCCACGGTCGTGGGCCTGGTCGTGTTCGGGGGTGCCCTCTTCTTCAGCCGGCGCCCCAGCGTCGGTCCCGGCGTCGTGAAGCTGGTAGTCCTGCTGGGTTCCCTGGCGGTGGTGGTGGCCGGAATCGTTGCCGCGGTGTCGGGCGAGCGGGAGTTCCACCAAAAGGGTGGCTCCGGGGACAGCCATGTGGAGGCCGACCACTGATGAGCACCAGGTACCGCCTTCGCAGTGTCGGCGCGCTCGCCGTCGGGTTCCTGTTGTTCCTCACGGGGTGCGCGGCTGATGCAGAGCTGGACACCCTCAAGCCGCAGGGCCCGAGCGCCCGCAGCATCGACAACCTCTTCGATCCGGTCTTCTACGTGGCCGTACTGGTGTTCATCTTCGTGTTCGTCGGCACGTTCGTCATCTGGTGGCGGTTCCGCGGCGACCACGACGGCGACGACTTCCCGAAGCAGGTCCACGGCGACACCCGCCTGGAGCTGGCATGGACGATCGTCCCCACGATCATCCTGGCGGTGATCTCGGTGTTCACGCTCATCACGCTGCGGGGCCTCAACGAGACCGAGGCCAACGCCGTGCCGGTCGAGGTCGACGGCGGGGTCACCCAGTGGGAGCCCGAGGTGGTCGTCGTGGGACAGCAGTGGTGGTGGGAGTTCCGCTACTACTTCGACGGCCTCGACGGGGTGGACCTGAGCGACGCCCGACACCTGCCGCCCGCCGACATCGTGACCGCAGGCCAGATGGTCATTCCTGTCGGCGAGGAGGTGGAGCTCATGATCACCAGCCGCGACGTGATCCACAGCTTCTGGATCCCCGCCCTGAACGGCAAGCGCGACGCCGCCCCCGGACGGGTCCACCCGTGGAAGCTGGAGGCCGACCAGCCCGGCGTCTACTTCGGCCAGTGCACCGAGTTCTGCGGGCTTTCGCACTCGCGCATGCGCATGCAGGTCGTGGCGGTGACGCCCGACGAGTTCCAGGCGTGGGTGGACGGCCAGATGCAACCCGCAGTCGTTCCCGAGGGCGGTGCCGCCGAAAGGGGCCGCGAGACCTTCCTGGCCCAGTGCGCCCGCTGCCACGCCGTGTTCGAGTCAGACGACCGCTCCGAGAAGGGCGCCGACCTGATCGCCAACGCCGCACCCAACCTGACCCACCTGATGAGCCGGACCACCTACGCCGGCGGCATCTTCAACCTCTACGAACCCGACGGCATCCTGGACCGGACCCAGCTGGAGGCCTGGCTGCGGGACGCCCCGGCCGAGAAGCCCGCCTACGCCGAGGGCCGGCGGGGCATGCCGGCCATGGGCCTCGACGAGGGTGAGATCGACGACCTGGTGGCCTACCTGACCACCCTGGGCGAGCCTCCCGGCATCGACGTGATCCTCGCCACGGAGGTCGAGTGATGACAGCAACGACCACTACTGAGGCTCCCGTGCCCGAGCAGGCGGACGACCCGGTGGCCGACTCCCCCCTCGGCGCCTATACGAGGCCCAGGGGCGGCAACGGCTGGCGCGACTGGGTTACCACGGTCGACCACAAGAAGATCGGCATCCTCTACGGGGCGGCTGCACTGTTCTTCTTCGTCGTGGGCGGGATCGAGGCGCTGCTCATCCGCCTGCAGCTGGCCACGCCCGACGGAACGGTGCTGGGCGCCGACATGTACAACCAGGTCTTCACGATGCACGGCGTCACGATGATCTTCCTGGCAGCCATGCCCCTGGCAGCTGCCTTCGCCAACTACCTGCTGCCACTCCAGATCGGCGCCAGGGACGTGGCCTTCCCGCGGCTGAACGCCATGAGCTTCTGGGTGTTCCTGGCCGGTGGCATCTTCATCAACCTCTCCTGGGTGCTGGGTGGCGCGCCGGACGGTGGGTGGTTCGGGTACGCACCCAACACGGGCATCGTGTTCTCCCCGTCGGTGGGAATGGACTTCTACGCCCTGGGCCTCCAGATCACGGGCATCGCCTCGCTGGTGTCGGCCATCAACCTGACCGTGACGGTGCTCAACATGAGGGCGCCCGGCATGACGCTGTTCAAGATGCCGGTGCTGACCTGGATGCTCCTGGTCGTGCAGCTGCTGCTCGTTTTCGCCATGCCGGTGATAGCGGTGGCCCTGTTCATGCTGGCCTTCAGCCGCCTCTTCGGCGCCAGGTTCTTCGACACGACCGTCGGCGCCGACCCGCTCCTGTGGCAGCACCTCTTCTGGATCTTCGGGCACCCGGAGGTCTACATCCTGGTCCTGCCCTCGTTCGGCATCATCTCCGAGGTCATCCCGACCTTCTCCAGGAAGCCCATCTTCGGCTACCCGTTCATGGTGTTCTCGGGCATCGCCATCGGCTTCATGGGTTGGGGCGTGTGGGCCCACCACATGTTCGTCTCGGGAATCGGGCCCATCTCGGTGGCGGCGTTCTCGCTCTCGACGATGTTCATAGCCGTGCCCACCGGCGTGAAGATCCTGAACTGGATGGCCACCATGTGGGGTGGGCGCATCAGGTTCTCGGCTCCGATGCTCTTTTCCATAGGCGTCGTGTCGATGTTCACCATCGGGGGGCTGTCGGGTGTCACCCACGCCATCTCGCCGGCCGACACCCAACAGACCGACACCTACTACATCATCGCCCACTTCCACTACGTGATCTTCGGCGGCATCATCTTCGGCCTCTTCGCCGGCTTCTTCTTCTGGTGGCCCAAGGTGTTCGGCCACATGCTCGACGAGCGCCTGGGCAAGGTGAGCTTCTGGGTGATGCTGGTCGGCTTCAACCTGACATTCGGGCCCATGCACGTGCTGGGCCTGCAGGGCATGTCACGCCGTATCGACTCCTACAGCCCCGGCTTCGGCTTCGAGTTCTGGAACATGGTCGTGACGATCGGCTCGTTCATAATCGCCCTGAGCGTCGCCCTGTTCGTGGTCAACGTGGTGCTGTCGGCGATGAGGGCGAGGGGCAAGCCGCCTGTCGGCCCCGACCCGTGGGACGCACGCAGCCTCGAGTGGATCACGCCGAACCCGACCCCGGTGCACAACTTCGACGAGGTGCCGGTGGTCGAGAGCCTGGACGAGTTCTGGCACCGCAAGTACGGCACCGATGAGGACGGCCGGGTCGTGCGTGTGGCCTCGGCCGAGGAGGTCTGCCAGGCCGGCACCGCCACGGGTGTCCACCTGCCGTCGCCTTCGTACTGGCCGCTGGTGTTCGCAGTGGGCCTCCCGTTCATCGCCCTGGGCCTCATCTTCAACCTGTGGCTGACGGTGCCAGGCGGGCTGCTGGTGCTCATGTCGCTCTACGCCTGGGTCTTCGAGCCCGTCGACGACCCCGACGCCGGCCACGACGATCACCACGGTCCCGACGGGGAAGCCGCCGAGGCCGACGAGGAGGCCCCCGTTGTCTGAGGCAGCCACGCTCGACCACGCCGAGGCCACCAGCACCGGCATCTCCCACAACAAGCTGGCCATGTGGGTGTTCCTGGGATCGGAGTGCCTGCTCTTCGGCGCACTGATCTCCACCTACCTCATCTACCGGGGGCGGTTCGCCGACGGCCCCGCTCCTGGCGACATCTTCGACATCCCGTTCACCTCGGTCAGCTCGTTCGTGCTGCTGATGAGCTCGCTGACCATGGTGCTGGCGCTGTCGGCCCTGCAGCGGGGCGACATCCGCAACAACCGGCTATGGCTGCTGACCACGGCGCTGTTGGGGTCGCTGTTCGTGGGCGGGCAGGTGTACGAGTTCACGACCTTCCTCCGGGAGGGGCTGGGCTACACGACCAGCCCGTTCTCGTCGGCCTTCTTCACCCTGACCGGCTTCCACGGTGTGCACGTCAGCATCGGCATCGTCATGTTGATGTCGCTGTTCATCTCGTCGCTGCGGGGCACCCTGCGGCGGGAGCAGTCGGAGACGGTCGAGATCGTCGGCCTCTACTGGCACTTCGTGGACATCGTGTGGATCTTCATCTTCACCGTCATCTACCTGGTGCCGTCGCCCACAAGCTGACCGGGAGCCGCAGGCATGGACACAGCAGAACAGGACCAGGTGGCAGAGCAGGCCCACGACGAGGCCCACGACGAGGCCCACGACGAGGCCCACGACGAGGCCCACGACCACCCATCCGACGGCAAGTACATGCAGATCGCGGCCATCCTGGCCGTGCTCACCGCCCTGGAGGTGGCCACCTACTTCGTGGACATGGGCCCGGCGCTCATCCCGTCGCTGATGGTGATGATGGTCGTCAAGTTCTTCCTGGTGGTGGCCTGGTTCATGCACCTCAGGTTCGACAGCAGCCTGTTCACCAAGTTCTTCGTGTCGGGCCTGGTGCTTGCCTCAGCCGTCTACCTGATCACCCTCACCGTCTTCGAGTTCTGGTCCGGGGGCTGAGGAGCCGCCCGGCCCGTCCGGGAACCCCACCCCCATGACCCCTCCGGCCACCGCACTGTCGGCCGCCGTCGACCCGTGGCGCTGGCAGGCCCACCCCGAGGTCTGGTTCCTCGTGGGCGCCGTCGTGCTCCTGGGCTGGTGGGCGGCCAGGGTGATCGGACCCAAGGTGGTCCCGCCGGGGGAGCCGGTGACGACCCCGTTCCAGCGCCGCACCTTCGTGGCGGCGACGCTGCTGCTACTGGCGTCGGCCGACTGGCCGGTGCACGACATCGCCGAGGACCACCTCTACGCGGTCCACATGCTCCAGCACATGCTCATCACGTTCATCGTGCCGCCGCTGTTCCTGCTGGCGATGCCGGCCTGGCTGGCCAGGCTGCTGGTCCTGGAGGGCGGATCGGGTGCCCGGCTGCTGCGCCGCATGACCCATCCGGTCGTGGCCGGGGTTCTGTTCAACGCCCTCACGGCGCTCACACACTGGAGCGGTGTAGTGCAGCTCTCGGCCGACTCGGGTGCCTTCCACTACGGGGTGCACGTCGCCCTGTTCGCCTCGGCGCTCCTCATGTGGACTCCGGTTGTGGCGCCGCTGCCCGAGCTGCGCCTGTCGCCCCCGGGCCAGATGCTCTACCTCTTCCTCATGTCGGTCATCCCGACCATTCCGGCGGCCTGGCTGACCTTCGCGGAAGGAACCGTCTACAGGCACTACGACGACGGCTTCGAGCTGTGGGGGGTGACGGTCCGCTCCGACCAGCAGGCCGCCGGCCTGATCATGAAGCTGCTGGGCGGGTTCTTCCTGTGGACAATCATCATCGTGAAGTTCTTCGGCTACTCGAGGGAACACCACCGCCAGAACCAGCGCCTGAGGCCGGCCGCAGGCCGCCTGGCCGACGGCCGCACCGACCCGGCCGGGCCGGGAGGAACCGCCCAATCCGGCGGGTAGGCGGGGGTCCCCGCCGCTAGGTTCTGGCCCGTGATCGACCTGCGGCTGCTGCGCAGCGACCCCGATGCGGTGAGGGCCGGCATCGCCAGGCGCGGCGAGGACACGGCGCCCCTCGACCGGGTCCTGGAGCTGGACGCCGAGCAGCGCCGGCTGGCCGAGGAGCGTGATGGCCTGCGTAACGAGGTCCGCAACATCTCCCGCGAGGTGGGTGGGCTGCACCGTGAGGGGAGGGCCGATGAGGCCACGGCCCTGCAGGATCGCAGCCGGGAGCTGGGCGACAGGGCCGACGCCCTGGCCGAGGAGGCCGACGGCCTGGCGGCCCAGATACGCGACCTGCTGCTGCGCATCCCGAACATCCCCGCCGACGGCTGCCCGGACGGCGCCGGCGAGGACGACAACGTGGTGGCCAGGGTGGAGGGCTTCGAAGAGGCCTCCTGGGCCGAGCACCAGCGGGTTCCCCACTGGGAGGTCGGCGAGGAGCTGGGGATCCTGGACGTCCAGCGCGGCACCAAGCTCTCGGGCTCCATGTTCGTCATGTACACGGGGCTAGGGGCGACCCTCTGCAGGGCGCTCGTGCAGTACGGCCTGGACCGCAACGTCGACGCCTACAGGGAGATGAGGCCGCCCACGCTCGTGTCGACCTCGACCATGACCTCAACAGGCCACCTGCCCAAGTTCGAGGACGACGCCTACCACCTGGAGCGCGACGACCTCTGGGCCATACCCACCGCCGAGGTGCCGCTCACCTCGTATGCCCGCGACGAGGTCCTGGACGAGTCGGAACTGCCGATGAAGATGATGGCCCACACCTCGTGCTTCCGGAGGGAGGCCGGCTCGGCGGGCCGGGACACGCGGGGCCTGCTGAGGGTCCACGAGTTCGACAAGGTGGAGCTGCTGGCCTACACGACCCCCGAGCAGGCAGCCGAGGTTCACGCCGACATCCTGGCCAGGGCCGAGGCTGCGGTGGCCGACCTTGGCCTCGTGTACCGGATCCTGGACCTGTGCACAGGGGACCTGGGGGCCTCGTCGGCGCGCACCTTCGACATCGAGGTCTACGCCCCGGGCGCCGACCAGTGGCTGGAGGTCTCCTCGGTCTCGTGGTTCAGCGACTACCAGGCCAGGCGGGCCAACGTCAGGTACAGGCCGGAGGGGCAGAAGGGCACGGCCGTGGCACACACCCTCAACGGGTCCGGTCTGGCCGTGCCTAGGGTCTGGGCCGCCGTGGTCGAGACCCACCGCCAGCCCGACGGCAGCGTGGCCGTGCCCGAGCCGCTCTGGCCCTACTTCAGGGGCCAGACGGTCATCGCCTGACCACGTCGGGTGACGGCCGAAGCGGACCCGACGGCCCCCGTCAGCCCGCCAGGGTGATCCCGACCAGGGCGGCCAGCACGCCTGCCGCGAGGCTCAGCGCCACGTAGGAGGCACCGCGCCGGAAGCCGGCCTCGTCGGCCAGGGCCGAGGCGTCGGCAGCGAAGGCCGAGAAGGTGGTCAGGGCACCGAGACCGCCCACGCCGACGACCGCGAGGCCCGGACCGGCCCAACCCGCCAGCAGCCCCAGCGCCAGGGAGCCCGCCACGTTGACGGCCAGGGTGCCGCGCTCGGCCCCGGGCCAGTAGTGGACTGCCGCCACGCGGGCTGCGGTGCCGCCGGCTGCGGCAAGGGCGAAAAGGACGGCCGTGCTCACGTCGCCCCGCTCCTGACAGCAGCTGCGGCCGCCCTGGCCCGGTCGAAGCAGCCGAGACCCGCCAGCACCGAGACCGCCAGGTATGTGCAGGCCACGACCGCCCGGTCGTCGCGCAGCATCGACGCCACCTCGACGGTGAGGGTCGAGAAGGTGGTCAGCCCACCGCAGAAACCCGTGCCGACGAGGAGCCTGGCGCCGTGGTGGACGCCACGGCCCACAAGGGCCCCGAGCAGCGTGCAGCCGACCAGGTTCACGAACAGGACGGCCCAGGGGAAGGCGGTTTCGGGGCCAACCTCGACCATGATCCACCTGACCCCGGCCCCGGCAGCCCCGCCCAGCGCCACGAGGACGGCCATTGAAGGGCCGACCCTGGGGAGGTGCCTGGACATCGCCGGAGCCTACGTGGGCGCCGCTCCGCGGTCGGGCCCACCGGGCGACGGCGGGTTTGGAGTGGGCAGCCGCCGGGTGTTGACTGCAGTCGTGGACCTGAGCGACGTGAGGGAGGCCTACGAGACCCACGGCCTGGACGAGGCCGAGGTGGACGCCGACCCGGTGGCGCAGTTCCAGGGGTGGTTCGGGGAGGTCGAGGCCGCCGGCTACTGGGAGCCCAACGCAATGACGGTGAGCACCGTCACGGCCGACGGCTGGCCCTCGTCGCGCAACGTGCTGCTGAAGCGCGTGGACCACGACGGGTTCGTCTTCTTCACCAACTACACGAGCGACAAGGCCGCCGAACTGGACCTCACGGGCAGGGCCGCGCTCACCTTCAGCTGGACCGAGTTGCGCCGCCAGGTCAGGGTCACCGGCACGGCAGAGAGGATCGGCGAGGAGGAGTCCGACAGGTACTGGGCTTCGCGTCCCCGCGGCAGCCAGGTCGGGGCCTGGGCATCGGACCAGAGCGGGATAGTGCCCGACCGGGAGCACCTGGACGCCCTGTTCGCAGCCGAGGAGGCCCGCTGGGCCGGTTGCGAGGTGGCAAGGCCCGACCACTGGGGCGGATACCGGGTACTTCCCGTCGTGGTGGAGTTCTGGCAGGGTCGGCCCGACCGCCTGCACGACAGGATCCGCTACCGCCTGGACGGTGGCACCTGGGTTGTGGAGCGGCGGGCCCCCTAGCAGCGCCCCGCCCGCCGCCGGCCTGGTCCGGCCAACCTGGCCCAGGCCGAGGTGGCCACCGTGAGCAGCGCCGCTGCCGTCAGCAGGACCTCGAGTGGAACGGCCCACCTGGCCGGTTCGGCCACCCAGTTGGCCATCCGGGCTGGCCAGGCCAGGACCACGCGTGCGACCGGCAGCACCACCAGCTCCCCCCTGTGCACGGCCACCTCGGCGAGGACCCAGGCGGCGGCTGTGGCGGCGAGCAGCCAGCGGCGGGTGGTCCGGGCCATGGCCGGTGCCGCCCCCCAGACGGCGAGCGTCCCGACCAGCAGCCACAGGGCCAGGCCCACCCTGGTGCCGCCGACCTCGGCCGCCCAGTTGGTGAGGTGGGTCTGCAGACGGGTGACCGTGTCGACCACGGGGTTGGAGGCGGTGGTCGGGTCCCGCAGGATCCGGATCTCGTACACGCCGTAGACGACCAGGTATGCGCCACCGGCGAGGAGGGCGAAGGCGCCGATCCTGTCCATGTGCGGGAGCAGGCGGCGGAGGTGCCGGACGAGGCCGCCGCGGGCCACGGCGAGGGAGAGCGTGAGGGAGGTGAGCACTGCCGCCATGCCGGCGGCGAAGGCCAGGTAGACGATCAGGCCCTCGGCCACCCCCTCGCGGCTGAAGCTTCCGGCCACGTGGAGGAGGAAGAGGGGGGCGGCGCACCCGACGGACACGACTGCGTAGGAGGCCCCGAACCAGAAGACCGACCAGAGCTCGCGCGTCCTGGGGCCGCTCCGGGGTTGTGGGAGCGGCAGCCTCGACTTCCTCCCGGCCAGCAGTGCGACCCCGTAGGGGATGAGGGCCGCTCCGATCACGACCGTCGCCCACGGTGTCCTGCGGGCCACCGCCTCCTCGGACACCAGGTGGGTCACGGCCAGGCCCAGGAGGCCGAAGACCATGACGAAGGCACCTGCCAGTACGAGGCTCACGACCAGGCCGCGGACCACCTGTTCGGGTCGGGCCCGCCGGTCGCTGGTGTCACGCCCTATGAAGTAGCCAAGCCAGGTGGGCAGCATGGCGAAGCCGCAGGGGTTGACCGCCGTGACGATTCCGAGCGTGAACGGGAGGGCCAGGCCGACGTCGATCACGGCGCTTCGACAGCTTCTGGTCGTGGCAGGCGACTCATGACAGGTGCTCAGCGATTGCCGCCTCGAGGCCGGTCAGGTCGATCTGGCCGTGGTGCAGGTGGGCCAGGCGCCCCGAGCGGTCGATGAAGGCGGTGACGGGCAGGCCCACGGCCCCGATGGCCTGCACGAAGCCCCCCTCGGGATCGCGGCCCAGCAGGTAGGTGATGCCCATCTCCTCCACCCTCTGGGCGGCACGGGTGGGCGAGTCGCTGATGTTGAGCCCCACGAAGCGGATCCGGTCGCCCATGGCCCGGTGGGCGGTCTCGATGTCGGGCATCTCCTCGAGGCAGGGTGCGCACCATGTGGCCCACAGGTTCACGACCATCGGCCTGCCGTCCTCGGCGTGAAGGTCCGACAGCGTGGTGGTCCCCCCGTCGACCAGCTCGAAGGGCCGGTCGAGTACGTCGTCCCTCGTGAGGGGTCCGCTGGAATCGGCAGCGCAGGCAACCGCGGCCAGGGCCAGGGTGATCAGGCCTGCCATGAGCCGCTGCACGGGCCCGAAGGTAGCCGGGGCCCGGCTGCCTGCGGCGTCGAGGAGCCCGCTGGCAGGACCGCGGTGGTGCAGGAATGGTGCGCCCCACGGGCCGGGGCTCGCCGGAGGCGTCACCCCGGCCCGTGGTTGGCGGCTTGTGCTCCCCGTGGGCCGACCCGCAGGCCGGCCACGGCCGTCGGGAGGGGGGACCGACGGGTCAGGCCGACCTCAGTTCGACCTGGAGGTGGGCCGGGATCGGCACCACGGGGAGCTGGTCTTCGGGACGGGGCACCTTGGGTGGCCGTCCCCTGCGTCGCTTGGTTGCGAGCATCCGGCCGTTCAGGAACAACTGCCCGCCCCAGACGCCCCACGGTTCGCGTCGCTGGATGGCCCCCTCGAGGCATGAGGCAAGCGCAGGGCACCGTGCGCAGATGCGCTTGGCCTGGGCAATGTCGCCGAGGTCCTCGGAGAAGAACACCTCCAGCGGAACGCCGAGGCGCGAGCAGGCTGCGTCGTCGCGCCACACCTCCGGTTCGTACTGAAGTGCCTGCATTGTCCATGTCCTTTCGGTAACTCGCCTTGGCTTCGGTCTCTTCCTGAAAAAACTGAAAGGCCGCCGGATTTCTCCGGCGGCCTCGGGGTCTTGGTGTGCGTTTCAGCTGATCAGCTGGTTGCTCCCCGGGGCCGCTGGTGGATGGTCCAGAACACGTTCCAGTCCAGGTGGTTCGACGTGGACCAGGTGGCCTTGTAGGTGGCCGTATACGCCGGCTTCACGACGCGCGACGAGGCCACGCCGGTGCCGGCCGGATGGCCGTGGCGGTGGAGGTTCATCGCTCGCATGGTCGGTGTCTCTTGGTCTCTTCTCGTGTCCTGCTTCGTGCCCGTCGGCTGTGCGCCGGCCGGTCCGGCCCCCAAGGGTAGGGGGTACCACGTCGGGTGACCACCCAACACCATCGGGTGGTGGCCGTCAAGCGAATTAACGGCAGGCCCGTTGGAGCACGAAACCGCAGGTCAGGGCCGTTGGAGCGGGTGGGGTCCGACGGGTGTCTCCGGTCGGACTCCAGCGGTGTGCGGGTCAGCTGGGCGGGAAGAGGCCCGTCCGGTAGTGCCTCAGCTCGGCCACCGACTCCCGGATGTCGTCCATGGCGCGGTGTCCGCCGGCCTTGGGAGGTGCGCTCTCGAGCAGGTCCGGCTTCCAGCGCCTTGCCAACTCCTTGATCGTGGACACGTCGATGGACCGGTAGTGGAGGAAGCCCTCGATCTCGGGCATCCAGGAGGCCAGGAAGCGACGGTCGGTGCCTATGGAGTTGCCGCACAGCGGCACGGTGCCCAGCTCGGCGATGTGCTCCCTCAGGAACGCCAGGGTCTCGGCCTGCGCCTCCTCGAGGGTTGTCGTGGATGCGGCGATGGCGTCCAGCAGGCCGTTCTGGGTGTGCATCTCGCGCACCGCGTCGACCATCCCGGCCAGGACCTCGGGAGGCTGGTGGATTACCAGGTCGGGGCCCTCGGCGACCAGCTCCAGGTCGTCGTCGGTGACGAGCGTGGCGATCTCGACTATCCGGTCGTTGGCTGCGTCCAGCCCCGTCATCTCCAGGTCGATCCATGCGAGCACGGCGACGAGCCTACGGTGGCCGTTCCCACGAGGTGTGCCGGAGGGCGCGCCGGGGCCGCCGTCGGTGATCCGGCCCCGGGACGGGCCGGGCTAGGGTCGCCGCCGTGCTGGAGATCCCCATGGTCAGGCTGGCCGACGGCGCCGTTGCGCCCTCGTACGCGCGTGAGGGCGACGCCGGGGCCGACCTGGTGGCCGCCGAGCACGCAACGCTGGCTCCGGGCGGTGGGAGGGCGCTGGTCCCCACCGGCGTGGCCGTGGCCATACCCGCCGGGTACGCCGGCTTCGTCCAGCCGCGCAGCGGCCTGGCGTTGCGCCACGGCGTCACCTGCCTGAACACTCCCGGCCTGATCGACTCCGGCTACCGGGGGGAGCTGAAGGTGCTGTTGGTGAACACCGACCCGGTGGAGCCCTTCGAGGTGGTGCGTGGCGAGCGGATCGCGCAGCTGGTCATCCAGAGGGTCGAGGCCTGCGGCTTCGTCGAGGTCAACGGGCTTCCGGAGTCGGACCGCGGTCAGGGCGGGTTCGGCTCGACGGGCCGGTGAGAGGCGAGCCGGGCTCAGGCCCTCGGTGCCCCCAGCCTCACAGTGTGGCCACCGCCGTCGAGCGTCACGAGGACCTCGGAGTCCGTGACGCGGTAGTGGACGTGGACGGGGTCGCCCCCGCGGGTGATGGAGTCGGCCTCGTGCTGGACCGAGACCCCCAGGTCGCCGACCTCGCCAGGGTCTATCCGGTGGATGCGCAGCAGGGCCGCCAGGGCCACCCTGGGGAGTTCGCTGAACCCGGGCTCGGCCGGGATCACCAGGGTCACGGCGTCGTTGGCCGCCTCGTCGCTCACCGCCTCAGTGTGCCACCCGGTGCCGGTACGGCTGCGGCAGTTGCGTCCAGCCGGCCCCCGGCCGGGGTGGTTCGCAGGGGGCGGCCGTGACGGTCCTGGTGGACGAGGCCGTCTGGCCGTGGCGGGGCGACCGCTGGGCCCACCTGGTCAGCGACGAGAGCATCGAGGAGCTGCACGAGTTCGCTTCCCGGCTGGGCCTGCGCCGGATGTCCTTCCAGGGCGACCACTACGACGTGAGGGCGTCCACGCGGGAGGAGGCAGTCCTGATGGGAGCCGAGGAGGTCGTCGGCCGGGACCTGGTCCGCCGGCTGCGTGCCTCGGGCCTGAGGCTGGCGGCAGGGGCCAGGCCGGGCCGTTGGGAGCGGGTCGCCGCGTGGCCGCCGGCCGGCCTCATGCCCGACGTGGCCGGCTGTGTGCCTATGCCCATCGTCGACGCCCTGGCCGCATGCGTGGTCGCCGACTGGGCGACGGCCGCCGCCACCGCCTACAGGAGGACCGGCCAGGCGGCCCTCGTGGTCGAGGGCCCCGGGGGCCTCGGGCTGGTGGGATCGCCACCCGGGCCCGTGGAGGCATCCTGCGACGGTGGCCGGCTGGTGGAGATGCTGGCCCCGACCGGCGCACACGGCCAGTCGGGGCACGGGGTCGGGAGCCTGCGGTGAGGGCTCCCCGGCCGGCCCTGTGGCCGGTCGTCGCAGCAGCAGTCCTCCTGGCCTGCGGGAGCGAAGGCGGGGGGCCGGCGGAAGGTGCGGGCGCCCCCACGACCACGACCACCGTGGTGCCCATCACCACACAGGTCGTGCCCACCAACGGCTGGGTTCAGGTCAGCGGCCGGACCTTCGACCTGGTGTTCACCTGCTACGCCCCCGGGGCCGGGGACGTGGCCGCCATCGGGGTTGGCGAGGTGGAGGACTCGGGTGAGAGGGTGGAGGCCCTCGTGCAGGGCTTTCTGGGCCAGCCCTACGTGGGCGTGACCGTCGGCGACTCGGCCCGCTACGAGGCGGCCCTGGACGAGCCGCTGGACGTCTACCTCCACGACGACACCATCAGCGCCGGTGCCGTGCGCTGGGAGCGCGACCTGGACCTGGGGTCGGGCAGCGGGGAGGAGGCCGGCTACGGGGCCGTGTTCGTGGAGTGCACGGGGTACGAGACGCGCCTGCCGGAGGGGTGGTGACCGGCCTCCCCGGACCGGCCGGGGGTTCCTAGGGGCAGCCTCCCAGCTCGGCGGCCCAGGGGAGGCGCCCGGACCAGAAGCGCACGATCCGCTCGCCGTCGCTCTCGAACATGACACGGAACACCCTGTCGCTCTGGTCGCGGGGGACGAAGGCCAGCAGGTTCCCCGAGCCGTCAGGAAGCGGTGAGGTCTGGATGCGGTCGCCGAACATGTCGACTATCCGGCCCTCCGTGTCGCCGATGCCGGCGCCCGAGCGGGTGGTGATCTCGGTCGTGTCGATGTCGACGCGCTCGACCGTGCCGCCGACCACCCAGAAGGTGATGCCCTCGGGTGCCTCGTCGGGGGTGGCCAGGTAGCACTCGCCGACGGGCGTGATGGGCGTGAACCGGGTGCCTGCGGCGCGCTGGGCGGCGTTGGCCGTCATGCCGAAGATCACGGCATCAAGGCCAACCGTGCTGACGGAAGAGGTGTAGCCGAGGGTGGGGGCGCCCAGGTCGGGGATCGGGGGGAGGGTGCCGATCGCCGAGGGGTCGAACGTGGTCGGCGCCGGAGTGGCGGTCGTTGTGGCGGCCGGTGCGGCCGTTGTCGCTGGCCGGCTCGGCGCAGGTGAGGCGGTCGTCGTCGCTGCGGTCTCGCGGACCTCGGACACCTCGGACACCGGGTTACAGGTGCCGAGCATCAACACGACCACCACGAACAGGACACCTACGAGGGCGACCAGCCAGGCTCGCATGGCGCTCAGGTTACGACAGGGCGGCAGCCGGGTCCGGGCGGCCCCCTTCCACCGGTGGCGGTGTGGTGCACTGGACCCGTGGGCAGGTCATGGGTGGCCGTGGTGGTAGTGGCGGCCGCGTGCGCCGGGGGGACGCCACCTTCGCTTCAGGTGGCCACCACGACGGCCGCCCCGGCCACCGTTGCTCCGGCCACTGAGACGACGCCGGTGGTCACGCCGGCCATGCCCGTCACGACCGCGACGGTTGCCCCCCCGACCACGACGACGATGGCGGCTGTTCCGGCGACAACGACGGTGACAACGACGACCAGGGCTGCCCCCACGACCACGACTGCGACAACGACCACGACGGTTGCCCCCACGGCCACGACGACCAGCACCACCCCTCCCCCCGGTCCGGCCGGGTGCATCGCCGCCCGGACGGTGGCATGGCGGGTGGGACAGGTCCTGATGCCGGTCGTGGACCAGGCCGGGCTGGTGGACCTGGGGGAGTTGGCGGCGGCCGACCTCGTCGGTGGGGTCGTGCTGGTGCAGCCGGCGGGGCCCGACCTGGCCGGGGCGGTCGCCTCGCTGCAGGCCTCTGCGGCCACAGGGCCGCTGGTCGTGGCCGTGGACGAGGAGGGTGGAACCGTCCAGCGACTGGCAGGCCAGCTGGGGCGCCTGCCCTCGGCGCGGAGCATGGCGGAGATGCCGATCGGGGAGGTCAGGTCCCTCGTGGCAGACCACGCCGCGGGCATGGCCGCCCTGGGGGTGACCATGAACCTGGCACCCGTCGTGGACGTGGGTGCCGGACCCGGGATCGGCTCCCGCTCGTTCTCCGACGACCCGCTCCTCGTGGCGGCGTTCGGCTCAGCGGTGGCCTACGGCGTGATGGACGCCGGGCTCACGCCTGTCGCCAAGCACTTCCCGGGCCACGGGCGGGCGTCGGCCGACAGCCACGACGTCCTGCCGGCCACGCCTCCCATGGGCGACATGTACGACCTGGACCTGGTGCCGTGGCGCTACATCCCGCCGGGGACGGCTGTGATGGTCGGGCACCTGGCAGTTCCGGGCCTCACCGACGGCCAGCCGGCGTCGCTGTCGCACGAGGCGGTGACCGAGCTGCTCCGCGGCGAGCTCGGCTTCGATGGGCTGGTCCTGTCCGACGACCTTTCAATGGGTGCCGTGGCGGACGAGATGTACGTCGCCGAGGCGGCCGTGCGATCATTGTCGGCCGGGGTGGACCTGCTGATCGTGGGGCCGCCGGCCGGCGTCGGCCCGGCCTCCGACGGGCTCGTCGCAGCGGTGGGGGACGGTCGCCTGGCCACCCAGCGGCTGGACGAGGCCGTTGGGCGTGTGCTGGAGGAGAGGGGGGTGGATCCCTGCTCCCCCGGCGGGCACTGAGCCGTTGCTCAGCCCCTGGACGGCGTCCGTTCCAGGACCAGCCAGGCCAGGCGGCCACAGGAACTGCAGAGCCCGAGGAAGGCCCGCTTCCACGACCGTGCGCCGATGCGAACCACGCCCTGTTCTGCCGCCTCGACCGTGGCGCCACAGCGCCTGCATCGGACCTGCCAGCCAGGAGCGTGCCCCTTCACGCCTCCGAGCATACGGAGTGGGCCTTCCTGGGCCAGAATCTGGGATGGCCGGCGTCTTCGGTTTGTTCCTGCCCTCGGCTGAGGAGCGGGGGCTGAACGAGCGGCTCCTGGCGGAGAACCACGACCACCTCGCGGCCGAGCCGGAGTGGTCGCCGCCGGAGATGGCCCGTTGGCCGCGTGCCGTGGTGAGGTTTCACAACCGAGTGGCGCCGCGGCTGCCCATGGCGGGCCCACTGGGATGGATCGACGGCACGACCTGGGCCGACGACCGCGAGCGGGAGCGGATCGCCGGGCTGCCGGAGGAGGAGCAGGCCGACGCGGGGCTGGTCCACGCCAGGGCCGTGCACTTCAGGTCGTGGAGGACCCGGCCGGTACCGACCGCCGGCGCCGGGTAGGCGTGGGTCGCCCGGGGCTCGAACCCGGCACCTGAGGATTAAAAGTCCCCTGCTCTACCCGATGAGCTAGCGACCCGGGGCGGACCGTAACGCGGATCGAAACCACCGTGCGGGGTGGTGCGGAGGCGGGGTCGTGGGCGGCCCGTGCAAGCGGCTCGTCAGGGGCGTCGTGTTGGTGAGGTGGCGTTGGCGCGGGTGCCCGTGGGCGGGCAAGACTGGACAGGCGTGGCCGCGGCCTGTGAGGAAGGGGATCCAGTGGACTACGAGCACCTCCTGAGGGAGCGTGACGGCGAGTTCGTCACGATCACCCTGAACCGGCCGGAGCGGCGCAACTGCCTGTCGTCCGAGGTCCTGGCCGAGATCCTCCACGCCGTGCGTGCCATAGGTGGACAGGACGACGTGTCGGGCGTCGTGCTGGCATCCACCGGCCCCGTCTTCTCGTCAGGCCACGACCTGGCTGAGATGGCCGACATGACAGAGGACCAACTGCACGGGCTGTTCGAGCTGTGCACAGCGGCCATGGTGTCGCTGGCCCGCATCCCACAGGTGGCGGTCGCCCAGGTGCAGGGCCTGGCTACCGCAGCCGGCGCTCAGCTGGCTGCCAGCTGTGACCTCATCGTCGCCGCCGAGGAGGCCGCCTTCGCCACCCCGGGTGGCAAGGGCGGCCTCTTCTGCCACACGCCCATGGTCGCGGTGGCCCGCCAGGTCGGCCGCAAGAGGGCGGCGGAGCTGGCCCTGACCGGGGGCACCATCGACGCCGCCACGGCGCTGGACTGGGGCCTCGTGAACAGGGTCGTGCCGGCGGACGAACTCGAGGAGGCCACCCACCAGTTCCTGGGCTATGCGACGCGCGGCAGCCGCTACGCCAAGGGCCTGGGCAAGGCCACCATGTACGCCCAGATGGACATGGCCGTGGACGACGCCTACGAGATGGCGGCAGACGTCATGGCCCGTGCGGCCGCAGACGGCGACGGCCGGGAGTGGCCCAAGGCATTCGTGGAGAAGCGCCCGCCGCTCTGGACCCACACGTCCTGAGCCACCCAGCCGCGGGGAGCATGAGGATGGCAGACCGGTCACAGCCCCTTGACCTGGCCGCATACGGCGGACCGGGCTGGCAGCCCCGCCTGCGCTCCATGCGCGACGAGGCCGACAGCGTGTGGGGGAGCTTCGGCATCGACTCGGAGTACGGGGTCCTGAGGCGGGTCCTGCTGCACCGTCCCGGTGACGAGATCTCTGTGGACGATCCCAACGGGGCCCAGATGCTCGACCGGGTGGACCCGGGGAGGGCGGGCGAACAGCACGACGCCATCGCCGACGCCTACCGCTCCCACGGGGTCGAGGTCTGCCTCGTGGACGCACCCGTGGAGACCCTGCCGAACCAGATGTTCATGGCCGACCTGTTCGCCATGACACCCGAGGGGGCGATCCTGGCCCGGCCGGCCTCGGAGGTACGGGCCGGCGAGGAGGCCGTGGCGGCGTCGGCCCTGCTCGGTGTCGGGGTTCCACTGCTCCGGAGCGTTTCGGGGACGGGCACCTTCGAGGGGGCCGACCTGATGTGGCTCTCGCCCAGCCATGTCCTCGTGGGTCGGGGGCTGCGGACCAATGCTGCGGCCATAGCCCAGGTGACGGCCGTCCTGGCCGACATGGGGGTGAGGGCCACGGCGGTCGACATGCCTGCCGGGACCATGCACCTGATGGGCATGCTGCGGATCCTGGACCGGGACCTGGCCGTGGCCTGGCCGACCCGCCTAGCAGCCGCGGCGGTGGAGGCCCTCCAGGCCGAGGGTTACGAGGTCCACTTCCTCCCGGACAACGACGAGGCCCTCCGGGGCTTCGCCCTGAACGGCGTCGCGCTGGGGCCCCGCCGGTTCCTGATGGCGGCGGGAAACCCGGTCACGCAGTCGTTCTACGAGGCGCTCGGTGTCACGTGCACCACCGTCGAGGTCGACGAGCTGGCGAAGGCGTCAGGTGCCATCGGCTGCCTGACGGGTGTTGTCTCCCGTTCTCCTGCCGGTTGACCTGAGTGGAGGATGAGCCAGCACAGGGATCGGGTCACTTTCGACTCTGGCGCTACGTGTCTTAGGTACTGGTCAGATGTCGCGGACCCGGGTAGGCACCACTGGACACTCCGGCTCGACCGTCACAGGGCCTTCGTATTTTGCGATCATGGCATGGCAGACAGGTGACTCGACGATCCGGTACCTGCTCGACAAGTCGCGTCTTGAGCGACTCTCGACCAAGGACGCCGATCTGTCAGCCGACGCAATGCTCATGCGGGCCAGGAGGCGATTGGCCACGGCTCGTTCCGGAGCCAGCGCTGGTGACGTGGAGGGGGCATTTGTAGTGGCTTATGATGCGTATCGGATAGCGGCTGAATCGCTCCTGATGCGACAGGCGTTGCGTGCCACCGGCGGTTCGGGATCCCACGCTGCTGTCGAGGATTCAGTATCTGCCCAGTTTGCAGAGATGGTTCAAGTCTTTTCCAAACCCACGTTCGAGAGATTCCGACGACAGCGTCACTCCGCCCAGTACTTCGACCCTGAGGCACCCGAGATCACCAGCGAGGACGCTGAGTGGGCCATCGCAACAGCCGATTCGGCAGTCTCCGGAACCCTTGGCCTCAGCCGGTGCCAGGAGATCTCAGCGTTTGACTGTTGAGCAGGTCAACTTCCACCATCGGCCGCTCGACGATCGTCCCATGAAATGGGCCTGTTCCGGTTGTGAGCCAGCCGGCAGGGCGGAACGTGACGTGCACGGGTCGTCCGAGTCGTTCTTCAACAGCGCTCAACACAGTGAATACCTCTTCTCGTTCGGGGTTGCCCAGAATGAGCAGATCCAGGTCTCCCACCGGCCGGTCGCCATCATGTCCTGCGAAACGTGCCGCCCATGACCCGTAGATGAAGGCACGGCTTATGCCCTGGATCGGACCCAGGGCGGTGCCGAGTACATCTGGTGGGCCAAAGGCCCTGACCAGAACCTCAGCCAGCCCCGAGTAGTAGGGGCTGTTGGTGTTGGCCCGCACAAGCCGTGTCTGGCCGATCCGGCGGCTTGTGGCGATTCCGGCCGACTCGGCACGTTCGACCTCCCGGTGTACAGACGGGTATGGCACCCCGGTCCGGTCAGATATCTGTGTGAGGCTGAGTTCCAGGTCGGGATCACCCAGTAAGAGGGTGAGGATCTCTCCCTGTTGGCGAGACCGGAGAATTGGAAGCAGAAATGGCGATGGTTGTCTATCCACAAACTGGATTATAGTTCTCAGAATATGGATATCAATCAGATGTCCCTGCTTCTAGCCGAGGCCGGGAGCTCCGGCGTAGGCGGGTAGGGCCGGCTGGCCACCCAGGTGCGCATAGAGGACCTTTGAACCCGGCGGGATCGCTTCGGTCCTGACCTGGTCGATAAGGCCCGCCATTGATTTCCCCTCGTAGACGGGGTCTGTGAGCATCCCCTCCGTCCGGGCTGCCAGGTGGATCGCCTCGATGGTTTTCTCGTCGGGAACCCCGTAGGCGGGGCCCTCGTAGCCGGAGAGCACGGTTATCTCGTCAGAGCGGAGGTCGCGTCCGACGCCGATCCGCTCAGCAGTGTCGGCGGCGATCCGGGTCACCTGGTCGACGGTCTGTCCGAGGGTCGCCGAGGCGTCGATGCCGACAACCCTGCGATCGTCCCGGTCATCGAGGGCGAAGCCGGCCACCATCCCGGCGTGGGTGGAGCCGGTGACCGTGCAGACGACAACGTGGTCGAAGAACACGTCGTGTTCAGCCTCCTGGGTGGCTACCTCCCTGGCCCAGTTGGCGAAGCCCAGGCCCCCCATGGGGTGGTCCGACGCCCCCGCCGGGATCGCGTAGGGACGACCGCCGGCGGCTTCGACCGATTCGATTGCACGTTCCCAACTCTGCCGGATTCCGATGTCGAGGCCGGCTGGGTCCATGCGGACGTCGCCCCCCATGATCCGGGTGAGTTGGATGTTTCCCACCTTGTCGTACGCCAACTCTGGCCAGTCCACCCAGCCCTCCTGAACGGTTACGGCGCCCAGGCCCAGATGGCGGGCCACCCCGGTCACCTGCCTCGTGTGGTTGGACTGGACGCCGCCGATCGAAACGAAGGTGTCACACCCCCTGTTCAGGGCGTCGGCTGCCAGGTACTCCAACTTGCGCACCTTGTTGCCGCCAAAGGCGATTCCCGAGTTGCAGTCCTCCCGCTTCGCCCACACCTCGACGCCGCCACCCAGCGCCTCGCTCAGGCGGCGGAGCGGGTGGATGGGGGAGGCGCCGAACAGCAGCGGGATACGCGGATAGTCATCGATGTTCACAGGCTCTCCATTCGGGGGGTCGGCCAAGTCTCCAACAAGGGGGGCCGGCAGTCGAGCCGGGGCTGGTACCTGTAAGCGTTTTCATATATGGTGCAACGACCCCGGCCAACGGATGGGATGAGCAGCAGGGCCCGATGACGCAACAGGCAGTGAACAGGCGCCCGGCCGGCGAGGCCGGATCCGGCACGGAGCGGTGGTGGCACGACCGCGTCGGGTACCAGATCTACATCCGGTCCTTCTCCGACTCGGACGGCGACGGCATCGGCGACCTGGCCGGCATCGAGGGACGCCTCGACTACCTGGCCGCCCTCGGGATCGACTTCATATGGGTGACGCCCTTCTACCCGTCGCCCATGGCCGACTGGGGATACGACGTGGCCGACTACTGCGACGTCGACCCGAGGTTCGGCTCGACGGCGGACCTCGACCGGCTCGTTGAGGAGGCACACCGGAGGTCCATGCGGGTCGTCATCGACCTGGTCCCCAACCACACCAGTGACCACCATGCCTGGTTCCGCTCAGCAGTGGCGGACCCGACAGGTCGCCACCGCGACTACTACGTCTGGGCCGACCCGGCACCCGACGGTGGTCCGCCCAACAACTGGGTCGGCTACTTCGGCGGGCCGGCCTGGACCCTCGACGAGGCGTCGGGCCAGTACTACCTGCACCTGTTCCTTCCCGAACAGCCCGACCTGAACTGGCGCAACCCGGCGGTGGCCGATGAGTTCGACGCCATCATCAGGTTCTGGCTGGATCGGGGCGTCGACGGCTTCCGTGTCGACGTCTGCGGCGGCCTCGTCAAGGACGCCGAACTGAGGTCCAACCCCGAGGTGGGTACCTGGGATCCCGACGGCACCCGCTGGGAGCAGTGGGAGGCCTTCGAGCACCGCCACGACGTCTTCCAGCCCGAGAGCCTCGACGTGTTCCGCAGGTGGAGGAGCATCGTCGACGAGTACGGGGCCTGGCTGATGGGTGAGACGTACACGCTGGACCCGGAGGGCCTCGCCACGCTCGTTCCAGGCGACGGCCTCCACGGCGGCTTCTGGTTCGAACCCATGCACATCGAATGGGATGTGGAGCAGATCCGGCACGCCCTGGCGGCTCCGGCCGACCTGCTCGGCGACCGCCTCCTGTGGGCGGCCAGCAGCCACGACATGGCCAGGTCACCCACCCGCTTCGGCGGGGGCGACGGGGGGAGGGAGCGGACCTTCGTGTTGAACGTGCTGCTCTCCTGTTTGCCCGGCGTGCCCGTCCTCTACCAGGGCGAGGAGCTGGGGCTGGTGGACGGCGAGGTTCCCGCCTCAGCCAAGCTGGACCCGGTCGGCCCCGACGACGACGTGGCGGCCGGAAGGGACGGATGTCGCACGCACATGCCGTGGTGCTCCGGCCCGGCCAACGGGTTCAGCGAGGGCACGCCGTGGCTCTCCAGCCGGGAGCGCGACGCCGCCGAGACGGCCGAGGCGCAGCTGGCCGACCCCGGCTCCTGGTACGGCGCATACAGGTCGCTCCTGGCGGCCAGGAGGGCAATCAGCCCCCTGACCGGCCAAGACGTGACCTGGATGGATGGTGGCGCAGGACCGGTGGTCCACTACCGCAGGGGGTCCGTGGGCGTTGCGGCCAACACCTCCGAGGAGCCGTCAGCCGTTCCGGTGAGCGGCTCGCCGGACCTGGTCTTCGCCACCGACGGGGTGTCGTATTCGGACGGCTCGATCATCCTGCCGGGCCACGGGGCTGCGATCTGGCGCGAGGGGTGATGCCCTGGGGCGGGGATCCGACAGGGCCCACGCCGATTGCTCACGGTTCCCACTCCACGGTGCCAGACTCGGAGCCATGGGCAGTCCGGTAGCCGGCCCGCAGGGGTTCGAGCCCTCCCAGCGGGCCCGCGTGGGCATCGAGGACGTGGCCGCCGCGGCGGGGGTGTCGGTGGCCACGGTGAGCCGGGCCATCAGGGGCCTCCCGAACGTGGCCGAGGCGACCCGCCGGCGGGTCCTGGAGGTGGCTGCCGAACTGAGGTACCAGCCCGACCCGGCAGCGGCCCGGCTGGCCGCCGGCAGCACGCGCACGGTAGCGGTCGGGGTTCCCGACCCGGCAGCCTGGTACTTCGCCCAGGTGGTCGGGGGCGTCGAGCGCAAGCTCTTCGCGGCCGGCTACGACCTGCTCCTGTCGGGCATCCCCGACGCCGAGCACCGCTCCCGCTTCCTGCACGTGAACGCCCCGGGGGGGCGCCGCTGCGACGCGGCAATCCTCATAGACGTGGCGCTCCTCCCCGACGAGGCCGCCCAGGCCAAGGAGGACGGCTTCAAGCTGGTCTCGGTGGGGTTCCGCTACGAGGGCTTCTCGTCGGTGACGATCGACAACGTCGCAGCTGCCAGGCGGGCCGTCGAGCACCTGCTGTCCCTGGGACACCGCCGCATCGGGCTGGTGGGCATGGTCATGGACAACGCCATGAACTTCGTCGTGCCACCCATGAGGCGGAGGGGCTACATGGAGGCCCACGAGGCTGGCGGGGTGGCGGTGGACCCGGCCCTCGAGCTGGTCGCCGAGACGACAGCGGATGCGGTCAGGACGGCGGCCAGGACGCTCCTGGACCGCGACGACCGCCCGACGGCGGTCTTCGCCATGTCCGACGAGCAGGCCTTCGGGGCGATGCTGGCCGCCAGGGACCTGGGCCTGCA
Organism: uncultured Candidatus Nemicrothrix sp.; assembly: GCA_964344855.1. Classification (GTDB taxonomy): domain Bacteria; phylum Actinomycetota; class Acidimicrobiia; order Acidimicrobiales; family MedAcidi-G1; genus UBA3125. The sequence continues at coordinate 85,031 of CAYFOV010000001.1, forward strand.
GGTCCCCGGCGACCTGTCGGTCGTCGGCGTCGACGACCACGACCAGAGCGAGCTGGTCGGGCTGACCACGGTCAGGCAGGGCGTCGTGGAACAGGGCTCCCTGGCCTGGGACCTGCTGGTGGAGGCACTCGAGGGAGCGCCGGTGCGGCACGTAGAGGTGCCCACCGAGTTGATCCTGAGGACCTCGACTGCCCGTCCGCCCCGATGATCAGCGGGCTCGGGCTGCGCCAACCGGGATCGGGTTCCAACGAGTGCCCGTGACGTGACGGTTGACACGGGCCGCCCACTCATGTAAACCTTTTCCTGAAAGCGTTTACATACGTGCTCCCGGAGGGCGCCGTGACAGACCCCGGAGGGGTCGGCGGACGTCCCTGTGCCGGTTGTGAGGTCGGCCCGGGAGCACCCCTCGGAGGGAGTACCCGTGAAGAACAGACTGGTCACAATCCTCGGTGCCGTCCTGGCCCTGACGCTCATTGCGTCGGCCTGCGGCAGCGACGACGACGGCGATGCTGCACCGGCAACCACAGCTGCAGCCGCCACGACGGCCGCACCGGCCACAACGGCGGCAGCACCGGCCACCACCAAGGCCGCTGCACCGGCAACAACGGCTGCAGCCGCCGAGGAGCCGGCAGAGGAGGTGTCCAGCCTGGCCGGCACTTCTGTGACGGTGTTCGGGCCTGAGAGTTCTGATGAGGAGGCTGGTTCGTTGCAGGACGCGTTGGATGTCCTGGCTGAGCGGACTGGTATCGAGATCACCTACACGGGTGCCCGTGATGCGTCGGATCAGATCAACGCGCAGGCTGCTGGTGGGAACCCGCCTGACATCTTCGTGTTCCCGCAGCCGGGCAAGTTGGCCGACTTCGCCCGTGACGGCCACCTGGTGGCGTTGCCTTCCGGAGTTGAGGCGTCGGTGAGCGAGCACTGGGCTGATGCGTGGACGGCGTTCGGCAACGTGGACGGGACCCAGTTCGGTGTTCCGGTCAAGTCGGACCTGAAGTCGCTGGTGTGGTACCAGCCGGCCAAGTTCGCCGAGAAGGGCTACACGGTTCCCGAGACGTTGACGGACTTCGTGATCCTGGCGTCGACGATGATCGCCAACGGCGACACGCCGTTCTGCATCGGCATCGAGTCGGGTCCTGCCACGGGTTGGACGTTCACCGACTGGGTCGAGGACGTGATGCTGCGCCTCTACGGGGCGGACCTCTATGACCAGTGGGTGGCAGGCGACCTGCCGTTCAGCTCGCCCGAGGTGACCGATGTGTGGACCCAGATCCTCAACATCTGGAACACGCCGGGCATGGTGTACGCCGCTGGCGGCTCGATCGCTGCGACGCCGTTCGGCGACAACGGCCAGCCGCTCGTCGACGGCGACTGCATGATGCACAGGCAGGCCTCGTTCTACGCGGCGTTCATCCCCGAGGGCACCGCCTTCGCCGATGGTTCGCCCGACGCGGTCGACGCCTTCTACTTCCCGTCCGCCAAGGGCGACTACCCGGTGCTGGGCGCCGGGACGCTCGTGGCGGCCTTCAGGGACGCACCTGAGGTGTGGGAGGTCATGAGCTACATGGGTTCGTCCGAGTACGCCGAGGAGCGCCAGACTGCCCAGACCGCCCGCAAGGGTGGCGGCCTGTCAGGGTTCCTGTCGGGTGCCAAGAACCAGGACCCGAGCGTCTACCAGCCGCTGGAGCAGTCGTTCCTGTCGATCCTCCAGAACGCCGACGTGGTCCGCTTCGACGCATCTGACCTGATGCCCGCAGCGGTCGGCGCAGGCACGTTCTGGACCGAGGGAACAGCCGCCGTCAACGGCGACAAGACCATCGCCGAAGCACTCGCAGCCATCGACGAGTCGTGGCCGGCAGAGGAGGTGTCCAGCCTGGCCGGCACTTCTGTGACGGTGTTCGGGCCTGAGAGTTCTGATGAGGAGGCTGGTTCGTTGCAGGACGCGTTGGATGTCCTGGCTGAGCGGACTGGTATCGAGATCACCTACACGGGTGCCCGTGATGCGTCGGATCAGATCAACGCGCAGGCTGCTGGTGGGAACCCGCCTGACATCTTCGTGTTCCCGCAGCCGGGCAAGTTGGCCGACTTCGCCCGTGACGGCCACCTGGTGGCGTTGCCTTCCGGAGTTGAGGCGTCGGTGAGCGAGCACTGGGCTGATGCGTGGACGGCGTTCGGCAACGTGGACGGGACCCAGTTCGGTGTTCCGGTCAAGTCGGACCTGAAGTCGCTGGTGTGGTACCAGCCGGCCAAGTTCGCCGAGAAGGGCTACACGGTTCCCGAGACGTTGACGGACTTCGTGATCCTGGCGTCGACGATGATCGCCAACGGCGACACGCCGTTCTGCATCGGCATCGAGTCGGGTCCTGCCACGGGTTGGACGTTCACCGACTGGGTCGAGGACGTGATGCTGCGCCTCTACGGGGCGGACCTCTATGACCAGTGGGTGGCAGGCGACCTGCCGTTCAGCTCGCCCGAGGTGACCGATGTGTGGACCCAGATCCTCAACATCTGGAACACGCCGGGCATGGTGTACGCCGCTGGCGGCTCGATCGCTGCGACGCCGTTCGGCGACAACGGCCAGCCGCTCGTCGACGGCGACTGCATGATGCACAGGCAGGCCTCGTTCTACGCGGCGTTCATCCCCGAGGGCACCGCCTTCGCCGATGGTTCGCCCGACGCGGTCGACGCCTTCTACTTCCCGTCCGCCAAGGGCGACTACCCGGTGCTGGGCGCCGGGACGCTCGTGGCGGCCTTCAGGGACGCACCTGAGGTGTGGGAGGTCATGAGCTACATGGGTTCGTCCGAGTACGCCGAGGAGCGCCAGACTGCCCAGACCGCCCGCAAGGGTGGCGGCCTGTCAGGGTTCCTGTCGGGTGCCAAGAACCAGGACCCGAGCGTCTACCAGCCGCTGGAGCAGTCGTTCCTGTCGATCCTCCAGAACGCCGACGTGGTCCGCTTCGACGCATCTGACCTGATGCCCGCAGCGGTCGGCGCAGGCACGTTCTGGACCGAGGGAACAGCCGCCGTCAACGGCGACAAGACCATCGCCGAAGCACTCGCAGCCATCGACGAGTCGTGGCCGGCAGGCTGAGGCGGTAGACCGCGGCCGGACCTACCGATCCCCCGGGTCCAGGTCGAACAGCCGGGGTGTCGGCCCTCGTGGCCGGCACCCCGGTGCTGTTTTCGGGGAAGGTGGACGGGAGAGGAGGCGATGGTCCGTGCTAGGCAGGGACCGGTGAGATGGAAGCTCTGACCGGGGCCCTCTGGGGCATCGCAGCCGCCATAGGCCTGAGCGCGGCCGTCTTCGTCGGCGCCAACCGCCTCTTCGACCTGATCGTCGACAGGTGGCGCCTGTTCGTGGGGCTCCTCGGTGCCCTCTCAGGCGCGGTCTTCACGGCCGTGCTCGTGGGCAACCGGGTGCTCGAGGGGTCGGGTCCGGCGTGGGTCTGTGCCGGGGCCCTGGCCTTCGCTGGCATGGCCCTGGCCCCCACGACCGTGGCAGCGAGGTTGCCGAGGCTGTGCCTCGGGGCGGTCGCCGGCATGGCCATCGGCGCAGCGGTGGTCGTTGTTGTCGACCCGTCGGTGAGGCCGGTGGTCTCGGCGACGAGCGTGCTCGTCCCGTCGGCGGCCCTCGTGGGCGCATACCTGCTCGTGGCTACCGGGTTGGGCAGGGCCCGCCCGGCGGGCGCACTGCTGGCAGCGGCCCTGGGCTGGACGGCCGGCTGCTGGCTGCTCGGCGACGTGGGTGGTGGATCGGCAGCGTCCATGGCCGCTGCGGTGGTCGTTCCGATGGGCATGGTCGGCTCGGCCTTGGCCGCCGGGGAACCGAGGTCGCGCTCCAGTAGGTATGACCTGCAGCGCCGTACCCGCGTCGGGGCCTTCCTCGGCCCGGCCATGCTCTTCGTGGCCCTCGGCCTGGTGGTGCCGCTGGCCCGGACCATCTACCTCTCGCTGTTCGACGCCAAGGGCAGGAACTGGGTGGGGCTCGAGAACTACGGCCAGGTGATGACCAACGAGAAGAGCCTCGACCTGAGCGAGTGGACCGACGTCTTCGGAAGCCGCCTCACCCACATGGGCCTGGCCCTCGTGGCGGCCGGCCTGGTGGCCGGCCTGTGGCTGGGACGGAGGCGGGGCACCACGATCCAGCCGGCGGCCAGCTCGGTCGGGCCCGCATCGGTCGGCCTCCTGCTCCTGTTGTTCGCGGTCTTCGCCAACCTGCGGGGGACCGTGATGAACAACCTCTGGTGGGTGGTGGTGGTGACGCTGCTCTCGACCGTGCTGGGCCTGGCGGCGGCCGTCCTGGCCGACAGGGCCCGGTTCGAGTCCGTGGCCAAGAGCCTCATCTTCATGCCGATGGCCATCTCGTTCGTGGGCGCCGGGATCATCTGGCGGTTCATGTACATCGCTCGGCCGCCGCAGAAGCCCCAGACCGGCCTCTTCAACGCCATCTGGGTGGGCCTGGGCACGTTGGCCCCCTCAGGCGCCGGCCAGGCCACGGTGGTGGCCGTCCTGGTGGCGGCAACGGCCGTGCTGGCCGGCCTCTGCGCCTTCGGGATACGACGCCGACAGGCGGGCATCGCCATCGGCTCGGCGTTCATTGCCCTTCCCGCGCTGTGGCTCATCTACCGGGTGCTGGGCCCGGGCCTCGGCGGTGTCCAGACCGGGCCCCTTGGCGACACCATGGGCAAGCCGATCCTGTTCGTGCAGGAGGGCCCGTTCAACAACGTCTGGCTGATGGTCGTCCTCATCTGGATCCAGACGGGTTTCGCCATGGTCATCCTCTCGGCGGCCATCAAGGCCGTTCCGGTGGACCTGATCGAGGCGGCGAGGGTGGACGGGGCCAACGACGGCCAGGTCTTCTTCAACGTGACCCTGCCCACGATCGTGCCCACCATCAGCGTCATCGTCACGGCCCTGGTCGTGCTCGTCATGAAGGTGTTCGACATCGTCCGGGTAATGACCAACGGCAACTTCGGGACCCAGGTGATCGCCAACGAGATGTGGCAGCGAGCCTTCACGGAGTTCAACCTGGGCCTCGGGTCGGCCCTGGCCGTGGTGCTCTTCGTCGCCGTCGTGCCGGTGATGGGGCTCAACATCAGGCGCATGCAGAGGAGCGGGGTGTGATCGCCGTTACGGAAGCCGCCGGCACGGCCGCAGCGGGGGCTGACCGCCTCGGAAGGACCGTCTACGGGTTCCTCAGGTCCGTACCCACCTGGCTGCTGTGGCTGATGGTCGTCGTCTGGAGCGTGCCGACCGGCAGCCTCCTGCTCAACTCCTTCCGCACACGGGACGCACAGAGGGGCAGCGGCTGGTGGGACTCCATCGGTGAGGGCGGCTGGACCCTCGACAACTACGTGGACGTGCTGTCGTCGGCCAACCAGACCGGTGGCCTGGCTAAGGCGGTGCTGAACTCCTTCGCCATCGCCATCCCGGCAACGGTGATCCCCATAGCGATAGCGGCAATGGCGGCCTACGCCTTCGCCTGGATCCCGTTCAAGGGGCGGGAGTGGCTGTTCATCCTCACCGTGTCGCTCCTGGCGCTGCCCAACCAGGTGGCTCTGCTGCCGCTGCTGCAGCTCTTCGCAGGCGGGGCCCACTGGACTGTTCCCGGATCGGGCACGGTCGTGACCCTGTTCCCCGACCTGGACCTTGCGGGGACCGCGACCGCCGTCTGGCTCACGCACACCTCGTTCGCCCTTCCCTTTGCCATCTTCCTGCTCCACAACTACATCTCGTCGCTGCCCGGCGAGCTCTTCGAGGCGGCCCGCATAGACGGTGCCGACCACTTCACGATCTTCTGGCGCCTGGTAGTGCCCCTGTCGGTACCGGCCCTGGCCGCCTTCACCATCTTCCAGTTCCTGTGGACCTGGAATGACTACCTGGTGGCCCTGACGATGCTCGGGGCCAACGGCTCGGCGTACCCGGCGACGATCAAGATCGCCTCCATGGCCGGTGAGTTCGGACGCCTCGAGCACCTGCTCTCCGCGGGTGCGTTCGTGCAGGCCGGCGTGCCGCTGCTCGTCTTCTTCCTGCTCCAGAGGTACTTCGTCAGGGGCCTGCTGGCCGGCAGCGTCAAGTCGTGAGCGACGGGACGGGCAGGAACCTGGTCAACGCGGGTCCCAGGGAACTCCCTGGTGGCCTGCCCCCGGTCGGGCCGGTGGCGCTGGGCCTGTGGCGCTTCACGACCTCCGACCTCGGCACCGCAATCGGGATCGTGGAGACCGCCCTCGACTCCGGCATGAACCTGGTCGACAACGCCGACGTCTACGGCTTCGACTGGGGAGGCTCGGGCTTCGGTGCCTGCGAGGACCTCCTGGGCAGGGTCCTGGCCGAGCGTCCCGACCTACGCGACAGGATGGTCCTGGCCACCAAGGGCGGCATCCGCCCCTCGGTCCCATACGACTCGGGGGCGACCTACCTCCGCTCGGCCTGCGAGGAGTCGCTGCGCCGCATGGGGGTGGAGCGGATCGACCTGTACCAGGTGCACCGCCCGGACAACTTCGCCCACCCCGCCGAGGTGGCGGCCACGCTCGACGCCCTGGTAGACGAGGGCAAGGTGGCGGCGGTGGGCGTTTCCAACCACACCCCCTCCCAGGTGGAAGCCCTCACCGCCCACCTGAGGGCGCCCCTCGCCACCGTCCAGCCGGAGTTCTCGGCCGCCCACCTCCACCCGATGCGGGACGGGACCTTCGACCAGTGCATGGCTACCGGGACGTTGCCGCTGGCCTGGAGCCCACTGGCCGGCGGCCGCCTGGCGACCGGATCCGGCGTGGCGCCCGACCTGCTCCCCGTGCTCGACGGGTTGGCGCAGCGCGAGGGGGTTGACAGGGCGACCGTGGCGGTGGCGTTCGTTCTGGCGCATCCGGCGGCGCCGGTGGCCATCGTCGGAACCCAGAGGCCCGAACGCCTGGTGGCGCAGGCCGGGGCGGCGTCGGTAAGGCTGGACCGCGCCGACGTCTACTCGATCGTCCAGGCCTCTGACGGGGTCCCCCTGCCTTGAGCCCGACGCTGCGTTACGGCGTCATAGGAACGGGGATGATGGGGGTGGAGCACGTCCACAACCTGGCGGCCCTGCACGGCGCCGAGGTCGTAGCCCTCTGCGACCCGGTCGACACGTCGCTGGCCGTGGCGTCGGCCCTGGCCCCGGAAGCCACCCGCTACAGCGACCACCTGGACCTCCTGGCCGCGGGCGGCTGCGACGCCATCGTGGTGGCGACCCCCAACATGACCCACGCTGGGATCCTGCTGGACGTCGTCGAGGCAGGGCTGCCGGTCCTCGTGGAGAAGCCGCTGTGCACGACTGTGGCCGACTGCCGGCGGGTGGCCGAGGCGGCCGCCTCCGGCCCCATGGTCTGGGTGGGCCTCGAGTACCGCTACATCCCGGCGATAGCCGACCTGGTCGCCTCGGTATCCGCAGGCACGGTCGGCCCAGTGCGGATGGTCGCCATCAGGGAGCACCGCTTCCCCTTCCTCGACAAGGTCGGCAACTGGAACCGCTTCGACCAGAACACCGGGGGGACGCTCGTTGAGAAGTGCTGCCACTTCTTCGACCTCATGATCCTCATCACCGGTGCCCGGCCCGTGAGGGTCATGGCATCGGGCGCCCAGGACGTGAACCACCTGGACGAGGCCTACGAAGGGCGGATCCCCGACGTCATCGACAACGCCTTCGTGATCGTGGAGTTCGACTCCGGTGCCCGCGGGATGCTGGACCTGTGCATGTTCGCCGAGGCCACCCGCAACCAGGAGGAGGTCTCGGTCGTCGGCGACCTGGGCAAGGTGGAGGCCCTCGTCCCCGACTCGGTGCTTCGCACCGGCATTCGCGGCACCCACCGGATCGGCGCTGTTGAAGAGGTGGCGGCCTCGACCCCTGAGATCCGCTACGTGGGCCACCACCACGGGTCCTCCTACCTGGAGCACGTACGGTTCCGGGAGGCGGTGCTGGTCGGAACCGGACCCGAGAGCGGGGTGGACGAGGGCATCTGGTCGGTGGCCGTCGGAGTGGCTGCACAGGTGTCCATCGGGGAGCGCCGGCCAGTCCTGCTGGACGAGGTCATGGGAGCAGAGGAGGCCGGGGGTGTCTGAGGATGCGGCTGAGGAGGTCCCCGGGATGAGGCCGCCTCCGGAGGTGGCGTGGTTCAGCGCCCTCTGCGACGACGACTACGAGTACCTGGGTGTGCCCGACCCCGCCCTGCGCAGCTCGTGGGAGCACTGCCGCGACATAGTGGTGACAGCCGAGGAGCAGGGCTTCGACAACGTGCTCCTGCCGTCCGGCTACACGCTCGGCATCGACGCCACGGCGTTCGCCGCCGCAGTCGCCACCGCCACCTCGCGCATCAACCTGCTGCTGGCGGTCAGGGTCGGAGAGGCGTGGTTGCCGCAGCTGGCCCGCCAGCTGGCGACAATCGACCAGATGGCCAGAGGTCGCCTGCGGGTGAACATCATCTCCAGCGACCTCCCAGGCCAGGAACTGGGCTCAGAGGAGAGGTACAGGCGCACGCGCGAGTACATGAGGGTGCTGCGCCTGCTGCTCAACGGCGAACACGTCGACCACCACGGCGAGTTCGTTGACCTGGCCATCGATCCGCCGGGGGCGTCGACCGTCTCAGGGCGCTGCCCGCCCCTCTACTTCGGCGGGTTCTCGGAGGCCGCCAAGGAGACAGCCGCAGCGGAGGCCGACGTCTTCCTGACCTGGCCGGACAGGGTGGCCTCGGTGGCCGAGACCGTGTCGGACATGCGGCGTAGGGCCGACGCCCGCGGACGCCGGCTGCACTACGGGTTGCGAACCCACGTGATCGTGAGGGAGACCGAGGCTGAGGCCCGGGCGGCCGCGGCCAGGCTGGTCAGCCGGCTGGACGACCGGGAGGGCACGGCGATCCGGAACCGCTCGCTTGACGCGGCGTCGGCCGGGGTGGCGAGGCAGGCCGAACTGCGGGAGGGCTCGGATGGCGACGGGTTCGCGGAGGACTGCCTCTGGACCGGGGTGGGCCGGGCCCGCAGCGGTGCGGGGGCGGCGATCGTGGGCGATCCGGCCCAGGTGCTCTCCAAGCTGGAGGCCTACCGGCAGGTCGGCATAGACGCCTTCATCCTCTCCGGGTACCCGCACATCCCGGAGTGCGAACTGGTCGGCCGGTACGTGCTTTCGCGCCTGGAGCACGCACCGCTGTCCCCCTGAGGCGGTCTGATCGGGCGGCCCCTCCGGTCAGGACCGGATTGCCAGGCCGGTCCCGGGATCGAAGAAGTGGAGCCTCCCGGTGTCGACCGCCAACTCCACCCGTCCACCCGCCCGTATCGAGGTACGCGGATCGACACGGGCCACCAGCAGCGGCCGGTCGTCCAGGTCCTCCAGCACGTCGGGGTCGCCGGTGTCGACCACGGGTGCGTCGAGGTGGAAGTGGACAAGCACGTCCGATCCGAGGGCCTCGGTCAGCTCGGCCTCCGCGGACAGCCGCGGCAGGCTGTCGTCTGCGAGGGCAGCATCCTCCATGGCCTCCGGGCGGATGCCCACCACGACGTCGCGGCCCTCATAGCCGGCCAGCGCCGGCCGGTCGGCCACAACACTGTCGGCCAGCCGCAGGCGGTTGTGGGCCAGCTGCACGACCCACGACCCGCCGTCCGATTCGAGGCGTGCCGACCGCAGGTTCATGGCCGGGGCGCCGATGAAGCCAGCCACGAACAGGTTGTCGGGCGAGTCGTAGAGCCGGGAGGGCTCGTCGGTCTGCTGGAGCAGGCCGTCCTTGATGACGGCCACCCGGTCGCCCATCGTCATGGCCTCGACCTGGTCGTGGGTCACGTACAGGGTGGTGGCGCTGAGCCGCCTGTGCAGGCGGGCGATCTCGGCCCGCATCTGGACCCTCAGCTTCGCATCCAGGTTCGAGAGAGGCTCGTCCATCAGGAAGACGTCGGGGTCGCGCACGATGGCCCTGCCCATGGCGACCCGCTGCCTCTGGCCGCCCGAGAGCTGCGCGGGCTTGTTGTGCAGCAGCGGCTCCAACTCCAGGATGCGTGCGGCCTCGGCCACCTTGGCGTCGATCTCGGGCTTCGGCATGCCCGCCAGGCGCAGCGCGAAGCCGATGTTGCGGGCCACGTCGAGGTGGGGGTAGAGGGCGTAGTTCTGGAAGACCATCGCCACGTTGCGGTCCTTGGGCTCCACGTCGTTCATGGGCCTGCCCGCGATGGTGAGGGTGCCCGAGGTGATGGTCTCCAGGCCGGCGACCATGCGCAGCGCCGTGGACTTGCCACAGCCCGACGGGCCGACCAGCACCAGGAACTCCCCGTCGCCGATGTCGAGGCTGAGGTCGTGGATGGCCTTGAAGCCGTTCGGGTAGACCTTCTCCAGGTTCTGGAGGGAAACCTCCGCCATCACTCACCCCTAGGCATGAAAACGCTTACACAGCACATCCAGCCTAGCCCGGTCGGTCGCCCGCCCGCGGGGCCGGGCGGGACTCCGGCACCCTCAGCCCGGCCAGGAGCAGGCCGCCCGCCAGAAGGCAACCGCCGATTGAGGCTGTGGACGTCAACTGCTCCCCCAGGAGCAGCCAGCCCAGCAGTGCCGCGGTGAGGGGCTCCGTGAGGCTCACCGTCGTCGTGGTCGCCACCGGGAGGCTGCGGGCCCCGTAGCCGTAGAGGATGTAGGCCGCAGCGGTCGCCACGACGCCCAGGTGCAGCCCGACCAGGGCGCCGTGCCCGGTCCAGGCCCATGACGGGTCCCCGACGAGGACGGCAGGTGCCAAGAGCAGCGCGGCCCCGGCCAACGCCAGGCCGACCACGCACACGGGAGGGTGTTCTTCGAGCACCTCCCTGACGGCGACGGCGAAGACCGCGTACGACAGTCCGGCACCCAGGGCCAACACCACGCCGGTGGGATCCACCCCCACCTCCTCGCCGCCGCCCAGCAACAACCCGCCGCCGGCCACCGCCAGCGCCGTGGCGGTGTACCAGCGCAAGCCCGGCCGCTCCCCCCGCCAGGCGGCCCCGATCGCACCGGCGAAGGCCGGTGCGCTGCCGATCGCCACCACCGTCCCCACCGCGACACCGGTCCTGTGCACGCCGCCGAAGAAGAACGGCTGGTAGGCGGCCATCGCCACCGCGCCGACCAGGAGCGGAAGCGGCGGGATGCTGCGCGGCAGGTCTCCCCGGGCCAGTGCCACAGCCAGCAGCAGGGGTCCGCCGATGGCGAGGCGCACGACGCCCACGGTCACGGGGTCGATCCCCTCAGGCCCCAGCTCCTGGGCCGTGCCCGTGGTGCCTACAAGCACCATCGCCAGCGCCACCAGCACTGCGCCGGAGTCCAGTCCCGAGGGGCGGTTCCAACCCATCCGGCGAGACTAGGTGGGACCCCGGGCCCGGGAACGCCCGGTCGGACCACCGCTAGAGTCGGTCCCCCACGAGCGGGGTGGCGTGACGGGAGGGCCGGGTGGTCGCCGTAGAGGAGCTGGGCAGGGAACTGCTCAAGAAGGCCGGGGTGGAGGTCGGTGGCGACCGTCCCCACGACATCACCGTCAACGACGACCGCTTCTGGGGCAGGGTGCTGCGCGACAGGGAGCTGGGCCTGGGCGAGGCCTACCAGGAGGGCTGGTGGGACGCAGGACGGGTCGACGAGTTCCTGGTGAGGGTGTTCACCGCCGACCTGCGATCAGCCATCCGGCCCAGCCCGGCCCTGTTGTGGAACGTGCTCCGCTCCAGGCTCACCAACCGCCAGACCACCGACAGAGCCGCCCGCAACGCCAGGGCCCACTACGACATCGGCAACGACCTCTACCTGCGGATGCTGGGAGAGGAGATGGTCTACAGCTGCGCCGTCTGGGAGGGCGTGGACGACCTGGCCTCGGCCCAGGAGGCCAAGCTGGACCTGATCTGCCGCAAGTTGCACCTCGAGCCGGGCATGCGGGTGCTCGACATCGGCTGCGGCTGGGGCGGCTTCGCCCGGCACGCCGCCGGCCGGTACGGCGCACACGTCGTGGGCATCAGCCCGGCGGGCGAGCAGGTCGCCGAGGCCAGGCGGAGAGCCGGAGGCCTGTCCGTCGAGTACCACCAGAAGGACTACCGCGACGTCTCAGACACCTTTGACCGGATAGTCAGCATCGGCATGTTCGAACACGTCGGGCCACGCAACTACCCGGGGTTCTTCGATCGCTGTGGTGACCTCCTAACGCCCGATGGCCTGATGCTCCACCACACCATCGGCTCCAACGAGTCCAAGGAGTCCACCGACGCCTGGTTCGACCGCTACATCTTTCCCGGCGGGGTGGTCCCGTCGCTGCACCAGATCGCCGGGGCCTCACAGCGGCGCTGGGCCGTAGAGGACGTCCAGAACCTGGGCCCCGACTACGACAGGACGCTGCTGGCCTGGTTCGACAGGATCGAGGCCGTCTGGCACGAGATCCCCCACTACGACGAGCGGTTCCGCCGCACCTGGCGCTACTACCTGCTGTCCTCGGCGGCCTCGTTCAGGGTGCGCAACCTGCAACTCTACCAGGTGGTCTTCAGCAGGATCGGAAGGGCCTCACACACCTACCGAGGGGTCCGCTGAGGGAGTTGGAGGCTTACCTGCCCGACCCCCTCGTGAGGTACCGGCCTGAGCTGGTCCGGAAGCTTGCGAGAGGCCTGACGACCCGGTCGATCTCCTCAGGGGGTACTACGGCGGCCTTCCAGGTTCCCCCGCCGCTGAGCCTGAAGGTGAATGTGGACCCGGCGGCGCCATCGGGAGCCTGTGGGTAGATAGGGCTGATCAGCCCGTCCGACTGGTTGTTGGTCCCCGCGATTTCACCACCGTCGGCCAGGTGCGCACGGACTCCCTCGGTCGAGTACACGAGCAGGACGCCGCCGATCGGGAACTCCACGTCGACGTTGCTGCCTGAGCCTTCGATTACCGGGACGCCAAGGGACTGGAGCACCGCCAGCTGGCGCTGCTCACCGAGGGGCCGGAAGAACGAGTCGAAACCCGCCTCGAAGGTGGCGAATGCCTCCCGCTCCTCTGCAGTCACGATGATCTTCTCCGCCGTGAGGCCCCATGCCCTCCACTCGTCGGCCACTTCAGGTGTCATCGCCTCGAAGACCGACACCAGCCGGGTCTGGCGGGTGCAGATCGGGCTGAACCAACCTGTGGGCGGTGACCAGACAGCTGGTTCCGTGCAGAAGAACGGTAGGGGGTCGGCCCAGTCCGTCACCGCCATGTCTATGTCACCAGCTCCCGTTCCCAGCAGCTCACCGGCCCTGACGGCCAGTGGGGTGCTCCTGACCGGTAGGCCCAGAACCGGCAGGATTTTGTCGACAAGGTCATGGCCTTCGGTGTCCACGTCGAAGTGTGAGACAATCCGGGCAGCGGGCTGAATGTGGAAGAAGCGGATGCTCACGTTCGGCTGTCCTGATGGACGCAGCCACATGTCGTATCCCGTGCCGCTACCGGCCAGCTGGAACACCTCTCCGTCGAACGGGGCGTATGACGGTGTCAACGGGGCCTCACCCGCAGAGTCCAGGTAGTGCTTCATCGACGATACGGACCTGGTGGAGTCGGCGTAGGTGTGGCCGAACTGGGACCTGAACGTGCTGACCATTGTGATCGTGTCCGGATCGGTGAAGTTGGCGGTCACCAGGTTGGACACATCGATGTCCACGTCGGCGTCCGTGAGAGCGTTTGAGGCCACGACCATGGTCACTATCCCGGCGCTGAGAACCGTCAGGACGGTGCCGCCGACAACTGAGGCCAGCGACCGGAGGATTCCCCCCTGAGGTGCCTCGGCATTCCATCGGATGCTGACAAGGGTGGTCAGCCCTACAAGCAGCGCGATCACGACAGCAACAGGTGCAGATGCCACCTGTGCCGCGACCACCAGTGCCGCCACGGCCGCGCCGACGGACGTCGGGTAGGACCGGCGCCGCCAACCCACACCCAGGCCGATCGCCACGGATGACCCGGCCAGGATGGCCACAGGGATGGGTAGGCCGGCCCAGCCGACGGCACAACCAACTGCCAGGGCGGCCGCCAGCACTGTTGTGCCTGCGGCCCACCTCCGAGGAGCACCCTGGAACGTGGATTCAACGTGGAGGGCCGCAAGCCCGAGCCAGGCGAACAGCACGAACAGGCCGCCGAGGCCCAGCCCGCCGCGGACGACCGTCCACCTGAAGAGGATGACCGCAGCTGTGACAACGACCGCGTGCAGGATTGCAAGACGTCTCGCACCTGCGGAAACAGCTGGTGGGAACAGGGCCTTCAATGGACTTTGCCAGTTCATTGGCGGACCTCCGCTTAGGTTTGGGAATGGCAGACTAGCTGATTGAGGGCCGGCCCGGAGCCAAAGTAGCCTCCGGCCAATGGTTGATGCCTCCGTGCCGACAGGCCGTCAGGTCGAGTGGCCCACCGTCGCCGTGGCGGCCGCCATCTACGGCGGCTGGTTGGCGATCGTCCTGTGGCACGGGGCGCTGCCGTGGCCGGCCACGGTCGCCCTGCTCACGGTCGTGATCGCCTGGCACGGCTCCCTCCAGCACGAGGTGCTGCACGGCCATCCCTTCGCCAACCGCTGGGCCAACGAGGTGCTCGGCTCGATACCGGTCAGCCTGCGGTTGCCGTTCCGGGTGTACCGCCGGTCGCACCTCAGCCACCACGAGTGCGAGGACCTGACCGACCCGGCAACCGACACGGAGAGCTTCTTCGTCACGGCGGCGACCTGGGAGCGCCTGCCGGCCCCCGGCCGCTGGTTCCTCGTCTCCCACCACACCCTCCTGGGTCGGATGCTGCTTGGCCCGCTCGTGGAGAACGCCTCGATGCTCGGCAGGGACGCCCGTGCGGTGAGGGCCGGCGACGGACCCCTGCTGCGCTGGTGGGCCGTACACCTGGCCGTTGCTGCCGTGCTCTTCTGGGTGGTGGTCGGCGTGGCGGGAGTGCCCTGGTGGGCCTACCTGCTGGGTGTCTACCTGGGAAACGGGCTCAGCCTGGTCCGCTCCTACTGCGAGCACCAGTGGGCCGAGGGGGACGCCACCCGGTCGATCGTCGTCAGGGCAGGCTTGTTCTTCAGGCTGTTGTTCCTCAACAACAACCTGCACCACACCCACCACGCCCAGGCGGGCGTGCCCTGGTACGACCTGCCCGAGCTGGCCGGCCGCATCGGGTCGGACGACCTGGCCGCAGCGGGGGCGGGCCTCTACACGGGCTACGGCGAGATCTTCCGCCGCCACCTGTTGCGGCCCTTCAACCACCCGGTCCACCCCCTGGAGCGCCGGGCGGCCTGAGGACCCGGCCTACGGCACGGGCGAGGCGGCCACCCCGTCGATCCTCCCGGCCAGGGAACCGAGCCGCCTGAACCAACCCCGGTAGGCCACGGCCACCATGGCGGCCACGCCGAGGCGCAGGACCGTCGTGTACTCCTCGGGGTAGACGACCTCCTCCAGATAGCGGTCTATGAACCCGAACTCGCCGGCCTCGCCCCTCAGCCGACGCTCGATGGACGTGAGCGGACACGGGAAGCCGACCAGGACGATCCCGACGGCCCAGGCCACCGCCGCCAGGTGCGGGTAGATGGCCCACCGCCAACGCCAGGCCAGGAAGCCGCCTACCACCAGGTAGGCCAGGTAGCCGAAGTGGGTGGCCATCACGGCGTCGGCGAGCAGGCGCTCCACGACCCGACCGTAGCCCCGCGCTCCCCTTCCGGTCGATGGCCGACCGCCCTGTCCGCAGTCCGGGTCTCCCCGTCGCCGCCGGCTGTGGGACGATCGCTGCCATGACCGAGCCCGTCCTGCAGGGTGAAGCCCGATGCCTCCGGCGCATCCCGGCCAACCAGCTGGCCCTGAACAAGCTGCTCGTCAACCAGGCCTTCGAGAACATGGGCCTGCGTACCTCGCAGCTGCTGGGCACGTTCTTCGACGGGGTGACCCGCCACACCGAGGAGGCCTACCGCTGGGTGGAGGCCTTCGGCGAGAAGGGCTTCCGGCAGGTGATCAGGGAGCGGGACGCCCCCTGTGAGGACTACGGCGAGCGGCCGGTCGAGTAGCCGGCGGCCGGCTTCCCGGTCGTCGGGCCTACGGCTCGGGTGCCGCGCCTGCCGTGGCCTCCTCGAAGCGGTCCACGTCTCGCAGGGCCGGGAACAGCACGGCCCATACCCCCACGACGACCAGGGTTCCCACCCCGCCGAACACGATCGCACCGGTCAGCCCGAGCAGGGCGGCAGTCACCCCCGACTCGAAGGCCCCAAGTTCGTTGGATGCACCGATGAACACGTTCTCGAGGGCCAGCACCCTGCCCCGCATGTCCTCGGGTGTGGCGAGGGGCACGATCGTGAACCGGATGAACATGGAGACGGCGTCCGCGCCCGCCAGCACCATGATGGAGATGAAGGCAACCGCGTAGTTCCGGCTGAGGCCCAGCACGATCGTCCCAATGCCGAAGATGGCCACCACGGTCAGGAGGGTCCGTCCGACGTGGCGCTGGACGGGCCGGAACGAGAGGGTCACCGCCACGATCCCCGCCCCGATGCCCACGGCGGCCCGCAGCCATCCCAGCCCGACCGCGCCGACGCCCAGGCGGTCCTCGGCGATGGCAGGCAGCAGCGCCACCGCCCCGCCGAACAGCACGGCGAAGAGGTCCAGGCTGATGGCCCCGAACAGGACGGGGGTGCGCCGGATGAACCACATCCCCTCGATCGCATCCACCACCGCCTGGCGTGCACCCACGGTCTCGAGGCGGCGGACCGGTGCGCTGGGGATGGCCGACAGGACGAGCACCCCTGCGGCGAGGCTGACGGCCGCCACCAGGTAGGGCAGCGGCTCCGCGGCCACGAACAGGAAGCCGAAGGCCACCGGCCCGGCGATGAGGCCGGCCTGGAAGGCCACGTGCTGTAGTGCCACCACCCTCGGCAGCATTCCGGGCGGGGACATGTCGGCAGGCAGGGCCCGCCCGGAGGGGGCGGTGAACCCCTGGCAGACGCCGAAGGTGAACACCAGCCAGAAGATCGGCAGCACCGATGTGGGGTCCGTCGAGGCGTACCAGAACAACAGGGCCGAGACGACCGCCTCCCCGGAGAGGGCCAGAGCGAACATCCTGCGCCTGTCCACCCGGTCGGCGATGGCACCGGCCACGGGGGCCACGAGCATCGCCGGCAGGAACTCGGCCAGGCCAATGAGCCCCAGGTCCAGCTCCCGGCCGGTCAGGTCGTAGACCTGCTTGCCGATGATCGTGATCTGGCCGATCTTGGCGAATGCCGAGAGGAAGAAGGCCAGCAGCAGGCCCTGGATCCGCAGCGGGATCGGGCCCGGCTGGGGTTGCGACATCGGAGCACGCTAACCGCCGCCCCGGAACGGGCCCGATTCGGAGGCCGCTGCGTGGCGGTCAGGGGCGGCGGTGGAACTCGACGGCGAAGACGGCCCCCTCGAGGGGAGAGACGTGGTGCGGTCGCCCCGGCGGGATCGGCATCGTGGAGCCGGCGTCCACGCGGTGGACCCGGTCCGGGGCGTCCTCGAACACGAAGTCCACCGCCCCGGACCTCACCACGAGGTGTCCCCAGACCCCCTCGGCCGTCCGGTGGGCGGCCAGGATCGCCGCCGGGACCGTGTCAGCGGTGAAGTCAGGGGTGGTGCGCGCCAGGACCAGCCCATCTGGAAGTGCGGTCGGTGGGAGATCTCCGGCGTCGCTCACGGCTCCCGGGACGGTACCCGCTGCCTGTCCGATCCGTCCGGCCGTGGCGGCGCCGGCAGGATCCGGAAGGCCGTGACCAGCACGAGCACCGTCAGCCCACCCGTTGCGCCCCAGCGGTAGAGGACGTGGCTGCTGTCGGTACCGGAGGTGGCGCCGTGGACAACCGCGGTCCAGAGGGACAGGTAGCCGAGCAGGTGGACCCTCCGCCAGAGCCGCCTAGGAAGCAGCCGCATGAACACGGAACTGGACTGGACCGCCAGCAGCAGCCAGAACGCCACCACACCCCACGCAACCGCCCCCGGGCGCCACTCGGACGCGAACGGAACCAACAACTCGACCAGCCCGAACGTGAGGTAGTCGTCGGCGACAAGGGCCAGCAGGTGGACGGCCGTGAAGACGACGGTCAGGGCGCCCAGCCACCGGTGCAGGTCCAGCAGCCAGGCCGGCCGGTCGATGCCCCGGAGGATCCGGGTGGTCAGCAGTACGCCCCACAGCACGCACGCGCCCAACAGGACCAGGGCCACTACCCCCGAGCTCCGGACCAGGTACCACCAGACCTTCTCGTCCATGCTCAGGGCGATGTGGCGACCAGGTCACCGAGTGCGGGGGTGGTGGCCAGGCACCCGTCGGCGCCGACCAGCACGCCGTCCAGGCCCGTGTCAGCCAGGCGCTCCAGGCCGCCGTCCCGGCCCAGGAGCATCACTGCCGTCGCCTCCACCTCGGCCCGCCATGCGGTGGGGGCCACCACGGTTGCTGCCGCCAGGTCGGTGTCGGCGCAGACACCCCGCCACGGGTCGATCAGGTGGTGGCGCTCGCAGCCACCCCTGGTCCAGCGTCGGGTGCGGGTGCTCGAGGTCGCCACCCCACCGGCATCGATGGCGAAGGTGAGCAGCGTCGTGCCCGGCTGGGCGGGGTCCTCGACGGCGACCGTCCACATGGGTCCGTCAGGCTGGCCGATGACACGGAGGTCGCCGCCGACGTTGACGACTGCTCCCCCGGCACCCCCGTCGACGAGCTCGCCGGCGACAATGTCGGCCGCCAGGCCCTTCCCGATTCCGCCGGGGTCGACGGCGGTACCCGTGGGGAGCCAGGCGGTACCGGTGGCATGGTCGACGAGGATTCCGTCGGTCCTGCCGCCCCCGGTCGTGGTGTCGGGCAGAACCGTCCGGCGATCCGGGTCATCGATGCTGGAGGTGTAACCCTCGGCAATGAGTGCCGCGAGGACCGTCGGGTCGTAGAGGCCGTCCGTCACGCGCCATCCCTCGGCCATCGCATCGAGCAGCCGGAGCGTCTCGGCGGCGACGGGTACGGGTTGGCCCGGGCTGGAGTTGAGGCGGTCCACGTCGCTCCCTGCGATGAAGCGGCTCCAGAGCCGCTCCAGCTCGCCGAGCCTCCTGACGGCCACTGCCTCAAGACAGGCAGGCCCGTTGACGACCAGGTGGACCCGGCTGGCCATGGCCCGCGCCTCCAACTCAGCGGCTTCCGTTCGTCCGGGTGGAGGCCGGGGCCTGTACAACCGTGCGCACGCTGGGCTGCAGCTGGATCTGGGCTGGCTGGGCCGTCGACGCAGCGCCCGGGCTGGTGGAGGGCTCCCGGGTCTCTGCAGCGGTGAGTGAGACGGCCGCCGTCCCACGATCTGGCACGGGTTCGGGTGTGACCTCCGGGGCGGGACGACGGTAGACCACCACGGTGACGGGTGCCGGCACCTGGCTGGTGGCCGGTGTCGGGTTTCCGGCCGGCTGGGCCCGGTCGGAGCGGTAGCCCAGGACGGCCACCATGGCCAGCATGGCGGTGGTGGCCATGCCGGCCGCCAGGATGCGGGCGCCGACCGCAGGGTGCCTCCGCCGGGGCCTGCGCTCAGTCGTCGTCGTCATGGCCCTCGTACTCGTGGTCGTCGTGGTCGTCGTCGTGGTCGTCGTCGTGGTCGTCGTCGTCGTAGTCGTCGTCCTCGTAGTCGTACTCGTGCCCGTCCTGGTAGTAGCCGGCGCCCCCGCCAGGGGCCGTCTGGACTACCACCTCCTCGACTGCAGCCTGGACCTGGCCGTCGACCAGGTCGGCGGTGAACACCAGGGTCCTGTCGGCCGAGGTGAACGCCACCGAGACGCCGGCCTCGTCCTCCACGACCTCGCCTGCTGTCCAGCCCATGGCCACGGCCACGGCCTCGACGTGGACCTCGGTCCTGGTCGAGGCCTCCGTGCCGACCCTGTTCCAGGTCTCCAACTGGAGGCGCACGGAGCCGGCCTCGCCGACCGCGTAGTCGAACACCTGTGGCCCGGGAACCGCCGGACCCGGATCGGCCCCCGCTGCATCGTCGGCAGCGACCCGAGCCTGGGATCCGGGTACCCCTGCCGTGGTCCTGGCGGAGTTCGTGGCCGCCCGGACCCCGTCGGCCTGGTCTTCCCGGGTCGGCGGGAGGTCCTCGATCACGACCTCGACCGTCGGAGCTTCCGCCACAGGGGCTGCGACCTGCTGGGCGGCGCTGAGCTGGCCCACCTCCGCCGAGGTCGAACCCAGGATCCCCAGGTTGGTGGCAGCGGCTCCCGCCCCGGCCACTATCAGGCCGGCCAGCGAGACGGCTGTCGTGAGAATCGTCTGGTGCTTCATGGATCCTCCTCGGACCACAGGTTGACGGTCGAACCGTACGGGGGGGCACCCCATGGGATCGCAAGCCCAGGGTTAGGGAATGGCAAAGACCCGAGCATCAACGGCCGGCGGCTGTCAGAGTTGGGTCGTGCGGATCCTTCTGGTTGAGGACGACCCGGCGATCGCCGACTCGCTAGGTGACGGCCTGTCCCGGGAGGGGTACGAGGTGGTCCTGGTCAGGACCGCGTCGGCTGCGCTGGCCGCCGACCCAGTCGACGTCGTGCTCCTCGACCTGGGCCTACCGGACATGGACGGCCGGGCGGTCTGTCGACGGTTGAGGGAGGTCTCGGACGTCCCCATCATCGTCGTCACCGCCAGGTCCGCCGAGATGGACCGGGTGGAGCTGCTCGAGCTGGGCGCCGACGACTACCTCGTCAAACCCTTCGGCTTCAGGGAGCTGGTGGCCCGGATCAGGGCTGTCCTCCGCCGGGTCGGGTCGGGAGCAGAGCCCGTGACCGAGACACGGGTGGGTGGGCTCCACATAGACCACCGGGGCCACGAGGTCAGGTTCCGCGGCAGGCGGGTCGACCTGACGCCCAAGGAGTTCGCCCTGCTGGCCCACCTGGCAGCCGATCCGGGTGCCGTCTGCAGCCGTGACCAGATAATGCACTCCGTCTGGGATGAGCACTGGTGGGGCTCGACCAAGACCCTGGACGTGCACCTGGCCTCCCTCCGCAGGAAGCTGGCCCCTGAACTGCTCGAGACCGTGCGGGGCGTGGGTGTCAGGCTGGTGGCGGATCTCCCGTGACCCGTCGGCTGGTCCTGAGCTACCTGACCGTCACGGTCCTCGTGCTGCTGGCACTGGAGGTTCCGTTGGCGGCCTTCTTCGGCGACAGGGAGCGGGAGCGCTTCGCATCCCTCGTCCAGCGCGACGCCACGGTCCTGGCCGGGCTCTACGAGGACAGCCTCGACCGCGGAGCCCCGCTCCAGCCGGCCCACGCCGACTCCTACAGGGCCGACACCGGGGCCCGTGTCGTGCTCGTCGGGCCGACCGGCATCTCCCTCGTGGACACCGATGCGCAGGTCCCCAGGGACTTCTCCACCCGTCCGGAGGTGGCCACCGCCCTGGCCGGACGCCATGCGGTCGGGACCAGGCACTCGGACACCCTCGCCACCGACCTGCTCTACGTCGCCGTTCCGGTCGCATCAGGCGGCACTGTCCACGGGGCGCTGCGCATCACCCTCCCGACCCGCCAGGTGGATGCCCGGGTCCACCGCTTCTGGTGGGGCCTCGTGGGGCTGGGCGCCATCGTGCTGGTCGCCATGGCCGGCCTGAGCTGGGCCCTGGCCCGGTCGGTCACCCGCCCCGTCGAGCGGCTTCGGTCCATGGCGGGCGAGCTGGCCGCGGGCGACCTCGGCAGGCGGGCCAGCCTGGACGGGGCACCTCCCGAACTGGAGCAGTTGTGCTACGCCCTCAACACCATGGCGGACCGGCTGACCGAGCTGCTGGAGGGCCAGCGTCGCTTCGTGGCCGATGCATCCCACCAGCTGCGGACCCCGCTGACGGCGCTCCGGCTGCGCGTGGAGAACCTCGGACACAGCCTCGGACCGGAGGGCGAGGCGGAGGTGGGTACCGTGCTGGACGAGATCGAGCGGCTCACGACCCTCGTCGGCCAGCTGCTCGAGCTGAGCCGGGCGGAGCGGGCACCCGAGGCCGAGCGCCTGGACCTGGCTCGGCTTGCGGCCGACCGGGTCGACACCTGGTCCGCCGCGGCCGGGGAGGGTCGGGTGGCGGTCCGCCTGGAGGCACCGGCATCCCCTGTGGCCGTCCTGGCAACCCCCGGTGCCGTCGAACAGGTGCTCGACAACCTCCTGGACAACGCCGTCACCGCCGCTCCCCCGGACTCGACGGTGACCGTGTCGGTGGAGGCCGGCACCTCCTTCCACGTGTTGGCGGTGTCCGACCACGGGCCGGGCCTGTCGGATGCCGACAAGGCCCGGGCCACGGACAGGTTCTGGCGTGGCGACCAGGGCCGTCCCGGCACGGGCCTGGGCCTGGCCATAGTCAGGGCCGTGGCCGAGGCACACGGAGGACATGTCGACCTGCATGACACCCCGGGAGGCGGCCTCACGGTCGCCGTCGCCCTGCCAGCGGCCTGACCCCCGTGGGTCGTCCTGTGGGGCAGACTGTCCCGATGGAACATCCGTCGCGTGGGGAACTGGAGGCCGGCCTGGACGAGGTCCGGCGGTCGCCGACCGACGAGGGAATCCTGGAGATGATCGTCAGGCGGCCCGAGGTCGACGGGCGGGAGGTGCTCGACGAAGGGGAACTGACCCTGGAGGAGGGCCTGGCCGGCGACAACTGGTGCAGGAAGCCCAGCGGCAGGACCGGCGACGGCAGCCCGCACCCCGACATGCAGCTGAACATCGTGAACAGCAGGCTCATGTCGCTCGTCTCCCCCGACCGTGACAGGTGGGCGCTGGCGGGTGACCAGCTGGTCGTAGACATGGACCTGACCGACGCCAACCTCCCCGCGTGGACGCGTCTGGCCATAGGCGACGCCGTGATCGAGGTGACCGACCAGCCGCACACCGGCTGTGCCAAGTTCAGCCGGCGGTTTGGCGTCGAGTCACTGAGGCTGGTGAACTCCGACGTCGGGAAGGCCCTCAACCTCCGCGGCATCAACGCCAGGGTCGTGGTGCCCGGCACCATACGGAAGGGCGACCGGATCGCCAGGGCCTGAGTCACAGCCCACGGCCCCCCTCTGGGCCCGGGCTTTCTTCTAGCCTCAGCCCATGCGCGCCGCGATAGTCACGGGTGCCTCGTCGGGTGTGGGCACCGCAACTGCCGTCGAGCTGGCATCACGCGGGTTCCATGTAGTGGGCCTGGACGCCAGCGACGGAGCGGCCCTCCGCGGGGCGGCCGAGTTCGCCGGGGTGGCCGGCTCGGTCGGGTCCATCTCGGTCGACCTGACCGACAGGGGCGAGGTGGCCCTGGCCATGGCCCGCATCACGGCCTCGTTCAACGGCCGCCTCGACGCCCTGGTCACCTGCGCCGACATGCGGGCCGAGGGTCCCTTCTCGGGCATGCCACCCTGGCTGGTGCGACAGCAGTTCGACGTGAACCTGGCCGGCGCCATGAACACCGCCCGAGCCGCCCTGCCCGACCTGCGGGCCACCGCGGGGTCGTGCATCGTGGCGCTGTCGTCGTCGGCAGGGCTGGGCGCGGTCCCCGGCATGGCCGCCTACTGCGGCACCAAGTGGGGCCTGGAGGGATGGCTGGAGGCCCTCTCCCACGAGCTGAGGCCCCTCGGGGTGGCCGTGACCCTGGTGGAGCCGGGCCTCGGCGGAGCCACGGGAGGCGGCGGCGACATGGACCAGGTAGCGGCTGCCGACGCCGTGGTGGCTGCCGTCGAGGGTGGCCGTCGCCTGCGCAGGCCGGTCGGAACGCGCGCCAGGGCCAGGTGCCTGGCACGGGGAATCGTGCCGGCCGGCCTGCAGCACGCGGTGGCGGGCCGGGCCACCGGCGTGACGCCGGCCAGCCACCGCGCCCACGACGAGGGTGTGGTGCTTGTGACCGGATGCTCGTCGGGCTTCGGGCTGGCGACCGTGGTCGAGCTGGCCAGGCGCGGCCGGCGGGTAGCCGCAACCATGAGGGACACCGGGGACCGCGGGGCCCTCGACTGGGCACTCGCCGACGAGGGCCTCTCCGACCGGGTCGAGGTGCTGCGGATGGACGTGGCCGACCCCGGCTCAGTCGACGAGGTCTTCGCGACGGTCGACCGCTGGGCGGAGCTGGCCGGGGAGAGGGGCCGCCTGGTCGGCGTGGTCAACAACGCGGGGGTGAGGGCCGTCGGTGCCTTCGAGGAGATCCCCCCGGCCGAGGTTGACGCCATGATGGAGGTCAACCTGTTCGGCACGCTGTCCGTCACCCGTGCGGCCATCGCGCGCATGGAGGGCAACGGAGGCAGGATCGCCTTCGTGTCCAGCTCCTCGGCGCTCGTGGGCGAGCCGACCTGGTCCGCCTACGCCGCAACCAAGTGGGCGGTCGAGGGCTGGGCCGAGTCCCTGGCATTCGAGGCCGGTCCGCTGGGGATCGACCTCGTGCTCGTGGAGCCCGGCGCCTACCCGACGGGCCTCTCCCGGCCCGGAACCCGCTTCGGCTCGGAGGACGGCCCCTACGGCCTCCTGAACGAGGCCATGGAGGACCTGGACGAACAGCAGGAGAAGAGGGCCGGGGACCCGGCCGAGGTGGCCCGGGTCGTGTCCGCGGCCATGGGCGCCCGAAGGACGCCCGTGAGGCGACCGGTAGGGCGGGATGCCTGGGCCAGATGGGTTGCGAGGGGCGTGGTCCCGTCGGGGATGCAGCGCTGGCTGAGGGAGCGGTCCCTCGGCCTCCAGTGAGCAGGAGCAGCCGGTGAGGGCGGGCGACCTGGCCACCCCGGCCCTGGTGGCTGACGCAGCGGTGCTGGAGCGGAACCTGGCGACCATGTCCGACCGGTGGCCGGGTCCCTCCCTGCGCCCACACGTCAAGGCCTTCAAGTGCACGCCCCTGGCGTCGCTCCTGGCAGGGCGCGGCCACACCACGTTCTGCTGTGCGACCGCCCGGGAGGTGGAGGGCATGGCCGCTGTCGGCCTCGGTGAGGACCTGCTGTTGGCCAACGAGGTGCTCGACGTGTGGCGCCTGGCCGGGCTGGCGGCCCTGACGGGTGGGGGCGGAGCCCGCGTGACCGTGGCGGTCGACTCGGCCGAGACGATTGCCGCCGCCTCGGAGGCGGGAATCCGGGAGGTGCTGGTCGACGTCGACGTCGGGATGCCCAGGTGCGGCCTCCCGCCCGGAGAGGCCGGCGCCCTCGCCGAGGACGCCCGCTCGGCAGGCCTGGAGGTCAGGGGTGTGATGGGCTACGAGGGCCACATGATGCACGAGGTCGACGGGGTCCGCCGCCGGGACGGCGTGGAGGCGGCCATGTCACTGCTGGAGGCTGCCCACGCCGACGTCGGCGGCGACGTGGTCTCGGGTGGGGGCACCGGGTCGTTCGACTGCAACGCCACCGTCACCGAACTCCAGGCCGGGTCCTTCGTCCTCATGGACGGCGACTACGCCCGCCTGGGCCTGCCCTTCGAGGAGGGCCTGATGGTCGCATCCACGGTCGTCTCGGCCCGGCCAGGGAGCCATGCCGTGCTGGACGCCGGCCTCAAGGCGGTCGCAGTGGACAGCGGGACGCCGCGGGTCGAGGGCGGCGGCGAGGTCCTCTTCTGCGCCGACGAGCACACGACCGTCGTGGGCGAAAGCTGGGCGGTCGGCGACCGCGTCGGCCTGCGGCCCGCGCACATCGACCCGACGATCGCCCTGCACGCCGACCTGCACCTGGTCGACGACCTCGGGGCCGGTGGCGACGCCGAGGTGCTGGAGTCCTGGCCCATCGACCTGAGGGGATGGTGAGCCGGTGGGTGGGCCGCCTGTCCGCCACTCGACCCGTCCCACCCCTGGTGGGAGGCTGCTGTCGTGAGCGGCATCCGGACTGACGGGACCTGGCGGAACTGGGCCGGCAACCAGCGGGCCCACCCGGTCCGGATCGAGCGCCCGCGCAGCGAGGCCGAGGTGGCAGACATCGTGCGCGCCGCCCGCACGGAGGGACGTCGGGTGAAGGTGGTCGGTGCGGGCCACTCGTTCTCGGCGGTGGCACCCACCGACGACGTGCTCGTGACCCTGGACGGAATGGCATCGGTCGTCGCCGTGGACGCCGACACCGGCCGTGCGACCGTCGAGGCCGGCATCAGGCTCTTCGACCTGAACCCCCGCCTCCGGGAGGCGGGGCTGGCCCTGCCCAACCTGGGTGACATCGCCTACCAGTCCGTGGCGGGTGCCATCTCGACCTCCACCCATGGCACAGGCCTGGGCTTCCAGGGTGCAGCCTCGGCGGTCGTCGGCATGCGCCTCGTGGCGGGAGACGGGACCGTCGTCGTGCTCGACCCCGAACACGACCCCGACCTGCTGGAGGTCGCCCGTGTGGGATTGGGCGCCCTGGGCGTGGTCACCGAGGTCACCCTCCAGTGCGTCCCGGCCTTCAACCTCCACGCCCTCGAGGAGGTACTGCCACTCGACGACGTCCTCGCCTCGTTCGACTCAATGGCCGCCACCACGGACCACGTCGAGTTCTTCTGGATGCCCCACACCGACCTGGCCATGCGCAAGCGCAACACCCGCACGACCGATGAGCCTCCACCACCCAGGAACCGTCGGCACGCCATGCGCCGCCGCTGGAAGCGCTTCAAGAACAAGGAGATCATGGAGAACGCCCTGTTCGGCGCCATGAACCACCTGGGCCGCCTGCTCCCGGCCCTCACTCCCAGGCTGAACGGGCTGGTGGCCTCCGAGGGCGACCGGGCCGGGTACGTGGCCGCCAGCCACGAGGTCTTCGCCAGCCCCCGCCGCGTGCGCTTCTACGAGATGGAGTACGCCGTCCCGGCAGAGCACGGCATCGAGGCGTTCCGGCGGGTGAGGGACCTGGTGGAGGGGCTGGGGAGGCCGATCAGCTTCCCGGTCGAGTACCGGATCCTGGGGTCAGACGACATCCCCCTTAGCACCGCCCACGGCCGGGACACCGCCTACCTGGCCGTGCACGTGTTCAGGGGCACGCCCTACGAGGACTACTTCCGGGGGGTCGAAGAGGTCATGGAGGGCTACGGGGGGCGCCCCCACTGGGGGAAGCTGCACTTCCGGACGGCCGAGACCCTTGGCGGCGCCTACCCGCAGTGGTACAGGTTCCAGGCCGCCCGCAGGCGCCTCGACCCGGAGGGCAGGTTCTCCAACGACCACCTGGATGCGGTGCTGGGACCCGTTCGCTAGCGGGGACCGGCCCCAGCCCCGGCCGTGGGTCAGGTGCGGCCCCAGAGCCCCTCGGCCAGCACCCCCGTGGCCTGCTCGACCGCCTCGGCGGCGTCGAGGCAGAGGTCCTCACGGAACCGCGGCCCCATGACCTGGACGCCGACCGGGATGCCCCCGGCCACTCCCGTGGGCACGGCCGCGGCGGGCAGGCCAAGGTAGTTGGCCACCACCAGCATCGTCTGGGCTCCGAGTACCTCGAGCATGCGCTCCCTGGAGGAGACATCGTCGCCGTTGCGGATCGGCAGTTCCTGGGAGACCGGGGACAGCAGCAGCGGCCGTTCCTCCATGAACGCCTGCCAGTCGCGGAGGTGGTGGGTGCGGTCGGCCAGCATCGTCACGTACTCGGTGAGGGTCGGCTCGGGGGCGTCGCCCCACATCCAGTCGATGGCGTTGTTGACGTCCGGAGAGCCCATCTGCCGGATCGTCTCCAGCATCGTGGAGCGGGTCTCGGCCCCGAGCAGGATGCGCCACCTGTCTGCCATCTCCTCCAGGTTCGGGGGCTCCACCCACGCCACGTCGTAGCCGGCGTCCGAGAGGATTCCCGCGGCGGTGTCCACGGCGGCTGCAACCTCCGGCTGGGGCGGCGTGCCTGGTGGTCCGACGCAGACGGCCACGCGCGGCAACCCGACCGCCTCCGGGCCACCCGCGGGCGCCGGTACGTACCACGGATCGCGCTGGTCGGGCCGGGCCATCACCTCCAGGCCCAGCCTGACGTCGGCCACGCGGCGGGCGATCGGCCCCTGGACCGACATGAGCTGGAGGGCCGGCGTCCTCTCGACCGGCGCCGTTCGGTTGAAGGCCGGGACCCGCCCCAGGGTCGGACGGACGGTCGCCACCCCGCAGCAGTAGGCCGGATATCGCAGCGATCCGCCCAGGTCGTTGCCGTGGGCGATGCAGCCGATGCCGAGGGCCACGGCCGCCCCGGCCCCACCCGACGAGCCACCCGGGGTGCACGTGTCGTGCCACGGGTTGTGGGTGGTCCCGCGCAGCGGGTTGTCGGTGCACCACCGGTAGGAGAACTCGGGGGTGTTCGTACGGCCGATCAGGATCGCCCCTGCCGACCGGAGGCTCTCCACGAGGGGAGAGTCCTCCTCGGCCAGGTTGTCTGCCAACGCGGGCAGACCGTTGGTGGTGGCCTGGCCTGCCACGTCCACGTTCTCCTTGATCGTCACCGGCACGCCGTGCAGCAGGCCGGTGACGGCTCCCGAGGCCAGGAGCCTGTCGGCCTCCTCGGCCTCCCTGCGGGCCGACGCCGACAGGTCCACCGTCACGGCGTTGACAGCCGGGTTGGCCTCGGCCATGCGTGCCAGGTGGGACTCCACGACATCGACGCAGGTGGCCTCGCCGGCCCTGACGCGCCCGACCGTCTCCACGGCTCCCCACTCCCACGGCTCGGCCACGAGGCGATTCTGGCACCACGATCCGGCGGGTAGCCCAGTCGGGGTAGCCCAGTCGGGGTAGCCCAGTCGGGGTAGCCCAGTCGGTGTGGCCCGGGCGGTTACCCTCGCCGCCGTGGCAGAAGAGGACAGGGCCGAGGACGGCGATGCCGGGGGGCGACAACCCGCCGACGTCGGGGACGACGCGGGGGCGGAACTGGACGGCCTCGAGGCGGACCTGGCCGTCATCGAGTCGGCCATGGACCTGGTCGACGGCGGCGACCTGGACGCTGCCGAGGAACTGGCCGGCCGGCTGGACCCGACCACCTGAGGTCCGGGCTCAGGGCAGGTCGGGCGTCGGGGCGCCCGACACCAGGTCGACCCGCGGACCCGCCGAGTACCCGCCCCCGGATGTCTCCAACCAGCGCCCACCCAGGTTGGGGATCCTCTCGACGGCCTCGCCGCACCCCCGCTCCAGGGCGTAGACGACCCCTGCGTGGGTCACCACCAGCACCGTGCCGCCAGCGGCCACGGCGCAGATGCGCTCCAGGGCCACCCGAACCCTGACCAGCAGCCGGTCGTCCCGCTCGTATCCGTCGGGCCTCTCGCCGGTGGCCAGCATCCCCGGCCAGCCCTCCTCGATCTGGCGGCGGGTCAGCCCCTGCCAGGGCCCGGCGTCGCGCTCCATCAGGCCCTCGTCGGTCACGACCGGTCCCACCCCCATGTGGTCGGCCAGGAGCAGGGCCGTGTCGACCGCCCGCCTCAGGGGCGATGAGTAGACGGCGTCGAAGGAACCCAGGAGCCCCGACCGTGCAGCCGCCGAGGCGTGCTCCCTGCCCAGGTCGGTGAGCGGGGGGTCGGCCTGGCCCTGCCACCTTCCGTCGGCGTTCCACTCGGACTGGCCGTGCCGGACGAGGAGGATGCGCGTCACGGACTGCGACCGTACAGTCGCCCTGGCCGGCTTTCGGACCCCGGAGCAGACCTCCCTACACTGGCCGGATGGCAGTGCTGCGCCTCTTCGCATCTGCCCGGGTGGCGGCCGGAACCGGGCGGGCCGAGCTCCCCGGGTCGACCGTCGGCGAGGTCATCGACGCCGCCTGCGGTCGGTACGGAGCGGCCTTCGCCGGCCAACTGGAGTCCTGTGGTGTCTGGCTGAACGGAGACCCTGCTGAAGCATCAGACGAGGTCGGCGAGGCCGACGAGGTGGCCATCCTGCCGCCGGTGTCGGGGGGCTGAGCGTTGCGGCGGATAGCGGTCCTCTCGCTGCACACCTCCCCGCTCGTACAGCCGGGCACGGGCGACGGCGGCGGCATGAACGTCTACGTACGCGAGTTGGTGTCGGCGCTCGCCCAGGCCGGCGGGCAGTCCACGGTGTTCGTGCGCAGGTCGGATCCCACCCTGCCTGAGGTGGTCCCCGTGGAACCCGGGGTCACGGTCGTCCACGTCGACGCAGGCCCGGCCGAACTCGACAAGGAGGACCTGCCGGCAGTGGTGGACGACTTCACCGACGGGGTGGCGGGCCACCTCATGGCGGCCGACCTGGAGGGTTCCCCGTTCGACGGCCTGCTGGCCAACTACTGGCTGAGCGGCGTCGCCGGGCACAGGCTGAAGCACGAACTTGAACTGCCCCTGACCACGGTGTTCCACACCCTCGCCCGAGTCAAGGCCGAGACCGGCGACACCGAGCCCCAGCGACGCCTCGACGCCGAGGCCGAGGTGATCGCCTGTTCCGACGTCATCCTGGCGAACAGCGACGAGGAGGCCAGCCAACTGGTCCACCTCTACGGCGCCGACCCGGCGAGGGTCGAGGTCGTGCCACCCGGTGTGGACCACGCCTTCTTCAGCCCCGGCTACCAGGAGGGTGCCCGGGACGCGGTTGGCCTGGGACCGGGCCCCGTCCTGTTGTTCGTGGGGAGGATCCAGCCCCTCAAGGGGGTCGACGTGGCGGTCGCGGCGCTGGCCGAACTGGGCCGCGACGACGCCCGGCTGGTGGTGGTAGGAGGCGCCAGCGGACGTGAGGGACCAGCCGAGGAGCGCAGGGTCAGGGACCTGGCCCGGGGCCTGGGCCTCATCGAGAGGGTCTCGTTCGTGCCCCCGCAGCCGCACCACAGCCTCTCCACCTGGTACCGGGCCGCCGATGTGCTGGTGATGCCGAGCCGGTCGGAGTCCTTCGGGCTGGTGGCCCTGGAGGCGGCGGCGTGCGGGGTGCCGGTGGTCGCGGCCGACGTGGGTGGCCTGCGCACCCTCGTCCAGCACGGCCGCACCGGCTACCTGGTCCAGGGGCGGGACCCGGCCGACTACGCCGCCCGCATCCGGTCGATCCTGGAGGACCCCGGAGCAGCAACCGAGATGGCGGCAGCAGCGGCAGAGGGGTCCTGGTCCTACACCTGGTCGGCGACCGCAGCCAGGCTGCACCGCATCTGCGACGACCTGGCCCTGCGGTCCCTCGTGGACTGCACCTGAGGCAGTGGCTGCCGACCCACCAAGTCGGCCGGACGGGACCTCAACGTCACCCACACAGAAGCCCCTCGACGACGAGGCGATGGCGGCCACCGCCGCCCTGGTCGACGCCTGGCTGGAGCGGACCCTCTCGGAGAACCCGATGTTGGCGGCGGTCGAACGGGACCCCGACCACACGGGCGGCCGGCGCTGGTTCGTGAGGCTCCTGGGGGAGTCCAGGGACACCTTCGCGATCTGGTTCACGCTGCGCCAGCGCATGCTCCACTTCGAGACCTGGCTACTTCCACCCCCCGAGGAGGACCGGGAGCGCTTCTTCGAGCACCTGCTCAGGAGGAACCGGAGCCTGGTAGGGGTCTCGTTGTGCATTGGCGACGAGGATGCCGTCTACCTGGTTGGCGCCGTTCCGGCCGACACGGTGGATGGGCACGAGCTGGACCGCCTGCTGGGGACCGTGTGGGAGGCCGTCGAGCGGTGCTTCCAGCCGGCCCTGCGTATCGGCTTCGCATCACGCCTGAAACAACAATGAATATTGTTGTATTTCGACCTATTACCGTCTAGCCTGCACTGCAGGCCCGGCGGCCGACCACCGGGGTTCGATCGGGGAAGTGAGTTCACCGGCGACACGGCCGCCGGGCTCACGCACGCAGAGCCCCGGCCCGTCCGAAACCGGGATAGGGCCACGGACCGCCACGGCCATAGTTTGGTCAGGTGCAACGGACCCGGCCCACCAGGATCCTCGTCTTCGCCATCACCCTGGCGGGCCTGCTCAGCAACTCCATCCTGGTCAGCTCCACGCCCGAGATCCTGAGGGACCTGGGCCAACCGGTCGCCAGGGCCGGCCTGGTCGTGGCAGCGGGCTCGGTACCGGGGATCCTGGTGGCGCCGGCTGTCGGCTTCCTGGCCGACCGGTACGGGAGGAGGAGGGTCCTGCTGCCCTGCCTCGCCGTGTTCGGCCTGTTCGGGATGCTCGGCGGCCTCAGCCCCACCTTCGGGGTCCTCCTGGCGCTGCGGATCGCCCAGGGAGTGGGTGCGGCCGGCCTCATCAACCTGGCGGTGGTCCTCATAGTCGACCACTGGGAGGGCCTCGACAGGGCCGCCCTCATCGGCCAGAACTCGGCGGTGATCACGGTGGCGGTGGCCGTCTACCCGGTGATGGGAGGAGCCGTCACCGACCTGTTCGGGTGGCGCTGGATCTTCGTGGCCTACGCGGCCCCCCTGCTGGTGGCCGGCATGGTCGGCCTGAGGCTGGTCGACGGGCCCGTGTCACACACGGGCGGGGTAGGAGAGCAGGTGAGGGCCGCCCTGGCCGAGGTACGGCGTCCCGTGACGGCCTCGGTGATCGTCCTCGGGGCGGTCGTGTTCCTGCTCATCTTCGGCCTGTTCCTCTCGCTCATGCCCATCCACCTGGATCGGGAGTTCGGGCTGGGTCCCACCCAGCGGGGCCTGGTAGCAGGGGTACCCGCAATCACATCGACCGTCTCGGCCCTCCTCGTGGCCCGGGCGAGGCTCCGGGTCCACGCCGGCTGGCTGGTCTACGCCGGGCTCTTCGTGTTCGCCGGCACCTTCGTGGTCATGGGCCTGGCCCCCATGTGGCTGCTGGTCGGTGCGACGGCGGTCTACGGCCTGGCCGAGGGCCTGACCATTCCGACGATGCAGGACATCGTCGCCGAGGAGGCCCCCGAGCACCTGAGGGCGGCGGTGCTGGCGGCATGGGTCGGCGCAGTCCGCGTCGGCCAGACGGTCGGGCCTGTCGGCGTCAGCCTCGCTCTGGGGACATGGTCGACGGGCTCGGTCCTCGTTACGTCGGGCCTCCTGCTGGCGGCCGTCAGCCTCGCGGCCGCTATGGCTGGCACCCTCGTCCCCCGGGTCGACCCGGGCGGTGGCCCGCATCTCCAGGGCCCGATCTGACGGCGACCGGGCTCCGGTAAGCCGGTAGGTTCCACGCCGTGGCAGTTCGACTCCAGGTCGTGGGAGGTGGCCAGATGGGCGAGGCCCTGCTGGGCGGCCTCGTCTCCTCGGGCTGGGCCCGGCCGGGCCGGCTCCACGTGGTCGAACCCGACCCGGACAGGCGTGAGGTGCTGGAGTCGGTGCTCCCGGGGGTCGGCTGCGTAGGGTCTGTGCTCAGCGGCGTCGACGCTCTCATTGCGGTCAAGCCCGACGTGGTGCCGGCCGTGTGCCGGTCGCTGGCGTCCTCAGGCGTGGGGAGGGTGCTCTCCATCGCCGCCGGGGTGCGCCTGGCCTCCCTCGAGGAGGCCCTGGGCGCCGGAGCGGCCGTCGTGCGCGCCATGCCGAACACGCCTTCCCTCGTGGGCGAGGGCATGGCGGCCATCTCGGCCGGCTCGCACGCCGGCGAGGCCGACCTGGAGTGGGCCAGTGGGATCCTGGCGGCCGTGGGCCGGGTGGTCGTCGTTGAGGAGGAGATGCTGGATGCCGTCACCGGCCTGTCGGGCTCCGGACCGGCCTACCTCTTCCTGCTGGCCGAGGCCCTGACCGAGGCGGGCGTTGCCGAGGGCCTGCCACCCGGGGTCGCTGCCGAAGTGACGGAGCAGATGCTCTTCGGTACGGCGACCCTGTTGCGCAGTTCCGACGACGGCCCGGCAACGCTGCGCCGCAACGTCACGTCCAAGGGAGGTACCACGGCCGCCGGCCTGGCCGTCTTCGAGGAGGCCGACTTCGCAGGGATCGTGGCCAGGGTCGTGGCTGCGGCCACGGACAGATCCCGGCAGCTGGGCGACGCCTGACCGTGGGCAGGCCCTACGACACACTCTCGTTCCTGTCGGACTACGGCACCGACGACGAGTTCGTGGGCGTGGTCCACTCGGTGGTGAGGAGCATCGCCCCGCACGTGGCGGTGGTCGACGTGACCCACGGGATCCCCGCCCACGACGTGCGCGCTGGTGGGCTGACGCTGGCCCGCAGCACGCAGTACCTCTGCCCCGGGGTCGTGCTTGCCGTGGTCGACCCGGGGGTGGCGACCTCGAGGCGGGCCGTGGCGGTCGAGGTGGGTGGCGGCGAGTCGGTCCTGGTTGGCCCCGACAACGGTCTGCTGGCTCCCGCGGTGGCAATGGTCGGCGGCGCCTCCCGGGCCGTCTCCCTCACCGAGATCGACCACCACCTGCCGGCCCCCGGGCCGACCTTCGCCGGCCGGGACGTGTTCGCACCCGCTGCCGCCCACCTGGCCAACGGCCTGGACCTCCTGGAGCTGGGTGACCCGGTTGACCCCGCGGGCCTCCTTCCCGGAATGGTCCCAGTTGCGGCCCTGGAGGACGACGGCCTCCACGCCGAGGTGCTCTGGGTGGACCGGTTCGGCAACGTCCAGCTGAACGTGGGTCCTGAGGACCTGGCCGGCCTGGGCGACGGCACCGCCGCGGTCGGTGAGCGCCTTCAGGTCAGGGTCGGGGATTCGGTGAGGCCTGCCACGAGGGTCGTGGCCTACGAGGAGGTCCCGGCGGGCGGCCTGGGCCTGCTGGTCGACTCGTACGGCCTGGTCTCGCTCGTGGTCGACAGGGCATCCGCCTCGGCCGACCTGGCAGCCTCGGAGGGCGACGGCGTGGTCATCTCTGCCGGTGGTGGCAGTGGGATCCCTGTCCAGCTCGGCGGGGTCGGTGGGGCCTGATGCGCTTCGGGACGACGATCGCCACGGCGGTCCTGCTGGCGGCCATCCTGGCGGCGGCCCTGCTCCAGTTCGCCGTGCTTGTCGACTAGGCGGACCGGCTCCAGGGCCCCGGGTTCAGGTCCGGCTGGATCCCGTGGCGGTGAGAGCCCCGGCGAAGATGAGGGCGATCCCGACCACCACCGACATCGAGAATCCGGTCATCTCGTCTACGACGGAGTTGAGGAGCCCCCCGAGGCTCAAGACGATGGCCCCGACCGCAATGAGGACGTTGCCCGTGGCCCCACGGACGGCGCCGGGGCCACCCCTGCCCACGAGCCGGATGGCCGACCAGGCCGAGCCCCCGATCACCACGACCGCCCCGAGGGAGGAGGCCAGCGCCGCCGCCACCCTCGGGCCGGCACCGAACACGTCGCTTCCCTGTGGCAACTCCCCCGGAGGGAACCCGTCCTCCATCGGTGCCGTCATGACCACCCCCGCGGCGAAGGCGCACAGCACCACGGTGGCCAGGGCTATCCGGTCGGCCACCGGCCGGCGGACGAGCAGATAGACGGTTCCGAGCGCCAGGATCGGGACGTTCAGGACCGCCCCGAACAGGTAGAAGGCCCGGAACGGGCCCGGTGACCAGCCGACGGAGGCGCCCACCCACATCGAGCCGGCACCCAGGGTGAACATGCCGAGGGCGACCGTCCACGCCAGGTCCTGGGGTCGGCGGCGGTCCAGCCAGCGCTCCAGGACGGTCGCCGTGAAGGCCACCGAGATCAGGCTTGCACCGGCCGCCAGGGCCGTCTGGACGCTCACGTCGACGCACGGTACGGCCCGGATCGGCCGTTCGCCATGTGGGAACCCGCACCGTTCGCCAAAGCCATGTGAAACGATGCACAAGCGCCTAGCGTTGTGGGGTGGACGACGACGGGAAGCGACCGGCCACAGGTCGGCGGGGCCGGGTGTCCGGGGTTGGTGGGGCCAACAGCCCCATACCCGAGGCAACCCTCGCCCGCCTGCCGGTCTACATGCGCGGCCTGGTCGAGCTGATGGAGGAGGGCGTGGCGACCGTGTCGTCGCGACGCCTGGCAGACCTGGCCGGGGTCAACGCCGCCAAGGTCCGCAAGGACCTCTCCTACCT
Source organism: uncultured Candidatus Nemicrothrix sp. (assembly GCA_964344855.1). GTDB lineage: Bacteria > Actinomycetota > Acidimicrobiia > Acidimicrobiales > MedAcidi-G1 > UBA3125. Next base: position 120,704 of record CAYFOV010000001.1, read on the forward strand.
CGGCGCACACGGCACCCGGGGTGTGGGCTACGACGTCGACGGCCTCCTCGGGGAGATCGGGCAGGCCCTCGGGGGCAGCGTCACCCCGGTGGTCATCGTCGGAGCCGGGAACCTGGGAAAGGCCCTCAGCCGCTACGACGGCTTCCTTGCCGGGGGGTTCCCGATTTCGGCGCTGGTCGACGCCGACCGCAACCTGGAGGGCCGACGTGTGGCCGGAGTACCGATAGCCCACGTGGACGACCTGCCCGAGGTGGTGGCGGAGACGGGGTGCCGCCTGGGAATCATCGCCACGCCCGCCCACGCCGCACAGGAGGCCGTGGACCGCCTGGTGGCGGCAGGGATCAACTCCATCTTGAACTTCGCCCCGGCGGTGGTCTCGGTACCCGACGAGGTCAGGTTGAGGAAGGTGGACCTGGCCACCGAGTTGCAGATCCTGGGCTACTACGAGCACCGGCGCTCCTCGGGGAGCGGTACCGGGGCGGCCGCCGGATGAGGCAGGCCACCGTGGGAGCGGAGAGAGGGTTGGCACCAGGGGGTCGGTTGGGGAATGCTGGGGGCCGTCGTCCCCGGTTCGGCTGGTAGCCGAAGAGTCAGGAGCCCGGTCCTTGTCGGTCCTCGTCGTCGGACTCAACCACCGCACGGTCCCGCTGGACCTGCTGGAGCGGATGACCGTCGCCCAGTCGCTGCTGTCGAAGGCCCTGGGCGACCTGGTCTCCCGTGAGCACGTGACCGAGGCCGTCCTGTTGTCGACCTGCAACCGGATCGAGGTCTACGCATTCGCCGAGAGGTTCCACGGGGCCTATGAGGATGTACGCAACTTCTTCGCCGAGTCCTCCCACGTGGCCCCCGAGGAGTTCTCCGACCACCTGACAGGCCTCTACGACGCCGACGCTGCGCGCCACCTCTTCTCGGTTGCGTCGGGGCTTGACTCTGCGGTGCTGGGCGAACACGAGATCCTGGGCCAGGTGCGTACGGCATGGGAGGCGGCCGCCGAGGAGGGGGCCGTCGGGGCGGTCCTCAACCCCCTGTTCCGCCACGCCCTTGAGGTTGGCAAGAGGGTGCGCACCGAGACCGCCATCTCCCGCAACATCACCTCCGTCTCCCAGGCGGCCGTGGCGATGGCCGGCGAGCGCCTGGGCGGCCTCGCGGGCCGGCGGGTGCTGGTGGTAGGGGCCGGGGAGATGGGAGAGGGCCTGGCGAGGGCCCTCCACGGCGGCGGCGTGGCCGAGGTGCTCGTTGCAAACCGCACCTGGGAACGGGCCGTGGACCTGGCGGCCCGCCTGGGCGGAACGCCGGTCAGGCTGGACGAGCTGCCCGGCCACATAGCCCAGGTGGACGTGCTGCTCACCTCGACGGGCGCCTCGTCGGTGATCCTCGAGCACGGCGACCTGGACGGCATCGTGGGCGGCCGCGGCGGCCGCCAACTCCTCATCGTCGACATAGCAGTACCGCGCGACGTGGACCCCGCCGCAGGCGACCTAGACGGCGTGACCCTCCTCGACATGGACGACCTACGCCAGTTCGCCGAGGTCGGCATCAGAGAACGCCAGCGCGAGGTGACCGCCGTGGAGGCGATCGTCGACGTCGAGCTGAACCGCTATGTGGACGAGTCGACCGCCCGCCTGGTGGCCCCCCTCATCAGACAGCTGCACGACAGGGCCTCCGAGGTCCGGGAAGGCGAGCTGGAGCGGCTGGCGGGCCGCCTGGGCGAGTTGGACGACCGCCAGCGCGCCGTCGTGGAGGCCCTTGCCTCCGGGATCGTGGGCAAGCTGCTGCACGAGCCGACCGTCCGGATGAAGGACGCCGCCGGAACGGCACGGGGTGAGCGCCTGGCCGAGGCCATGCGCGACCTCTTCAACCTCTAGGCGGGGACGACCTCAGTTGCGCGTCCGGGTGGCGACCCGGGGCAGCGCCCTGGCGCGCTGGCAGGCGGACAGGGTTGTTGACCTGCTGGCCTCGGCCGCACCCGGCACCCAGGTCGAGGTCGTGGTCGTGGAGACCCGCGGTGACCGCGACCGCACGACGCCCCTGGAGCAGATGGGCGGGCAGGGTGTGTTCGTCAAGGAGGTGCAGGCAGCCGTGCTGGACGGCCGCGCCGACCTGGCCGTCCACTCGGCCAAGGACCTGCCCGCCGCCGACACTGAGGGCCTGGTCCTGGCCTGCGTCCCCGAGCGGGCCGACCCCCGGGACGCCCTGGTCGGCTGCCGTTGGCAGGACCTCCCCGAGGGAGCCGTCGTGGCGACGGGGTCCATCCGCCGCAGGGCCCACCTGGCCCACCGCCGGCCCGACCTGGCCTTCGTGGGCCTCCGGGGCAACATCGAGACCCGCCTGGCGAAGGCGGGAGAGGTCCACGCAGTCGTGGTGGCCAAGGCCGCCCTGGACCGCCTGGGCATCCGGCCCGGGGTGGTCGACCCCCTCGATCCATCCGTGCTGCTGCCGCAGGTGGCCCAGGGGGCGCTGGCGGTGGAGTGCGCCAGCGGCTCCGCCCTGGCCGGGGTCCTGGCCGGAATGGAGGACCCCGCTTCCCGCAGGGCCGTCGATGCCGAGAGGGCCTTCCTGAGCGAGTTGGGTGCGGGCTGCGACCTGCCGGTCGCCGCCCACGCACGGACCGAACCCGGCGATCAGGCCGGCGGGAACCTGGTCGTCACCGGCGCCCTGTCGTCGGCCGACGGAGGGGTCCTACTGACCGACCAGCGGCTGGGGGCCGACGGCCCGGCCCTCGGGCGGGCCCTGGCCCGCCACCTCCTCGACGACCTGGGCGGCTCGGAACTGATGGCCACGCCGTGAGCGGGCCCCTGGAGGGAAGGACCCTCGTCGTGACCCGGGCAGGGAGCCAGGCCGCCACCCTCAGTGGGGCCCTGGTGGAGGCGGGCGCCGACGTCGTGGAGCTTCCGGTGATCGCCATCGCGGACCCGTCCGACGGCGGTGCTGCGTTGCGCGAGGCGGTGGCCGGGGTCGCCGACTACGGGTGGGCCGTGGTGACCTCGCCGAACGGTTCCGAGCGGCTGGCCTTGGCCCTCGGGCCCCGCGACCACAGGGAGGGGTCGTTGCCGAAGCTGGCGGCCATCGGGCCGAGGACCGCGGCGCCGCTGGTGGCCGCCGGATACCGGGTGGACCTGGTGCCCGGACGGGCCGTGGCCGAGGGCCTGCTCGAGGAGTTCCCGCCCGGCGTGGGCCGCAGGCTGCTGCTGGTCCGGGCGGAGGTGGCCAGGGAGGTCCTGCCGGCCGGGCTGAGGGAGGCCGGCTGGAGCGTGGACGTGGTCGTGGCCTACAGGAACGTGGCACCCGAGGTGGCGGCAGGGGAGGTGGAGCGTGCCATCTCGGCCGACGCCGTCACGTTCACTTCGGAATCGACGGTCAACAGGTATGTCGAGGTGGCCGGCGGCCCGGTTCCCCGGATGGCCATCTGCATCGGACCGGTGACCGCAGCGGCGGCACGGGGCGAGGGCTTCACGGTCGTGGAGGCCGACCCGCACTCGGTGGCCGGGATGGTCGACGCAGCCTGCGCCTGGGCGGCGTCGTGAGCCCGCCTTCGTAGGCTCAACGGTGATGTTCCCCGAGAGACGGCACAGGCGCCTCCGAGGCAGCGCCGCCATGAGGAGGCTCGTGGCCGAGACCAGGCTGTCCGTCGACGACCTGGTGGCTCCCCTCTTCGTCCGCGAGGGCATTGCCGATCCGCAGCCGATTGCCTCGCTGCCCGGGGTCGTCCAGCACACGACCGACAGCCTGCGGGCAGAGGTGGCGGCGCTGCGGGACCTGGGCGTGCCGGCGGTGGTCCTGTTCGGCATTCCCGGCAGCAGGGACGCCGTGGGCTCCGAGGCATGGAACCCCGACGGCGTGGTGCAGGTGGCCCTGCGCAAACTGCGCGACGAGGTCGGCGACGAGATGGTGCTCATGGCCGACCTCTGCGTCGACGAGTACACCGACCACGGGCACTGCGGTGTCGTAGCACCCGACGGCACGGTCGACAACGACGCCACCCTCGAGCTCTACCAGCGGGCCGCGGTGGCCCAGGCTGACGCCGGTGCCGACGTGTGCGCACCGTCGGGGATGATGGACGGCCAGGTGGCAGCCATCAGGTCCGCCCTCGACTCCGCAGGACACGGCCCGGTCTCGATCCTGGCCTACGCCGCCAAGTACGCATCAGCCCTCTACGGGCCGTTCCGCGACGCCGTCGACGTGCAGATCGCCGACGGGGGCGACAGGAGGGGATACCAGCAGGACCCGCCCAACGCCAGGGAGGCCCTCGAGGAGATCAGGTCCGACCTGGCAGAGGGGGCCGACATGGTCATGGTCAAGCCAGCCCTGGCCTACCTGGACGTGGTCGCCAGGGCCAGGGCGGAGGTGGACGTACCGCTGGCCGCCTACCACGTGAGCGGCGAGTACGCCATGGTCGAGGCGGCCGCGGCCAACGGTTGGCTGGACGGCGACGCCGTCGGCATGGAGCACCTGCTGGCCATCAAGCGGGCCGGGGCCGACTTCATCCTGACCTACCTGGCCGGCCGGGCAGCCCGACTGATTGGATCATGACCACGACCAACGGCTCGCTCTACTCGAGGGCCGTGGCGGTCACGCCCGGCGGCGTCAACTCGCCTGTGAGGGCGTTCGGGTCCGTCGGCGGCACCCCCTACTTCGTGCAGCACGGAGAGGGCCCGTACGTGTGGGATGCCGAGGGGCGCCGCTACATCGACTACGTCCAGTCCTACGGACCCGGGATCCTGGGACACGCCCACCCCGCCGTGGTCGAGGCCGTGGGCCGGGCCGCGGCATCGGGCACCAGTTTCGGGGCCCCAACAGAGTCGGAGGTGGTGTTGGCCGAGATGGTCGTCGACCGCATTCCGGGCCTCGAGTCGGTCCGGTTCGTCTCCAGCGGCACGGAGGCCACCATGTCGGCCATCCGGCTGGCGCGAGGTGCCACGGGCCGAAGCACGATCGTGAAGTTCGCCGGCTGCTACCACGGTCACGCCGACGCCCTGCTGGCCGCCGGCGGGAGCGGCGTGGCCAACCAGGGCCTCACGGGCTGCGATGGCGTCACCCCGGGTGCCGTCGCCGACACGGTCGTGGCCCCCTACAACGTGGTTCCGCACCTTGACGAGACGGTGGCCGCCGTGATCGTGGAGCCGGTGGCGGCCAACATGGGGCTGGTGCCCCCGGTAGCGGGCTTCCTCGAGGACCTCAGGTCGGCCTGCGACAGGGTCGGGGCGCTGCTGGTGTTCGACGAGGTGATTACCGGATTCAGGCTCTGCCGGGGTGGTGCGGCCGAGCGCACGGGCGTCACCCCCGACATCTGGTGCTTCGGCAAGGTCATAGGTGGAGGCCTCCCCGTCGGGGCCTTCGGCGGAAGTACGGACCTGATGTCCAACCTGGCGCCGCTGGGCGGCGTCTACCAGGCCGGCACGCTGTCGGGGAACCCCCTTGCAATGGCGGCGGGCAGGGCAACCCTCGAGCTGCTGGACGAGGAGGCCTACTCCCGCCTGGAGGCCACCGCCGCACGCCTCGCCAACGGCCTCGACTCGGCCTTCGCCTCGGCCGGGGTGACCGCGGTGTTCCCCCGGGTCGGACCCCTCCTCGGGTTGTTCTTCGGCGAGGGCGTGCCGGTCGACTTCGACGAGGCCAGGGAGACAGCCGAGAACGGGGTCTACCCGAAGGCGTTCCACGCGCTCCTCGAAAGGGGGGTGGCCCTGGCCCCCGGGGCCTACGAGGCGCTCTTCCCCAGCCTCGCCCACGGCGATGACGTGGTCGACGAGACCGTGGCTGCAGCTGAGGCCGCCGCTGTCGAGGTGGCCTCCACCACCTCCTGATCCGGCCCTAGCGGCCCCGTAGCCGCCGGTAGCGGCGTATCAGGGAGTTGGTCGAGGAGTCGTGTGCCAGCCGGTCGTCGTCGTTGGCCAGTTCGGCTGTGATCCGGCTGGCGAGGGTCTTGCCCAGCTCGACGCCCCACTGGTCGAAGGGGTTGACGCCCCAGACCGCTCCGGCCACCGCGGTCCTGTGCTCGTAGAGGGCAACCAGCTGGCCGAGGGTGGACGGCGTCAACTCCGGCAGCAATATGGTCGTGCTGGGCCGGTTCCCGGGGACGGTCCCGTGTGCCACCAGCCCGGGAGGCCTGCCGGCGGCAGCCACCTCGTCGGCGGTCATGCCGAAGGCCAGCGCCTCGGCCTGGGCGAGCATGTTGGCGAAGAGGCCGTCGTGGTGGGCCCCGCCGGGGTCGGCCACCGGACGGGCCACGCCGATGAGGTCGCATGGGATGGTGTCGGTGCCCTGGTGCAGGAGTTGGAAGAAGGCGTGCTGGCCATCGGTGCCCGGCGCCCCCCAGACCACCGCTCCAGTCGACCCGCCTACGGGCCGGCCCGACGCCGTCACCCGCTTCCCCAGGCTCTCCATGGAGAGCTGCTGCAGCCAGGCCGGCAGGCCCGCCAGCCGGGCGCTGTAGGGGACGACCGCCAGCGACGAGGACCCGAGGAAGGAGCGGTTCCACACGTCCAGGAGGCCTAGCAGCACCGGCACGTTGGCCTCGAACGCCGACGAGGCCAGGTGCTCGTCGACCAGGCGCATTCCGGCCAGCATCTCGGTGAAGGCCTCAGCTCCTATCGACACCATCAGGCCCAGGCCGACCGCCGACGGCAGAGAGAACCGCCCGCCCACCCACTCGGGGAGGGGTAGGACCATCCCCGGTTGGATCCCGAACGACCGGGCCCGGTCGGCCGATGCGGTGGCTGCCACCAGGTGCGCCGAGGGGTCGCCGGCGCTGTCCGCCAGCCAGGCCGCCGCAGTTCCGGCTGCGACGAGCGTCTCGGTGGTGGTGAAGGACTTGGAGCAGACCAGGACCATCGTCGTCTCAGGGTCGAGTCCCTCGAGGGCCGCCGAGATGTCGGCACCGTCCAGGTTGGATGAGAAGCGGACCTCGACGCCCGGATGGCGCAGGTGGGCGAGGGCCTCGCTGGCCATGGCGGGCCCCAGGTGGGAGCCGCCGATGCCGAGGCTGACCAGGGCGGTGATCGGCCGGCCGGTGGACCCGGAGCGCCGGCCGGCGCGCAGGTCCTCGGCCAGATCCGCCATACGGGAGATGGTGTCGTGGACCCCCGGCACCACGTCGGCTCCGTCCACGATGACGCTCGTGCCCTCCGGCGCGCGCAGGGCCGTGTGCAGGGCCGGCCTCTCCTCAGTGGTGTTGACCCTGTCCCCGTCGAGCATGCCGGCCAGGAAGCCGGCGACGCCCCGCTCCTCGGCCAGGTCGCAGAGCATGGGGATGGTCGCCCGCGAGAGCACCTGCTTCGAGTAGTCGACCCAGAGGTCGCCCACGGCCAGGGACATGGCGTCGGCGCGCTGCGGGTCCCCCGCGAAGAGGTCCCTGAGGGAGGCACCCGACAGCTCGTCGCGGTGGCGTTCCAGGGCCGTCCAGGCCCGTCCCGTCCCGCCGGATCCCGGGTCCACTGGTCCGTCCACGGGTTCCATTCTCACCGCGGCGCCGTCGGGGAGGGTGCCATCACCCAGTCCTGGCCGTTGGTGGGGTGAACTCCGAAGCTGTGGCGGTCGGCCCGGTGGGCACGTCAGCCAGGCGGTTGGGCACCATGCGCACCATGGCGGCCAGCGCCCCGTAGGCGGCCTCCGACCTGATGGTGCCGCCCTCGTCCATGAGGTTGGCCATCACACGCAGGGCCCAGACCATGAGCGGCCGGGACCTCATGCCGACCCTCGTCAATTCCCGGATGAGCGCCGGGCTGCCGATCACCCTGGCGAAGAGCCTGGCCATCTTGAAGTAGAGGCCGTACTCCTCGTCCAGCATCCCCGGGTAGCGGGCCAGCACACCCGGCCCCCGTGCGACAGCCTCGGCAACCAGGCCGGCGGCCAGCCGACCCGTCTCGTAGGCGTAGTCGATGCCCTCGCCGTTGAATGGGTTCACCGATCCCGCCGCATCGCCCACGAGGAGCCAGTTGGGGCCGGCCTTGGGGCCCACCGACCCCGCCATCGGGAGGCGGCCGCCCGTGGGCGGCGCCGTGGGCCGGGTCGGATCGATCTGCCAGTGCTCCGGAAGCGTGCAGGCGAACTCCTCGAACAGGTGGCTGGTGTTGACCGACCTGTAGTCCCGGAACGTGGAGAGGAGGCCGATGCCCACGTTGATGGTGCCGTCGCCGACCGGGAAGATCCAGCCGTAGCCCGGCATCGAGTTGCCGTTCCGGTCCCTCACGTCGAGCGACGACTCGATCCACGGGTCGTCGTGCATCGGGCTCTCGAAGTAGCCCCTGATGGCCATGCCCATCGGGTAGGCCCGGTTGCGCGAGGTTCCCAGTGCCCTGCCGAAGCGGGAGTTGGCCCCGTCGGCAACCACCACGTACCTGGCCTCGAGCTGGCGCTCGCCCCCACCCTCCCGGTCGACCACGACGGCCCCCGCCAGCCGGGGAGGGTCGCCGGGACCCTGCCCCTCGTCCAGGATGGGGCGGACGGCGTCGGTGCCGTCGTGGAAGGCAGCCCCTGCGCGAACGGCGTGTTCTGCCACGAACGTGTCGAGTTCGGACCGCCTGACGACGTAGCCGTGCGACGGGAACACAGCATGTTCGGGCCACGCCATCTCGAGGGTGCGGCCGTGTGCGACTGCCCTCAGGCCGCCGAAGCGGTGGTAGCGCCCCAACTCTGCGCCGAGGCCCATTGCCTCCATCTGGTGGACAGCCCTGGGGGTCAGGGCGTCGCCGCAGGTCTTTTCCCTCGGGAAGGCCTTGCGCTCGACCACGACCGTGTCAAGGCCGGCGGTGGCCGCCCAGTAGGCGGTGGCCGCCCCGGCTGGCCCACCTCCCACGACCAGCAGGTCGTGGATACGGTCAGCCACGGGCGACATGACACACCCCGGCCGCGGTCACGCCGGTCCCCCGGCGGGAGCGGCCGCCATGCCTCAGCCTGCGGCCAGCTGGTCGTCCTCGCCCACGCCGGCTGCCCTGAGCAGCTCCAGGACCTCGTCGATGGTGACGGTGGCCTGGTCGAGGTGGACGTCCAGGTCCAGGTGGCCGGAGTGGGCTTCCTCGTCGAGGGCCTCTGCCAACTCCTCGTCGAACTCGGAGTGGCCGAAGGCCGCACGCTCGTAGAGGACGACGCCGAGCAGTTCCTCGACCGTGAGGGCGTCAGCGAAGCCGGGCATGCCGCCGACCACGACCCGCCCGACCGCGGGATCCCCGTAGTTGGAGTCGAGGCCGTAGCCCGCCGATCCCTTCGCCACCCAGAGCACCTGCTCGGCCGGTGTCGGGAAGGTCGCCAGGATCTCTCCGTCGGCCATGGCGTGGCCTGCTCCGCCCTGGCCGGAGGCCCCGTGGCAGCTGGCGCAGCGGGCGGCGTACACGGACTCACCCACGGCCAACAGGCCTGATGGGCCGTGTTCGGGTGGGCGCTCGAGGGTGCCCACGTAGGCGATCGCCCAGATCGGCAACAGGAGGAGGGTGCCGGCGGCCCACCACGGGATCTTGGGCCGTGCGGCGGCTGCAGCGTTGTAGGGGGCGACGGGCTCGGGCGCGGGCGGTTCCTGCGGTTCCGGGACGGAGGCCGCCGCCGCGACGGCCGGGGCTGGGTCGGAGGCTGCCGGGGTCTCGTCGGCGGCCGGGCCGGCACCCTCTCCGGTCAGTTCGCCCCGGCGCTGGCGTGAGCGCTTCAGGAGGTGCTCGGGGATCTCGGTCAACGTGGCCTCCGGGGCGACGTGGTGTTCTCTCGGGTCTGGTGTTGGGTGGGAGGTCTGCCCTACCCCTGGGGCCCGCGGGCCAGGTGCAGGCTAGCTGGCACTGTATGTGGAACGGCGCCGATCCGGACAAGCCAGATGGCCTCCGCCGGGGTAGTCGCCACCGGCGCGGCGTGGTAGACACACCCCCTGTGCAGGGGCACCCGACGGCGACCTGGGCAGGGTCACGAAGTCCCTGGATCACCTATTAGCATGGGGCGGGCACAGCGCTTGTGCATCGTTTCACTAAGTCGCTGTAGCCACCTACCCGCCTAGATCCACCGAGGAGGAGCCTGAGCCGATGGTCGCGTTCACAGCCTCCGTCATCGTGCTCATCCTCATGGTCATCGGCGCCAACGCCTACCGCGACCGCTGTCCGGCCGACAAGGTGTTCACCTGGGGCGAGTCGATGCTCTTCGCCACCTACGTGTTCCTGGTCCTGTTCTGGATCTACGGGGTCGTACCCCACCAGTGGCTGACCTGGGCCGACAGCGAGCTGAACTGGCGGCCCGACAGGTACCTGGTCGGACCGGCCCTCCCCTGGACCGGCGAGCAGGGGATCGTCGAGTGGGCCCTGCCGTTCACGATGACCTACCAGGTGATCCGGGACCTCGTAGCGGTGCTCATCTACCTGGTGGGCCTGGGCGGCAACGTCGTGCTCTGGAACCGCTGGCAGAACCGCGGCGCCGAGAAGGCCGAGCCCACGCCGACGTCCGAGTACGGCAGGCCGCTGGTCCGAGAGGGGGCGGGCGCATGAGCGTCACCGACGCCAACCCTCCCCATCCCACCTTCATCGACGACTACACGCTGCGCGAGGTCGACGCAGAGTGGATGGCCAGGGCCGTCAAGCCCAAGCAGTTCATCCACATCGACCAGTCCGAGTGCATCATGTGCGAGGGCTGCGTCGACATCTGCCCGTGGAAGTGCATCCACATGGTCAGGCCCGATGCCGTCGCCGAGGCCGTCGGCACCGGCATGCCGGGCGAGGACCCCAGCGACCACGTGATCTTCACGATCGACGACGACGTCTGCACACGGTGTGCCCTGTGCGTCGACAGGTGCCCGACGGGCGTGATCATCCTCGGCAAGATGGTCGCCCCGCCGGCCGACGGCGATCCCCACCAGCGGACGGCCAGCCACGGCTACGGCTACGGCATGCGCCTGGCCTGAGCAGGGGGGGACGACGGGATGGCAGATCCGGACAGGCACGAGGCCCGACAGGAGAGCAGCGACAGTGGCCGATAGCAACGGCAGGAAGCCGGCAGGACAGGCGCTGCAGGAGCGCGTCAGCCGGATGGGCGAGCAGATGCAGGGCTCACAGGCCTGGAGTTCCATCTTCAGGCCCGGGTCCATCTTCAGGAAGGGCTACAGCGACAGCCCCCGCAACCGCTCCTACGTGATCATGAACAGCGTCCTCTACCACCTGCACCCGGTGAAGGTGAAGAGGCACGCCGTGAAGGTCAGCTACACGCTCTGCCTCGGCGGGCTGAGCTTCTTCCTGTTCATCCTGCTGACGGTCACGGGCATCTTCCTGATGTTCTTCTACAGGCCCACCGCGGTCCAGGCCTGGGACGACATCCAGACGCTCCACACGGCGGTCGGGTTCGGCCTGCTGGTGCGCAACATGCACCGGTGGGGGGCCCACCTGATGGTCCTGTCCGTGTTCCTGCACATGGCCAGGGTCTTCTACCACGGTGCCTACAAGCCGCCCCGCGAGTTCAACTGGGTGATCGGCGTGATGCTGCTGCAGCTCACCCTGCTGCTCTCCTTCACCGGCTACCTGCTGCCCTGGGACCAGCTGGCCCTGTGGGCGGTGACGGTCGGAACCAACATGATGGGCTTCACCCCGGTCTTCGGCGAACAGGTCAGGTTCGTCCTGCTCGGGGGCGTCGAGATCGGGACCGACACGCTCCTGCGCTGGTACGTGCTGCACGTCCTGATGCTCCCCTTCGTGACCGTCATCTTCATGGCCATCCACTTCTGGCGCGTCCGCAAGGACGGCGGCATCTCCGGACCCCTCTAGGCCACGCAACCGGCATGACCGAGATACCCGAGCACCTGCGCAAGAGGGCCGAGGAGGCCCGCCGGAAGGCCGAGGCCGCCAGGGGAGGCGCCGCGCCCTCCGAGGGCACCGCTGCCCCTGCGGAAGGGGCCGCCGAGGCGGCCGGCGACGCCGGCAAGATCCCCGTCCACCTGCTGGACCGCGGCACCGCGGCCGCCGACCAGCCGGTGTCCCCCGGGGGCGAGCCCGCGCCTGGTAGCGGGCCCGACGGACACAACCAGCGCCTGCTCACGGTCGTCCGCTCGGGGTCCATCCAGGACACCAAGTCGGTGCCGATGGACAAGGTGCACGTCTGGCCGCACCTCCTCGTGGCCGAGTTCCTGGCGGCCCTGGCCATCACCCTCTTCACGACCCTGTTCTCGATCTTCGTGAACGCGCCCCTGTTGAACCTGGCCAACTTCAACCAGACCCCGAATCCCTCCAAGGCCCCCTGGTACTTCCTCGGCCTGCAGGAACTGCTCACCATGTTCCACCCGATGGTGGCCGGCGTGACCATCCCCGGCATGGGCCTGATCCTCCTGGCCATGGCCCCCTACATCGACAAGAACCCGTCCAAGGCGCCCGAGGACCGCAAGTTCGCCATCTCGCTCATGACCGTCCACCTCATGTTCTGGGCCGTGCTGGTCATGATCGGCTCGTTCTTCCGCGGTCCGGGCTTCAACTTCATCTTCCCGTGGAACAGCGGGCTGTTCTTCGAGCTGTGATCACCGTGACCGTCCAGGTGGCCGCCGCAGCGGACCGGGGAAGGGGCTGACCCGTGCTCGTAGCCGTAGCCGTCATCGTGCTGGTCCTGCTGGCCGGAGCCCTGCTGCTCGGAACCGCGCGCAGGCGTGAGTGCAGCGCCGCCGGCCTCTCACGGGAGGCCCGTCGCCGCGACCGCCGGAACCCCACCCTGGCCCCGGACCCGGCCGACGCCGCGCCGACGGGCCGTCAGGTCGAGCGGGAGGCCCTGGCCGCCCGCAGGGCCGACGAAGTGCCGGTCGTTGAGTCGGCCCCGCCCGAACCCTTCGTGGCGCCCGACCCCGGAGCCGTGGGTGTGTCCCGGCGCCAGTTCTTCAACCGCAGCATCGTGGGGATGATGGGGCTGGGACTCTCCGGCTTCGGGGGGGCCTGCATCGCCTTCCTGTGGCCACAGGGCGTCAGCGGCTTCGGGTCCAAGATCAAGGTGGGCAACATCGTCGAGCTGCTCGCCGAGATCAAGGACAAGAACGGCTTCGCCTACAAGCCGGAGGGCCGGATGTGGCTCACGGCCTACCCGAACGGAGCGGTCGAGAAGGCCCGGAGCGTGTACTCCTCGGCAGAGTTGGCAGGGATGGCCGCCGGGGTCGAGGCCGGGTTCGAGAGCGGCGTCGTGGCCCTCTACCAGAAGTGTCCGCACCTGGGCTGCAGGGTGCCCAACTGCGTGTCGTCGCAGTGGTTCGAGTGCCCCTGCCACGGTTCCCAGTTCAACCAGGTGGGGGAGAAGCGCGGTGGACCTGCCCCACGCGGGATGGACCGGTTCGCCATGTCGGTGGACGGCGGGGTCCTCACAGTCGACACCGGAACGATCGTCCAGGGACCGCCGATCGGGGTCAACACCACAGGCCAGGAGGCCGAGGGCCCGCACTGCATAGGCGAGGCCGGCGGCCACTAGGCGAACGACGCCAGGAGAACCCAGGGACCATCCATGATCATCGCAGCCAGCACACAGCGCACGTTCGGCCTCGTGCTGGCCGTCCTCGTGATGGTCGGGTTCGTCGTCTACCTGCTCTTCAGCTTCAGGTTGGGCAAGCGCGAGGTCGGTTCCGAGATCGACCTGGCCCCCAACAGGACCCCCCACTACAGCGACGACGAACTCGAGACCAGGGTCCTGGACCGAAGCCTGGCCTGGTCGCTCGTGACCCTGGCAGCCGTCTCGCTGGTCCTGCCCCTCTACTGGCTGATGGAGCCTGCCAGGCAGGAGAACGCAGCCGTCGACTGGGTGGCCCGGTTCGAGCGCAAGGGGGCAACGGCCTTTGAGGAGGGCTGTGCCAGCTGCCACGGCCCCGGAGGCGTCGGGGGGGTGGCCGCCTTCACGCTGGTCGACGGCGACGGCAAGTTCGTGGCCCAGGTTGAGTGGCAGGCCCCGGCCCTCACCACCGTGCTGTCCCGGTTCAGCGAGGAGGAGGTGCGCCAGATCCTGGACTACGGCCGGCCCGGCACGCCGATGCCCGCCTGGGGCCTTCCCGGCGGTGGCCCGTTGAGCACCCAGCAGGTGGAGCAGCTGGTGGTCTACATGCGCTCCATCCAACTGGACCAGGAGGCCACCACCGCCGAGGTCGACTCGGGCCTACGTGCGGGCGCCAGGGCCATCGTGACCGCCGCCGCCCCCGGCCTCGCCGACCCAGCCGACGTCGAGGCGGCCATTGACGCCTGGCTGGAGCAGGCCTCGGACCCGGCCAGCAGCGACCACCTGGCCTACGGGGAGCTCATCTTCAACAACCCGGCCGGCCAGGGGGCCAACAACTGCGCCCGGTGCCACACGCCGGGCTTCTCATACGGGGCCACCGACGAGGAGGGCACGGAGGCGCTCCTGGCGGAGTGGCCACGCCTCGTCGAGTCGGGGATCCTCACCGGCTGGCAGCCCGGCGCCGGCCACGTTGGTCCCGACCTGGCAGGGGTGGAGGCCCACTTCGCCACCGCCGACCGCCAGGCCGAGTTAATAAGGACCGGATCGGAGCTGGGAATCGGCTTCGGCAACGCCAGGTCCGGCTCTGGCGGGATGCCCGGCTATGGCGGGCGCACCGACGACCTGGATGTGCTGGGGCCGGTCCATCGCAGCCGGATCCTGACCCCCGAGCAGATCGACGCGGTCGTGGCATACGAGAGGAGCCTCTGATGGGTGCGCTGGTCACGCTGGCGGGGCTCTCCTACAACCCGAACATCGCGGGCATCCTGGTCGTTGCCACAGGCGTGGTGGTGCTGATTGGTTCCGTCTGGCTGCTGCTGGCGACCAACTCCGGCATCCGGGTCGGGACCCTTATCGCCCTGGCCGCCCTCATGGGCTGGATGGTGATCATGGGCGCCACCTGGTGGATGTACGGGAAGGGCTGGCAGGGCGAGAGCCCCTCCTGGCAGACCGTCGACATCAACGTCGGCGACCTGCGGGCCAGCGGGCTACCGGAGGCGCGCCTGCTGCCCAACCCGGACGAGCTGCCAACCGCATACCAGCTCGTCACCTCGTCCGGCGACGCCAGGGCGGTCGCCGAGTACGACACCCTGCCCACTGCGGTCGAGTACCCGGACATGGCCGAGGCGGACCTGGAGGCGCTGCGGGCCGACAGGCAGTTGCGCAACGAGATTGCGACGCTCTCCGAGCTGGCGGCGGTGGCGCCGGCGGTCACCGACGCCGCCGGGCTCGGCGACCTGGGGGGCTGGCGCCTCCTGCCGATCACAGAGGCCGGCGACGCGCAGGCACAGGCGGTAGCCGACGTCCTGGCCCACCCCGACCTGGGCTTCTCGTCCAGCGGTGACTTCAAACTGCTTGACGCCTACACCATCGGCGGCAAGCCCGAGCTGAAGGAGGACCCCAACCGCTGGGACCGCATCAGCCACTGGATCACCAACTCGGCCAGGATCACCCACCCGGTGCACTACACCTCGGTACAGCTCCAGGGCGTGGTCGACCAGCCGACCGTCCCCGGGGAGGCACCGCCGCGGCCAGTGGCCGATGCCGACGAGCCGGTCGTTTCGGTGATCATGGTCCGGGACCTGGGCAGCGTGAGGCTCAGGCCGGCGCTCGTGACGATCGGGTCGCTGCTCATCTTCCTCGCCCTCTGCCACTGGCTCCATGTCCGTGACAAGGAGGTCATGGCACGGCGCGAGGAGTTCGAAGCGGCAAGGGCCTGACCACGTGACCCCCGCCTTCCACCTAGCGGTCGGGGCCGGGTCGCGGTCCAACCGGGCCTACGCCCTGCCCGGCCGGGGCTGAGATGCTGGGCCAGTACCTCCCCATCGCCTTTCTGCTGGCACTGGCGCTCCTCTTCGCGGCGCTCAGCTTCATGGTCTCCCGCCTGCTGGCACCGCGCAGC
Source organism: uncultured Candidatus Nemicrothrix sp. (assembly GCA_964344855.1). GTDB lineage: Bacteria > Actinomycetota > Acidimicrobiia > Acidimicrobiales > MedAcidi-G1 > UBA3125. The sequence goes on from CAYFOV010000001.1 coordinate 136,509, forward strand.
CCCAACGACAAGAAGGAGGCGCCCTACGAGTGCGGGATCATCCCCGGCCGCGAGGCACCCGAGCGCTTCCCTGTCAGGTTCTTCCTGGTGGCGATGATCTTCATCGTGTTCGACATCGAGATCATCTTCTTCTACCCGTGGGCCGTGGCCCACCACGAGATCGGCCTCTTCGGCCTGGTGGCGGTGCTGCTGTTCTCCCTGGCGGTGTTCGAGTCGTTCGTGTACCTGATCGGCAACGGGGCCCTCGAGTGGGGCCCCCTGAGGCGGGGCAGGGCGCCTGCCGGGCCGGTTCCCCAGGCGCCGACAACCGCACCCCGCCGGGCCGGGGTGCGCCAGGTGGGCCTCGAGGGCCGGCAGGCCGAACATCCCACCGGGGACGGGGGTTCCTGATGGCACGCCTACCCGTGGTCGGCGACCTGTCTAGGGTGCTGGACGACGGCCTCGAGGGGCTGGAGCACAACTTCGTGACCGCCCGCATCGAGGAACTGGTCAAGTGGTCCAGGGCGCGAAGCTGCTGGCCCGCCACCTTCGGCCTGGCCTGCTGCGCCATCGAGATGATGGCCACAGGTGCCGCCCACTACGACCTGGCCCGGTACGGGATGGAGGTCTTCCGGGCCTCCCCCCGACAGGCAGACCTGATGATCGTGGCCGGCCGCGTCTCCCAGAAGATGGCGCCGGTCCTGCGCCAGATCTACGACCAGATGATGGAACCCAAGTGGGTCATCTCCATGGGCGTCTGCGCCTCCAGCGGCGGCATGTTCAACAACTACGCCATCGTCCAGGGCGTCGACCAGGTCGTGCCCGTCGACGTCTACGCGCCCGGGTGCCCACCGGGACCCGAGACACTCATGCACGCCATCCTCACCCTCCACGACCTGATCCGAAGCGGAGAGCTGACCCGGCGCCGCGGGGCCGGAGGCGGTGCAGCGGTCCACATCGAGGCTCCCGTCGCCGGGCAGCCGGTGCAGCTGGATTCCCGATGACGCAGGCCGTGCCCGAGACGACCTCACGTGGCCAGCGGGTGCTGCACCCGTCAGCCGACGACCTGTTGGCCACCGCCGGGAGACTTCGCGACGACGGGTACGTGATGGCAGTTGACGTGACCGCCGTCGACTACCTGGACCACCCCGGTCGCAGCGACCTGCCGGCCGGCGTCACGCCCGAGCGCTTCGAGGTCGTGGTGTCCCTCCACGACCACCGGCGTGGAGAGCGCGTCCGGCTGAGGATCCAGGTGCCCGCCGACGAGCCCGTGGTGCCGTCCCTGTTCGACCTCTACCCGGGGACCGAGGCGATGGAGCGCGAGGTGTTCGACCTCTACGGCATCGCCTTCGACGGGCACCCCGACATGACCCGGATCCTCATGCCTGAGGACTGGGAGGGCCACCCGCTGCGCAAGGACGCCGAGGTCGGCCGCATCCCGGTCCAGTTCAAGGCCGCCCCGGAGCGCCGGTGAGCGTCCAGGCCCTCGGGGACCCCGACGTGGAGCGCGTCTACCGGCGGGAGGGCAGCGCCGTCCTGCGCATGAGCGAGGCGGAGGCCCAGGACCTGGCCGGCGACCCCGACAACCCCGACGACGACGAGCGGATGATCCTGAACATGGGGCCCTCGCACCCCTCCACCCACGGGGTGCTCCGCCTGATGCTGGAGATGGAGGGCGAGACCGTGCTGCGGACCAAGCCCGTCATCGGCTACCTGCACACGGGCATGGAGAAGACAGGTGAGAACCTGACCTACCTGCAGGGCCCGACCAACGTCACCAGGATGGACTACGCCTCCCCGCTCTTCTCGGAACTGGCGTTCTGCCTGGCTACCGAGAGGCTGCTGGGCATCCAGGTTCCCCCGCGGGCCACCTGGATCCGCATGCTCATGTGCGAGCTGAACCGCGTGTCCTCGCACCTGCTCTTCCAGGCCACCAACGGCATGGACCTGGGAGCCGTCTCGATGATGATCTACGGCTGGCGGGAACGCGAGGAGGTGCTTCGGTTCTTCGAGGAGGTCACGGGCCTGCGGATGAACCACAACTACATCCGCCCGGGCGGTGTGGCCGCCGACCTGCCAGCAGGCTGGCGTGATCAGGTAGGCCGGCTCCTGCGGCTGCTGCCGCCCCGCCTGGACGAGTACGACGCCCTGCTCACGGGCCAGCCCATCTTCAGGGAGCGCCTCCAGGGGGTGGGGGTGCTCACCCCGGAGGAGGCCCTGGCCCTCTCGGCTACCGGACCCATCCTGCGTTCCACCGGCTACGCCTGGGACCTGCGGCGGGACGAGCCCTACCTCGCCTACGACGAGGTCGACTTCGACGTACTGGTCGGAACCCACGGAGACTCCTTCGACAGGTTCGCCATCCGGCTGAACGAGGTCCGTGAGTCGCTCCGCATCGTCGAGCAGATCCTGGACCTCATGCCCGACGGCGACTACCGGACCCAGGACAGCAAGGTCACACCACCGCCGAGGGCCCGCATCGGCGAGTCCATGGAGGCCCTGATCCACCACTTCAAGATCTTCACCGAGGGGTTCCACGTGCCCGAGGGGGAGGTCTACTCAGCCGTCGAGTCTCCCCGCGGTGAGCTGGGCTGCTACCTGGTGTCCGACGGGGGTCCCAACCCCTACCGCATGCACATCAGGGGCCCCAGCTTCGTCAACCTCCAGACCCTCCCCCACCTGATGGAGGGGGGCCTCATAGCCGACGGGGTGGCGGTCATCTCCTCGGTCGACCCGATCATGGGGGAGGTGGACCGCTGATGGGCTACTTCTCGGACGACAACGAGGCCCTGGCCAGGGAGACCGTCGCCCGCTACCCGCGACCCAGGTCGGCGCTCATCCCACTGCTGCACCTGGCCCAGGAACAGGACGGCTGGATCACCCGCGAGGCCATGCTGGAGATTGCCGAGCTGACAGGAACGACGCCCGCCGAGGTGCTCGGTACCGGGAGCTTCTACGAGATGTTCAAGTTCCATCCCGTGGGGCGCTACCTCGTGAACGTGTGCACGAACATCTCGTGCCACCTGCTGGGCGCAGGAGACCTCCTCGAGCACGTGGAGGAGGTCCTGGGCGTCGGCCACGGCGGGACGACCGACGACGGCATGTTCACGGTGGAGGAGGTGGAGTGCGTGGCGGCCTGCACGGAAGCCCCCTGCTTCACCGTCAACTACAGGTACTTCCACCGGGCGACCAGGGAGACCTTTGACGAGGTCGTGGCCGACCTGCGGGCCGGCAACGACCCCATGAGGCTGGGCTCTGCCGGTGACACGGGAGGGCTGCCCGAGCACGGCACGCTCGCACGGGTGCGCCAGGAGATTCCCGGCGATCGCAGGGCCGGCATCGTGGCACCCGAGCAGGCCGCCGAGCGTCCGGCATGGCTTCCGGAGGAGGCGGCCGATGGCTGAGGCCACAGCCGACGGGTACGTCCCCCACGCCGCCGGCTACGTCCGAAATGGCGGTCCCACCCTGCTCACGGCCAGGTTCTCGTACGAGGACTCCTTCACGCTCGAGCGGGCCGAGGCCATCGGCGGCTACGACGGCCTGCGCGCGGCCCTGGCCCTGGATCCGGCCAGGGTGCACGAGGAGGTCAGGGCGGCAACACTGCTCGGGCGGGGCGGGGCCGGCTTCCCCGCCGGTGTCAAGTGGGGCTTTTGCCCCGAGGGCGTGTGGCCCCGCTACCTGGTCGTGAACGGCGACGAGAGCGAACCCGGCACCTACAAGGACCGGCTGCTCATGGAGCGCGACCCACACCAGCTCATAGAGGGCTGCCTGATCGCCTGCTACGCCCTGGGGCTCTCCCAGTGCTTCCTCTACGTGCGGGGCGAGATGGCCCTGGCCCAGGAGCGGTTGGCCACCGCCCTCAACGAGGCCTACGCGGCGGGCCTGGTCGGAGCCAACGTGGCGGGATCCGACCTGTCGGTGGACATCGTGCTCCACTGGGGGGCCGGTGCCTACATAGTCGGCGAGGAGACAGCCCTCATCGAGAGCCTCGAGGGCAACCGGGGGATGCCGAGGCTGAAGCCCCCCTACTTTCCGGCCGCCATCGGCCTCTACGGGCAGCCCACGATCGTCAACAACGTGGAGACCCTCTCCAACCTGCCGTGGATCATGAGGAACGGCGCCGAGGCCTACAGGGGGTACGGATCGGAGGCCTCCCCGGGCACCCGCCTGTTCGCCGTCTCAGGGCACGTCCGGAGGCCGGGCGTGTACGAGGTCGAGCACGGTGTGACCACGTTCCGGGAGCTCCTGTACGGGGACGACCACTGCAGGGGCATCCGGGACCAGAACCAGCTGAAGGCGTTCATCCCCGGTGGGGGCTCCGCCCCCTGGTTCTTCGATGAGCACCTGGACCTCCCGCTGGAGGCCCGCGACGTGGGCGAGGCGGGCTCCATGCTGGGCTCCGGGGGTGTGGTCGTGATGGACGACACCACAGACGCGGTTGAGGCCTGCTACCGGGTGGTGAGGTTCTTCGCCAACGAGTCCTGCGGCAAGTGCGCGCCCTGTCGGGAGGGCACCAGCTGGGAGGAGAAGATCCTCAGGCGCATCCTCGACGGCCAGGGTCGTCCCTCCGACATAGACCTGCTGCTCGATGTCGGCAACCACATCAGCCCGGGCCCCTACCCCGTGGCCGCCTTCGGCGACGAGGGCCTTGAGGCCGTGCCCTTCCCGCCCGGCCAGACGACCATCTGCCCCCTGGGACCGTCCGCGGTGGCCCCCATCACCTCGGCCATCCGGCGGTTCCGCCACGAATTCGAGGCCCGCATCACCCGCGGCGAGGCCATACCCGTGGCGGCAGAAGCAGCCGGAAGCGGGGCCGGCCGGTGAGCGACGGGGCAACCGCGGAGGAGGCAGTGGCCATCACGGTCAACGGGGAGCAGGTGGCGGCCCTCCCGGGCGAGCTGCTCATCGACGCCTGCGATCGGACCGGGACGCACATCCCGCGCTTCTGCCACCACCCGCGCCTCGACCCGGTCGGTATGTGCCGCATGTGCCTGGTCGAGGTGGACACCGGCAGGGGGTCCTCGCTCCAGCCGTCCTGCATGCTGACCTGCACCCCCGGCATGGTCGTCGACACCGGGTCCCAGCGCACCCGCGACGCCCAGGAGGGGGTGCTGGAACTGCTGCTCGCCAACCACCCCCTGGACTGCCCGGTGTGCGACAAGGGCGGCGAATGCCCCCTCCAGGACCAGACCATGGCCTACGGCCCCGGCGAGAGCCGGTTCGTCGAGGACAAGCGGCAGTTCGTGAAGCCCATTCCCGTCAACCCCAACGTCCACCTGGACCGGGAGCGCTGCATCCTCTGCGACCGTTGCACGCGCTTCGCCGACCAGGTCGCCGGGGACCGCCTCATCCACTTCCTGGACCGCGGCGTCCGCACCCAGGTCAACACCTTCCCCGGTGAGCCGTTCAGCTCGTACTTCAGCGGCAACACGGTGCAGATCTGCCCGGTCGGGGCCCTGACGGCCGCCCCGTACAGGTTCAAGGCCCGCCCCTGGGACCTGGAGGAGGAGGAGTCCACGAGCGCCTTCGACAGCGTCGGCGCCCGGATCACCGTCCAGTCGTCACGCGACAGGGTGCTGCGCTTCATGGGCGTCGACTCCGACCCCGTCAACTGGGGCTGGCTCACCGACAAGGAGAGGTTCCTCTTCGAGGCCTACGACCACGAGGAGCGCCTTGACCGCCCGCTCGTCAGGGGCGGGGGCAGCCATCCCGGCGGCTCCACGCTGGTGGAGGCCTCCTGGTCCGAGGCTCTAGGGGTGGCGGCAGGGGCCCTGTCGGCGGCCGATCCGACGAGGGTCGCCGTGGTGGGTGGCGCCCGGATGGCCAACGAGGCCCAGTACGCATGGGCCAGGCTCGCCAAGGGCGTGGTAGGCACCGACAACGTCGATGCGCAACTGGGCGACGGCCTCCAGGCCGACGTCCTGCTGGGCCTTCCGAGGGCGACCATCGACGAGGCCTGCCGGCCGGGAGGAACCATCGTGCTCCTGGGGCCCGACCCCAAGGAGGAGCTGGGCAGCCTCTACCTGCGCCTACGCCATGCGGTGGTCCACGACGGGGCCACCCTCGTGGAGCTGACACCCCGGGAGACCGGCCTCACCCCGGTGGCGCACCACTCCCTCAGGATCCGGCCCGGCGAGGCGGCCGCCGCCGTAGCTGCCATGTTCGGTTCGGGCGATCCGCCCGGCCTGCTAGACGAGGGGGACCTGCTCGCAGCCGGGAGGGCGGTCGCCGACGGGGGCCCGGTGACGGTGCTGCTGGGCCGCACCTCCCTGGCCGAATCGTCCGGCCTGGTGGTGGACGCCGCCCTGGCCCTCCACGACCACCTCGAGGGAGCCGGGTTCCTGTCCCTGCTGCGCCGCGGCAACGTCCACGGCGCCATCGACATGGGGCTCTCGCCCGGCCTCCTGCCGGGCAGGACGACCCTCGAGGCCGGTCGTGCCGGCTTCGACCGCACGTGGCCGACCCTGCCGGCGGAGCCGGGCCTGGGCACCCTCGGGGCGCTGGAGGCCGCCGCCGCCGGGGAACTCGATGTCCTCGTGCTGCTGGGGGCCGACATCCTCAGCGACGTGCCCGACGGTGGGCTGGCACGACGAGCCATCGAGGGTGCCGGCACGGTCGTGGCGGTGGACCTCTTCGCCACGGCCACCGTGGGGATGGCCGACATCGTGCTGCCCGCCGCCGCACCAACCGAGGTGGACGGCACCTTCACCAACCTGGAGGGGAGGGTCAGCATCCTGTCGCGCCGGGTCTCGTGCCCGGGGACTGCCCGGCCCGACTGGATGATCGCCAGCGACCTGTCGGGGCTGTTGGGCCACGACCCGGGGTTCGGCTGCCTCGACGACGTCTGGTCCGAGTTGGCATCCGTCTCTGCCCTCCACGCCGGCCTCGACCCGTCGGTCGTGGCAGCGTCGGGCAGCGACGGGGTCCTGCTCGGAGGGGGCATTCCCCTCGCCAGGCCCGAGCCGACCGAGGCGGCAGGCCCCGGTTCCTACATGCTGCGCCTGGTGGTCAGCCGCGCCATGTTCGACGGGGGCGTCCTGAACTCCCACGCCAGGTCCCTGTCGGCGCTGGCCGACCCGGCAAGGCTGGCGGTGAACCCTGCCGACCTGGCCCGCTTCGGGGTGGTCGGCGGCGCCACAGTGAAGGTCACCGGACCGCGGGGAAGCCTGCTGGCGGAGGTGGCGGCGGAGCCCTCGACCACCCCCGGCACAGCCCACATGTTCCACAACCGCAGCGGCTTCCGGGCGGTGGACCTGATCGACGCGGGACAGCCCGTGGTGGACCTGAGGCTGGAGCGGGCCCGGTGATCCTGGCAGCGGACCCACTCCTGGCCGGCGGGATCGACCTGCAGGTCGTCCTGATCGTGGCCCTGAAGGCCGTGGTGGCCTTCGCCTTCCTGCTGGTGGCCGTGATGCTCGTGATCTGGTTCGAGCGGAAGCTGATCAGCGACATGCAGAACCGGGTCGGGCCGGCGCTGGCCGGCCCCTGGGGGATCCTCCAGACCCTCGCCGACGGCATCAAGCTGTTCTTTAAGGAGGACCTCCTCCCGACCCGGGCGGACAGGGTCGTGTTCAGGCTGGCCCCCTACCTCTCGATCCTCCCGGCCTTCGTGGCGTTCGCCATCGTGCCGGTGGGCGGCGACTTCACCGACGGCGGCGACGGCGTGGTCTCCATCCTGGGCCGCCGGACCCTGCTGCAGGTGGCCGACCCCCCGGTGGGCGTGCTGTTCTTCCTGGCCCTCTCGGCCGTGGCGGTCTACGGCGTGATGCTGGCGGGCTGGTCATCGGGATCCAAGTACCCGCTGCTCGGCTCGGTCAGGGCGTCGGCCCAGATGATCAGCTACGAGGCGGCCCTGGGCCTCGCCATAGCCACCGTCTTCCTGGCCTCCGGCTCCCTGTCCACCCACGACATCGTCGCCGGACAGGCGGCCGGCAACTGGAACCTCCTGGCCACCGGCGTGGTCCCGTTCCTCATCTTCCTGGTGGCGGGAACCGCTGAGCTGAACCGCCCACCGTTCGACCTGGTGGAGGCCGAACAGGAGCTGGTCGGTGGCTTCCACACCGAGTACAGCTCGATCCGCTTCGCCCTGTTCTTCCTGGCCGAGTTCATGAACATGATCACGATGTCGGCCATAGCCGTGACCCTGTTCCTGGGGGGCCCGGCCGGGCCGATCCTCTACGAGCCCGTGGCGTGGCTGTGGCCCACCCTCTGGTTCCTGGTGAAGGTCCTGGCGTTCCTGTTCGCCTTCGTGTGGCTGCGGGCAACGCTGCCGCGCTTCCGCTACGACCAGCTCATGGACCTGGGCTGGAAGGTCCTCATCCCGGCTGCGCTGGGCTGGTTCCTGCTGATCGCCTCGCTGGACGTGGCGGGCGACAGGGGGTGGTCGACCATCCCGGTCGTCGTGGTCGGCGTGCTGGTCCTCTGGGGAGGGGCCTCGATGCTCTCAGGGGCGGTGCGCAAGGCGCGCGCCGACCGGTTGGCCGAGGCGGACGAGGGCCTGGCCGCAGCCGACCGAACCGTGGGCGGGTGGTCCTAGTGGGGTACCTGAGGGGCTTCGCCGTCACCTTCGCCAAGCTGTTCGAGCGGCGGGTCACCGTCCCCTACCCGGACGTGAAGCGCCACAAGCCCGCCCGGGCCCACGGCCGGCACGTCCTCAGCAGGTACGAGGACGGCATGGAGAAGTGCATCGGCTGTGAGCTCTGCGCCGGGGTCTGTCCGGCGGGGTGCATCTACGTCCGCGGCGCGGACAACCCGGAGGGGGCGCCGGTGTCGCCCGGCGAGCGCTACGGCTACGTCTACGAGATCAACTACCTGCGCTGCATCCACTGCGACCTGTGCGTAGAGGCCTGCCCCACCCAGGCCATCACCGAGACCAAGCTGTTCGAGTTCTCCTTCACCAACCGGTCCGACGCCGTCTACACCAGACAGGAGCTCCTCGTCGACGGGGCCAGCGGCCGCCCCAGGGAGTTGCCGTGGGAGGACTGGCGGGATGGCGAGGACGCCGACACGTCGGCCTGGATGAGGGCTACCTCACCCAGCGGGGACGCCTCGCGCGTGGGCCTGGTCGCCTGGGCAGGCGAACTGGGCTACGGGGTCAGGGAGCCCGAGGACCTTCCGCAGTCGGATGGGTCCGGCGGGGGTGCGTCGTGACCGTCGCCGTCTTCGCCGTGAGTGCGGCTGTGGTGCTGTCCGGCGCCCTCGGTGTGCTCATCGCACGCAACCCGGTCCACTCGGCCCTGTTCCTGGTCCAGACCCTGTTCGGGGTGGCCGTCCTGTTCGTGCTCCAGGACGCCACGTTCCTGGCGGCTGTCCAGGTCATGGTCTACGCCGGGGCCATCGTCATCCTCTTCCTGTTCGTGATCATGCTGCTGGGGGTGGACAGGGCCGACGACCTCGGCGTAGAGCCAATCGCCGCCCAGCGGGCCCTGACCGCCATCGTGGGTGCCTCCCTGCTGGGGCTGCTGGGGATGGTCCTCGTGGTGGTCGCGGACGGTCCGACCGGGGCTCCGTCGGCCAACGCCCCCATCGGTGACGCCGGCGACAACACCCGACGCCTGGGCGAGGCGCTCTTCACCGACATGGTCTTCGCCGTCGAGCTGACGGCCATCCTGCTCACGGTCGCCGTGGTCGGTGCGGTGGCCCTGGCCCGCAGGGTCAGGGGCCCGCTGCAGCCGCTCCCCGTCGTGGCGGTGGCAGCGGTGGCGGACGCCGCCGACGAGGAGGACGGGACCCCACCGGCCGGACCCGGGGAGGCCCCGTGATCGTCGTGACCACCGACTGGTACCTGGCGCTGGGGGCCGTGCTGTTCTCGATGGGGGCGGTGGGCCTGCTGGTCCGTAGGAACCCGATCGTCATGTTCATGTGCGTCGAGTTGATGTTGAACGCGGTGAACCTCACGTTCGTGAGCCTGGGAGCGGGACTGGGCGACCTGGGCGGACAGCTCTCCGTGTTCTTCGTGCTCGTCGTAGCGGCTGCAGAGGTGGTGGTCGGCCTGGCGGTGATCGTCGCCATCATGCGACGCCGGGCCGGAGCCAGCGTGGACGACCTCTCGGTGCTGGGGGGTTAGGCCATGGCCGACGCGGTGTGGCTGGTTCCGGCGCTGCCGCTGGCCGGGTTCGCGGTCCTGGCCCTGGCCGGACGCCGCATCGGGGAGCCGGTGGCCGGCTGGCTGGCGACCGGCGCCATGGCCGGATCGTTCCTCGCCACCGCGGCCGTCTACCTGGACCTCCTCGGCTCGTACGACCGCAGGGTCGTGGTCAGCCTGTTCGAGTGGGTGCCGGCCGGGGACCTCTCCGTGGACGTCGGGTTCCTCGTGGACCCCCTGTCGGTGACCATGTGCCTGTTCATCACCGGCGTCGGGGCCCTCATCCACCTCTACTCGATCGGCTACATGCACGGCGACGCCGGGTTCGCCCGGTTCTTCGCCTACCTCAACCTGTTCGCCTTCTCCATGCTGATGCTGGTCCTGGGCGACAGCCTCCTGCTCACCTTCCTCGGCTGGGAGGGGGTGGGGGCCTGCTCCTACCTGCTGATCTCCTTCTGGTTCGAGGACGAGGCCAACGCCACGGCCGGCAAGAAGGCCTTCGTGACCAACAGGATCGGCGACTGGGGCTTCATGGTCGCCATGTTCGCCACCTTCTTCACGTTCGGATCCCTCGACTACGTCGACGTGCTGGACGCCACGGCGGCCGGAACGGTGGCAGAGACCACGGCCACCCTCATTGCCCTGATGCTCCTGGTGGGCGCCGTGGGCAAGTCGGCCCAGTTCCCCCTGTACCTGTGGCTCCCCGACGCCATGGCAGGTCCTACGCCGGTCTCTGCGCTCATCCACGCCGCCACGATGGTGACCTCCGGGGTGTACCTGCTGACCAGGGTGAACCCGCTTATCGCGGACGCGGCCGGCTGGGTGCCCGACCTGATCGCCTGGCTGGGCGTGGGAACCGCCCTCTTCGCCGCAACCATCGCCCTGGCCCAGGACGACATCAAGAAGGTGCTGGCCTACTCGACCGTCAGCCAGCTGGGATACATGTTCCTGGCCGTGGGAACCGGCGCCTACGTGGCCGCCGTGTTCCACATGGTCACCCACGCCTTCTTCAAGGCCCTCCTGTTCCTCGGGTCGGGGTCGGTCATCCACGGCATGGAGGGCGACCAGGACATGCGCCACTACGGGGGCCTTCGCCGGTTCATGCCGGTCACGGCCGCCACCTTCGTCGTGGGCTGGCTGGCCATCGCAGGGGTGCCACCGTTCTCGGGCTTCTGGTCCAAGGACGAGATCCTGGCGTTCGCATGGAACAGGAGCCCCGCCCTGTGGATGGTCGGCCTGGTGACTGCGGTCCTCACGGCCTTCTACATGACCCGCCAGGTTGCGCTCACCTTCGCCGGCCGCTGCCGGTACGCCGACCGGAGGCCCGGCGAGGACGAGGACGAGGCAGCGGTACGGGTAGGCCACACGCCCCACGAGTCGCCCCCGACCATGACCGTCCCGCTGGTCGTGCTGGCCGGCCTGGCGGCCGTGGCCGGCTTCCTGCAGCTGCCCTTCTCGAATTCCACGAAGTGGCTGGAGCACTGGCTGGAACCGACCCTCTACGGGAACGAGGTGCACCTGGAGGCGTCCGGAACGACCCAGGTGCTGCTGGCGGCCGTGGCCGTCGTCGGGGGCCTGGCGGGGATTGGCCTGGCTGCCGCGGTGTGGGTGGCAGGGAGGCTCGACGCCTCCAGGTTCGAGCCGTCCCTGCTGGCCCGGGCGTGGGGGATCGACCGGGCGGTCGCCGGCTTCATGGGAGGCCCCGGCCGGAGGGGTTTTGAGGCCACGACCGGCTTCGATGAGAGGGTGGTGGACGGAGCCGTCTGGGGGGTGGCCGGCCTGGTGCGGAGGCTCGCCAACGTACTGCGGACCTTCCACAACGGCATGGTCCGCACGTATGCGGTGGGGATCGGCGTGGGTGCAGTGGCCCTGCTCGCCTGGTTCGCATCGAGGATGACCCTGTGAGCCGAGTCGGGGCCCGACGGGCGACGCCGGCCCCCGTCGGAGGAGGTGGGCCGGCATGAGCGCAACAGCGCTCCTGGCATCGTCGGCTCCGGCCGCGTTCCCGGTGCTGCCCTCGCTCCTCGCCTTGCCCGTCCTCGGGGCGCTGGTCGTGCTGGTGCTGCCCCGCCGCCGCCCCGAGCTGCTCAAGCTGGCGGCGGTCTCGGCCTCGGTGGCCACCGGGGCGGTCAGTTCCTGGCTCCTATACGCCTTCGACACGGGTGACCCCGGATTCCAGTTCGCCCACTCGACGGCCTGGATGGCGGACCTGGGGGTCTCCTGGACGCTGGGCGTTGACGGCATATCGCTGTTCCTCGTGGTCCTGACCGGGCTGTTGTTCCCGCTGTCCCTGCTGGCGGTCGACCCCGAGCACGACGCACGCCCGTACTACGCGTGGATGCTGGTGCTGGAGGCCGGGGTCATGGGCGTGTTCTGCGCCCTCGACCTGGTGGCCTTCTTCCTGTGCTTCGAGGTCGTGCTGGTCCCGATGTACTTCCTGATCGGCCGGTGGGGCCACGGCGACTCGGCCAGGGCGGCCACCAAGTTCTTCCTCTACACGATGGCCGGCTCGGCCCTGATGCTGGTCGCCATCCTGGCGCTGGCGTTCGTCCACGCCGACGCCGCGGGCACCGGGGTCACCTTCGACCTGGTGGCCATCGCCGAGTCCCAGAGCCTCCCGACTGGAACGGCGCGGTGGATCTTCCTGGCGTTCGCCCTGGCGTTCGCGGTGAAGGTGCCCGTGTTCCCGCTGCACACGTGGCTGCCCGACGCCCACACCGAAGCACCCACAGCCGGGTCGGTGATCCTGGCCGGCGTGCTCCTCAAGCTGGGGACCTACGGCTTCCTGCGCTTCGGCCTCTACCTCTTCCCCGAGGCAGCCCACTTCTTCGCGCCGGCATTCCTGACCCTGGGGGTGGTCGGGATCGTCTACGGCGCCGTCGTGGCGACCATGCAGAGTGACCTGAAGCGCCTGGTCGCGTACTCCTCGGTGGCCCACCTGGGGTTCATCGTGCTCGGGACCTTCGCCCTCAACACCGAGGGGATCGAGGGCGGGATACTGCAGATGGTCAACCACGGGATCTCCACCGGCGCCCTGTTCCTCCTGGTCGGGATGATCTACGAGCGGCGGCACACCCGCCTGATCGGAGAGTTGGGCGGCCTCCAGAAGGCGGCTCCGGCCATGGCAGCGGTGTTCACCGTGGTCATGTTGTCCTCCATCGGGCTGCCCGGCCTGAACGGCTTCGTGGGCGAGTTTCTGGTCCTCGTGGGGGCCTTCAACGCCCAGCGCTGGTGGGCGGTCGTGGCGGCCGGAGGGGTGGTGCTGGCGGCCCTCTACCTGCTCTGGGCCTACCAGCGGGTCTTCCACGGACCCGCCGAGGGCGCCAACGCCGAGATGGACGACCTGGGGGTCCGCGAGGCGTTGGTGATGGCACCCCTCGTCGCCCTGATCATCTTCCTGGGCGTCTACCCGAAGCCCGTGCTCGAGCGCATGGAGCCTGCCGTCGACGCCCTCGTCCAACACGTGGCCGACCACGTGGACGGGTTCGAGGAGCCGGTGACGAGGGGCGGGGCCGACCTGGGCCCGCCGGCCCACGACGGAGGGGACCACTGATGCCGGCAATCGTGGCGCCCCAGGTGGAGTGGTGGGCCCTGGTGCCCCTGCTGCTGTTCTCAGCCGGCGGGCTCCTGCTGCTCACCCTGGCCTCGCTGGTGCGGAGGCTTCCCGCCCGTGTGGCGCCGGCGTGGACCGTTGCCGTCGGAGCGGCGGTGCTGGCCTGGCTGGTGCCTATGTGGCAGCGGGTGGACGACGGGGGCCCCGCCTCGTTGCTGGCCGGCGCAGTCGGGGTGGACGGCTCGTCCATCTTCGTGACGGGGGTCCTGGCGCTGGCGGTCATCGCGACAGCGCTCCTGGCCGGCCCCTACCTGAGGGGGGAGGACCTGCCGGGCGTCGAGCTCTACGTGCTGGTGATGCTCTCGGCCGCGGGCGGCGTGGTCATGGCGTCGGCCAACGACCTGATCGTGCTCTTCCTGGGCCTCGAGATTCTCTCCATCGCCGTGTACGTGCTGGCCGCGCTGCACCTGAGGCGCATCGAGTCCCAGGAGGCCGCCCTCAAGTACTTCCTGCTGGGGGCGTTCGCCTCGGCCTTCCTCCTGTACGGGATCGCCCTCGTGTACGGGGCCACCGGCTCGACCAGGATGGCCGCCATCGCAGGCTTCCTGGCGGCAAACGTGCTCGTCGAGGATGCCATGCTCCTGGCCGGCCTGGCCATGCTCCTGGTCGGCCTGGGCTTCAAGGTGGCGGCCGTTCCCTTCCACGCCTGGACGCCCGACGTCTACCAGGGTGCCCCGACGCCGGTGGTGGCCTGGATGGCGGCCGGCGTGAAGGCCGCCGGGTTCGCGGCCATGGTCCGCGTGTTCGCCACCACCATGGGCACCCACGTCGGCGACTGGCAACCGCCCCTCCAGGTGCTGGCAGCCGCCACGATGCTGGTCGGAGCCGTCGTGGCCGTCGTGCAGGTGGACGTGAAGCGGATGCTGGCCTACTCGTCGATCGTCCACGCCGGCTTCATCCTCACCGGCCTGCAGGCCTCCACCGACAGGGGCACGGCCTCGGTCCTGGCCTACCTGGCCGTCTACGCGTTCCTCGCCGCAGGCAGCTTCGCGGTCGTGACCGTCGTGGCCGGTAGGGGAGACGCCGACCACGACCTGGGCGCCTACCAGGGGCTCGGACGCTCCCGGCCGCTGCTGGCGGCCGCCTTCACCATCCTCCTGCTGGGACAGGCCGGGATCCCCTTCACGGGCGGCTTCGTGGTGAAGCTGGGCGTGCTGGCGGCGGCAGTCGACTCGGCCTCGTACTGGCTTGCCGCCGTTGCGATGCTGGCGGCGGCAGTGGCCTCCTTCGTGTACCTGCGGATCCTGGTGGCCCTCTACCTGGAGGGCGAACCGGACGATGCGGTCCAGCCGGCGCCCGCCGGAGCGGTGGTGGTCGCGGTGGTCGCCGCGGTGGTCGTGCTGGCCGTCGGGCTGCTTCCCGGACCGCTGCTGGAGCTCACCCGCAGCGCCCTCCCCGTGCTGGTGGCGGGCTGACCGGTGGCAGCCGTGCGCCCCTCCCCAGCTGCGTGCCATGACGTTGGCTACCACCCCGGCTGATCGGTAGGTTCTCCCCCCGTGTCCGACTACCTCCGCCACTGGCTGACGCTGGTCGTTTTCGGTGGGGTGGCCGTCCTGCTGGTCTCCTCCTTCCTGGGCCTGGCCAGCCTCCTGAGGCCCAGCAGGGACACGCCGGAGAAGCTCATCAACTACGAGTCGGGCGTCGACCCGCAGGGCGGAATGTGGAGCCAGTCCAACATCCGCTACTACGTCTTCGCCCTCATGTTCGTGCTGTTCGACGTGGAGGCGGTCTTCATCTTCCCGTGGGCCACGAGGCTCGAGGTGTACGACCTGTTCGGCCTGGTCGAGATGGCCATCTTCATCTTCATCCTGGCCCTGGGCCTGTTCTACGCCTGGCGCAAGGGCCTCCTGCGGTGGATCTGACCGGAGTGGGCGGGGGAGCGTCCTGATGGGCCTGGTCGAGAGCGGCAAGATGCCGCGGCCCCTCACGTCCCTGCTCAACATCAGCCGCAAGTACTCGCTGTGGGTGTACCAGTGGGGCCTGGCCTGCTGCGCCATCGAGATGGGGGCGGCGTTCGCCTCGCCCCGCTACGACGTGATGCGGCTCGGGGTGATCCCCTTCCCTGCCAGCCCCCGACAGGCCGACATGGTCGTCATCTCGGGGACCGTGACCGACAAGATGGCCCCGGTCGTGAGGCGGCTCTACGAGCAGATGCCCGAACCCAAGTACGTGATCTCCATGGGCTCCTGCGCCAACTGCGGCGGGCCCTACTGGGACAGCTACTCGGTGACCAAGGGGGTCGACCAGGTCATCCCGGTGGACGTGTACGTGCCGGGCTGCCCGCCGCGCCCGGAGGCCCTGCTGGAGGGCATCGTGCTGCTCCAGGAGAGGATCGCCTCGGAGGACATGACGGAACGATGGACGGGAGATCCCATTGTCGTCTCCTGAGACCGACCTGGAGGAGGCACCCGCCCCCGAGGTCGACGAGGCCCGCGAGGGCCTGGTGTCGAAGCTGGCCGGCGCCCTGGGGGGCGACCTGCTGGACAGCCAGGTCCAACCCGGCACCGACGTCTGGGCGAGGGTCTCCATCGGCTCGTGGCTGGCGACGGCCGAGGCCCTCCGCGGCACCTGCGGCATGTCCTACTTCAACTTCCTCTCGGCGATCGACTGGCTGCCGTCACCGTTCGGCCGGGACATGGACGCCCAGGTCGACCTGCCGGCAGCCTCCGGGGAGGAGCCACCAGAGCCCCTCACCTGGGGCGTCACCGGCGGGACCAGCCGGTTCCAGCTGTTGGCCAGGGTCCACGATCCCGTCGCCCACCTGGGGGTGACCGTCAAGGCCGACCTGGACCCCGAGGCGCCCTCTGCCCCGACCTGGACCACCGTCTACCCCGGGGCCGACTGGCACGAGCGCGAGGTCTGGGAGATGTTCGGCATCGACTTCAGGGGCCATCCCAACCTGGCCCACCTGTACCTGCCCTCCCAGTTCGAGGGGCATCCCCTCCGCAAGGACTACCCCCTGCTGGCCCGGCGCGTGAAGCCGTGGCCGGGGATCGTCGACGTGGAACTGATGCCGGGCGAGGAGGGGGCCGACACGGGTTCCGATGACGGGGTCGAGACCGGGGAGGAGGCCTCGTGACAGCCGTGGCCGACAGCGGACAGCTGGCCTACATAGCGGCGCAGGCCAGCGACGCCCGGGTGAACGTAGAGTTCGAGACGGAGGGCATGACCCTCAACCTGGGGCCCCAGCACCCGGCAACACACGGCACCCTCCGGGTGGTCGTGAAGTTGGACGGGGAACGGGTGGTGGCCGCCGAGCCGATCATGGGCTACATGCACCGCGGCTACGAGAAGCTGGCCGAGGTGCGCACCTACCCGCAGGTGACCTCCCTCGTCAACCGCATCGACTGGCTGGGCAGCTTCGCCAACGAGGTGCCGTTCATCCTGGCAGCGGAGCACCTCATGGAGGTCGAGGCCCCGCCGCGAGCCCAGTGGATCCGCACGGTCCTGTTCGAGTTGTCGCGGATCGCCAACGTGGTCCTCTTCCTCGGCGACATGGGGGTCCAACTTGGCGCCGTGACGCCGGTCTTCTTCGCCTTCCGCGACCGCGAGTTCGTGCTCAACCAGATCGAGGCCGTGACCGGCGGCAGGTTCCACCCCAACTTCGACCGCATCGGCGGCCTCAAGGACGACCTTCCGAAGGGCTGGATCGACGAGACGAAGGGGGTGCTGGGCCGGATCCGGACCTTCTGCGACGAGATGGAGGACCTGGTCACCGGCAACGAGATCTTCCAGGCCCGCACCAGGGGCATAGGGGTGATCCCCGCCGAGGTGGGCCTCTCCTACGGGCTCTCCGGGGCCAACATCCGCGCCAGCGGCGTGGACTGGGACCTGCGAAGGGACGGCGGCGTGGGCCTGGCCCACGACCAGGTGGACTGGAAGGTCTGGACCCACCCCGACGGTGACTCCTTCGCCCGCTACTGGGTGCGGCTCCAGGAGGTGCGCGAGGCCTGCGGGATCATCGAGCAGCTGCTCGACGGCATCCCCTCCGGCCCGGTCATGGCCAAGGTGCCGAGGATCATCAAGGTCCCCGCGGGCGAGGCCTGGGTGGAGACCGAGAACCCACTGGGGGTGATGGGCTACTACGTGGTCTCACAGGGCGACCTGGTGCCCTTCAGGGTCAAGATCCGCTCGGCCTCGTTCAACAACATCTCGATCACGCCGTGGGTGCTCACGGGCACCTACGTCCCCGACGTCGTCTCGATCCTGGCCAGCCTCTACTTCATCCTCGGGGACATAGACCGGTGAGCGCCTCGATCCTGGCCGTGGACCTGGCCTACTGGCAGCAGACCCTGATCAGGGCCCTGGTCGGCCTGCTGGCGGTCCTGCTTCCCGCCGGGACGCTGGTCTACCTGTTCCTGTTCAAGATGATGAGCTTCATGCAGAGCCGGCTGGGCCCCATGGAGGCAGGGCCGTACGGGTCCCTCCAGCTCCTGGCCGAGGTGGGCAAGTTCCTCCAGAAGGAGGACGTCTTCCCGCGTGCGGCTGACCGGATCGTGTTCATGCTGGCCCCGTTCGTGGTGCTCATCTCCACCTTCCTGCTGGTGCTGGTGATCCCGGCCGGGCCCGACGCCTGGTTCATCGACATCGACACGGGGATCTTCCTGGCGCTGGCCGTTTCCTCGATCTCGGTCATCGGGATCCTCATGGCCGGCTGGGCATCGGCCAGCAAGTACTCGCTGATGGGTGGCCTGCGGGCGGCCGGCCAACTGGTCGCCTACGAGCTGCCGCTGGTGCTGGCGGTGATGGGCGTGGTCATCCAGGCCGGCACCCTCAACGTGCAGGACATCGTCCTGGCCCAGGCGACCGGGGAGATCTTCGGGTGGGGGGGGATCGGCAACCCCTTCATCCTCACCCAGTTCGTGGGCTTCGCCATCTTCCTCACGGCGGTGCAGGCCGAGCTGACCCAGCCGCCCTTCGACATGCCCGTCGCCGAGTCCGAGCTGGTGACCGGCTACCTCACCGAGTACACAGGCCTCCGGTTCCTCATGTTCTTCATCGGCGAGTTCGCCACGGCCGGGATCTTCTCGGCCCTGGCGGCCACCCTGTTCCTGGGCGGCTGGCACGTGCCGGGCCTGGATCCGGCCGACAACCTCTTCAACGTCATCGGCCCCGCCGTCCTAATGGGGAAGATGGTGCTGGTGGCCTTCCTCATCTTCTGGTTCCGCTTCACCTACCCGCGGTTCCGGGAGGACCAGCTCCAGCAGTTGGCGTGGAAGGTCCTGATCCCCCTCTCGCTCGTGAACATCGTCGTCACCGGCGTGCTGAAGGTGGCCTTCTGATGCCGGCCCGACAGCGTATGCCGGGGGTCGTCAAGGGCCTGGGGGTGACCTTCAGGACCATGGTCAGGACCCTCGTCAGGGGCTCGCACACTGTCCAGTACCCGAGGGTGAAGGAGGCCCCTGCGCCGAGGGCCCGCGGCGTGATCGCCCTCCACGAGGAGAACTGCACAGCCTGCATGCTCTGTGCCCGGGAGTGCCCCGACTGGTGCATCTACATCGAGGGCCACAAGTACAAGGCGCCGCCGAGGCGGCCCGGGGGCAAGCCGAGGCAGAAGAACGCCCTGGACCGGTTCGACATCGACTTCGCCCTGTGCATGTTCTGCGGCATCTGCGTGGAGGTCTGCCCCTTCGAGGCCCTGTTCTGGACGCCCGAGTACGAGTACTCGGAGCCCCGCATCGCCGACCTGCTCCACGACAAGTCCCAGCTGGGCCGCTGGATGGAGACGGTTCCCGACTTCGAGGACTACGAGGCCGGCAGCGAGGCCAAGAAGGCGAAGGTGCCCCGGTGAGTGCCCTCGCCGCCTTCGACCCGCTCACCGGCGGGGAGGTCCTGGTCGCCCAGAACGTGGCCTTCGCCGCCATGGCCGCCACGATGCTGGTGGCGGCGCTGCGCATGGTCACCACGCGCAACGTGGTGCACGCCGCCCTCTACCTGGTGATTGTTCTGGCCGGGGTGGCCGGCGTGTTCATCCTGCTGGGTGCCGAGTTCGTGGGGGTCACGCAGATCCTGGTGTACATCGGCGCCATCGTGGTCCTGTTCCTGTTCGGGATAATGCTGACGAAGGGATCGTTCGGCGAGGACGACGGCGTCGACGGCGAGCGCCGCGGAATGGCCGCCATGGTGGGGGTGCTCGTGCTGGCCGTCATGGCCGGCGCCCTGGTCGACACGTTCGGCCGGGCGGAGCTCAGCCGCACGCAGCCCAGCCTCACGGCCGACGTCAGCGACCTCCTGTTCAGCCAGTACATAGTCCCGTTCGAGGCGGTGTCGGTGCTGCTGCTGGCTGCCCTCATCGGGGCCATAGTCCTGGCGAGGAGGGACTGAGCATGACCGCAGTCCCGACGTACGCCTCGGCAGGTGCGCCGCCCCCCCGGGAGGCAGTGCCGTGTACCTGAACCAGTTCCTGCTGCTGTCGGCGGCCCTCTTCTCGATCGGCGTGTACGGCGTCCTGGCGCGCCGCAACGGCGTGCTCGTGCTCATGTCCATCGAGCTGATCCTGAACGCCGTGAACATCAACCTGGTGGCCTTCGCCGCCTTCGGGAACGCCCTGGCCGGTGAGGTGTTCGCCCTGTTCGTGATAGCCGTCGCAGCAGCAGAGGTCGGCGTGGGCCTGGCCATGGTCCTGCTCATCTACAGGAACAACAGGAGCATCGACCTGGCCCAGATGGACCTGATGAGGGGTTGAGCTGCCGATGACCGACCTGATCACGCTGGCCGCCGCCACGACCGAGATCCCCCTGGGGATCACGGAGGGTGGCAGCTGGTTCCTGCGCAATGCCTGGCTCATCCCGTTCCTGCCGGCCCTGTCGTTCCTGGGCATCCTGTTCTTCGGCAAGCGGATGCCGAGGGGGGGATCGGAGCTCGGCATCGCCATGGTCGGCGTGGCCTTCGTGCTCTCGCTGCTGACCGCCGCCGCCTGGGTCGGCCACCGGGACGGCCACCACGGTGGCGAGTTGAGCACGGCCGTCGTGGCCGTGGACGACGCCGGGCACGCTGACGCCGGGCACGTTGACGAGGGCCACGGCGGGTCAGGGGAGCATGGTGACGGTGGCCACGCCGACGAGGGCCACGGTGAGCCGTCCCTGGCGGTGACCAGCACGGTCACCTGGTTCCAGGCAGGCGGTGTGGAGTTCTCGGTGGGGACCCTCGTGGACGGCCCCGCGGTGATGATGCTGGTGGTGGTGACCCTGGTGTCCCTGCTGGTCCACGTCTACTCCACCGAGTACGTCAAGGGCGACAGGCGCTACACCCACTTCTTCGCCTTCCTTTCCCTCTTCAGCGCCTCGATGCTGATGCTGGTCATCTCCGAGAACACCCTGCAGCTGTTGACCTCATGGGAGTTGGTCGGCGTCTGCTCCTTCGTGCTGATCGGCCACTGGTGGGAGGAGAAGCCCAACAGCGACGCCGCCCTGAAGGCCTTCCTGACGAACCGGGTCGGTGACATGGGCCTGATCGTCGGTGTGAGCATCCTGTTCTTCATCGTCGGCTCCGCCCTGCCCGACACGTTCGGCTCGTTCTCGATAGCCGAGACCAACGCCCTGGCGGCGGCCGGGATGCTGCCCCGGACGGCGTTGTTGGTCGCCGCCTGCTGCCTGATGGCAGCGGTCATGTCCAAGTCCGGACAGTTCTTCCTCCACACCTGGCTGCCTGACGCCATGGCGGGACCCACACCGGTATCGGCGCTCATCCATGCGGCCACGATGGTCGTGGCAGGGGTGTTCATGATCGCCAGGCTCTACAGCGTCTTCTTCGAGGGCCTCAGCATCGGCGGCAGCTCCATCAACCTGATGGCCGTCATCGGTGGCCTCACCACGCTGGTTGGCGCCAGCCTGGCCTTCGTCCAGAGGGACATCAAGAAGGTGCTCGCCTACTCCACCATCTCCCAGTTGGGGTACATGGTCATGGCCCTGGGCGTGGGCGCCTGGACGGCGGCCATGTTCCACCTCTTCACCCACGCCTTCTTCAAGGCCTGCCTCTTCCTCGGGTCGGGCTCGGTGGCGCACGCCGTCCACGGCTTCGACATGAAGTCGGAGATGGGCGGGCTGAGGCGGGTCATGCCGCACACCTACCGCACGTTCGTGATCGGCAGCATCGCCCTGGCGGGACTGCCTCCCTTCGCCGGCTTCTGGTCCAAGGACGAGATCCTGGCCGGCACCGGTGGGTGGGGGCTCTTCGGCGGCACCGGGGGGAACGGCGCCTACACCCTGATGCTGGCCATGGGCATGGTCACGGCCGCCCTCACGGCCGCCTACATGACGAGGTGCGTCTACCTCACGTTCTTCGGCGAGTACAGGGGCCACGGGCATCCACACGAATCCGGTCGGCGGATCCTCGTGCCGCTCTGGGTCCTGGCCGGCCTGGCGGTGGTCGCCGGGTTCCTGAATCTGCCGGCCGGCTTCCAGCTGGTCCCGGGGTCGCTTCAGGAGAGGTTCGGGCACTTCGTGGAACCGGTGGCCGCCTACTTCCCGGCCATCTCACACGCCACCCCCAGCTGGTCGCTGGCGATCGTCTCCACGGTGGTGGTGCTGGCCGGGGCGGCCGCAGCCGGTTGGTACTACTTCGTGAAGGTGGAGGCCGCCTCCAGGGCGGCGGGAACGAGCCTGACCGAGCTGGCCGACGGCCCGACCAGCAGGTACGCGCTGGCCGGCAGGGGGCACAGGCTGCTCGTCCAGAAGTACTACCTGGACCACCTCTACACGGGGGTCATAGCCGGAGGGACCAAGGGCCCCGTCGCCGCTGCCGCCTACAAGGTCAACCAGGGGGTCATCGACCGGACGGTCGACCTGGTGGGGGAGGCCTCCGTGTCGGCCGGCCGGTTCGTGTACGACAAGGTCGACCAGCTGGTGGTCGACGGGGTGGTGAACGCCTCTGGCCGGGTCTCGTCGGACACCGGCGAGGAGCTCAGGAAGGTCCAGTCGGGGAGGGTCCACGACTACGCGGCCATCCTCTTCGCTGCCGCCACAGTCATCGCCGGAATACTGATCGTCATCGTCTAGGAGACCTAAGAGATGGAAAACCTGCTCGACGCATGGGGGATCACCCTCGCCACGTTCTCGCCCCTGGTGGGCGTGGCGGTCATGTTGTGCATCCCGGGAAGGCGCCACGACCTGCACAAGGCCGTGGCGCTGACGACGTCCCTCTGGGTGGCGTTCATGGGGGTGCTGCTGCTGGCCTGGTTCGACCTGGACGCCACGGGCCGCCTCCAGTACGTGGTCGACGAGATGTGGATCGACGTGATCCGCAGCCGCTACGCGGTCGGCATCGACGGGATGTCCCTTCCGCTGGTGCTGCTGACGATGCTGGTCGTGCCGCTCTGCATCGTCTACAGCTGGAACCACTTCCCGGAACCGGCCAACCCCAAGGCGTTCCTCATCCTGATGCTGGTGCTCGAGACGGGCATGATCGGCACGTTCGTGGCACAGGACATGGTGCTGTTCTTCGTGTTCTTCGAGGTCGTGCTGCTGCCGATGTTCTTCATGATCGCCGTGTGGGGCGGCGACAACCGACGCTACGCCTCGCTCAAGTTCTTCCTGTTCACCTTGTTCGGCTCGGCCCTGATGCTGGTCAGCTTCCTGGCCCTGTTCTTCCTGACCGGGGCGGAGACCTTCGTGTTCGCCGAAATGGCCGACGCCGTGGCGGGCCACGGCGTCTCCCGCTCGGCCCAGCTGTGGATCTTCGCGGGCATGTTCCTGGGCTTCGGGATCAAGGTGCCGATGTTCCCCTTCCACACCTGGCTGCCCGACGCCCACACGGAGGCGCCGACGGTCGGATCGGTGATCCTGGCGGCCGTGCTCCTGAAGCTGGGCACCTACGGGTTCGTGAGGATCGCCATCCCGATCCTGCCCGAGGCGGCGGTCGAGTGGGCGCCCTGGATCGGGTTGCTGGCCGTAATCGGCATCATCTACGGGGCCCTCGGATGCCTTGCCCAGACCGACATGAAGCGGCTAATCGCCTTCTCCTCGGTGGCCCACATGGGCTTCGTGATGCTCGGCATCGCCACGCTCACCGACTTCGGCATCAACGCCGCCATCATGGGGATGGTCGCCCACGGCCTGATCACGGGGATGCTGTTCTTCCTGGCCGGCTCGATCAAGGAGCGCTACCACACCCTGGAGATCTCCAGGCTCGGAGGGCTGCTGGTCCAGGCGCCCCGGCTTGGCTGGATCTTCGGGATCTGCGCCATGGCGTCGCTGGGCCTACCAGGCCTGGCCGGCTTCTGGGGCGAGTTCCCCGCCATCCTCTCCGCCTACAGCCCGGGCAACGGCCTGCCTGTGGAGACCTTCAGGACCTTCATGGTCGTGGCCGCCGTCGGCACGGTCCTGGCGGCCGGCTACCTGCTCTGGCTGCTCCAGCGCTCGGCCTTCGGCACCCCGCGCGAGGAGTTCGCCGACAGCCCGGACATCGTCGACACCACCCGGCACGAGTGGATCGCCTGGGCGCCGATGCTGGCCCTCATCGTGGCCATCGGCCTGTACCCGAACCTGGTGTTCCGCGTCACCGACGGCGCCGTCGACGAGTCCCTGAACGACTGCCTCCAGGTGAACGCAGCCGAGCTGACCGAGGCCGAGGCCGCTGCCCTGGGGTGCGCCCCGGTCTACGAGCTGGGCGGTGGAGCCTCCCATGACGAGCACGCGGCGGGAGGCGGCCGGTGACCCACCAGGTCCTCGTGCTGGCCTTCCAGAGGCCCGACATTGACTGGCACGCCATCGCGCCCGAACTGGTGCTCCTGTCCGTCGGCGGCCTGGTGACGCTCCTCGACATAGTCTTCCTGGAGAGGGCCCGTCCGATCACGGCAGCCGTGTCGGGGCTGGGCCTGCTGGCCACGGCCATCCCGATTCTCACCCTGGCGGTGGACGGGACCGACAGGGTGCTCTTCGGCGGCGCCTACGTGGTCGACGAGTTCGCCCTGGTGCTCAAGGCGGTGTTCATCCTGGCCGGGTACGTGGTCATCCTCCTGTCGACCAACTACGTGGCGGAGGGGGACTTCTGGGAGAACGAGTACTACGGCCTGCTGCTGGCCTCCCTCATGGGCATGGTGATGATGGCCTCCTCCAGGGACCTGGTGTCGGTGTTCGTGGCCCTCGAGCTGCTCTCGATCCCCGCCTACCTGATGGCCGCCTGGCGCAAGCGGGACCTGCGCTCCACCGAGGCCGGCCTGAAGTACTACCTGATGGGCGTCTTCGCCTCGGCCGTGATGCTCTACGGCATGTCCCTGCTGTTCGGGGCGTCCGGTTCGACGATGCTCTCCGAGATCGGCTCGGCGGTAGCCACGGGCGGGGCCTCCGTCTCGGTGGTCACCATGGGCATCGCCTTCGTGGTGGCGGGCTTCGCCTTCAAGGTCTCGGCGGCGCCGTTCCACACCTGGGCCCCCGACGTCTACCAGGGGGCGCCGACCCCCGTGACGGCGTTCCTGGCGGTGGCCTCCAAGACGGCGGGCTTCGTGGCGCTGCTGGCCCTGGTCTTCGTCGGCTTCTACAGCCGGTCAGAGGTGTGGGAACCGCTGGTGTGGACCCTCGCAGCCACATCCATGACGGTCGGGAACCTGATAGCGCTGCGTCAGACCAACATCGTGAGGCTCATGGCCTACTCGGGCGTGGCCCAGACCGGGTTCATGATCGCCCCTCTGGCCGTGGCAGGCCACAGCACGGCTACGGGCGACCAGGCACTCTCGGCGACCGTCACGTACCTTGCCATCTACGCCGCCATGAACCTGGGGGCGTTCACCGTGATCATCACGCTGGCCCGCCGGACCGGGTCGGCCGAGATCTCGTCCTTCGCGGGCGCCTTCGGGTACGCCCCAGCCCTGACCGTGGCCATGACGGTGTTCCTGGGATCACTGGCCGGCATACCCCCGCTCGGCGGCTGGTTCGCCAAGTTCGAGGTGTTCCGGGTGCTGGCCACCTCGGGCGAGCCGTGGGGCTACGCCCTGGCGGTCGTGGCGGCCGTCAACGCCGTAATTGCGCTCTACTACTACGCCTCGATCCTGCTGCGGATGTGGGCGGACGACGCACCCGAGTCGGAGGCGGCCGCAGTGCCCCTCACCCCCTCGCTGGTCTCCGCCCTGGTGATCTGCGGGACCGTGACAGTGCTGTTCGGCGTCGTGCCCCAGGCCGTCGCCCGCTTCACGGACGTGAGCCTCCTGGCCCTGGGAGGCTGACATCCCCGGCGCCGAGGGCCTGGCCCGCCGGCTGGTCGGGCAGATCCGGGCTGAGGGCCCGCTCCGCTTCGACGAGTACGTGGACGCATGCCTCTACGACCCGGACCACGGCTTCTACACGACCGGGGGCGGGGCCGGACGGCGCGGCGACTTCATCACCAGCCCCGAGGTCGGCCCGCTCTTCGGGGCGGTCATGGCCGGGTGGCTGGACTCCGTGTGGACCCGGCTCGGCCGGCCCCGGGACTTCACGGTCGTAGAGGCCGGAGCGGGGAACGGGAGCCTGGCCAGGTCGGTCCTGGCAGCCGGACCGGCCTGCCTGGACTCCGGCCGCTACGCCACCGTCGAGAGGTCGGCGCGGCTGAGGGCCGGCCACCCCGAGGGGGTCGAGCCGTCGTGCAGCCTGCCGGGGGACCGGTTCACCGGCGCCATCCTGGCCAACGAGCTGCTCGACAACCTGGCCTTCCGCCTGCTGGTGGCCGAAGGTGGCGCCTGGCGGGCGGTGCGCGTGGCCGAGGACGACGGAAGGCTGGTCGAGGAGGTCGCCGAGGTGGTCCGACCGCCGGTTCCGGTGGAGCCCGTCGACGGGGCGCGGATCGCGGTCCAGGACGAGGCGGCTGCCTGGGTGGCCGAGGCCGTCTCGCTGCTCGACGCCGGCTCCCTCCTGGTGGCCGACTACTGCACGACGACCGCACGAATGGCCTCGGCCACCGACTGCAGCTGGCTCAGGACCTACGCCGGCCACGAGAGAGGCGGCCCGGCCCTGTGGCGACCGGGCGGCCAGGACATCACCGCCGAGGTCGCCGTCGACCAGCTGCCCGGCGGCGCCGAAGCGTCCGACCAGGCCGGGTTCCTGCGCTCCTACGGCATCGACGACCTGGTGGCGGAGGGGCGCAGGACCTGGTCCGAGCGGGCCCACCTGGGCGACCTCGAGGCCGTCCGCGCCAGGAGCCGCGCGACCGAGGCTGAGGCCCTCTGCGACCCGGCCGGTCTGGGCGGCTTCGGCATCCTGGAGTGGGCGGCGGGCCCATGATGGCCGCCTGCCCGCTGAACTAACGTCCACCCGCGGCTCGACGACGGGAGAGGAAGGGCGATGAGCGAACCCACGATCGAGGACTACTACGTGGAGGAAAGGACGTTCCCTCCCGCACCCGAGTTCACGTCGTCGGCCCTGCTGTCCGACCGGTCCCACTACGAGGAGGCGGACGCCGACTACGAGGCCTTCTGGGCCCGCCAGGCCCGCGAGCTGCTCACCTGGGACGAGGACTTCCACACGACGCTGGAGTGGGACCTGCCGTTCGCCAGGTGGTTCGTCGGCGGCAGCCTGAACATGTCGGCCAACTGCCTCGACCGCCACGTGGACGCCGGCTACGGGGATCGGATCGCCTACTTCTGGGAGGGCGAGCCGGGGGACACCCGTGAGATCACCTACGCGGACCTGCTCGACGAGGTGTCCCGGTTCGCCAACGTGATGAAGGGCCTGGGGCTCGAGAGCGGCGACCGGGTCGCCATCTACATGCCGATGATCCCGGAACTGCCGGTCGCCATGCTGGCCTGCACGAGGATCGGCGTGGCCCACAGCGTCATCTTCGGGGGGTTCTCGCCGGATGCCATCGTCGACCGCTGCGAGGACGCCGAGGCCCGCCTGATCATCACTGCCGACGCCGGCTACCGGAGGGGCGAGCCGTCGGCCCTGAAGGTGAACGTGGACACGGCCCTCGACTCGGGGGCGGGGTGCGTCGAGCACGTCGTGGTCGTGGATCGCTGCGGCACCGACGTGACCATGTTGCCGGGGCGGGACCTCTG
Organism: uncultured Candidatus Nemicrothrix sp.; assembly: GCA_964344855.1. Classification (GTDB taxonomy): domain Bacteria; phylum Actinomycetota; class Acidimicrobiia; order Acidimicrobiales; family MedAcidi-G1; genus UBA3125. Next base: position 164,145 of record CAYFOV010000001.1, read on the forward strand.
GTGGCACGACCTGATGGCTGACGCCGCGTCCGAATGTCCGGCCGAGCCCATGGACAGCGAGCACCTCCTCTACCTGCTCTACACCTCAGGGACCACGGCCAAGCCCAAGGGGATCATGCACACGACCGGCGGCTACCTGACCCAGGTGGCCTACACCCACAGGTACGTGTTCGACGTCAGGCGGGAGGGCGACGTCTACTGGTGCGCCGCCGACATCGGCTGGGTGACGGGCCACAGCTACATCGTCTACGGGCCTCTGGCCAACGGGTGCACCTCGGTCATGTACGAGGGAACGCCCGACACCCCGCTGCCCGAGTTCCGCCAGGGGGACCGCAGCCAGTGGCCCAAGGACAGGCTCTGGGACATCATCCAGCGCTACGGCGTGACCCAGCTCTACACCGCGCCGACTGCCATCAGGACATTCATGAAGTGGGGTTCCGCTGAGCCCGAGGCACACGACCTCTCGTCGCTGCGGGTGCTCGGCACGGTCGGCGAGCCGATCAACCCCGAGGCGTGGATGTGGTACCACGAACACATAGGCGGCGGGACCTGCCCGATCGTCGACACCTGGTGGCAGACCGAGACGGGAGGCCACATGATCTCGCCGATGCCGGGGGTGACGACGACCAAGCCCGGTTCCGCCTGCCACCCCGTCCCTGGCGTCTTCGCCGAGCTGGTCGACGACGACGGCAACCCGGTCGCCCAGGGAGGCGGCTACCTGACCATCACGCGGCCGTGGCCCTCGATGCTGCGGGGGATCTGGGGCGACCCCGACCGCTACCGGGACACCTACTGGTCCAGGTTCGAGGGCAGGTACTTCGCCGGCGACGGGGCCAAGTTGGACGAGGACGGCTACCTCTGGCTGTTGGGAAGGGTCGACGACGTCATGAACGTCTCGGGCCACCGGATCTCGACCACCGAGGTGGAGTCGGCGCTGGTGGACCACCCGGCGGTGGCGGAGGCAGCGGTCGTGGGCGCCTCCGACGATACGACGGGCCAGGCCATCGTGGGCTACGTGATCCTGAGGGGTGGCTACGAGGCCTCCGACGAGTTGGGTGAGGAGGTCCGGGGCCACGTGGCCACCAAGTTGGGACCGATAGCACGTCCGAGGGCCGTGTTCCTCGTTCCCGACCTCCCCAAGACCCGGAGCGGGAAGATCATGAGGCGCCTGCTCCGTGACGTGGCAGAGGGGCGCGACCTGGGCGACACGACGACCCTGGCGGACTCGGGGGTGGTCGACGAGATCAGAACCAGGGCCGACGAGGCGCAGCACGAGGACTGAGCCCTGTCGGGTATCCGCATCTACAGGGACGGCCGGCCGCCCCAGGGGCCGGCCACCATCGTCGACGTCGACGGCGTCCTCTCCGACGCCTCCGGCCGCCAGCACCTCCTGGCCGGTCCGACCAGGGACTGGTGGGCGTTCTTCGACGCCTCGGTGGACGACCCCCCGATCCCCGAGGGCATCCGCCTCGTGGAGCGGCTCACAGAGGGGACCAGCATCGTGTTGCTCACCGCCCGTCCGGCCGCCCTGGCTGAGACCACGGTGACCTGGCTGGAGCGCAACGGGGTCGACTGGGACCTCCTGGCCATGAGGAACGACGACGACCACGGCAGCTCGCCCGAGGTCAAGAGGGCCATCCTGAACGGGTTGAGGGGCGACGGCCACGAGCCGGTCCTGGCGGTCGACGACGACCCGAGGAACCTGGTGATGTACCGCTCAGAGGGAGTGCCAACGGTCTACGTCCACTCCGGCTACTACGACGCCTGACCCGGATCGGGCGCGGGCGGGGCGGTGTCCACCGCGGGGGTGGTGGGCGTACGCTTGGCACCCCTGGCCGGAGGAGACGGGAGCGACTGAAGCCAAGATGATGAACACAGCCAAGACCTTCGTCCTGCTGGCCCTGCTCGGAGGCCTGTTCGTGGTGGCCGGCGGGGCCATCGGCGGCAACGGCGGGATGACCATCGGCCTGGTCCTGGGCCTCCTGGTGGTTGGCGGCTCGTACTGGTTCAGCGACCGCATAGCCATCGCCTCTGCCAGGGCCCAACCGGTTGACGCCGCATCGCACCCTGAGTACCACCGGGTCATGCAGGAGCTGACCACGGCAGCCGGCCTGCCCATGCCGAAGCTCTACGTCTCGCCCAGCCCACAGCCGAACGCCTTCGCCACCGGCCGCAACCCGGAGCACGCGGCGGTCGCCGTGACCCAGGGCCTCCTCGACCACATGGGCTGGTACGAGATCCGGGGGGTGCTGGCCCACGAGCTGATGCACGTGCGCAACAGGGACATCCTCATCGGCTCGGTGGCGGCGGCCGTTGGCATGGCCATAACCATGATCGCCCGGATGGCCATGTTCGCGGCCATGTTCGGTGGCGGTCGCGACCGGGACCGCAACCCCATCGGCCAGATGGCCCTGGCGATCCTGGCACCGATAGCCGCCATCGTGATCCAGGCCGCCATCAGCCGAAGCCGCGAGTTCCAGGCCGACGCCTCGGCGGCGCGCCTCATGGGTGACGGCGAGCCCCTGGCCCTGGCGTTGGAGAAGCTGGAGGTGGCGGCCACCCGGGTGCCGTCGGGGGTCGATCCAAACCAGGCCTCGTCCTACATAGTCGACCCCCTCAAGGCCCAGGCCCGCGGAGGCGGGCGCGGCGGCCTGTTCTCGACCCACCCGGCCACCCGGGAGCGCATCGAGAGGCTGCGTGGCGGCTCCTGGAGGTCCAGCGGCACCATCGGCGGCGGGCCCATCTCCTGACCGGGTCGCCGGCTCGTGCCGGCCGGTCCTAGTCGCGGAAGTTGGTGAACTGGAGCGGCCGGTCCATGTCGGCGGCCTTGAGCGCGGCGATGACCTCCTGGAGGGCGTCGCGCTTCTTGCCGTTGACCCGCACCTGGTCCCCCTGGGTCTGGGTCTGCACGCCCTTCAGGCGCAGGTCCTTGACCAACTTGTTGATGGTCCGGGCTGACTCCGAGTCGATGCCTGCCCTGAGGCCGCCCACCTGCCGGGCGCGTCCGCCGGCTGCTGCCTCGACCGTTCCCCAGTCGAGGGACCTGAGGGAGACCTTGCGTCGGACCAACTTCTCCTCGAGGACCACCACGAGTGCCGCCAGGCGGTCCTCGGTCGAGGACTCGAGGGTGATGGCACCCTCGCCCAGGTCGACGCTGGAGTTGGTGCCCTTGAAGTCGAAGCGCGTGTGCGCCTCGCGCGAGGCCTGGTCCACGGCGTTGCGGACCTCCTGCATGTCGATCTCGGAAACCACGTCGAAGGAGGGCATGGGCGCACCCTAGCCATGGTGTCGCCCGCACCGGGCCCGGTGGCTGGCAGGGGGGCCGCCGGTATCCTCGCAGCCGCTGGGTCGGTGCCCGAGCGGCCAAAGGGAACGGGCTGTAAACCCGTCGGCATTGCCTTCGGAGGTTCAAATCCTCCCCGGCCCACCAGGTGGCGAGAGCCGCTGCACGGCCCCCGGACCGCGGTCCGGGGGCCGTGCTCTGCCGCTTCCACGCCGGAAGGGGCCGGTGCTACGTGGCCGGGAGGATCGCCTGCATGAGCGCCACGTCCTGCCAGCGCCCGAACTTGCGGCCGACCTCCCGCTCCGTTCCCACCATCTCGAAGCCGTGCTTGGCATGCAGGGCGATGCTGGCCTCGTTGCCACCGCCGATGCGGGCCACAACGGCGTGGAAGCCGCTGCTGCGGGCCACTTCCAACAGGGCCTCCAGCAGCAGGTCCGCCACGCCCTGTCCCCTGTGGTCGGCGTCCACGTAGACGGAGTTCTCGACTGTCGTCCGGTATCCCGGCCGTTGGCGGTAGGGCGAGAGGGAGGCGAACCCGACCACGGCACCGTCCAACTCCGCTACCAGCACGCTGAAGGCACCGGTCCGCTCGGCCAGCCAGCGGGACTGCTCCTCCGTCGACCGCTCTACCAGGTCGAAGGTCGCCGTGGAGGTGAGGACCTCGTGGTTGTAGATCCTCCGGATCGCCTCGGAGTCTGCGGGCCTTGCCAGGCGGGTGTGCAGGGCGGGCATGGCGCCGACTGTAACTAGGCCGCGGGGAGCCGGTGCACCCAACGACGTTGGGGAATGGCCGGCCCACGTGGCATCCTGTTGCCCGGCCGCCAACCGGTGGCCATGCTCCCTTAGCTCAGTCGGCAGAGCGTCTCCATGGTAAGGAGAAGGTCGACAGTTCGATTCTGTCAGGGAGCTCGCTGGCGACGTAGCTCAGTTGGTGAGAGCGCTCGACTCATAATCGAGAGGTCGACAGTTCGAATCTGTCCGTCGCTACCAGCCAGCAAGGCGACCCGGCCACACCGGACGGTGGGGTCGGCCAGGAACCCCGGAGAGAGAGACCGTCATGGCGTCCGACAAGCGAGTACATGTGACCCTGGAGTGCCAGGAGTGCAAGCGCCGCAACTACATCACCTCCAAGTCGAAGGTGAACAGCCGCGAGCGCATCGAGCTCAAGAAGTACTGCAGGTGGTGCCGGTCGCACGTGGACCACAAGGAGACCCGCTGACCCCTGGCGGGCCGGATCTCCCGGGGTACCGAGGCAGGGCGCTGCTATCCTGCCGCCGGATCCGGCCCCCGACTCCGACACTGGGTCGGAGGACGGGACACAGGGCAGTGGCTCAATTGGTAGAGCACCGGTCTCCAAAACCGGCGGTTGGGGGTTCGAGTCCCTCCTGCCCTGCGAAGGAGCCGGGACGGCACGCCGCCCGACCAACATCGCCGTCGACGGAGCGCGCCGGCGAGACCACCGTTAGCCTGATCCACCCACCGATGTTCCGATCCGAGGCCTGTCCATGTCGATGAACCGCGAGCAGAAGCGACTCCTGCAGCGCCAGGGAGAGGTCGACGCCGACGGCGAGCCGATCAGGCAGCGGCGTGAGCAGTCCTCGCGCCCGGCCGAGGAGCGCACCGGTGTCGCCCAGTTCAGCCGTGAGGTGAGGGCAGAGCTGCGGAAGGTGGCGTGGCCCTCGCGATCCGAGACGGCCAACTACGCCACCGTCGTGGTCGTCACCGTCATCGCCGTGACGGCCATCGTCGCCGGCCTGGACTGGATCTTCTCCAACTCCGTACTCAACCTGTTCGACGTCTGATGAGCACGACCGAAGAGACCGAGGCAGCGGCAGCCGACCTGCTGCCCACCGGCACCCTGGCCGACGCCGGGCCACAGCCAGGGGCCGACGAGGACGACGGCGCCGTTGACGCCGCCGACCTGCTGCCCACCGGCACACGCTCCGAAGAGGCGCAGGCCGACGAGGGGCATGCACGGGAGGCGGCAGGGGAGCAGCCCGGTGAGGAGCAGCCCGGGGTCGAGGTGCTCGACGAGGACTCCCTACTCGAGGCCGAAGCCGAGGACCAGCCCGCGCCCCCTGCTGAGAGCGCCTACGACCGCCCGGGCAACTGGTACGTGGTCCACACCCAGTCCGGCTACGAGAACAAGGTTCGCCAGAACCTGGAGGCCCGCACCGCCTCGATGAACCTGGAGGAGCGCATCCTCGAGGTGGTCATCCCCATGGAGGATGTCGTCGAGTTCAGGAGCGGCAAGAAGGTCACCGTCGCCAAGAAGATGTTCCCGGGATACCTGCTGGTCCGCTGCTACCTCGACGACGCCACCTGGGCGGCCATCCGGGACACCCCCGGGATCGTCAACTTCGTGGGCGCCGGCGGGAAGCCCTCCCGGCTCAGCCGCCGCGAGGTGGAGACCTTCCTCCCGACCGAGGAGGAGACGGCAGCCGAGGCCCCGGTGAAGGCCAAGGCCAGGCTGGGGTTCGACACCGGCGACACCGTCAGGGTAAGGGAAGGACCCTTCGCGGACTTCTCCGGCGAGATCATCGAGATCAACGTGGACCAGATGAAGGTCAAGGTGCTGGTCAACATCTTCGGCCGGGAGACCCCGGTCGAGTTGGAGTTCGCGCAGGTGGCCCAGCTCTGACCCCGCCCCGGGTCCGGGTTGCCAATCCGGCACGCCACCACCAGACTTGACCGTTCCCCGGCCGCCCGCAGCGGCCCCGACCTACTGAGAACGACGAGCACGAGACATGGCCAAGAAACAGGTTGCCGCGGTCGTGAAGATCCAGATCCCGGCAGGGCAGGCCTCACCGGCACCGCCGGTCGGAACGGCGCTGGGCCCGCACGGCGTTGCGATCATGGACTTCTGCAAGGAGTACAACGCCAAGACCGAGGACAAGCGCGGCCAGATCGTCCCGGTCGAGATCACGATCTACGAGGACCGCTCCTTCACGTTCATCACCAAGACACCGCCCACCTCCTTCCTGATCAGGCAGGCCGCCGGTCTTGAGAAGGGCTCCGAGAACCCCGGCCGCGAACAGGCTGGGACCATCTCGTGGGTGCAGGTGGAGGAGATCGCCCAGGCCAAGATGCCCGACCTGAACGCAGTCGATCTGGAAGGTGCCAAGTTGCAGGTGGCCGGAACCGCACGCAGCATGGGGATCGCGGTCGGCTGAGCCGACAACTGACAACTGACGACCACAGGCCGCCACCCACACAGGTGGTTCCGGGACAGGGGAGGACCTCGCCCCGCCGGATAGTGGAGCCGAGCCGAGGGAGCCGGGAGGAAGACCATGGCGAACACTGAAGGTGCAAGGGGCCGGGGCAGGCGCTACGAGGAGGCAGCCGCCGGCTACGGGCGACAGGACCTGCACTCGGGAGCCGAGGCGCTGGAGATCGTCTCGTCGGCGACCGGCGCCAAGTTCGACGAGAGCGTCGACCTGGTGGTGCGCCTGGGCGTGGACCCGCGCAAGACAGACGAGATGGTCAGGGGGACGGTCGCCCTCCCGGCCGGGACCGGCAAGGACGTGCGTGTCGCCGTCTTCGCCCAGGGAGAGGCCGCGGCCGCCGCACGGGAGGCGGGGGCCGACCACGTGGGTGCAGAGGACCTGGCGTCCGAGGTCGAGGGCGGCATGTTGGACTTCGACGTGGCCATCGCCACCCCCGACATGATGCCCACGGTCGGGAAACTGGGCCGGTCCCTCGGCCCGAGGGGCCTCATGCCCAACCCCAAGTCGGGGACGGTCACCGACGACGTGGCCAAGGCCGTCGGCGAGTTCAAGGGCGGCAAGGTCGAGTTCAGGACCGACCGGTACGGCAACGTGCACCTCCCCATCGGCAGGTGCAACTTTGAGGTGTCGGCGCTGCAGGAGAACCTGACGACCGCCATCGAGGAGTTGGAACGCCTCAAGCCGGCGGGGTCCAAGGGCCGCTACCTGAAGAAGGTGTCGGTCTCGTCGACCATGGGCCCCGGCGTCCGCATCGACCCCATGAGGGTCACCGACTGAACCCACCAGGTGGCGCCGTTGCGCTCCACCGGTACCCTGACCGCCACAACCGACACGCTCACCGAAGACCTCCGGGTTGTGCCGCCGAGCGGCACAGAACGCGCCTGACGGCCGCCCGAGCAGGAGAGGCTCCTGATCGGTGCCGGCATCCGCCGGCGCCTGGTCGCAGGTGTGCGTCCACCGGAACGGAAACAAGACGCACAGGGGAAGGCACGGGCCTCCCCGGACCAGACGGACACCCAGGAGGAACGAGCGTGGACAAGCCCCGCCACGAGAAGGTTGCGGTAGTCGACGAGGTGCGCCAGCGGCTCTCGGGCGCCGAGGCCGCTGTGCTGACCGAGTACCGGGGGTTGGATGTGCCGGCCATGGCCGCTCTGCGCGCAGCCCTGCGCGAGGCCGGCGGCGAGTACAAGGTCTACAAGAACACCCTGGTCAGGTTCGCGGTGAACGACCTGGGCCTGGACCTGCTCGACCTCCTGACTGGCCCGACCGCCATCGCCTTCGTCGGCGAGAAGCCGGACGGGTCGCCGGGTGACGCCGTTTCACTGGCCAGGGCGCTGGCCGAGTTCGGCAAGTCCCACGACTCGTTGGTGATCAAGGGTGGCCTGCTGGACTCGGAGCGCCTGACGGCTGAGCAGGTCCAGGCGCTCGCCAAGATCGCTCCGCGCGAGGTGCTGCTCGCACAGCTTGCAGGTGCACTAGCGGCGCCGCTCCAGCAGTTCGCCGGCCTGCTGAACGCCCTTCCGCAGAACCTGGCCTATGCGCTCAAGGCCCTCATCGACCAGGGCGGGGGTCCGGAGGCCGCTGGGGACACTGGGGATGCCGAGGTGGCTGAGGAGGCCGCTGGGGACACTGGGGATGCCGAGGTGGCTGAGGAGGCCGCCGAGGACACAGGAGATGCTGAGGCTGTCGCCGAGGCCGCCGAGGACACAGGAGATGCTGAGGCTGTCGCCGAGACCGCCGAGGACACAGGAGATGCTGAGGCTGTCGCCGAGACCGCCGAGGACACAGGAGATGCTGAGGCTGTCGCCGAGACCGCCGATGACAAAGGGGCTGCTGCCGACGAGGCAGGGGCCGACACCGAGACGGCTTCGGCCGAAGACACCGAGGAGGCCTGAACATGGCAACCAAAGAAGAGATCCTGGACGCCATCGCGGAGATGAGCGTTCTGGAGCTGAGCGAACTGTTGGCCGACTTCGAGGAGAAGTTCGGCGTCACGGCGGCTGCCCCGGTGGCAGCGGTGGCAGCAGCACCGGCGGCTGGCGACGGCGGCGGCGAGGAGGAGGAGAAGGACTCCTTCGACGTGGTGCTGGCCGATGCCGGCGACAAGAAGATCCAGGTCATCAAGGAGGTCAGGGCGCTCACGAACCTGGGCCTCAAGGACGCCAAGGAGCTGGTCGACGGCGCACCCAACAACGTCCTGGAGGGTGCCTCCAAGGACGACGCCGAGAAGGCCAAGGAGGCCCTCGAGGCCGCTGGAGCCACGATCGAGCTCAAGTAGGGCGGTCCGGCCGGCGGGAACCTTGACCCCGCGGTGAGGATTCCCTAGCCTTCTGCCCGGCAGGCGCCACAGGATGGTGTCGGCCGAGGTGCTCCGGCACGCCTCATCCGGCCCCCGGTGCGCCGGCCCGGTATAGCGGGCCGGCGCCTGCAGGGGTTGCGGAGCCCTGCGCGGCCGCACTAGGATTCCCACTCGCCGTGGTCGCTCCTGCCTGTCGTGCCGTTTTCGGACCGCCAGCAGTCGCGCTCCGGTACGCCCCTCGTCCATAACCCTGGCCAGGAGTTCTAGGTGTCTGCTCGCCCCCTCGTCCGGGACCGTTACTCGTTCGGCACTCTCGACGAAGTACTCGAGTTGCCCAACCTGATCGCAATCCAGCGGGACTCGTTCCAATGGTTCCTCGATCAGGGCATCGCCGACACGTTCCGGGACCTAAGCCCAATCACAGACTTCAGCGAGACGCTCTCGCTCGATCTGGAGTTCGACCCCAACGACGAGGACCTCCGGCCCGTGCCGAAGTTCACCGTCGAGGAGTGCCGCGAGAAGGACATGACCTACGCGGCCCCCATGTTCGTCCGGGCCCGGTTCATGAACGCCAACACCGGCGAGATCAAGGAACAGACGGTCTTCATGGGCGACTTCCCCGTGATGACCGACAAGGGCACCTTCATCATCAACGGCACCGAGCGCGTCGTCGTGTCCCAGTTGGTCCGCTCCCCTGGCGTGATCTTCCAGCCGGGGGAGCGCTACAGGCTGCGGAACCTGGCCAAGCACCAGCTGGTCACCGGCACCATCCACCCCTACCGGGGCGAGTGGATCGAGTTCGACGTCGAGCAGAAGCCCGGCCGGGACGTCACCGCCGGCACCAGGGTGGCCCGGAAGCGCCGGCTCTCCATGTTCGTGCTGTTGCGCGCCCTGGGCTACGACGAGGAGAACCACCCCGGGTTCCTCCAGTGCCTCGTCGACCACTTCGACTACCTGGAGGGACAGTGGGAGAAGGACCGCCTGCCCGAGGGCTGGGAGGAGGCCGTAGAGGCCGGTGAGCGCAAGTCCCCCCAGGACGAGGCCCTGCTCGAGATCTACAAGCGGGTGCGCCCCGGCGAGCCCCCCTCGCTGGAGGCGGCACGGGCGTACATCCGCAACGCCTTCTTCGAGTCGCGCAGGTACGACCTCTCCCGGGTGGGCCGCTACAAGCTGAACCGGAAGCTGGGCCAGGAGATCGAGCGCTGCGAGGAGCTCTTCGGCATCGAGTTGGAGAGGCCGGATCCCGACCAGTCGGTCCTCAGCCGCTCCGAGGTGCTGGCAACCTGCACCTACCTCCTCCACCTGGCCAAGGGCGAGCCCGGCTACCGCCTCGACGACCAGGACCACTTCGCCAACCGCCGCATCCGGTCGGTCGGCGAGCTCATCCAGAACCAGGTCCGCATCGGGCTGTCGCGCATGGAGCGGGTGGTCCGCGAGCGTATGACCACCCAGGACGTCGAGGCGATCACACCGCAGACCCTCATCAACATCCGACCGGTGGTCGCGGCCATCAAGGAGTTCTTCGGCACCAGCCAGCTCTCGCAGTTCATGGACCAGGTGAACCCGCTTTCGGGGCTCACCCACCGACGCCGCCTGTCGGCCCTGGGCCCGGGTGGCCTGTCCCGCGAGCGGGCGGGCTTCGAGGTCCGTGACGTCCACTTCTCGCACTACGGGCGGATGTGCCCGATCGAGACCCCCGAGGGCCCGAACATCGGCCTGATCGGTGGCCTGGCCACCTACGGGCGGATCAACTCGTTCGGCTTCATCGAGTCCCCGTACCGCGTTGTCAAGGACGGCAGGGTCTCCGACGAGATCATCTACCTGGCGGCCGACGAGGAAGAGGAGTACGTCGTTGCGCAGGCCAACGCCCCGCTGCACGACGACGGCACCTTCAAGAACCCCCGCGTCCTCGTGCGCCGCTCACCACAGGCGGCCTCGCTGCAGGACCTGCGCCTCCAACTCGAACAGGACGTCTTCTTCGGGGCGACCACCGAGATCTCCTACGTCCCGCCCGACGAGGTCCAACTGATGGACGTCTCACCGAAGCAGATCGTCTCGGTGGCGACCGCCCTTATCCCGTTCCTCGAACACGACGACGCCAACCGCGCCCTCATGGGGGCCAACATGCAGCGCCAGGCCGTGCCCCTGTTGCGCTCCGAGGCTCCCTACATCGGCACGGGCATCGAGTCCAGGGCCGCCAACGATGCGGCCAACATGGTCCTGGCCGACGGCCCGGGAACGGTCACCGAGGTCGACGGCACCTCAATCACCGTCGACTACGCCAAGTCGGGCACCGTCACCCACGACCTGGCCAAGTTCGAGCGGTCCAACCAGGACACCTGCATCAACCACAAGAGCCGGGTGGCACCCGGCCAGAAGGTGCGCAAGGGCCAGCTGCTGGCCGACGCCTCCTCGACCGACGGCGGCGAGCTGGCCCTGGGCAAGAACCTGCTCGTGGCCTTCATGTCGTGGGAGGGCTACAACTTCGAGGACGCCATCATCATGTCCGAGCGCCTGGTCAAGGACGACGTCCTGACCTCGATCCACATCCACGAGCATGAGATCGACGCCCGCGACACCAAGTTGGGGCCCGAGGAGATCACCCGCGACATCCCGAACCTCTCCGACGAGATTCTGGCCGACCTGGACGACCTGGGGATCGTGAGGGTCGGCGCCGAGGTGGCCCCAGGCGACGTCCTGGTCGGCAAGGTCACCCCCAAGGGCGAGACCGAGCTGACCCCTGAGGAGCGGCTGCTCCGGGCCATATTCGGCGAGAAGGCCCGCGAGGTCCGCGACACCTCGTTGAAGGTCCCCCACGGGGAGTCGGGCAAGGTCATCGACGTCAAGGTCTTCAACCGTGACCACGGCGACGAGCTGCCGCCCGGCGTCAACCAGCTGGTGCGCGTCTACGTGGCGCAGAAGCGCAAGATCAGCGTTGGCGACAAGCTGGCCGGCCGCCACGGGAACAAGGGGGTCATCTCCAAGATCCTCCCGGTCGAGGACCTCCCCTACCTTGCCGACGGCACCCCCGTCGACATCATCTTGAACCCCCTCGGCGTCCCGTCCAGGATGAACGTCGGACAGGTCCTCGAGGCGCACCTCGGCTACTGCGCCAGGTGGGGCTGGGAGATCGACGGCGATGCGGTCGGTGACCAGCCTGCCAGCGGCATCGAGCGCAAGACCCGCACGTCAACGCCCCCGGCGGTCCACGTGGCCACCCCCGTGTTCGACGGGGCCCACTGGGACGAGGAGGACCGCTCGGGCGACAACCCGACCATCCAGAGCATCCTCGAGAACATCCGGCCCGAGTCGGCCGACGGAGAGCGCCTCGTGCAGACCGACGGCAAGGCCGTCCTCTACAACGGGCGTACCGGCGAGCCCTATGACCATCCGGTAGCGGTCGGCTACGTGTACATCCTGAAGTTGGCCCACCTGGTCGACGACAAGATCCACGCCCGTTCGACGGGGCCGTACTCCATGATCACGCAGCAGCCCCTGGGCGGGAAGGCCCAGTTCGGCGGCCAGAGGTTCGGCGAGATGGAGGTCTGGGCCCTCGAGGCATATGGCGCCGCCTACTGCCTCCAGGAACTGCTGACCATCAAGTCCGACGACGTGCTCGGCCGGGTGAAGGTCTACGAGGCCATCGTCAAGGGCGACAACATCCCGGAGCCGGGAATCCCGGAGAGCTTCAAGGTGCTCATCAAGGAGATGCAGTCCCTCTGCCTCGACGTGGAGGTGCTCTCCGAGGAGGGCCACCAGATCGAGATGCACGAGTTGGACGAGGACGTGTACCGCACGACCGAGTCGCTCGGCATCGACCTCTCCAGGCCGGAGCGCGGCTCCGACGAGGAGGACGAGCGGCGCAGCGCCGGCTTCGTCCACTGACCCGACCAGGCCCGACACACCCAATCGGACGAGACGCAGGAAGAGAACGAGTGCTCGACGTCAACGATTTCGACCAGCTTCGAATCGGCCTCGCCACGGCGGACGGTATCCGCATGTGGTCCAACGGCGAGGTCAAGAAGCCTGAGACCATCAACTACCGCACCCTGAAGCCGGAAAAGGACGGGCTCTTCTGCGAGAAGATCTTCGGCCCGACCAAGGACTGGGAGTGCTACTGCGGCAAGTACAAGAGGGTCCGGTTCAAGGGCATCATCTGCGAGCGCTGCGGCGTGGAGGTGACCAGGTCCAAGGTGCGTCGGGAGCGTATGGGCCACATCGAGCTGGCCGCCCCGGCCGTCCACATCTGGTACCTGCGGGGTACCCGGTCGTGGCTGGCCTACCTGTTGATGGGCACCGAGCAGCGCGAGGAGCTCAAGGCCAAGCAGCTGGAGAAGGTCATCTACTTCGCCGCCAACCTGGTCGTCTGGGTCGACGAGGAGAAGCGCGACGAGGACCTCCCACAACTTGAGCAGGAACTGGTCGAGGAGCGCACCGCCATCGAGGAGGAGCGCGACCGCGAGCTGGACCGCCGCCAGGAGGACCTGGAGTCCGAGCTGGCCGAACTCGAGGCAGAGGGGGCCAAGGACGCCGACCTGAGGGCACGCCAGCGGGCCGCCCAGAAGGACCTGGAGTTCATCAGGGAGCAGTACGAGACCGAACTGGACGTCCTCAACAGGGCGTGGGACGAGTTCACGGGCCTCTTTGCCCGACAGATCGTCGACGACGACCTGCTCTGGCGCGAGCTGGTCGACAGGTGGGGCGACTACTTCGAAGGCGGCATGGGGGCCGACGCCCTGGCGCAGCTCATCGACCGGATCGACTTCGACGAGGAGGAGGTCAAGCTCCGTTCGATGATCGACCCCCCCGAGGGCCAGAGGCCCCTTTCGGCCCAGCGCAAGCAGAAGGCCATCAAGCGGCTCAAGATCGTGGCGGCCTTCAACCGCCGCGACAAGCACGGCCGCCGGGCCAACGAGCCGCGGGCGATGATCCTCGACGTCGTCCCCGTCATCCCGCCCGAGCTGCGACCGATGGTGCAGCTGGACGGTGGCCGCTTCGCCACATCCGACCTGAACGACCTCTACCGGCGGGTCATCAACCGTAACAACCGCCTCAAGAGGCTCCTCGACCTGGGCGCACCCGAGATCATCGTCAACAACGAGAAGCGGATGCTCCAGGAGGCCGTCGACGCCCTGTTCGACAACGGCCGGCGAGGCCGACCGGTGACGGGCCCCGGCAACCGTCCCCTGAAGTCGCTTTCCGACATGCTCAAGGGCAAGCAGGGCAGGTTCCGACAGAACCTCCTCGGCAAGCGGGTGGACTACTCGGGCCGCTCGGTGATCGTGGCCGGACCGACCCTCAAGTTCCACCAGTGCGGCCTTCCCAAGATCATGGCGCTGGAGCTCTTCAAGCCGTTCGTCATGAAGAAGCTGGTCGACGAGGAGCTGGCACAGAACATCAAGTCGGCCAAGCGCATGGTCGAGCGGCGCAAGCCCCTCGTGTGGAACGTGCTGGACGACGTGATCCGCGAGCACCCGGTGCTGTTGAACCGGGCCCCCACCCTCCACCGCCTGGGAATCCAGGCCTTCGAGCCCGTGCTGGTCGAGGGAAAGGCCATCCAGATCCATCCCCTCGTCTGCACCGCCTTCAACGCCGACTTCGACGGCGACCAGATGGCTGTGCACCTGCCCCTCTCGGCCGAGGCACAGGCCGAGGCCCGGGTGCTCATGCTGTCGGCCAACAACGTCCTCAGCCCGGCCCACGGTCGTCCGCTGGTGACCCCCACCCAGGACATGATCATCGGCGCCTACTACCTGACGGCCGAGGTCGAGGGTGGCGACGGGGAGGGCCGTGCCTTCCGGCGCATCGACGACCTGGAGAGGGCCCTGGAGAGCGGCGCACTGGGGCTCCACGCCCGGATCCAGTACCGGTCCGAGGAGTACCCGAGCCTGGTCGAGACACCAGCCAACGGGTCGTCGGCCACCTGGCACACCACCACCCCGGGTCGCGTCATCCTGAACGAGGCGTTGCCCGACGGCTTCGGCTACGTCAACCGCCAGGTCGACAAGAAGGAGATGGGCCTCATCGTCGACGACCTGGCCCGGCACTACCCGAAGAAGGCCGTGGGCGAGAGCCTGGACAAGATCAAGGCCGCCTGCTTCAGGTACGCCACCCTGTCCGGCCTGACCGTCTCCATCGACGACGTGCGCACCCCCACCGAGAAGCAGGCGATCCTGGACCGGCACGAGAAGGACGCTGAGAAGGTCGAGGCCCAGTTCAGGCGGGGCATCATCACCGACGGTGAGCGCCGCCAGAAGGAGGTCGAGATCTGGAACGCCGCCACCGCCGAGGTGACCGAGCGGATGGTGGAGTCCCTCGAGGCCCAGGTGTTCAACCCCATCGACATGATGGTCAAGTCGGGCGCCCGGGGGAACATGATGCAGGTACGCCAGATCGCCGGAATGCGCGGCCTGGTGGCGAACCCCCGTGGCGACATGATCCCCCGCCCGATCAAGTCCAACTTCCGCGAGGGCCTGGCCATGCTCGAGTACTTCATCGCCACCCCGGGGGCCAGGAAGGGCCTGGTCGACACGGCCCTGCGGACCGCCGACTCCGGCTACCTGACGCGCCGCCTGGTCGACGTCTCCCAGGAGCTGATCATCAACGAGCACGATCCCTTCGAGGCCGACGGCCCGGTGCGCGGCATCTGGATCGACGGCGTGAAGGAGGACGAGCCGGGTCGCCGCTACTACATCGAGAACCGGCTCTACAGCCGCACCATCGCCGACGACGTCGAGCTGTCCGACGGGACCGTCATGCCCGCCGGCACGATCGTGGGTGAGGCCGAGCTGGAGGTCCTCCGCGACGATCCCGGCGTCGAGCGGGTGAGGGTGCTCTCGCCGCTCACCGACGACTCCGCGGTGGGCGTCTCGGCGGCCAGCTACGGGATGTCCCTGGCGACCGGCAAGCCGATCGAAGTCGGTGAGGCCGTCGGCGTGATCGCCGCCCAGTCAATCGGCGAGCCGGGCACCCAGCTCACGATGCGTACGTTCCACACGGGCGGCGTCGTGGGCAAGGACATCGCAGGCGGCCTCCCGAGGGTCGTCGAGCTGTTCGAGGCCCGCACCCCCAAGGGCAAGGCGACCCTCTCCCGCATCTCGGGCGTGGTCAGGGTAGGCGAGGACGAGGGCCGGGGCCGCGAGGTGGCCGTGGTGGCCGACGACGGCACCGAGGAGGTGTACACCGTCCAGGGGGTAGCCAGGCTGGAGGTGGTCGACGGCCAGGAGGTCAGGGCCGGCGACGCCATCGTCGAGGGCCCACGCGACCCGAAGGAACTGCTCGAGATCAAGGGTGTGAGGGAGACCCAGCAGTACCTGGTCGAGGAGGTCCAGAAGGTATACCGGGACCAGGGCGTGTCCATCCACGACAAGCACATCGAGCTGATCGTGCGCCAGATGACCCGGCGGGTGAAGATCAACGACCCTGGCGAGTCCGACTTCCTGCCGGGCGAACAGGTCGACCAGCAGCTGTTCGCAGAGACCAACCGCCAGCTCGTCACCGAGGGCAGGCGGCCGGCGGAGGGGCGCCCCGAGTTGATGGGGATCACCAAGGCCTCACTGGCGACCGACTCGTGGCTCTCGGCCGCCTCCTTCCAGGAGACAACCCGGGTCCTCACCGAGGCCGCCATCGAATGCAAGAGCGACCGGCTAATCGGCCTCAAGGAGAACATCATCATCGGCAAGCTGGTTCCGGCCGGAACCGGCATGGAGCGGTACCGCAGGGTCGCCACGCACGCCCCCGACTACAAGCCCATGGACTTCTACTCGTCGGCCGACGAGGAACAGGACCTGGCCCAGTGGCTGGCAGGACAGACCGGCCAGTTCGACGACATCGGAGCGCTCGTGGGCGACCAGTTCGAGGGCGCCTACGAGGCAGACGTGATCGACCTGGCAGGTGCCGTCCCCGAAGAGGCCCCCGAGGTGGGCTGAGGCGGTCGGACCGGCGCGACACGGCCACCGGCCCGGGCTTGCGGACGCGCTTGTGGGAAGCGGTTTTGCACCCGTAGACTCGTCCGCTGGCCGTGGTCGGAATCTCCGCCGGCGATGTTCTCATGAAGCAGATGCAGGGTCCCGGACGGGTCCCGTGACGAGGTAGCCAAGTGCCCACAATCCAGCAGTTGGTCCGCAAGGGCCGCCAGTCGAGGCGCCGCAAGGAGGCCACTCCCGCACTGAAGGGCGCGCCCCAGAGGCGTGGTGTCTGCACCCGCGTCTACACGACCACCCCCAAGAAGCCGAACTCGGCACTTCGCAAGGTGGCCAGGGTGAGGCTCACCAGCGGCGCCGAGGTGACGGCATACATACCGGGCGAGGGCCACAACCTCCAGGAGCACTCGATCGTGCTCGTCAGGGGCGGCCGTGTGAAGGACCTCCCCGGCGTCAGGTACAAGGTGATCCGCGGGACGCTCGACACCTCGGGTGTCGGCCAGCGACGCCAGGCACGCAGCCGCTACGGCGCCAAGAAGGAGGGCTGACCGTGCCGCGCAAGGGCCCAGCCGAACGCCGTGAGCTGTCGCCCGATCCCGTGTACCGCTCGGTGGCAGTGACCCAACTCGTGAACAAGGTGCTCCAGCGGGGCAAGCGCTCCACCGCCGAGCGGATCGTCTACGCCTCGCTGTCGATGGTCGAGTCCAAGACCGGCAGCGAGCCGGTGGGGACCCTCAAGAGGGCCATCGACAACGTCCGTCCCCAGCTCGAGGTGCGCAGCCGCCGCGTGGGTGGTGCCACCTACCAGGTGCCGGTGGAGGTCCGCCCCAGGCGTGCCAACACCCTGGCCGTGCGCTGGCTGGTGAACTACTCGCGCGACCGCCGCGAGCGGACCATGGCCGAGCGCCTGGCCAACGAGATCATGGACGCCGCCAACGGGATCGGTGCCTCCGTGAAGCGCCGCGAGGACCTGCACAAGATGGCGGAGTCCAACAAGGCGTTCGCCCACTACCGCTGGTGAGCCGCCCCCGGGGCGGCTAGGCCGCGGGCTGGACGCGTAGCGGGTCGGCCGGGCCGACCAGCCCAGGCCGAATGGACGAAGTCGGTCCTGTCCGCCGTGCGGCGAAATCCGACGAACTGAGACACACGAGAGACACCAGAGCGACATGGCCAAGCGACACCCCCTCGACAAGACCCGCAACATCGGGATCATGGCCCACATCGACGCGGGCAAGACCACCACCACCGAGCGCGTCCTCTACTACACGGGCGTCAACTACAAGATCGGTGAGGTCCACGACGGCGCGGCCACCATGGACTGGATGGAACAGGAGCAGGAGCGGGGGATCACCATCACCTCGGCTGCCACCAGCTGCTTCTGGAACGAACACCGGATCAACATCATCGACACCCCGGGCCACGTCGACTTCACGGTCGAGGTGGAGCGGTCCCTGCGGGTCCTTGACGGAGCGGTGGCGGTGTTCGACGGGGTGGCCGGCGTCGAGCCCCAGACCGAGACGGTCTGGCGCCAGGCCGACCGCTACAACGTTCCCCGCATGTGCTTCATCAACAAGATGGACCGCACCGGCGCCGACTTCTACTTCGTGCTCAGCACGATCCGCGAGCGCCTCCGCTGCAAGACCGTGGTACTGCAGCTTCCGATCGGTGCCGAATCCGACTTCGCCGGCGTGGTCGACCTGGTCGAGATGAACGCCCTGGTGTGGCAGGGCGAGGACCTGGGGGCCTCGTGGGACGTCGTCGACATCCCCGACAAACTGGTGGAGTTGGCCGAGCAGTACCGGGGAGAGATGATCGACGTCCTCTCCGAGTTCGACGAGAACATCCTCGAGAAGTTCGTGGGCGAGGAGGAGATCACCCCCGAGGACCTCCGCACCGCCATCCGGGCCGGGACCCTCTCGGGCGACTGCGTGCCGATCCTGACCGGGTCGGCCTTCAAGAACAAGGGCGTCCAGCCCCTGCTGGACGCCGTGGTCGAGTTCCTTCCCTCGCCCCTGGACCTTCCGCCGGTGGAGGGCGTCCACCCGAGGACCGGAGACACCGTCGAGCGCAACGCCGACGACGCCGAGCCCTTCGCGGCCCTGGCCTTCAAGATCATGACCGACCCCCACGTGGGGAAGCTGACCTACTTCCGTGCCTACAGCGGCACCCTCGAGAAGGGCTCAGCCGTGCTCAACACCAGGACCGGGGCCAAGGAGCGCATCGGCCGGATCCTGGAGATGCACGCCAACGACCGCGAGGACCGCGACGACGTGAGGACCGGCGACATCGTGGCCGGAATCGGCCTGAAGGACACCAGGACCGGCGACACCCTGTGCTCCCCCGACCATCCCGTCCTGCTGGAGCAGCTGGAGTTCCCCCGCCCAGTCATCCACGTCGCAGTGGAGCCCAGGTCCAAGGCCGACCAGGACAAGATGGGCAAGGCCCTGGGCGCCCTGGCCGAGGAGGACCCCACCTTCACGGTGAGGAGCGACGAGGACACCGGCCAGACCATCATCGGCGGCATGGGCGAGTTGCACCTGGAGGTGCTGGTCGACCGCATGCTGCGGGAGTTCCGGGTGGAGGCCAACGTCGGCAAACCGCAGGTGGCCTACCGCGAGACCATCACCAGGTCTGTGGCCGATCACAGGTACACCCACAAGAAGCAGACCGGCGGTTCGGGCCAGTTTGCGGAGATCGTCGCCTCGGTGGAGCCCTGGAGCGAGGACGACGAGACCTACATGTTCGAGGACAACATCCGCGGTGGGCGCATCCCCAAGGAGTACATCCCCGCGGTGGACGCCGGCATCCAGTCGGCCCTGACCGGGGGCGCGCTGGCCGGGTTCCCGATGCTGGGCCTCAAGGTGAGCCTCAACGACGGCAAGTCGCACGACGTCGACTCGTCGGAGATGGCCTTCAAGGTGGCAGCCCAGGCCTGGTTCCGGGAGGTCGTAAGGAAGGCCGGCCCGGTCCTGTTGGAGCCGGTCATGTCGGTGGAGGTCGTGACACCCGAGGAGTACATGGGAGACGTGGTCGGCGACCTCAACTCACGCCGGGGACGCGTGGGCCAGATGGAGGCCAGGGGGGGGAACCAGGTGGTAAGCGCCCAGGTACCGTTGTCGGAGATGTTCGGGTACGCTACCGACCTGCGTTCGCGCACCCAGGGGCGCGCGACCTACACCATGCAGTTCGACTCCTACCAGCAGACACCGGGGTCGGTGCAGGAAGAGATCGTCCGCCGTATCCACGGCGAGTGACCAGTCCGTCGACGAAACAGGAAGAAAACCCGAGGAAGCGCTATGGCCAAGGCCCAGTTTGAACGGAACAAGCCGCACGTGAACGTCGGCACCATGGGACACATCGACCACGGAAAGACGACGCTGACGGCGGCGATCACCAAGGTCCTCTCGGAGCGTGATCCCGACTCGACAGCCTTCACCGAGTTCGACAACATCGACAAGGCGCCCGAGGAGCGGGAGCGGGGCATCACGATCAACGTGGCGCACGTCGAGTACGAGACCGAGAACCGGCACTACGCCCACGTCGACATGCCGGGCCACGCCGACTACATCAAGAACATGATCACGGGCGCCGCCCAGGTGGACGGCGCCATCCTCGTGGTGTCGGCGGCCGATGGTCCAATGCCGCAGACCCGCGAGCACGTCCTGCTGGCCCGCCAGGTTGGCGTTCCCCGGATCATCGTGGCCCTGAACAAGTGCGACATGGTCGACGACGAGGAGCTCCTCGAGCTGGTCGAGATGGAGGTCAGGGAGCTGCTCGACGAATACGAGTTCCCCGGCGACGACACCCCGGTGGTGCGCGTGTCCGCCCTCAAGGCCCTCGAGGGCGACTCCGATGCGGGCGACCAGATCGTCGAGTTGATGTCCCAGGTCGACGACTTCATCCCGCAGCCCGAGCGCGACGTCGACAAGCCGTTCCTGATGCCCATCGAGGACGTGTTCTCCATCACCGGCCGCGGCACCGTAGTGACCGGTCGTGTCGAGCAGGGCAAGGTGAACACAGGCGACAACATCGAGATCGTGGGCCTCAAGGACACCCAGTCGACGGTCTGCACCGGCGTCGAGATGTTCCGCAAGATCCTGGACGAGGGCCAGGCGGGCGACAACATTGGCGCCCTGCTGCGCGGCATCGACAAGGACGAGGTCCAGCGGGGCCAGGTCCTGGCCAAGCCGGGATCGATCACGCCGCACACCCACTTCGAGGCCGAGGTGTACGTGCTCACCACAAAGGAGGGCGGCCGCCACAAGCCGTTCTTCTCCAACTACCGGCCCCAGTTCTACTTCCGGACGACCGACGTGACCGGCACCATCAGCCTCCCGGACGGGATCGAGATGTGCATGCCCGGCGACAACACGTCCATGACGGTGGAGCTCATCGCCCCGATCGCCATGGACGAGGGTCTGCGGTTCGCCATCCGCGAGGGTGGTCGTACAGTGGGCGCCGGCGCCGTCACCAAGATCATCAAGTAGCGGGGCCCGGCAGATGGCAGTAGGCCAGAAGATCCGAATCCGGCTCAAGGCCTACGACCACGAGGTGATCGACCAGTCGACGAGGAAGATCGTCGAGACGGTCAGGCGCACCCAGGCCGACATCCGCGGACCGGTCCCGCTGCCCACCGAGAAGCACCGCTATACGGTGATCCGGGGGCCCTTCAAGGACAAGGACTCGCGGGAGCACTTCGAGATGCGCATCCACAAGCGCCTGTTGGACATCCTGGAGCCATCCCCCAAGACCATCGACTCCCTCCAGAGGCTGGACCTCCCGGCGGGCGTCGACATCGAGATCAAGATCCAGCAGTCCTGAGGCCCCGGCCCGTGGCGGGCCGGTGAGGACAACAGATCGAGTGGAACGACGCCCCACCGGGGCGTCGTTCCGGTTCTGGGGACCTCTGCTCAGCCTTCCCCGGCCGGCGGGTCGGTCGGCTCGGGCCGGCGGGTCGGCCTCTCGTGGCGGCCCCGCCTCACCTGGCTCTCGGCCAGCAGGTCCTCGGCGACCTCGTGGCGCTCGGCGGCCGAGGACACGACGGCCTGGACGGTGGCGGCAGCCGGCAGGGCCAGCAGGGCTCCGATCACCCCCAGCACGGCCGCACCCGCGATGACCGAGCCGAACGCCACGGCCACGTGGAGCTGCATGGTGTGCGAGGTGATCCGGGGAGCGAACAGGTAGTTCTCGACCTGCTGGTAGACGGCTATGACGACCAGGGCCCACAGCCCGTGCACGGGCTCGCCCAGCAGGCCGATCACGACCGGGATGGCTCCGGCCACGTATGTGCCGACCACGGGTACGAACTGGGACATGACGCCGACCCAGACGGCCAGCGCAAGGGGCGAGGGTAGGCCTATCACCTCGAACGCCACCCAGTGCACCAGCGTCGACAGGATGGCCAGGATCGTGCGGGAGAGGATGAATCCTCCGGTCTTGGCTATCGCCAGGTCCCAGACCTCGAGAACGGCCCGCTGCCTCGGCGGCGGAAGCAGTGAGCAGACGGTGCGCCGCAGCCTGGGACCCTCGGCCAGCAGGTAGAAGGTGAACAGGCCGACGGTGAACAACTGGAAGAGGACGTTGACGACGGTCGTTCCGAACCTGGCCAGGTCGTCGGCCACGTCGCCCAGGCGTCGGGCCAGGGCCCCCGTGTCGTAGTCGGCGCGCAGGTCGGCGGTCACACCGCTCAGCCCGAAGGCGTCCTCCAGGAAGCGGTCGATGTCCTCCAGGTAGGAGGGGACGTTCTCGCTGAAGGCCGTCACCTGCTCGGCCAGCATCGTCCCGATGAGGGCGCCGAAGCCGCCCAGGGCGGCGATGCCGGCCACGAACACGAGGCCGGTTCCGAGGCCCCTGCGGAGTCCGATCCGCTCCAGCCGGTTCACGGCGGGCTCAAGGGCGAACGACAGGAAGAGCGACACCAGCAGGATCAGGAACAGCGAGTGCAGCGAGGCCAGCACCCCCCGCAGGTACCAGAGCACCGCAAACCCGCCGAGGAGGGTCCAGATGGCCCTTGCAAGCCAGGCCGGCAGTTCGGCGCTCGGACCCAAAAACCTTGTGTGAACTGGGGAATCGCCTGTTGGCTGTTCGTCCGGGGGGTTCACCCGATGGCGCTCCTGATGGTCGCCGGCACGTCCACCGACGCTACCCCTCGACCGCCTCCGCAACGGGGATGTGGGCGCCTGTCCGGCCGCCGGCCGGTTGTGGGGAGGTCGGATCGGCCGTATCGTTACCGGTCGGAACTTCGGAGGATCCGAGGTCCGGGAACTGACGTCCGCAGAGGCCGTCCAGGGTGCCGGGTAGGCCCGGCAGCCGGTGGCGGAACCGTGTGGCACAACCGAATCACCGCTCCGCCGGGCCTGCCCGTGCGGAGCGTTCGCGTGGGCGGCCCGGGTGGGTCGTCCCGGGTGGAAGCCATCCACCGATCCAGGTCGCAGGAGCCAGCATGGCCAACAAGGCAGTAGTCGGCGAGAAGGTCGGCATGACCCAGGTCTGGGACGAGGACAACCGCGTCGTCCCGGTCACGGTGCTGCGCGTGCTCCCGAACCGGATAGTCCAGATCAAGACGGTCGCCAGCGACGGCTACAGCGCACTCCAGGTCACCTACGGCCAGAGGGACGCCGCCAAGCTGACAAGGCCCGAGGCCGGCCACTTCGAGGGGGCCGGCGTTGACGCGGGCAGGCAGCTGGTGGAACTGCGGCTGGACGACGTCGACGGCTACGAGCTGGGCCAGGAGATCACCGTCGACTCGATGGCCGAGGAAGCCAGGGTCGACGTGACGTCGGTCAGCAAGGGCAAGGGCTTCGCCGGTGCCATGAAGCGCCACGGCTTCGCCGGGCAGCGGGCCTCCCACGGTGCCCACAAGGTGCACCGCAAGCCGGGGGCGGTCGGCCAGTGCGCCACCCCGTCGCGTGTCTTCAGGGGCAAGCGGATGCCGGGGCGCATGGGCAACCAGCGCACCACGACCCTGAACCTGAAGGTCGTGGAGGCAGACGCCGAGCGCGGGCTGCTGCTAGTCCGCGGGTCGGTGCCAGGTCCCCGAGGAGCAACCGTGCTCATCCGCGACGCGGTGAAGGGGGCCTGACTGTGGCCAGCGTGACAGTGCGGACGAGGACCGGCTCGGAGAGCGGCTCGGTCGACCTGGACGAAGCCGTGTTCGGCCTCACACCGAACACAGCCGTGCTCCACCAGGTGGTGACGGCCCAGTTGGCGGCCCGACGCAGCGGCACCCAGAGCACCAGGACGCGTGCCGAGGCCCGCGGCGGGGGTGCCAAGCCATGGCGCCAGAAGGGCACAGGCCGGGCGAGGCACGGCTCGATCAGGTCGCCCCAGTGGCGTGGTGGCGGCGTGGCCCTGGGACCCAAGCCCCGCAGTTACGCCCAGAAGACCCCCAAGAAGATGATCCGGCTGGCCCTCAACTCGGCCCTCTCCGACCGGGCCTCCGATGACAAGGTCGTGGTCGTGGACTTCTGGGGCTTCGAGGCCCCCAGGACCCGGGATGCGGTGGCAGCCCTGGACGCCCTGTCCCTGGACGGCAGGGTGCTGGTGGTGGCCGAGCGCGCCGACGTGAACACCTGGAAGAGCTTCGCCAACCTGGGCAGGGTGCACGTCGTCTCGCCCGGGGAGCTGAACGCCTACGACGTGCTGGTCAGCGACTGGGTGGTCTTCACCCCGCAGACGCTGCCGGCCCGGCCGGCCACCGGGGAGGAGCAGTCATGAAGGACGCCCGCGACGTGATCCGCCGGCCGGTCGTCTCGGAGAAGTCGTACGGCCTGCTGGAGGAGAACGTCTACACCTTCGAGGTGGCCGACTCGGCCTCCAAACCCGAGATCCGCGAGGCCGTGGAGACCATCTTCGACGTCACGGTCAAGAAGGTGAACACCCTCAACCGCGACGGCAAGCGCAAGCGCAACCGCCGCAAGATGACCTATTCGTCAAGGCCCGACGTCAAGCGGGCCTACGTCACCCTCGTCGAGGGCGACTCGATCGAGTTGTTCGAGGTGTAGGGCGATGCCGCAGCGCAAGCGCAAGCCGACCAGCCCCGGGCGCCGGTTCCAGACGGTCGCCGACTTCTCCGACATCACCCGCACCAGCCCCGAGAGGTCGCTGGTCGAGAAGCAGACCTCCACAGGGGGTCGCAACAACTACGGCCGCAAGACCGCCCGCCACCGCGGTGGCGGCCACAAGCAGCGCTACCGGCTGGTCGACTTCAGGCGCAACAAGGACGGCGTGCCGGCCAAGGTGGCCGCCGTCGAGTACGACCCCAACCGCAGCTGCCGGATCCTCCTGCTGCACTACCACGACGGCGAGAAGCGCTACATCCTGGCCCCGAAGGGCGTGGAGGTCGGCGACACCCTCCAGTCCGGACAGGGCAGCGAGATCCGGCCCGGCAACGCCCTGCCGCTGCGCTACATCCCCGTCGGCACCGTCGTGCACAACGTGGAGATGCAGCCCGACGGCGGTGGCAAGCTGGCCCGCAGCGCCGGCTCCAGCGTCCAGTTGGTCGCCAAGGAGGGCGACTACGCCACGCTGCGCCTCCCGAGCACCGAGATGCGCCGGGTGAGGATCGACTGCCGGGCGACGATCGGCGAGGTCGGCAACCAGGAGCACGAGCTGATCAAGATCGGCAAGGCCGGCCGCAACCGCTGGAAGGGCGTGCGCCCGCAGACCCGCGGCGTGGCCATGAACCCGGTCGACCACCCCCTCGGCGGCGGCGAGGGCAAGTCCTCGGGTGGGCGCCACCCGGTGTCACCGTGGGGCAAGCCCGAGGGCCGCACCCGCAGGCGGGGCAAGCAGTCCGACAAGATGATCGTGCGCCGGCGTCGCCGCCGCGGATCGCGGAGGTAGGCAGGGATGCCACGCAGTCTCAGCAAGGGGCCGTTCGTAGACGACCACCTGCTCAAGAAGGTCGACGCCCTCAACGAGTCGGGCGAGAAGAAGGTCATCAGGACCTGGTCGCGTCGGTCCACGATCGTGCCCGACATGGTCGGCCACACAATCGCCGTCCACGACGGGCGCAAGCACGTGCCCGTGTACGTGACCGAGTCGATGGTCGGCCACAAGCTGGGCGAGTTCGCACCCACACGCACCTTCCGGTCACACGCGGGCCAGGAGAGGGGGGTCAACCGCTGATGGTTGCCACCAAGACCAACGAGCGCCCCGGCACCCGTGCGGTGGCCCGACACATCCGCGTGTCGGCCTCCAAGGCCCGCGCGGTCCTGGACCTCATCAGGGGCGAGCCCTACGGGCGGGCCTCTGAGATCCTCGAGTTCTCGGAGCGCTCGGTGTCCACGGTGATCGGCAAGTGCCTGGACTCGGCGGTGGCCAACGCCGAGCACAACGACGGGATACCGGCAGAGGAGCTCTACGTCTCGGCCTGCTTCGCCGACGAGGGCCCGACCCTGAAGCGCTGGCGGCCCCGGGCCCGTGGGCGCGCCACCAGGATCAACAAGCGGACCTGCCACATCACGATCATCGTGGGCAGGTACGGCCCCGAGGAACTGGAGGCCATGCGCCAGAGGGCGGAGGCCCGTGGGCGGGCAGGCTCCAGTGCCCAGGCCGCCGAGGCCCGCCGCCGGCGGGTGGAGAAGAGCAGGGAGGCAACCGCCGAGGAGGCGGTCGCTGAGGAAGCAGCCGTAGAGGCGGTAGCCGAAGACGTGGCCGAGGAGGCAGCGGTGGAAGAGGCGGCCCAGGGGTCCGTGGAGGACGAGTCCGTGGAGGACGAGTCCCCGGAGGAGCAGAGCTGATGGGCCAGAAGGTAAACCCGTACGGGTTCCGCCTCGGGGTGACGACCGACTGGAAGTCTCGCTGGTTCGCCAGCCGCCAGGAGTTCGCCGACAACATCATCGAGGACTGGCAGGTGCGCGAGTACCTGATGACCGAACTGCCGCACGCCGCGATCAGCCGCGTCGAGGTGGAGCGCACCCGGGATCGGCTGCGCGTCGACGTTCACACGGCCAGGCCCGGGATCGTCATCGGCCGCAAGGGCAGCGAGGCGGACCGCCTGCGGGCCGGCCTCGGCGAGATCACCGGCAACAACCGGGTCCAGCTCAACATCCAGGAGATCAAGGAGCCGGAGTTGGAGGCCGCCCTCATAGCCCAGGGCGTGGCAGACCAGCTGGCCGGCCGGATCGCCTTCAGGAGGGCCATGAAGAGGGCCGTCCAGAACGCCCAGAAGGCGGGAGCGCTCGGCATCAGGGTCCAGTGCTCCGGTCGCCTCGGCGGGGCCGAGATGTCGCGGACCGAGTGGTACCGCGAAGGCCGGGTCCCGCTGCACACCCTGCGGGCCGACATCGACTACGGGTTCCGTGA
Source organism: uncultured Candidatus Nemicrothrix sp. (assembly GCA_964344855.1). Lineage (GTDB taxonomy): Bacteria > Actinomycetota > Acidimicrobiia > Acidimicrobiales > MedAcidi-G1 > UBA3125. The sequence goes on from CAYFOV010000001.1 coordinate 191,184, forward strand.
GGCCCGTACCACCTACGGCCGCATCGGGGTGAAGGTCTGGATCTACAAGGGCGACATCCTCCCCTACAAGAGCCAGCTAGAGGACAAGATCACCAAGGAGGCCGCCATGGCGGTCGGTGAGACCTCGGGCCAGGCCAGGCCGGGCAAGGTGGTGTCCTCGTCGGCAGCCGCCCGCCGCCGTCCCAGCGAGGTGGCCGCCACCGGGCAGGAGGAGCCGGCACGGGCCGACGTCGACGGGGCGGCGGACCCGACCGAGGAACCGGCCCCGCTCGTCAAGGAGGGGGATGCCGAGTTCGAGAAGCTGCTCGCCGAGGAGGAGGCCATCGAGGCCTCGACCCGCGAGCACCATGAGACGCCGCACTTCCGCTCAGGGGACGGTGACTGACCATGCTCATGCCAAAGAAGGTCAGGCACCGCAAGCAGCACCGCGGCAGGATGCGTGGCAACTCCAAGGGAATGACCGACGTCACCTTCGGCGAGTTCGGCATACAGGCCCTCGAACCGGGCTGGATCACCGCCCGCCAGATCGAGGCCGCGCGTATCGCCATGACCCGCCACATCAAGCGTGGCGGCAAGGTGTGGATCAACGTCTTCCCCGACAAGCCGGTCACCGAGAAGCCGGCCGAGACCCGGATGGGATCAGGGAAGGGCAACCCCGAGAAGTGGGTGGCTGTGGTGAAGCCCGGCCGGGTGCTGTTCGAGCTCTCCTACAGCGACGCCACGGTCGCCAGGGAGGCCATCGACCGGGCCATCCAGAAGCTTCCGATCAGGGCCCGTTTCATCGAGCGGGAGGAGGGCTTCTAGCCATGGCAAGGAAGAAGCCGCTGGCCGACCTGGGTGACACCGAGCTGCTCGAGAAGCTGGGCGAGGCCAAGGAGGAGTTCTTCAACCTGCGTTTCCAGCTGGTGACCGGAGAGCTCGAGAACCACGCCCGGATCGGCCAGGTGAAGAGGACAATCGCCCGCGTGCTCACCGAGCTGCGCATTCGCGAGATCGACGCCGCGGAGGCCCTGGCCACCGCGGACGAGGAGGTAGCCGGCTGATGGCCGAGGCAGTTGCAAGCGGAGCAGGCGCAGCGGAGGCCCGCCCCAACCGGCGCAAGGTGCGCGAGGGGGTTGTCGTCTCCGACGCCCAGGACAAGACGATCGTCGTCGAGGTCGTCGACAGGGTGCGACACCGGCGCTACGGCAAGACGATCCAGAGGTCCAAGCGGCTGCACGTCCACGACGAGGCCAACGACGTGAAGCTCGGCGACCGGGTGAGGGTCCAGGAGACCCGCCCGCTCTCCAGGCTGAAGCACTGGCGGCTGGTGGAGATACTCGAGAGGGCCAGGTAGATGATTCAGCAGGAGACCCGGCTGAGGGTCGCCGACAACTCCGGTGCCCGCGAGGTCCTTTGCATAAAGGTCCTCGGTGGCTCCAAGCGGCGCTACGCGTCAATCGGCGACGTCTTCACGGCCACGGTCAAGGACGCCACGCCGGGGGCAGCGGTCAAGAAGGGCGAGGTGGTGCGTTGCGTCGTCGTACGCACCAAGAAGGAGCGCCGCCGGCCCGACGGCTCATACATCAGGTTCGACGAGAACGCCGCCGTGCTGATCAACGACCAGGACCAGCCCAGCGGTACGCGCATCTTCGGCCCGGTAGGCCGTGAGCTCCGGGAGCGGAAGTTCATGCGGATCGTCTCCCTGGCCCCGGAGGTGCTCTGAGATGAAGATCAGGAAGGGCGACACCGTTCGGGTGCTGGCCGGCAAGGACAAGGGCCGCGAGGGCGAGGTGACGAGGGCCCTGCCGTCCGAGGACAAGGTCATCATCGAGGGCGTGAACATGGCCAAGCGGCACCAGAAGCCGACCAGCGCCACCATGCAGGGCGGCATCATCGACAAGGCCATGCCGATCCACGTGTCCGACGTGGCCGTGATCAGCCCCTCCGACGGACGGCCCACGAGGGTGGGCTACCGGTTCGACGCCGACGGCACCAAGGTGCGCATCTGCAAGAGGACGGGGGTGGACCTCGATGGCTGAGACCGCAACCGTTCCCGTGCGCCTGCACAACCTCTACCGGGACGACGTCCAGGCGGCCCTCCGCCAGGAACTGGGCCTCTCCAACGTCATGCAGGTGCCCAGGCTGGAGAAGATCGTCGTGAACATGGGCGTCGGCGACGCCGCCCAGCAGGCCAAGCTGCTGGACGGCGCCCTGGCCGACCTGGAGGCGATCACCGGGCAGAAGCCCATGGTGACGAGGGCCAAGAAGTCCGTCTCCAACTTCAGGCTCCGCGAGGGCCAGGCCATCGGCGCCAAGGTGACCCTGCGCGGCGACCGCATGTACGAGTTCCTGGACCGCCTCATCAGCCTGGCGATCCCCCGTATCCGCGACTTCCGCGGGCTCAGCCCGAAGGCCTTCGACGGACACGGCAACTACACGTTCGGCGTGACCGAGCAGCTGATCTTCCCTGAGATCGACTACGACAAGGTCGACCGCACCAGGGGAATGGACATCACGATCGTGACGTCCGCTACCGACGATGCCGGGGGCATGGCGCTCCTTGGAGCATTCGGCTTTCCGTTCCGCAAGGAGGGGCAGTAGTGGCCAAGAAGGCACTGGTCAACAAGCAGCAGAAGACACCCAAGTTCAAGGTGCGCGCCTACACGCGCTGCCGGCGCTGTGGGCGTCCGCGCTCGGTCTACCGGGCGTTCAACCTCTGCAGGGTCTGCCTGAGGTCGATGGCCCACGCCGGCGAGATCCCGGGCCTGACGAAGGCCAGCTGGTGAGGGGTGGTCTGAGATGACGATGACAGATCCCGTGGCGGACATGCTGACCCGGATCCGCAACGCCAACCAGGCGATGCACGACGGGCTGGCGATGCCGTCCTCCAAGCAGAAGGTCGCCCTGGCCGACGTGCTGAAGGCCGAGGGCTACATAGCCGACTACGCGGTGGCCGATGCCACGGCCGGTCCCGGCAAGGTGCTGACGATCCAGATGAAGTACTCCCCGGAGCGGGAGCGCGTGATCAGCGGCGTGCAGCGGGTCTCTAAGCCCGGCCTGCGCGTCTACGCCAACTCGGGCAGGATCCCGCGGGTGCTGGGAGGCCTCGGCGTGGCCGTGATCAGCACCAGCAAGGGCCTCATGAGCGACAGGGAGGCACGTCGCCGCCACATGGGCGGCGAGGTCCTCTGCTACGTCTGGTAGGGAGGCGTCCCATGTCACGAGTCGGCAAGGCGCCGATCCCAGTTCCGGCCGGAGTCGAGGTGACCCTCGAAGGCCAGCGGGTGGAGGTGACCGGACCAAGGGGCACCATCGACATGGAGGTCCCCGGCGACATCAGCGTGCGCCAGGACGGCGACACCCTCGTGGTGGAGCGCCCCGACGACGAGCGCCGGAACCGGGCCCTCCACGGGCTGGCCCGGTCGCTGGTCAACAACATGGTCGTGGGCGTGTCCGAGGGCTTCAGCAGGGAGCTCCAGATAGTCGGGGTCGGCTACCGCGCCGTGGCCAAGGGCGACGACGCCCTGGAACTGCAACTGGGGTTCAGCCACCCGGTGAACGTGAAGGCCCCGTCCGGGGTCACCTTCGAGGTTCCCGAGCCGACGAGGATCATCGTCTCAGGGATCGACAAGCAGGCGGTGGGCCAGGTGGCCGCCGATATCCGCTCCTACCGCAAGCCCGAGCCCTACAAGGGCAAGGGGATCCGCTACCTGGGAGAGTACGTGGCCCGCAAGGCCGGGAAGGCGGCGAAGTGAGCACGACGGATCGACGTTCGGGGCGCATTCGCCGCCACCGCAGGGTGCGCAAGACAGTGCGGGGCACTGCAGCGCGTCCGCGCCTTGTGGTGTTCCGCTCCAGCAGGCACATATCGGCGCAGGTCGTCGACGACGGCGAGGGCCGGACCCTGGCCTCGGCCTCGACCCAGCAGGCCGGGGTTGCCGACGGAGCCAGCGGCCTTGCTGCGGCGGCCGAGGTGGGCCGGACGGTGGCAGACAGGGCCCGCTCGGCAGGGGTCGAGGCAGTGGTGTTCGACCGCGGCGGCTATCGGTACCACGGACGGGTGGCGGCGCTGGCCGACGCCGCCCGCGAGGCAGGACTGGAGTTCTAGTGGCACAGCAGAGGCAGAAGGCAGAGGAGTCGCCCCTCCGGGAGTCCCGGGTCATCCACATCAACAGGGTGGCGAAGGTGGTCAAGGGTGGTCGGCGCTTCTCGTTCACCGCCCTCGTGGTGGTCGGCGACGGAGCCGGTCGCGTTGGCCTGGGCTACGGCAAGGCCAAGGAGGTGCCCCTCGCCATCCAGAAGGGCACCGAGGAGGCCAAGCGGAACCTGTTCAGCGTGGCCCTGGCGGGCTCCACGATCATCCATCCGACAGTCGGGGTCATGGGAGGCGGCCGGGTGCTGCTGCAACCAGCCGCCCCCGGTACAGGGGTCATCGCAGGCGGTGCGGCACGGGCGATCCTGGAGGAGGCCGGCATCCACGACGTGCTCTGCAAGTCGATGGGGTCCTCCAACCACATCAATGTGGCCAGGGCCACCATCGCCGGGCTGCAGTCGCTGCGCCGGCCGGACGAGGTGGCGCGGCTGCGGGGCCTGGATCCCGAGGAGTTCGTGCCCGCCGCCCTCCTGACCGCCTACCGCCGCACCGAGGCCGGCATCACCGGTCCCGCTGGTGACGGCGAGACGGCCGACGAGGAGGTCCCGGCATGAGCGCAGGCTCGGAGGGGAGCCTGAAGGTGACCCAGGTCAGGTCGGGCATCGGCACCAAGCCGAAGCAGCGGGGAACCCTGCGTGCCCTGGGCCTCGGCCGCATCGGCCGCAGCAACGTGCTGCCCGACCGCGCCGAGATCAGGGGGATGATCGCCCGGGTTCCACACCTGGTGAAGGTCGAGGAGTGGGCGGAACCACCGGGATCACAGGAGGACGGATGACATGAAGGTCCATGACCTGACACCCGCACCGGGCTCCCGCAGGCGGGGCAAGCGCGTGGCCAGGGGCATCGGTGGCAAGGGCGGCAAGACCGCAGGCCGCGGCATGAAGGGCCAGCGCGCCCGCAACACAGTGCGGCCAGGTTTCGAGGGCGGCCAGATGCCCCTCAACCAGCGGGTTCCCAAGCTGCGGGGCTTCAAGAACCCCTTCAGGGTGGAGTACCAGGCGATCAACCTGGACACCATCGAGGAGTCGGGCCTGACCGAGGTGAGCCCCGAGACGCTGTTGTCCAAGGGCCTGGTAGGCAAGCACTCCCTCGTGAAGGTGCTCGGCCGCGGCCAGATCACGAGGGCCGTGACCGTCAGCGCCCACGCCTTCTCGGGGTCAGCCGAGGCGGCGATCGTGGCCGCCGGGGGAACCGTCCAGAAGCTGCCCCTGCCGTTCGCCGTCAGGCCACCCGCCAGCGGCAACGCCCTGATGAACCGCTGACCGACAGAGCAAGCCCCGGAACCCACCACCGACACCTGGAGCAAACGTGATCGCCAGCATGCTGAACATGTTCAGGGTGGCGGACCTGCGTAAGCGGATCCTATTCACCCTGCTCATGATCCTGCTCTACAGGGTGGGCGCCTTCATGCCCGCCCCCGGGATCGACGTGGAGCAGGTCCAGTTGCTGCGCGACCGGGCCAACCAGGGAGGCGTGCTGGCCTTCCTGCAGTTGTTCTCTGGCGGGGCGCTCACCACCTTCGCCGTGTTCGCCCTGGGCGTGATGCCCTACATCACGGCTTCGATCATCATGCAGGTCCTTGGGGTGGTCGTGCCCAAGATTGAGCAGTGGCAGCAGCAGGGTGCGGTCGGGCAACGCAAGATCACTCAGTGGACCCGCTACCTGACCGTCGCAATCGCGGTCATCCAGTCGACCAGCTTCGCCTTCCTGTTCAACAGCGGCGGCAACTCGATCAGCGGTTCGTCGGGGGCCAACCTGCTGCCCAACTTCCACATCGGAACGGTGAGCGTGGTGGTCCTGACCCTCACCGCCGGCACGGCCCTCCTCATGTGGATGGGTGAGCTGATCACCCAGAAGGGGATCGGCAACGGCATGTCCCTGCTGATCATGATCTCGATCGTGAGCGCATTCCCTGCACAGGGCTCGCTGATCCACGCCGAGAACGGACCCGTTGCGCTGGCCATAGTCCTCGTGGTTCTGGTGGCGCTGGTGGCGGCCATCGTGTTCGTGGAGCAGGGCCAGCGCCGGATCCCGGTGCAGTTCGCCAAGCGGGTGGTCGGTCGCCGCATGTACGGGGGCCAGAACACCTACATCCCGCTGAAGGTGAACCAGTCGGGCGTGATACCGATCATCTTCGCCTCGTCGGTCCTGTACCTGCCGGTGCTGCTGGCGGCCGCCCTCCCGTGGGACGGCTTCCGCGGCTGGATCGACGACAACCTGGCGCAGCCCGACAACGTCTTCTACTTCGCCATCACGGGGCTGCTCGTCATCGGGTTCGCCTACTTCTACACGGCGATCACCTTCGACCCCGTGAAGCAGGCCGACACCATCCGCAAGCAGGGCGGGTTCGTGCCGGGAATCAGGCCCGGCTACCAGACCGAGCGCTACCTGGCCAAGATCCTCTCCCGCATCACGCTCCCGGGGGCGCTCTTCCTGGCAGCGGTCGCGCTCGTCCCGTCGATCCTCATCAACGTCTTCCTCGACACCAGGTCCGGCGTAGGCGGCTCATCCGGGGCAGGGGCCGCCGGCTTCGGCTTCGTGGGCATCTCCATCCTGATCGCCGCCGGGGTCTCCCTCGAGACGATGAAGCAGGTGGACTCGCAGTTGACGATGCGCAACTACGAGGGCTTCCTCAAGTAGCCGCCGGGCACACCTGTGGCTGCAGTGCGCCTCGTCATCCTGGGACGCCAGGGCTCCGGCAAGGGCACCCAGTGCGCGCTCCTGGTCGAGGCGTACGGAGCTGTCCACGTCTCCACGGGCGAGATGCTCAGGGCCGCGGTGGAGGCCGGGACAGAGTTGGGCCGGAGGGCGGCCGCACTCATGGATGCTGGAGACCTGGTCCCCGACGATGTGATCAACGGGATAGTGGCCGAGAGGCTGGCAATGCCCGACGTCGTGGAGCACGGCGTGATCCTGGACGGCTTCCCCCGGACACCGGTGCAGGCCGAGGCCCTCGAGCAACTGCTGGACGGCTCGGGAGCGTCCCTCGACGCCGCGCTCAGCCTGGACGTCCCCGTGGAGGTCGTGGTCGAGAGGATGCTGGCCCGGGGCAGGGTGGACGACACCGAGGAGGCCATCAGGCGGCGCCTGGCGCTCTACGAGTCGGAGACAGCCCCCCTCCTGGAGTGGTTCGAGGCACGCGGCCTGCTCACCGTGGTGGACGGCCTCGGGACCGAGGACGAGGTGTTCGGGCGGCTCTGCAAGGTGGTCGACGGGGTGCTGTCGTGACCTGCGTCGGGTTGGACCCGTTGGGGGCCTGCGATAGCGTTGACGACCGGCCTCGGCCGGGTTCCTCCCCGCGCCGCGCATGCTGCTGCGCAACTCCGGACGGCACGCCCCGGGCGTTCCGTCGGGGGCCACGGCCAACCCAGTGACACCAGAGACAGACGACCAGAGGAACCGGGAGCAGGATCCTGCCTAAGTCAAAGGAAGACGCGATCGTCATGGAGGGCACGGTGCTGGAGCCCCTGCCCAACGCCATGTTCCGCGTGGAGTTGGAGAACGGCCACAACGTGTTGGCCCACATCTCCGGCAAGATGCGGATGCACTACATCCGGATACTCCCGGGTGACCGCGTCCAGGTGGAGTTGACCCCCTACGACCTGCAGCGGGGCCGCATCACCTACAGGTACAAGTAGCAGGTACAAGTAGCCACGGCGGGCAGCCGATACGGCACAGGTGGACGTGACAGGAAGACACGACAGGTAGACGGTACGAAGATGAAGGTCCGAGCCAGCGTAAAGCGAATGTGCGAGAAGTGCCGGGTGATCCGGCGCCATGGCCGCGTGCAGGTGATCTGCAGCAACCCGCGCCACAAGCAGCGCCAGGGCTAGGCACGAGGGCCAGGGAGGCAGGAGATGGCACGAATCGCCGGGATCGACATACCCAGGGAGAAGCGGGTGCTAGTGGCGCTCACCTATGTGCATGGCATCGGCCGGACCACGGCGGGCAACGTCTGCGAGGCCGCCGGCGTCAACCCCGCCACCCGGGTCAGGGACCTCACCGACGACGAGGTCACCCACATCAGGACGTTCGTCGACCAGCAGCTCAAGGTGGAGGGCGACCTGAGGCGGGAGGTCTCCCAGAACATCAAGCGGAAGATGGACATCGGCTGCTACCAGGGGCTGCGCCACCGCAGGGGCCTCCCCGTCAGGGGCCAGCGGACCCACACGAATGCCAGGACCCGCAAGGGCCCGCGCAAGACGGTGGCCAACAAGAAGCAGGCGGTCAAGTAATGGCGAAGCCCGCAGCTGGGGGCCGTCGTCCCCGCAGGAAGGAGCGCAAGAACGTGCCCCACGGCGTGGCGCACATCAAGAGCTCCTTCAACAACACGATCATCACGATCACCGACCAGGCCGGCAACACCCTGGCCTGGGCGACGGCCGGCAACGTGGGCTTCAAGGGCTCGCGCAAGTCGACGCCGTTCGCGGCCCAGATGGCGGCCGAGCAGTGCGCCCGCCAGGCCATGGAGCACGGCGTGCGCAAGGTGGACGTGGTCGTCAGGGGGCCGGGCTCCGGCCGGGAGACGGCCATACGCACCATCCAGAACACGGGCATCGAGGTGACCGGCATCAAGGACGTGACCCCAATCCCACACAACGGCTGCCGGCCACCGAAGCGGCGGAGGGTCTGATGTCGCGATACACGGGACCCAGGGCGCGTATCTCGCGTCGCCTGGGCACGAACATCTTCGGCACCAAGGGCGAGACAGTGGCGCTCGACAAGAGGCCCTACCCGCCCGGCGAGCATGGTCGCACCAGGCGGCGCGGCAACCCGTCCGAGTACCTGACGCAGCTCCAGGAGAAGCAGAAGGCACGGTTCTCCTACGGCCTCTCCGAGCGCCAGTTCAGGCGCCTCTACGAGGAGGCCAGCCGCCGCGACGGCGTGACCGGCGACAACCTGCTGCGCTTCCTCGAACTGCGCCTCGACAACGTCGTCTACCGCGCCGGCATGGCGGCCACGCGGCCGCAGGCCCGGCAGCTGGTCAACCACGGCCACGTCGACGTCGACGGCCGCCGGGTGGACATACCCAGCTACAGGCTCAAGAAGGGCCAGGTGGTGACCCTGCGGTCCAAGGCCCGCAACATGGTCGTGGTGCAGTGGAACATCGACGTGCTGGACCGGCAGGCGCCGGCCTGGCTGGACGTGGCCGACGGAGGCCACGAGGTGACGGTCCGCGAGTTGCCGGTGCGGGAGCAGATCGACGTCCCGCTGAGGGAACAGCTCGTCGTCGAGCTCTACAGCAAGTAACCCCACGGGTCGGCCCGGCGGGACCCCGACCAACACGAACACACGAACTGGGCCCTCTCCGGGGCCCGATAGCAAGAGCGCAGCCACAGGCAGCGAGAAGCCAAGCGAAGAGGTAGATGACCATGCTGGTGATTCAGCGTCCGACCGTCGAGGTCGAATCAGAGGTGGAGGGCAACCGGCAGCAGTTCGCCGTGGGCCCGTTGGAGCCGGGCTTCGGCCACACCCTGGGCAACTCACTACGACGCACCCTGCTGTCGTCCGTCCCCGGGGCGGCCGTCACACAGGTCCGCTTCGACGACGCCCTGCACGAGTTCGGGACCATCGACGGGGTGGTCGAGGACATCACCGACATCGTCTTGAACCTGAAGGACCTGGAGATCAGGTGCCACAGCGACGAGCCGGTCACCCTCCGGGTGGACGTCAGGGGTCCGGCCGACGTGACCGCGGAGGCGCTGCAGACCAACGACGAGGTCGAGGTCATGAACCCCGGCCTGCACCTCGCCACGGTCAACTCCAAGGGTCGCCTGGCGTTCGAGGTGTCCATCGAACGCGGCAGGGGCTTCCTGCCCTCCGACAGCACGGTGGGCGAGGCCGTCATCGGCGTCATCCCGGTGGACGCCCTCTTCTCGCCGGTGCGCAGGGTCGCCTTCGAGGTGTCCCCGACCCGCGTCGAGCAGTCCAACGACTACGACCGGCTGGTCCTCGACATCGAGACCGACGGAACAATCTCTCCGAGGGAGGCCCTGGCCTCGGCCGGCGCCACCCTGCGCTCCCTCGTCCAGCTGGTCGAGGAGATGAGCGACGAGCCCCAGGGCCTGGAACTGGGCGAGGCCGAGTCGGCGACGGTCGGCTCCCCCGACATGGGACTTCCGATCGAGGACCTGGACCTCTCCGAGCGTCCCCGCAACTGCCTCAAGAGGGCCCAGGTCGACACCATCGGCCAGCTGCTCGAGAAGACCGAGGACGACCTGCTAGCCGTGACCAACTTCGGCCAGAAGTCCCTCGACGAGGTGATCGAGAAGCTGGACGAGCGCGGCCTGTCGCTCCGGACGAGGGACTGAGACCGTGCCAGCCACCCCCAGGAAGGGCCGCCGGTTCGGCGGCAGTTCCGCCCACCAGAAGTCCATGATGGCCAACCTGGTTGCCTCCCTGATCGCCGCCGAGGCCATCACGACCACCGAGGCCAAGGCCAAGGCCGTGAGGCCCATCGCCGAGAAGGTCATCACCAAGGCTCGCAAGGGCGGCCTGCACAACCACCGCCAGGTGGTCTCGTTCCTGAGGGACAAGGAGATGGCGGCCAAGCTCTTCGAGGAGATCGGACCGCGCTACGCGGACCGACCCGGCGGCTACACCCGGATCCTGAAGGTGGGACCCCGCCACGGCGACAACGCGCCGATGGCCAGGATCGAACTGGTCTGAGCCCGGTCCCGGCGCGGACAGGCTGCCGGCGATGAGGATCAGGGCGAGGGTCGCCTACGACGGGGCCCCCTTCCACGGCTTCGCCCAGAACGAGGGCGTCAGGACCGTGGCCGGCGACCTGAACGCCGCCCTGTCCAGGTACGCCGGAAGCCAGGTGACCGTCACCTGCGCCGGGCGGACCGACCGCGGCGTACACGCCGTGGGCCAGGTGGTCAGCTTCGACCTGCCGGACGGGGTGGACCTGGCAGGCATGCAGCGCTCGGTGAACCGGCAGTGCGGGCCGGCGGTGGCCATGTACGACCCGGAGCCTGTTGACGCCGGGTTCGACGCCCGGTTCAGCGCGGTCGGCCGCACCTACCGGTACCGGATACTCAACCGGGTCGACCCCGACCCGTTCCTGGCCCCCGTCTCCTGGCACGTGCCCGACCCCCTGGACGTTCCCGAAATGGCCGTGGCGGCCAGCGCATTCCTGGGCGAACACGACTTCACCTCGTTCTGCCGCAGACCCAGCGGCGGCCAGCCGGCCAGCCTGGTGCGCAGGGTCGACTCTGCCGTGTGGGAGGGCCCCGACGGCGAGGGCCTACTGGTCTTCGAGGTGGGCGCCTCCGCGTTCTGCCATCAGATGGTGCGCTCGGTCGTGGGCACCCTCGTGGCGGTCGGCAGGGGGCGGATGCAGGCCTCCGCAGTCCCGGCGGTCCTGGCCGCACGGGACAGGCACGCCGCCGGGGAGCCGGCGCCGCCACACGGCCTGGTCCTCTGGCAGGTGGCCTACCCGGAGTCCGGCTGAGGCCCAGCGGAAGGGTTGCCGGGCTGGGGAGGCGGGCATAGCCTTGACCCCCGGTTCGTGTGGCGATCCGGGCCCCTCCCGGCGCCTCCCTCCCTGCGACAACCAGGATCGAGAGGAACATCCGTGTCCACCTACACCCCCAAGGCGGGCGACATCCAGCGTGCATGGCACCTCGTCGACGCCGACGGCCTGGTGCTGGGCCGCCTGGCCTCCGAGGTGGCCTCGGTGCTGCGCGGCAAGCACAAGCCCACCTTCACGCCCCATGTCGACACGGGCGACCACGTGGTGATCGTGAACGCCTCGAAGGTCGTCCTCACGGGCGCAAAGCGCACCGACAAGAACGTGTACGACCACTCCGGCTACCCGGGCGGCCTCCGCACCCGGGCCTACGGCCAGTTCCTGGCCGACAGGCCTGAGGAGGCGCTGCGCCGGACCATCAAGGGAATGTTGCCCCGCAACCGGCTGGGCCGCCAGATGCTCACCAAGCTGAAGGTATACAGCGGCCCCGACCACCCGCACGCGGCCCAGCGGCCGCAGCCGCTGGCCCTGGAGCACACCAGGGCACGCACGGCCTGACCCAGGGAGAACCCATGTCCAACCCCCTCATCCAGACCACGGGCCGCCGCAAGCAGTCCGTGGCCCGCGTCCGGTTGCGCCCGGGGTCGGGCACCGTCACGGTCAACGGTCGCCCCGCCGTCGAGTACTTCCCGTCCGAGAGCCACCGCCTCGTGTTCATGGAGCCGCTCCGGGTCACCGCCACCGAGGGCGCCTACGACATCGACGCCACCCTCCACGGTGGCGGCGTGAGCGGGCAGGCCGGGGCGCTGCGCCTGGGCATCGCACGGGCGCTTGAGGCCCTCGAGGGCGAGCGGCGTCCGGCGCTGAAGCAGGCCGGCCTGCTGACGCGGGACGACCGCAAGAAGGAGTCCAAGAAGTACGGGCTCAAGAAGGCCCGCAAGGCTCCCCAGTACAGCAAGCGCTGAGCACCCGTGGGCGGCGGCCGACGCCGCACCCGTAGCCTTCGACCATGGACCTGCGCTTCGGCACCGACGGTGTCAGGGGGCGCGTCGGCACCGACCTGGACGAGCAGGCGGTCTGCGCGCTCGGCCGGGCCGCAGCGGGCCTGCTGGGATCGGACCGCGTCGTCGTGGGTCGCGACACCAGGGAGTCCGGACCGTCCCTTGCTGCCGCCCTGGCCCACGGCCTGGCCGGTGAGGGGGTCGAGGTGGTCTCGCTGGGGGTGGTTCCAACTCCGGCCGTGGCCTGTGTGGCGGCCCTCGACGGGATCGCGGGGGCGATGGTGTCGGCCTCCCACAACCCGTGGTGGGACAACGGGGTCAAGCTCTTCGCTGCCGGCGGCCGCAAGCTCTCCGACGACGCCCAGGGGCAGATACAGCTGGCCTGGGCCGGCCGGCCCCACCTGGAGGCCGTGTCGGCCCCGCTGGCCGACAGGCCGGACGGGCGCTGGGCCCGGGCGGTGTCGGGGTCGGTCGCCCCCGGGGCCCTCGGTGGGCTGAGGCTGGTCGTCGACTGCGCCAACGGAGCAGCCTCGGGCCTGGCCCGCGGGGTGCTGGAGGGCCTGGGTGCCGAGGTGGTGTCCATACACGACGCTCCCGACGGAAGGAACATCAACCACGGCTGCGGGTCGACCAGGCCCGACGACCTGCGCGAGGCCGTGGTCTCGTCTGGGGCCGACGCGGGCCTGGCCCTTGACGGCGACGGTGACCGTGTCGTGGCCGTGGCAGCGGACGGGTCGTTGCTGGACGGGGACCACCTGCTGGCCGTCTGCGCAGTCGACCGGTTCGGGAGGGGCGGTCTGCCGGACTCCACGGTCGTCGTGACCGTCATGGCAAACCTGGGGTTGCGGCGCGGCCTGGCCGAGAGGGGCATCCGGGTCCACGAGACCCAGGTCGGGGACAGGCACGTGCTGGAGGCCCTGGAGTCGGGCGGATGGGTGCTCGGCGGCGAGCAGTCGGGCCACCTCGTGTTCACGGACCTGGCGACGACCGGCGACGGCCTCCTGACCGGTATCCAGGCCCTCGACGCCGCCCGCCGGGCCGGAATGCCCCTGGGCCAGATGGCCGCCGAACTTGTCACCGCCTCGCCACAGGTCCTCCACAGCGTGCCGGTGGCGGGGGACGGGAGCCAGGTCGTGGGGGCCATGGCGGCCGAGGTGGAGCAGGCCTCGGCCGAGCTCGGCGACCTCGGCCGGGTCCTGGTCAGGCCCTCGGGCACCGAACCCGTGGTCAGGGTCATGGTCGAGGCCCTCGACGGGGAGGTGGCCTCGGCTGTGGCCAAGCGGTTGTGTGAGGCCGTCACCCGCCACGACGGCGGATCGTCCCGGTAGGGCTGCGGCGGGCCCCGACCGGATCGGCCCGGGGGATCGCCCTAGAATTGGCCGTCGGCCACCCGGACCGGGTGGCACGTCCGGGCAGGCCCTCGCGGGCATGTCCGCAGGTCCAGGATCGGAACGGCGCCAGGAGGGAGCCAAGAGGGGCATGTGCGGCATCATCGCTGTCCTGAGGCGGCCATCCGAGCGGTCGGTTCCCACCGCCGAACAGGTACTGGGCCCCGTGGGCCGGGCGCTGGAGCTGTTGGACCAACCCGCCGGCGGCACGGCGGTCCTGGAGGCGGCGGCCGCCCGCCTGGAGGAGGCCGACCGCCTCCTTGCCGGATCGGCCGGCCTGCTGTCCCTCCAGCGCGACGGAGCCCTGGTCGCCGGCCTGGAGGAGCTGCTGGCTGGCCTGGCCGGAAGGCTGGCAGGGGCGGAGCCGGCCGGCCCGGGCGACCTGGAGGCGGCCAACGCAGCCCTGGTCAGGCTCCGCGACGCGGCATGGTCGCTGCACAAGGACCGCCTGGGTTCGGCCTCAGGGGTGGCGTCGCTGGCGTCGACGGCACAGCCCCCGAGCGACGCCGGCCGTGGGGTGCTGCTCTCGGTACACCAGGCCCTGTCCGCAATCGACCGCCTCGAGGTGAGGGGGCGCGACTCGGCGGGCCTGCAGGTGGCCGTCTGGGACCACGGCCTCGGGGACGGGGGCCAGGACGGGGGCCAGGTTCCGACGGGCCGAACCGCCGACCTGCTGCTGCGTAGCGGGGCCGTGCGGCGCCTGGCCGGCGGCGGCCTGCTCTTCGTGGTGAAGGCGGCCGCCGAAATAGGCGAGCTGGGCGACAACACCGCCGCCCTGCGCGCCGCGCTGGCCTCGGACCGGCTGCTGGCCTCGTGCCTGGCAGGGCCGGACGTCAGGGGAGCCGTCCTGGGACATACCAGGTGGGCCAGCGTGGGGATCATCTCGGAGGCCAACGCGCACCCCCTCGACGCGACCAGGGCCGACGGGATCGAGGCGCCGCTGGTCACGGCCGTACAGAACGGCGACGTCGACAACCACGCCGACCTGGTCGCCACCGAGGGGTTGTCGATAGCCGACGAGGTCACGACCGACGCCAAGGTCGTGCCCGCCCTGTGCTCCGCACACCTGGCGGCGGGCCAGGAGCCGGCCGAGGCGTTCAGGCGGACCGTGAGCGTGTTCGAGGGGTCGGTGGCCGTGGCCGCCTTCATGGGCGACGACCCCGACCGTCTCTGGCTGGCCCTGCGCGGCAGCGGCCAGGCCCTCTACATAGGGGTGGGCGAGGACGCCTACGTGGTGGCCAGCGAGCCCTACGGCGTGGTCGAGTTGACCGGCAGCTACCTCCGGATGGAGGGTGGCGAGGCCGGAACCAACGCCGGGCAGGGGCAGGTGGTCGAGCTGGACGGCTCCAGGGCCGGCGACCCGGCCGGCATACACAGGCGCTCCTACGACGGCAGGCAGTTGCCGGTCTCCGACGACGAGTTCGTCCCGGCCGGAATCACCACCCGCGACATAGACCGCGGCGACCACCCCCACTATCTCTTGAAGGAGATCGGCGAGTCGCCCTCGTCGGTCCGCTCGACGCTCAGGGGCCGTCTCGTCGGTGTCGAAGGCTCGCCGAGGGTGGAGCTCGGCGAGCGGGCGCTGGGACAGGGCCTGCTCGCCGACCTGGAGTCGGGTCGCATCTCGAGGGTGACCGTCATCGGACAGGGGACGGCCGCGGTGGCTGGCGAGGCCGTGGCCGCGGCGATCTCCCACGAGTTGGAGGGTTCAGACCTGGTCGCAGAGGCCCTTCCGGCCACCGAGTTCTCGGCATCGGGCCTCCGCCCGGACATGTCCGACACGCTGGTCGTGGCGATCAGCCAGTCGGGCACCACGACCGACACGAACCGGACCGTGGACCTGGTCAGGTCGCGCGGCGCCCGGGTGCTGGCGATCGTCAACCGCCGAAACAGTGACCTGACCGACCGGGCCGACGGGGTGCTCTACACCTCAGACGGCCGGGACGTGGAGATGAGCGTGGCCTCCACGAAGGCCTTCTACGCCCAGGTCGTGGCCGGCTTCCTGCTGGCAGCAGCCCTGGCCGATGCGGCCGGCCTGCCCGCTTCGGCTGACCGCGAGGAGGTCCTCAAGGCGCTGGATGCCCTCCCCGAGGCCATGGCGGAGGTCCTCGGCAGGCGGGAGCAGGTGGCCGAGGTGGCCGACAGGTACGCACCGGGCCGTCGCCACTGGGCCGTCGTCGGCACGGGAGCCAACCTGACGGCGGCCCGTGAGGTCAGGATCAAGCTCTCGGAGCTCTGCTACAAGTCCATCTCCGCCGACGCCACCGAGGACAAGAAGCACATCGACCTCTCGGCGGAACCCCTGGTTCTGGTCTGCGCCACGGGAGTCACGGGGTCCACGGCCGACGACGTGGCCAAGGAGGTCGCCATCTACCGGGCCCACCGGGCAGCTCCCGTGGTCGTGACGGACGCCGACCCCTCAGCGGGCAGGTTCGCCGACGCCCTCGACGTGGTCCAGGTGCCGACCGTGCACCCCCGCCTGGCGTTCATCCTGTCCACGATGGTCGGCCACCTCTTCGGGTACGAGGCGGCCCGCTCGATCGACGCCCAGGCCGCGCCCCTGCGCGAGGCCCACGCGGCCATAGAGCAGCTGGCGGCGGCCGGTCCGTCGGCCGACCCCCTCGAGGGCCTCAGGTCGGAGCTGCGCCGCCCGGCAACCCGGTTCTTCGAGGAGCTCCGCTCGGGGCGCCTGAACGGCCACCTGGAGGCGTCCACGGCGGCACGCCTGGCGGCCCAGTTCAGGTACGCCCTGGGGGACGTGCCCCTCGAGTCCTACCAGTTGGAGTTCGGACCCGTAGGCACCCCGGCCCTCGTGCTGGACGACCTGGCCTCCTCCCTCTCGCAGGCGATCGAGGAGCTGACGCGCCCGATAGACGCCATCAAGCACCAGGCCAAGACGGTGACGGTGGGCATCTCCAGGTCGGACGAGACCCTCATGGCCGCAGGCCTCGTGGGGGAGGTCCTGGCGGCCGGTGCCCCGCGTGACTCCCTCAGCTACAGGTGCCTGCGCCTGCTGGCCGACCTGGATCCGGCGGTGGCCGAAGTCGTCGGCTTCACGCGCTACAGGGTGGACGGGCTGGAGGGGGCCTCTCCGACCGCCGCGATCGTCGACCGGGGAGGTATCTCCACCGGCATCGCCTCGAGGGCCGAGCGGGATCCGGCCCTCCGGGGAACCAAGCACGCCGTGGCGGTCGCCCGCGAGGTGCTGGTCACGCGTGGTGCCCGCGACGGCCGGACCATCGTGCTGGTTCCAGAGGTGAAGGATCGCCAGACAACGGGCCTGACGCTCCTCCACGTGGTCCTCCGGGACCGCCTGCCGGCCGACGACCTGAGGGGTGTGCTGCAGGGCTACCGCAACCGCTACGGCGAGATACGGGACGCCGTCTGTGAGACCGAGCCCCGGCTGCGCGACGACCTCCTGGCCGACCTGCCGGTCGAGGACCTGCTGGTCGACCCGGTGGCCGGAATCGCCGATCGCCTGAGGGGGGACGGAACGTCGTGACGGGCTGGGCGACGTGATCGGCATCGGCACCGACCTGGTCGACGTCGACAGGTTCCGGCGCTCCCTCCAGCGCACGCCGGGCCTGCGGGGCCGGCTCTTCAGGCCGGCTGAGCGGGCCTACGCCGACCGGCGCCGCGATCCGGCCGAGCGCTACGCGGTGCGCTTCGCGGCCAAGGAGGCCGTGCTGAAGTCCCTGGGCCTGGGCCTCGGCGGCGCGGCCCTCTACGACATCGAGGTCGTGCGGGCCGAGTCGGGGAGGCCGGGCCTGCTCCTGCACGGTGGAGCCGCCGAGGCGGCGGACCGGGCCGGCGTCCAGGGGTGGCTGGTGACCCTGAGCCACACGGACCACGTGGCCATGGCGACCGTGGTGGCGCTCTGAGGTGCCCCGGCATGAGGGGCAGGTGACGCGGTGATACCGGTTGTCACCCCGGCCCGGATGGCCGAGGTGGATGCCGCGGCGGAGGATCCGGTCGAGGTGCTCGTGGACCGGGCGGGTGCAGCGGTGGCCCGGGCGGCCATCGACGAGCTGGGTGGCACCTACGGCAGGCGCGTGGTCGTCCTCGCCGGACCGGGGTCCAACGGCGCCGACGGGAGGGTGGCGGCGGAACGCCTCCGGAGGAGGGGTGTCCGGACCACGGTGCTGGAAGTGGCCGACGCCCCCGACGAGCTGCCACCGGCGGACCTGGTCGTGGACGCCGCCTTCGGTACCGGGCTGAGGCGTCCCTTCGAGGCCCCCACCACCTCGGCGCCGGTGCTGGCCGTGGACCTGCCGTCAGGCCTGGACGGGCTGACCGGCCAGGTGCAGGGGCGTCCGCTGAGGGCCGTCCGGACCGTCACGTTCGCCGCCATCAAGCCGGGCCTCCTGCTCGGCGAGGGGCCACGCCTTGCCGGAAGGGTAGAGGTGGCCGACATCGGGCTGGACCCCTCCCCAGCCGACGCCCACCTCGTCACCGATTCCGACATCCCCGGCATGGTCCCGCAGAGGCCGTCGGAGGCCCACAAGTGGCAGAGCGCCTGCTGGGTGGTGGCCGGATCCCCCGGCATGGAAGGGGCAGCCAACCTGGCGGCCGCGGCGGCCCAGCGGGCGGGAGCCGGATACGTGCGGTTGTCCGTGCCGGGCGGTGGCGGTCAGACCCCGCCGGTGGAGGTGGTCGGCCACCCGGTGGACGCTGACCTGTCACAGGTCGGGGGCGACCTGGATCGCTTCGCCTCGCTGGTGCTGGGACCCGGCCTGGGGAGGGCCGCGGAGACTGCCGCCGGGGTGAGGCGCCTCGTTGGCGCATCCACCGTTCCGACGGTGCTGGACGGCGACGGCCTGACCGCAGCCGCTGGGATCCTGGAGGCCGTCGACCGGCCGGCGCCATTGGTGCTGACACCCCACGACGGCGAGTTCGAAACCCTGGCCGGCCATCGGCCCGGACCCGACCGCCTCGGGGTGGCCAGGGGCCTGGCCGCGGCCACCGGGGCCACCGTCCTGTTGAAGGGACCCACGACCGTGGTGTCCTCGCCTGAGGGGGCCGCCCTGCTGGTCACCTCGGGGGACCAGCGCCTTGCCACCGCCGGGTCGGGGGACGTGCTGGCCGGAATCCTGGGGGCCTTCCTCGCACGAGGGGCGGCACCCCTGGAGGCGGCAGCCGCAGCAGCCCACGTGCACGGCCTGGTGGCGGCCGCCTGCCCGGAGACCGGCGTGGTGGCGGGCGACCTGGCCGGCCACCTGGTCGAGGCGCTGGTCGGCCTGGGCGTGGACGCCGACGACGGGGTGCACGGCTGATGCGCCCCACCTGGGCGGACATCGACCTCGGGGCCGTCGCCCACAACGTCGGGGTGTTCCGCGGGCTGGCAGCCGACGCCGAGCTCTGCGCCGTGGTGAAGGCCGGGGCCTACGGCCACGGGGCCGTGGAGGTGGCGGGGACTGCGCTAGGGGCGGGAGCCACCTGGCTGGGGGTGGCCCTCGTGGACGAGGCGGCGGAGCTGCTCGGCGCCGGAGTCGACGCCCCGATCCTGGTCCTGTCCGAGCCCAGGCCGGCCGAGATGGCGGAGGTGGCGTCGCTGGCAGGCGTCAGGCCGACGGTCTACTCGGAGGCGGGCATCGACGCCTTCGCGGCATCGGCGCCGTCCGGGGCGGCCGTCCACCTGAAGGTGGACACCGGCATGAACAGGGTGGGAGCCGAGCCGTCCAGGGCACTCGCCCTGGCCGGCCGGATCGTCGGATCGGGCCTCGTGCTGGAGGGGCTCTTCACCCACTTTGCCTCGGCCGACCAGCCCGGGGACGAGGCCACGGGGTCCCAGGTGGCAGCTTTCGACAGCGTCCTGGCCGAACTGTTGGCGGCGGGCCTCGACCCGCCCGTCGTGCACATGGCCAACACGGGCGGCACCCTCACGAGGCCCGACAGCCACCGCTCCATGGTCAGGGTCGGCATCGGCCTCTACGGGGTCGAACCCTCGGTGGCGCTGCGCGGGAGGTGCAACCAGTTGGACCTCCGACAGGCCGTCAGGCTCCGTACCGAGGTGGCCCACCTCCACGAGGTGGGGCCGGGCGGAGGCGTGTCGTACGGACACACCTGGGTGGCCGACCGGCCGACGAGGCTGGCCACCCTTCCCATCGGGTACGCCGACGGGCTGGCCAGGGCCTGGTGCCGGAAGGGCCATGTGCTCATTGGGGGGCGACGCAGGCCCGTCCGCGGGGTGGTGACCATGGACCAGACCATCGTCGAGGTGGACGACGGGGTGGCCGTGGGCGACGAGGCGGTGGTCCTCGGAGGCCAGGGCGGCGACTTCATCGGCGCCGGCGAGATGGGCGAGGCCCTGGGCACCATCGGCTACGAGGTGCTGGCGACCATCGGCTCCCGCATCCCCCGCAGGTACTGAGGCGGCCGCCGGGTGGCCCGCGTCCTCCTGGTCGAGCCCTACCACGGCGGGTCCCACGCCGCCTGGGCCGACGGCCTGGCGGCCCACAGCAGCCACGAGGTGGTCACCGTCTCACACCCCGGGGAGTTCTGGAGGTGGCGCATGCGGGGCGCATCCCTGACCCTGGCCGAGGCCTCCCGCACGGCGGTCCAGCGGACTGGCACCCCCGACGTGGTCGTGGTGAGCGGCATGGTCGACCTGGCCGCCTGGCTGGGATTCACGCGGCGGTTCCTGGGCGACCCGCCTGTGGTGCTCTACCTGCACGAGAACCAGCTCTTCTACCCGCCGGCCCCCGGCCAGCGGGCCGACGACTCCCTGCCGATCGTCAACTGGCTGGGTATGGCCGCCGCCGACGAGGTCTGGTTCAACTCGGCCTTCCAGAGGGACGGCCTGCTGACCGCCCTTCCGGGCCTCCTGGAGCGCTCCCCCGACCAGTCCCACACCCCGTGGCTGGAGTCCGTCTCCTCCTCCTGCCGGGTCGTGCCGGTCGGCGTGGAGCTGGCCGACATACCCGTCCGCCAGGCTGGTCAGCCCGTGCCGGCGGAACCCCTGGTCGTCTGGAACCAGCGCTGGGACCACGACAAGAACCCCCAGGCCGTGGTGAACGCCCTGGTGCGCCTGGCCGACGAGGGGGTGCCGTTCAGGGTGGCCCTGGCGGGGCAGAACACCCGCATCGACCCGCGGGAGATGACCGGCGCCAGGGACGCCCTCGGTGAGAGGGTCGTCCAGTTCGGCCACCTGCCGAGGGCGGGGTACGTGGACCTCCTGGCGGCCGCTGACGTGGTCGTCAGTGCCGCCCACCACGAGTTCTTCGGCATAGCGGTCGTGGAGGCCCTGGCGGCGGGAGCCGTGCCGGTACTGCCGGACCGCCAGAGCTACCCCGAGATCGTCCCCGAGGCGTGGCACCCCGCGGCCCTGTACGCCGACGGCAACCTGACCGTGCGGCTGCGGGAGGTGCTGGGCGACCTGGCCGCGTGGAGGACCAGGGCCGAGGGCCTGGACCTGGCCATGCGCCGGTTCGACTGGCGGACCGTGGTCCGGAACTACGACGACCGCCTGGAGGCCCTGGCTGCCCGGTGGCACAAGTAGCGTCGGGTCCCGTGAGTTTCCAGATCGACGGCGTCCGTGTCGGCCACTGGACCGACGCCGGGGCCCAGACGGGCTGCACCGTCGTCATGTTCCCGGAGGGGACCGTGGCGTCCGGCGAGGTGCGCGGTGGCGCCCCGGCCACCCGGGAGTTCGACCTGCTGTCACCTGAGCGCACCGTCTCGCGCCTCGACGCCGTTGTGCTCTCCGGGGGGTCGTCATTCGGGCTGTCGGCCGCCGACGGTGTCGTCTCGTACCTGGAGGACGAGGGCGTGGGCTTCGCCACGCCGGCCGGCCCCGTGCCGATCGTGGTGGGAATGTCGCTCTATGACCTGGGCGTGGGTGACGCGTCCGTCAGGCCGGGCCCTGCGGAGGGCCGCGAGGCCGCGCGCTCAGCGGTGGCCGGGGGTACCGGGTCCGGCAGGGTGGGCGCGGGAACCGGAGCCACCGTGGGCACGTGGTGGGGGGAGTCCCGAGCGGGCGGGCTGGGCGCCGCCTCGGCCGCACGGGGCGGGCTGGTCGTGGCTGCCCTGATGGCCGTCAACGCCGCCGGGGACGTCGACGACGGATCGGTCTCGGCGGCCGTGGCCGACGGCTCATTCGAATCCTGGCCGGAGGGGACAGGACCGCTCGCCGGCGAAGACAGGTCCAACACGACGATCGGGGTGGTCGTGACCAACGCGACGCTCGACAAGGCCGGATGCCTGCTGCTGGCCCAGTCGGCCCACGACGGCCTGGCCAGGGCCCTGTTCCCAGCCCACACCAGGTTCGACGGCGACGCGGTCGTAGCAGCGGCCACGGGGGAGGTCCCGGTGGAAGGCTCCGACGTGGACGTCCTGAGGGCGCTGGCCGTGGCGGTGGTCGAGAGGGCCGTGGGGAACTCCTGCTGAGGGTCCGCCAACCGTCCGCCCCCGCACCGCTCGGTACGCTTCGGGGGTGCCGACGACGCTTGAGCTGCTGGCCGAACGGGCCGGCTCGTGTGTGGCCTGCGGCCTCTCCGAGGGTCGCAGCACGGTCGTGTTCGGATCGGGTGACCCGGCCGCAGACCTCATGTTCGTCGGCGAGGGCCCCGGCGCCGAGGAGGATCGCCAGGGGCTCCCGTTCGTGGGGAGGTCCGGCCACCTGCTGGACCGCCTGATTGCCGAGGAACTGGGCATGGACCGAAGCGGCTGCTACATCACGAACGTCGTGAAGTGCCGTCCTCCCGACAACCGCGATCCGAGGCCCGGCGAGATCTCGGCCTGCAACCCGTGGCTGGAGGGCCAGCTGGAGGCCATCGACCCCCGGGTGGTCGTGACCCTCGGCAACTTCGCCAGCCGGCTGCTGCTGGGGACCGGCACGGGCATCACCAGGCTGAGGGGCCGGGCCTACCCGTTCGGCCCCCGCCAACTGGTTCCCACGTTCCACCCGGCGGCCGCCCTGAGGGGCGGCGCCGACGTGCTCGCCAGGATGCGCTCCGACCTTGTCAGGGCCAAGATGCTCATGGAGGCGGACCCCGTGGAAGCCCCGGCCATGGAGGCGTCGTCCGGGGAGACTCCGCCACTGGAGGAAGGATGACGAGCCCGGCAGGGGTGTGCACCCGGTCGGTGGCCGGGACCAGGCAGGTTGCCGCGGCCCTGGCCGGGATGGTCCGGCCGGGTGACCTGGTCGTCCTTTGCGGCGACCTGGGCGCCGGCAAGACGGCCTTCACCCAGGGTCTCGGGAGCGCCCTGGGAGTGACGACCCCCGTCACCTCGCCGACGTTCACGCTGGCCAACCGCTACGAGGGCGACCTGGTCGTGAACCACCTCGACGTGTACCGCCTGGCCCACATCGACGAGGTGGGGGACCTGGGGCTGCACGAGCTGCTGGACGACCGCTCGGTGACGGTGATCGAGTGGGGCGACGCCATAGCCGGCGTGCTGCCGTGCGGCTACCTGGAGGTCCGCCTGCTGCTCGGCGAGGCAGACGACGACCGTGTCATCCAGTTCAGGACCGTGGGGGCGGAGTGGGCAGACCGCGAGCCCGAGCTGCTGGCCCTGGCCGGCCCGACGCCATGCTGATCCTCGGCATAGAGAGTGCCAGCAGCCAGGTCGGCTGCGCGGTCGGCGGGCACGAGGGGGTGCTGGCCTCGGCCCACGCCGGGCGGGGGCGCCGCCACGCCGAGGCCCTGGCGCCCCAGATCGACTTCGTCAGGCGCCAGGCCGGCATCTCGATGGCCGACCTGGGAGCGGTCGCCGTCGACGTCGGGCCCGGCCTGTTCACCGGCCTGCGCGTCGGCATCGCGGCTGCCCTGGCCACCGCCTACGCCCTGGGCGTCCCCATGATCGGCGTCTCCAGCCTCGACCTCCTGGCGTTCCCCGCACGCTGGACCAGCCGGCTCATCGTCTCGGCCCTCGACGCCCGGCGGGGAGAGCTGTTCGTGGCGATGTTCCGGCGGGTGCCGGGCGGCATCCAGCGGCTCTCCGATCCGCGGGTCTGCACGCCCGACGAGTTGGTGGCCGACCTGAGCGTCCAGGAGGAGCGGACGCTGCTCGTCGGCGACGGTGCCCTGCGCTACCACGAGGCCTTCGCGGGGGTCAGGGGTGTGGAGCTGGCCGAACAGGGCCTCGCCAACCCGAGCGCCAGGGCCCTGGTCCAGCTTGCCCATGCCAGGGCCATGCGCGAGGAGTTCGTGCAGCCGAGGGACCTCCGGCCCGTCTACCTGCGCCGGCCCGACGCCGAGATCAACTGGTCGATGAGGGACGGAGCGGCTTGAGCGGGCCGGCGACCCTGGAACTGCGGCCCATGGCCGCCGGCGACGTCGAGTCGGTACGCGCCATTGACGAGGCCTCCTTCACCAGGCCCTGGTCGACAGCGTTCCTGAGGGACCAGGTGCTGGAGGCCCCCGGCCGGCGCCACCTGGTGGCCGTCTCGGACGGCACAGTGGTTGGACACGCCGGCCTGCTGGTCGTGGCCGACGAGGGCCACGTGACGGCCGTGGCCGTCCTCCCCGGAGCCCGCAGGGCGGGGGTGGGCTCGGCCCTGCTGGCCGAGGTGTGCCGGGCCTCGGTGGGCCTGGGCCTAGACGCCATGACCCTGGAGGTGAGGGTGTCCAACACCGCAGCCAGGGCCCTCTACGGCCGGTTCGGGTTCATGCCGTCGGGCGTCCGGCCCGGCTACTACCAGGACGACGGTGAGGATGCCCTGGTCATGTGGGCCCACGACGTACAGGCACCCGAGTTCATGCGGCGCGTCGAGGCGGCAGGCGCCCGGGCCGGGGGTGCCGCCCGTGTCTGAGCTGGTGCTGGCCATAGAGACCTCGTGCGACGAGACGGCCGCCGCCGTTGTCGAGGCTGGCCGGGTTGTCAGGTCGTCGGTGGTGAGCAGCCAGGTGGACCGGCACGCCCGCTTCGGCGGGGTGGTGCCCGAGATAGCGGGGCGCGCCCACGTCGAGTTGATCGTGCCCGTGGTGGCCGAGGCCATGGTCGCCGCCGGGGTCGAGGGCCGTGACCTGGCGGCCGTGGCGGCCACCACCGGCCCGGGCCTGGTCGGCTCGCTGCTGGTGGGGGTGAGCGCCGCCAAGGCCATCGCTCTCTCGTGGGACCTGCCCTTCGTGGCCGTCAACCACCTCGAGGCACACCTCTACGCGGCGCTCCTGGAGGAGCCCGACCTGGAACTGCCGATGGTGGTGCTGCTGGTCTCGGGAGGCCACACGATGCTCGTGGTGATGGAGGACCACGGCAGGTACAGGCTGCTCGGCTCCACGCTGGACGACGCCGCGGGGGAGGCCTTCGACAAGGTGGCGCGGTTCCTCGGCCTCGGCTACCCGGGAGGTCCCGCCATCGATGCCCTGGCCGAGGTCGGCGACAGGGAGGCCTTCAACTACCCGCGATCGCTGGTGCAGGAGAACCCGGCCACGCTGCCCGACGACCGCCGCTTTGCCTTCTCGTTCAGCGGCCTCAAGACAGCCGTCGTCAACCACCTCAGGTCGGACCCGGAGGCCGCCACCGCCGACGTGGTCGCCTCCTTCCAGGAGGCGGTGGTCGACGCCCTGGTCACCAAGGCCCGCTGGGCCATCGAGGCCACGGGGGCGGCTGCCGCCTGCCTCGGCGGCGGCGTGGCCGCCAACTCCAGGCTCCGCCACCGCTTCGCCGAGGTGTGCGAAGGGGTGGGGGCCCGGTCCTTCCTGCCCTCGCCGGCAATGTGCACCGACAACGCCGCCATGGTCGCGGCTGCGGGGTGGTGGTGGTTCAGCCGACAGGGGCCGAGTCCGGCCGACACGGGCGCAGACCCCAACCTGGGCCTGCCGCTGGTCCCGCCGGAGGGGTGAGACCCGAGGAGTGAAACCACGGGCGTCACGTTGTGACCCAGCCCCGTCGGCCCTAGCGTTGGCACTCGTCCAAAGAGACTGCTAACAGCCAGTAACCGCCAGATGGAGGCGTTTTCGATGAACCTTCAGCCACTCGAGGACCGGATCGTGGTCCGCCCCGGCGACTCAGAGGAGACCACGGCCAGCGGCCTGGTCATTCCTGACACCGCCAAGGAGAAGCCCCAGCAGGGCGAGGTCCTGGCCGTCGGCCCGGGCCGCCGCTCGGAGCAGTCGGGCGAGCTCGTCCCGATGGACGTCGCCGAGGGCGACACCGTCGTCTACAGCAAGTACGGCGGCACCGAGATCACCGTCGCCGGAGAGGACCTGCTGATCCTCAACGCCCGCGACGTGCTGGCCATCGTCAAGTAGCCGCCATGTCCAAGATCCTGAGGTTCGACGAGGAGGCCCGCCGCGGCCTCGAGGCCGGTGTGAACAAGCTGGCCGACGCGGTGAAGGTGACCCTCGGCCCACGCGGCCGCAACGTGGTGCTTGACAAGAAGTTCGGTGCCCCGACCATCACCAACGACGGCGTTTCCATCGCCCGTGAGGTGGAGCTGGAGGACGCCTTCGAGAACATGGGCGCCCAGCTGGTCAAGGAGGTCGCCACCAAGACCAACGACATCGCCGGCGACGGCACCACGACGGCAACCGTGCTGGCCCAGGCGCTGGTCCGCGAGGGCCTGCGCAACGTGACCGCCGGCGCCAACCCGATGGGCCTCAAGAGGGGCATCGAGAAGGCCGTGGTGGCGGCCGTGGGCGCCATCGCCGACCAGGCCGTCCAGGTGGACGACTCCAAGGAACAGATCGCCAACGTGGCGGCCATCTCGGCAGCCGACGAGGCCATCGGCCAGGTCATCGCCGATGCCATCGACAAGGTGGGCAAGGACGGCGTGGTCACGGTCGAGGAGTCCAACACCTTCGGCATGGACCTCGACTTCGTCGAGGGAATGCAGTTCGACAAGGGCTTCATGTCGCCGTACTTCGTGACCGATCCAGAGCGCCAGGAGGCGGTCCTGGAGGACCCCTACATCCTGTTCAACCAGGGCAAGATCAGCTCCGTACAGGACCTGCTGCCCGTGCTCGAGAAGGTCATGCAGGCCGGGCGTCCGCTCGTGATCGTGGCCGAGGACGTCGAGGGTGAGGCGCTCGCCACCCTCGTCGTGAACAAGATCCGCGGAACGTTCAACTCGGTGTCGGTCAAGGCGCCCGGGTTCGGCGAGCGGCGCAAGGCGATGCTCCAGGACATGGCCATCCTGACCGGCGGCCAGGTGGTTGCCGAGGAGGTGGGCCTGAAGTTGGACGGCGTGACCCTCGACATGATGGGTACCGCCCGCAAGGTGGTCATCACCAAGGACGACACCACGATCGTCGAAGGAGCCGGCGACAGCGCGGACGTCGACGGCCGCATCGCCCAGATCAAGCGCGAGATCGAGGAGACAGACTCCGACTGGGACACCGAGAAGCTCCAGGAGCGCCTGGCCAAGTTGGCCGGTGGCGTGGCCGTCGTCCAGGTGGGCGCCGCCACGGAGGTGGAGCTCAAGGAGAAGAAGCACCGCATCGAGGACGCCCTCTCGGCGACCAGGGCGGCCATCGAGGAGGGCGTGGTCGCCGGTGGCGGCACCGCCCTGCTGAGGGCCCGCGAAGCGGTTGCCGGCGTGCTCGAGGGGCTTGCGGACGACGAGGCCACCGGCGCACGGATCCTCCACGCCGCCCTCGAGGCCCCGGCCAGGCTGATAGCCGACAACGCCGGCCTGGAGGGCTCGATCATGGTCCGGGAGGTCGAGGGAGCCAGCGGCACAACCGGGTTGAACGCCCTCACGGGTGAGCTGGAGGACCTCGTGGCCACCGGCATCATCGACCCGGCCAAGGTGACTCGGGCGGCCCTGCAGAACGCGGCGTCGATAGCGGCGCTGCTGCTGACCACCGAGGCGCTGGTCGCCGACAAGCCCGAGCCCGAGCCGGCGATGCCCGGCGGCGGCATGGACCCCATGGGTGGCATGGGTGGCATGGGCGGAATGATGTAGGGGTCCGCGGACCGTTCGACCTGGAGCCGGGCCGCAGGGCCCGGCTCCAGGCGTTATCGGGGACCCGGGTACCCTCGGGGAATGGAGCCGGGTGTGGATCGCCGGCCGGCGCCCGACCCGGTGCGCCTGGCAGGCCAGTTCGCGGAGTGGGTGCGCGGCGAGACCCTGCCCGGGCGAATGCTGGCCAACCTCAAGACGGGCCGGCTTCCCGACCTGCTGGCCGCCGCGTCCGACACCGAGGGTGTGGAGACGCTCCGCGAGGTCTGGGAGGGCTGGGAGAGGGGCAGGGAGCTGCCCCTCGAGGTAGCGCGGGGCCTCGACGAGGGTGGCCTTGCGGCCCTCCTCGGGGAACTGGCGGACAGGTGAGCAGGAGGCAGGGAACGGGCCCCCAGGTGGTGGACCGACCCAGCGGCTGGCGCGAGGGAGGGAGGGCCCCCTGGGCCGACCTGGAGGACCATTCCCTCGACGTCGCCCGTCTGGAGGCCGCCCTGCGGAGCCACAGGCCGGGCCGGGTCGAGAGGGCCGAGGCGCCGGCCCCGGACAGGACGGCCGCCGTGTTGGTGCCGCTCTACGAGCTGGCGGGCGGGGCCACCGTCGTCCTCACCAGGCGCTCGGCCGGCCTGCGCTCGCACGGCCACGAGGTCAGCTTCCCGGGGGGCGGCCACGACCCGGCTGACGACGACCACTGGACTACGGCTCTGCGTGAGGCCCACGAGGAGGTGGGGCTGGACCCGCGGCTGCCGCGGCGGATCGGCGAGCTGGACACGCTCATGACAGTGGGCAGTCGCAGCTGGATCCACCCGTACGTGGCCGCCCTGGACGACCCTCCTGACCTTGTGCCCGATCCCACCGAGGTCGAGCTGATCCTGCGCGTCTCCCTGGCCGACCTGCTCGCCGAGGGGGTGTTCAGCGAGGAGCTCTGGCCCATCCGCGGGAGCATCCGTGCCGTCAGCTTCTTCGACCTGGACGGCGACACGGTCTGGGGCGCCACCGCCGCGATGCTGCGCCAACTGCTGTGCCTGGGCCTCGGCATCGGGGACGGACGGGACCGGGAGTCGGGACCGGGAGTCGGGACCGGGAGTAGGGACCGGGAGTAGGGACCTGGAGTAGGGGCCGGGAGTAGGGTCCGACGATGTCCGAGTTGCCTTTCGGGCCACCGCCGCACATGACCCCCGAGGAGTTCAGGGCGGCCGGCCACGCCACCATCGACTGGATTGCCGAGTACCTGGAGGGCATCGAGGACCGGCCGGTCTTCCCGGGCGTGGAGCCAGGTCAGGTCAGGGCGTCGCTGCCTCAATCGGTGCCCCCCACCGGCGAGCCGATCGCCGACATCCTGGCCGACGTCGACAGGCTCATCGCCCCGGGCATCACGCACTGGCAGCATCCCGGCTTCTACGGCTTCTTCCCGGGCAACTCGTCGCCGCCCGCCATCCTGGGTGAGCTCCTCTCGGCCGGCTTCGGGGTGCAGGGGATGCTCTGGTCGACCAGCCCCGCCTGCACCGAGCTGGAGGTCCACGTGCTTGACCTGCTGGTCGACCTGTGCGGCCTGCCCGACCGGTTCAGGTCGGACGGGCCGGGGGGAGGGGTGATCCAGGACTCGGCATCCTCGGCAACGTTGTGCGCCCTGCTGGCCGCCAGGGACCGCGCCGGCGGTGCCGCGGCCCTGTCGGACCTACGTCTCTACACCTCCGGCCAGGCCCACTCGTCGGTGGAGAAGGACGCCAAGGTGGCAGGCTTCGCCCCCGACCACCTGAGGGCCATCGACGTGGACGACGCCTACGCCATGGACCCCGACGCCCTGCGGAGGGCGGTTGAGGCCGACGTCTCCGACGGCCTGGTCCCCTGCGCCGTTGTGGCGACCGTGGGCACCACGTCGTCGGGGGCGGTCGACCCCGTGCCGGCCATAGCCGAGGTGGCGGCCGGGGCGTGGCTGCACGTGGACGCCGCATGGGCCGGCTCGGCGGCGGTCTGCCCCGAGCACCGGGGCCTCCTGGAGGGGTTGGAACATGCCGACAGCTACGTGTTCAACCCTCACAAGTGGCTCCTCACCAACTTCGACTGCAGCGCCCTCTTCGTCGCCGACCGGGCGCCGTTGCTGGACTCCCTTTCAGTGCTGCCCGAGTACCTGAGGAACAGCGCCAGCGAGTCCGGAGAGGTCGTCGACTACCGCGACTGGCAGGTTCCGCTGGGCCGCAGGTTCAGGTCCCTGAAGCTCTGGTTCGTGCTGCGCAGCTACGGGGTGGAGGGCCTCCAGGCGCATGTCAGGCACCACGTCCAGGCAGCCGGCCGGCTGGCGGAGCGCATCGCGGCCCACCCCCGGCTGGAGTTGGCGGCGCCGGTGTCGCTGAGCCTGGTGTGCTTCTCACACCTCGACGGCGACGCCGCCGGCGAGGAGCTGCTGGCCGCCCTGGTCGCCACGGGCGAGGTTCTCCTGACCCACACCCGCCTGTCGGACCGCTACGTGCTGAGGGTGGCCATCGGCGGGACCAGGACCACCGCCGACCACGTGGACCGGCTGGCCGACCTGCTCGACGAACTGGCCTGAGAGCCGACGGTCGGCCGCTAGGATCGGCTCCTTCTGCCTGGTGGAGGAGGTGACCCGTGGCAGAGATCGAGATCGGGATGGGCAAGAGCGGCCGTCGCGCCTACGGCTTCGACGACATTGCGATTGTGCCCAGCCGGCGTACCCGCGACCCCGAGGACGTCGACATCAGTTGGCAGATCGACGCCTACCGCTTCGATATCCCGCTCATGGCGTCCGCCATGGACGGCGTCGTGAGCCCGGCCACGGCCATCGAGGTGGGCCGCCTCGGCGGCGTGGGGGTGCTCAACCTGGAGGGCCTCTGGACCCGCTACGAGGACGCCGACGCGGTGCTGGAGGAGATCGCCTCACAGCCAGTCGAGAAGGCCACGCAACGCATGCAGGAGCTCTACGGGGAGCCCGTGAAGCCCGAGCTCATCACCAGGCGGATCCGGGAGATCCGGGACGCCGGGGTGGTCTCGTGCGCATCGGTCACCCCGCAGCGCACGGAGGCATACCTGGAGCACATCCTGGCCGGTGAGCTGGACATGCTCGTGATCCAGGGCACGGTCGTGTCGGCCGAGCACGTCTCGACGACGGTCGAGCCCCTGAACCTGAAGACCTTCATCAGGCAGCTGGACATCCCCGTGATCGTCGGCGGCTGCGCCACCTACAAGGCGGCCCTGCACCTGATGCGGACGGGGGCGGCCGGGGTGCTTGTGGGCGTTGGCCCCGGGCACGCCTGCACCACCCGCGGGGTGCTGGGCCTGGGCGTACCCCAGGCCACGGCCATAGCGGACGTACGGGCGGCAAGGATGCGCCACCTGGACGAGAGCGGCATCTACTGCCACGTGATAGCCGACGGCGGAATGGCCACCGGAGGCGACGTCTCCAAGGCCATCGTCTGCGGTGCCGACGCCGTCATGGTGGGCTCCCCGCTGGCGGCCGCGGCAGAGGCGCCCGGCCGCGGCTACCACTGGGGCATGGCCACCTTCCATCCCACCCTGCCCCGCGGGGCCCGGGTCCAGACGGCCACGCGCGGCACCCTGGAGGAGATCCTGCTGGGCCCGGCCAACGAGAACGACGGCCGCATGAACCTGCTGGGCGGTCTGCGGACCTCCATGGCCACCTGTGGCTACGTCGACATCAAGGAGTTCCAGAAGGCAGAGGTGATGGTGGCCCCGGCGCTCCAGACCGAGGGCAAGTCGCTCCAGAGGTCCCAGGGCGTCGGGATGGGGCACTAGCCCCGCGCCAGGATCCATGACGGCGGTCGAGGCCGGAGGCGTCGCGGGGGCGTCCGAGCGCATCCTGGTGGTCGACTTCGGGGCCCAGTACGCGCAGCTCATCGCCAGGCGGGTCCGCGAGGCCAGGGTCTTCAGCGAGATCATCCCCCACGACATGACGGCGGCCGACATCGCCGCCCACCGGCCGTCGGGCATCATCTTCTCCGGCGGGCCGGCGTCCGTGCACGTGGAGGGGGCCCCGAAGGTGGATCCCGACGTGTACGACCTCGGGGTACCCATCCTCGGGATCTGCTACGGGGCCCAGCTGGTGGCCCAGCAGCGCGGCGGCACGGTAGGGCGAAACGAGCGGGGCGAGTACGGCCGAACCGACCTGACCGTGGACCACCCCGGCGACCTGCTGGTCGACGCCGGCACAGGCGTCCACGAGGTCTGGATGAGCCACTTCGACGCCATAACCGTGCCGCCCGATGGGGCGACCGTCACGGCCTCGTCGGCCGAGGCCCCCGTGGCCGCGTTCGAGGCGCCCGACAGGGGCCTCTACGGCGTCCAGTTCCACCCCGAGGTCCACCACACGCCCTGCGGGCAGGACCTCCTCTCCAGGTTCGTGCACGACGTCTGTGGCTGCCCCGGGGACTGGAACATGGACTCGATAATCGGGTCGTCGGTGGCTGCAATCCGTGCCCAGGTGGGCGACGGTCGGGCGATCTGCGGCCTGTCCGGCGGGGTGGACTCGGCAGTGGCGGCCGCACTGGTGCACGAGGCGATCGGCCACCAACTCACCTGTGTCTTCGTGGACACGGGCCTGATGCGGGCGGGCGAGGGCGAGCAGGTGGTCGAGGCCTTCCAGCAGAGCCAGGGGATCGAGCTGATCCACGTCAGGGCGGCTGACCGCTTCTTTGCCTGCCTGGAGGGCGTCACCGACCCCGAGGAGAAGCGCAAGGCCATCGGCGAGCTGTTCATCAGGATCTTCGAGGGGGCCGCCGGCGGCATCCAGGACGCAAGGTTCCTCGTACAGGGGACGCTCTACCCCGACGTGATCGAGTCGGGCACGGGCCACGCCGCCAAGATCAAGAGCCACCACAACGTCGGCGGCCTACCCGAGGACATGGACCTCGAACTGGTGGAGCCCCTGAGGAACCTCTTCAAGGACGAGGTGAGGGCGGTCGGCAGCCAGCTGGGCCTGCCCGACGACATCGTCATGCGCCAGCCATTCCCGGGGCCGGGGTTGGGGGTGCGCATCATCGGCGAGGTCACCCCCGATGCGGTCGCCGTGCTGCAGGCCGCTGACCTGATCGTGCGCGAGGAGCTGCGCAGGGCGGGGCTGGAGCGGGAGATCTGGCAGGCCTTCGCGGTCCTGCCTGACATCCGGGCAGTGGGGGTGATGGGCGACGAGCGCACCTACGCCAGACCAGTGATCATCCGGGCGGTCACCAGCGAGGACGCCATGACCGCCGACTGGGCGCGCCTACCCCACGACCTTCTGGAGGCCATGTCCAGCCGGATCATCAACGAAGTGGACGGCGTGAACAGGGTGGCCTACGACATCACCTCGAAGCCCCCGGGGACCATCGAGTGGGAGTAGTCGGCCGGAGCGATCGGCATGCGGGACCCGGCTCAGGGACATCCTCTGACACCCTGGCCGCCTACACGGCGGCCTGCGCCCTGTTCGGCGAACAGGTGGCAATGGTCGGTGCCGACGACTGGCAACTTCCGACGCCGTGCCCCGGCTGGGACGTCCGGACGCTCGTCGCCCACGTAGTGCTGGGCGAGGCCATGGCCGCCGGCCTGTTCTCGGGCGCCGAGGCCGAACCACCGGCCGAGGTGGACACCTCGGTGCTGGGCCCCCACCCCGTGGCGACCTGGAGGGGTACGGCGGTGGCGGCCCTGGAGGCGGCCTCCGGGGAGGGGGCGATGGAGGCCACCTACCACCACCCGGCGGGCGTCTTCCCCGGGGCGGTCATCGTGGGCCTCCGGGTGACCGACAACCTGGTGCACGCCTGGGACCTGGCCAGGGCCTGTGGTCGCGGGCTGGAGCTCCCCGAGGGCCTGGCCGAGCGGTGCCTCGACTTCTGGGAGCCCGTGGCGGGTTCCGGGGGCACGGGGGAGCACTTCGGTGCTCCCCTGATGCCGCCCGAGGGTGCTCCTGCGGGCGTGCGCCTCCTGGCCCTCCTCGGCAGGGAGGCCTGAGGGGCGGGCCTCTCAGACCCCCGCCAGGGCCTCCACGACCGGCCCGAACTCGACCATGGCGTCCTCGTTGATGCCGATGTAGGAGATGCCCCAGCGTTCCCGCCACGCCAGCAGCGTCTCCACGCACTGGCCCTCGGAGCCCACCAGGGCGTGTGGGGAGGCCAGGGCCTCCTCGGGGGAGATGCCGAGGGCCGGGGCCATGAGGCCGGCGATCCCCTCGGGGTCCCCGCTGATCGACGCCACGTGCACCCGGGTCTGGATCTCGATGTCGTCGAAGCGGTCCCCGGCGGCCTCCCTGATCCAGCCCAGCTTCTGGTCGGTGGCCCCGGTCGTGACCGACGGCCCGGCCCTCTGGTCGATGACCCCAGCGGCCATGTTCGCGTTGATGCCCACGATGTCGGCCTCCCGGGCCGCCAGGGAGAGCATCCGCCGGCCTCCGCCCGCCAGCAGCAGGGGCGGGTGCGGGACCTGGATGCAGCCGGGCTGCCCGTCCAGGCCCCTGATTGTGTAGTGCTCGCCGTCGAAGTCGAAGGGACCGTCCGCGAAGCAGCCCCTGATGACCGCAATGGCCTCGGCCAGGCGCTCTATGCGCCTGCCGGGAGGGTCGAGCGGGATTCCGGACTGCTCGTAGTCGGTGGTCTTCCAGCCGGCGCCGATGCCCAGCTCCAGGCGGCCGTCGGAGAGCAGGTCGAGGGTGGCGGCCTGCTTGGCCAGGAACGCCGGGTGCCGGAAGTCGTTGGCCAGGACCAGGGTGGTGAGCCTCAGCGTGCGGGTGGCCTCGGCCGTCACCGCCAGGGCGATGAGGGGCGCCATCTCGGCGTCCAGGTGGTCGGACACGGACAGGGCCGAGTAGCCGAGGTCCTCGGCCCGGCGGCCCACCTCCCGCCACTCGGCGGCGGGTCGCGGGGCCGCGGCCTGGACACTGAAGCGGAACGGACGCTGCACCGCCGGAACCCTAGCCAAGGGCCGCCGACCGGCCGGAAGCCCGTCCCCGGCCGGCGGTAGGGTGGCGCAGATGTCCCCGCCAGACCCGCAAGCCGCCCAGCGGGACGCCGGCGGCCGGTCCCCCGGGGACGGCCTGAACCCGGCGCAGCTGGATGCGGTCACCCACCACTCGGGGCCGCTGCTGGTCGTGGCCGGGGCGGGTTCGGGCAAGACCCGGGTCCTCACCCGCCGCGTCGCCCACCTGATCGCCGACCGGGGGGTGTCGCCGTTCGGGATCCTGGCCATCACGTTCACGAACAAGGCCGCAGCCGAGATGAAGGAGCGGGTGGCCGCCCTGGTCGGGCCCGTGGCCCACCGCATGTGGGTCTCCACGTTCCACTCGGCGTGCGTGCGCCTGCTGCGTCGGGACGCCGAGTTGATCGGCTATCCGTCCCGCTTCAGCATCTACGACCAGGGTGACGCCTCCCGACTGGCCGGCTACGTGGTCAGGGACCTGGGGATGGACGCCAAGCGCTTCCCTGGCCGGGCCGTGCACGCCGCCATCTCGGCGGCCAAGAACGAGGGCCTGGGGGCGTCCGACTACCTGGAGAGGGCCACGGGCCCGTACGAGCGGCGCATAGGGGAGGTGTTCGTCGAGTACCAGCAGAGGCTTCAGAGGTCGGGGGCCATGGACTTCGACGACCTCCTGTGCAACGCCGTCCGCCTCCTGCGGTCCGAGCCCGGTGTGCTGGAGGGGCACAGGCAGCGCTTCCAGCACGTGCTGGTCGACGAGTACCAGGACACCAACCGGGTGCAGAACGAGCTGGTGATGCTGCTGGCCGAGGAGCACCGCAACCTCTGCGTGGTGGGCGACAGCGACCAGTCCATCTACCGGTTCAGGGGTGCCGACATCACCAACATCCTGGACTTCGAGCGTGCCTTCCCCGATGCCACGGTCGTGGTCCTGGACCAGAACTACCGATCCACCCAGACCATCCTGGACGCCGCCAACGCCGTGATAACGCTGAACGCCGGACGCCAGCCGAAGCACCTCTGGACCGACGCCGGTGCCGGCGACCCCGTCACCCGGTACCGGGCCGACGACGAGGTCGACGAGGCCCGCTGGGTCGTGGGCCGCATCGCCTCCCTGCGCGCCAGGGGCGGCCACAGCTGGTCGGACCTGGCCGTGTTCTACCGGACCAACGCCCAGAGCAGGGCCCTGGAGGAGCAGCTGGTGCGGCGGGGGATCCCCTACAGGGTCGTGGGCGGGACCCGCTTCTACGAGCGGCGCGAGGTGCGCGACGCCATGGCCTACCTGCGCCTGGCCGCCAACCCGGCCGACGAGGTGGCCGCAAAGCGGGTGCTGAACGTGCCCAGGAGGGGTGTC
Organism: uncultured Candidatus Nemicrothrix sp.; assembly: GCA_964344855.1. GTDB lineage: Bacteria > Actinomycetota > Acidimicrobiia > Acidimicrobiales > MedAcidi-G1 > UBA3125. The sequence continues at coordinate 227,294 of CAYFOV010000001.1, forward strand.
GGCGACACCTCGGTGCGCAGGGTGGACGCCTGGGCCGAGTCGCAGGGTGTCGGCTTCCTGGACGCCCTGCGTTGCTGCGGCGAGGCCGGTGTCTCGGGCCGGGCCGTGGGCGGCATCGACGCCTTCCTGGAGCTGGTGGACGACCTGGCAGCGAGGCTGGACGACGGCCCGGCCGCGGTTCTGGAGGCCGCCCTGGAGGGATCCGGCTACCTCGATGAGCTGCGTGCCGAGCACTCCGTCGAGGCCGACGGCCGGTTGGAGAACCTGGCCGAGCTGGTCGGGGTGGCCGGTGAGTTCGAGGACGTCGACGCCTTCCTCGAACAGGTGGGACTGGTGTCCGACACCGACGACCTGCCGGTCGGGGATCTGTCGGATGGGCACATGCCGGACGGGGAGCAGCCGGGCGGGACCGACGACGGCCAGGTCGTCCTCATGACGCTCCACGCAGCCAAGGGGCTGGAGTACCCGGTGGTCTTCATCGTCGGCATGGAGGACGGCGTGTTCCCACACCTGCGCTCCCTGGGCGACCCGGACCAGCTGGAGGAGGAGCGGCGGCTGGCCTACGTGGGCATCACCAGGGCCCGCAGGAGGCTGCACCTCAGCCACGCCTGGTGCCGGATGCTCCACGGCCAGACCCAGTACAACCCGCCCAGCAGGTTCCTGGAGGAGATCCCGGCCGACCTGGTCCGCGAGGAGGGGAGCGGGAGGAGGTCGGGCGTCGACCGGGGGAGAAACTGGCTGGATCCCGTTCCACCGGGGAGGGGACCGGCCCCGGACCGTGAGGGCTCTGAGCCGGGCGGCGCCATCTTCGGCAGGGGGACGGGCAGGGGGGCGGGAACCTCGCCGTCCTCCACCGGGGCGCACCAGCTGGGCCTGGCGGCCGGTGAGGACGTTGTCCACTCGGCGTGGGGCGAGGGCGTGGTGCTGTCGGTAGGCGGGTCGGGCGACAGGGCCGAGGCGGTGGTGAGGTTCCCGAAGGTCGGCGAGAAGCGGCTCCTCCTGGCCTGGGCGCCCCTGGCGAGGCCGGACGACGACACCTGACGCCTGCCGGGCCGGGGGAGGCCCGGGTGCGCGGTCGCTCCAGTACGCTTGCGCATCGCATCCCACCCAGGTGGGGCTGCCCGTGTAGCTCAGTCGGAAGAGCGGCTCACTCGTAATGAGCAGGTCCGGGGTTCGATTCCCCGCGCGGGCTCGCACTTGCCCATGACAACGCACGTCGAGTGTCCGAGTGGACGTGCCCGACTCCTAGGATGCCAACCATGAGTGTTCTCGCCGGCGTCATCTGGCACTACTGGCTGGCCGTGCCCCTCGTGGGTGGCGGCATCCTCCTCTGTGTGGCAACCCTCGTCGGGTACCTGCAGAAGGTGTCGTCGCCCCGGTACCCGAAGCGCTGAGGGCCAGCCGCCGGCCCGGAGCCGGCGTGACCCCGGTGACCGTGGATCCCGAGCCAGCAACATCGCCGGAGGAGGGTCCCTCCGGAATCGACTGGGAGGCGGCCGAGAGGGTCGCCACCCGCATCGCCGCCAGGGCGCCCTTCGGCGCGCCAGCCCACATCGAGGGCCTCACGGCCGAGTTCGATCTGCACACCTCCCGGGCGGAGGCCATGGTCGCCGAGACCACCGGCCTGAGGTCCCTGCACGGTGAGGCCAGGGCACGCGTGGTGGGCAGGGACGACTGGATCAGGGCGAACCTGGCGTCGCTCCAGAGGCTGCTGCGGCCCCTGCTCGAGCGGATGGAGGATCGGCCGTCGGGGTCGCTGTCGCAGTTCTCCCGGACGGCGGCTGGTGCGGAGATGGGCGCCGTCCTGGGCTGGATGTCCACGAGGGTTCTGGGCCAGTACGACCTGCTGGTAATCGAGGACGAGGCCGCCGAGGACCAGGACATCGTCTACTACGTCGGACCCAACCTGGTGGCCCTGGGGCGCAGGTACGCCTTCGACAGGAATCAGTTCGGCCTCTGGCTGGCCCTCCACGAGGTCACCCACCGGGCCCAGTTCACGGGCATCCCCTGGATGCGCGACCACTACCTTGGCCTGGTCGGCTCCCTGCTCTACGACCTCGAGCCCGAGCCGTCGCAGCTCCTCGAGTCCCTGCGGTCCCTCGTCGAGCGGCGGCGCAACGGGGTCGGGCCGGTCGACGGCGGGATGCTCGGGATGGTGGCGACCCCGGGCCAGCAGGAGGCACTGGACGGGATCACCGGCCTCATGAGCCTCCTGGAGGGGCACGGCGACGTGACCATGGACCGGGCCGGCCGTGGCGTGGTGCTGGGTGCCGACAGGTTCGCCCGGGTCCTGCGGGAGCGGCGCCGGTCGGCCTCGGGGGTGGCCCGGATCCTCCAGCGCCTGGTGGGCCTGGAGGCCAAGCTGGCCCAGTACGCCAAGGGCGAGGCGTTCATCGGGGCCGTCGAGGAGGCCGGCGGGACAGCCCTGCTGGACAGGGTCTGGCAGGATCCCGCCAACCTTCCCAGCCTGGCCGAGATCAACAAGCCCGACGACTGGATCGCCCGGATGGGCGGGGCCGACGGGTGAGCGGCGTGGAGGCCACGGACCTGCTGGGCCGCTGCACCTTCCCCGAAGCCGGGACCGCCGTCGACTGCGCGGTCTCCGGCGGGCCCGACTCACTCGCCCTGCTGCTCCTGGCGGTCGAGGCCGGCCTTGACGCGACCGCCTGGCACGTCGACCACGGCCTGCGTCCCGAGTCGTCGGGCGAGGGCGACATGGTGGCGCGGATCGGCGCCTCGCTGGGAGCGCTGGTCCGCCGCGTCGAGGCCCCCGTTGCCGACGGCCCCAACCTGGAGGCCAGGGCCAGGGAGGCCCGCATGGCGGTCCTTCCGGCCGGGGTGCTGACGGGCCACACGGCCGACGACCAGGCCGAGACGGTGCTCATGAACCTGCTGCGGGGCTCGGGGATCCCCGGTGCGGCCGGGATCGGTGAGCCGGAGCGGAGGCCGCTGCTGGCCCTGCGGAGGGAGGAGACCGCGGGCCTGTGCAGTGTGACGGGCCTGGAGCCGGCACGCGACCCCATGAACGACGACCAGCGCTTCATGCGCAACCGGGTGAGGCACGAGGTCATGCCCCTGCTGGCCGAGGTCTCCGGACGCGACCCCGTCCCGCTCCTCGCTCGCCACGCCGCCCGGGCGCGCGAGGCCGTCGGTCTGCTCTCCGACCTCGTGGAGGGGATCGACGCCACCGACGCGCGGGCGGTTGCGGCCCTGCCCGGCGAGTTGGCGAGGCTGGCCGTCAGGTCGTGGCTCTCGGACCGCTCGGGAGGCCCCCCGCCCGACGCCGCCTCGGTTGAGCGGGTCCTGGAGGTGGCCTGCGGCGAGCGGCGGGCAGCCGAGGTGGTAGGCGGCCACCGGGTCGCCAGGTCGGCGGGCCGCCTCGTGTACACGTCCCGCTAGGGTCCTGCGCCATGGCCGACGGTGACCGGGCAGACGACGCCGGACCGGAGTACGTGCCGGGCCGGATCCTGGTCTCGGCCGAGCAGCTGCAGGAGCGCGTCAGGGACCTCGGTGCCGAGATCACGGCCGACTACGAGGGGCGCTCGCCGCTGCTGGTCGGCGTGCTGAAGGGGGCGTTCATGTTCATGAGCGACCTCTCCAGGGTGATCGACCTGCCGGTGGAGTTCGACTTCATGGCCGTCTCCTCCTACGGCCACTCGACCAGGTCGTCCGGTGTGGTGCGCATCGTGAAGGACCTGGACCTGGACCTGGCCGACCGCGACGTGATCCTCGTCGAGGACATCGTCGACAGCGGCCTCACGCTCAACTACCTGCGGCGGAACCTGCTGGCCCGGAACCCGGCCACGCTGGAGGTCTGCGCCCTGCTGGTTCGCGAGAACCACACCGTCGACGAGGAGGTCCTGCGCTACGAGGGGTTCAGGGTTCCGGCCGACTTCGTGGTCGGCTACGGCCTCGACGTGGACCAGCGCTACCGCAACCTCCCCGACATACGGGTGGTGGAGGAGGCCGGCCAGGCGGCCGACGCGGAGGCCGGCGGAGAGGCCGGTTCCAGGTGAGCGGCGACCGGGTGGACCTGGCGCGGATCGAGGCGGCCGTGGCCGAGATCCTGGCCGCCCTGGGCGAGGACGTGGGCCGCGACGGCCTGCGCGACACCCCGGCCAGGGTGGCCCGGATGTACGCCGAGGTGTGCAGCGGGGCCGACTCTGACCCCGCCGAGCACCTGGTGAGGACCTTTGACGTGGACCACGACGAGATGGTCATGGTCCGGGACATCCCCGTCTACTCCCTGTGTGAGCACCACCTCCTGCCGTTCCTGGGAAGGGCCCACGTGGCCTACATACCCAGCCGGACCGGCGTGGTGACGGGCCTCTCCAAGCTGGCAAGGCTGGTCGACGGCTACGCCCGCCGACTCCAGGTCCAGGAGCGCCTCACCTCGCAGATCGCCGACGCCATCCAGGAGACCCTCCACCCGCAGGGGACCCTGGTGGTGGTCGAGGCCGAGCACCTCTGCATGTCGATGCGGGGAGTGGAGAAGCCCGGCGCCACCACCATCACGTCGGCGGTGCATGGCCTGTTCAGGGACGACATGTCCACCCGCCTGGAGGCCATGCGGTTCATAGAGTCCGGCCGGCGCTGAGGGAGGGGCCGGGCGTACGCCGTCCGACGCCTCGTCGGCCATACGGCCATACGGGAACCACTGAAAAGGGCCGGGACTGGCTCAGACTCTTCGTGGGCAGGGTCCCCTCCAGCGTTAGATTCAGGCCCGTGGCAGCCGTCATGGGAATCCTGAACGTGACCCCCGACTCCTTCTCGGACGGGGGGCTCTTCCTCGACCATGCAGCCGCCCTGGACCACGGTCGGCGGCTGATCGACGAGGGCGCAGCGGTAGTCGACGTGGGGGGCGAGTCGACCCGACCCGGTGCCGACCCGGTCGGAGTCGACGAGGAGTTGGCCAGGGTGATCCCGGTGGTCGAGGGCCTGGCCGACGAGGTCAGGGTCTCGATAGACACCCGCCACGAGGAGGTGGCCCGGGCGGCCGTGGCTGTCGGGGCCAGCATCGTGAACGACGTGAGCGCGGGCCTGGGAGGGGTGGCGGCCGACCTGGGCGTGGGCTGGGTGGCCATGCACATGCTGGGCGATCCCCGCACGATGCAGGACGAGCCGCGCTACGACGACGTCGTGGCCGAGGTGACGGAGTTCCTGGTGGCCAGGGCCGAGGCGGCCGCCGAGATGGGCGTACCCGAGGTCTGGATCGACCCCGGGATCGGCTTCGGGAAGACCACGGACCACAACGTGGACCTGTTGGCCGCCATCGACTGCCTGGTGGCCACGGGCTGGCCCGTGGTGGTGGGGGTGAGCCGCAAGCGCTTCCTCGGCGAGCTGACGGCGGTCAGTGACGCTGGGCGTGGGGCTGGCGGGAGCGGTGTCTGCCGGCCGGACCTGACGCCTGTGCACGACCGCCGGGAGGGGTCCCTGGCCCTGGCGGCCTGGGCGTTCTCCCGGGGGGTCGAGATGGTCAGGGCCCACGACGTGCTGGCAACCGTGCAGGCAGGGGAAGTGGTCGGATGAGGGGCTGCCCGGCATGACGATGAGGGGCAAGTGGGCGAAGGGGATCGTGCCCAGCGGCTTCGCCTGGATCATCCAGGACCAGATTGCGGTCTGTGAGCGGCCCGGCGGCTTCGGCGCCAGCCACAGGCGCGTCCGGCGCCAGGAGGAGATCATCTGGATCCGGGAGAACGACTTCGACACGGTGGTGTCGCTCCTGGCCAGCGACCACAACCTCCACAACTACGACGAGCTGGGAATGGCCTGGGCCCAACTCCCCTTTGCGGGCGCCGATGACGGCCTGGAGAACCTGATCGGGGTGTTCGAGCGCTTCGAGGAGCTGACCAGCGACGGCAGGCGGGTCATCGTCCACCGGGATGAGCTGAACGACGTGGTCTGCGGGCTGATGGCGGCGTTCGTGCTGTGGAGGGGTCTGGTCCCGACCGGCCCAAGGGCCATCTCCATCACTGAGCAGCTGTTGGGCCGGCCCCTCGGGAACCCGGGCCGCCGGATCGTGGCCCTTGTCGTGGAGGCCGAGTCGGAGGAGGACGGGTGAGCGACACCATCCAGTTGAGGGGGCTCAGGGTACGGGCCCTGTGCGGGGTCCTCCCGGAGGAGCGGGACCGTGTCCAGCCCTTCGAGTTCGACATCGACGTCCACACCGACCTGACCGGGCCGGCGGCTGACGACGACCTCGCCGGGACCGTCGACTACGGGGCGCTGTGCTCCCTCGTGTCGACGATCGCCGAGGGCGAGAGGTTCAACCTCCTGGAGCGGTTCGCCGGCCGGGTGGCGGAGGCCATCCTCGGGGTGGACGGGGTGGAGGCCGTGACCGTGGCCGTTCGCAAGCTCCGACCGCCGGTGCCCGAGGACCTGGCCAGCGGCGGCGTCCGGATCCACCGCGAGGCGTGAGCGGCGTGCCCTCTGGCCGGGCGCGAAGGGTGCTGCTGGGCCTCGGGTCCAACGTCGGCGACAGGTGGTCACACCTCCGCTCGGCCGCCGAGGGCCTGCCGGGGGCCGTCGAGGTCTCGCAGGTCTACGAGACCGCGCCCGTGGGAGGGCCCGAGCAGGGTCCCTACCTGAACTGCGTCGTCAGCCTCGAGACCGACCTGCCGGCACTGGGCATCCTTGAGTTGTGCCGTTCCCTCGAGGCCCGGGCCGGCAGGGTCCGCAGGGTCAGGTGGGGACCGCGGACGCTCGATGTGGACGTCCTCTGGATCGACGGTGAGGTAGTCGACGACGAGGATCTGACCGTGCCCCATCCCCGCATGGCCGAGCGGGCGTTCGTGCTTGTGCCGATGGCCGACGTGGCGCCCGACCTGGCGGCCGGGTTCCCCGTTCCCAGCGACGCCGACGTTGTACCCGTCGGCCCGCTGTTCGACCGGGTCTGAGGTCCGGCGGTGCTGGCGAGGATCATCGGACCGGGCCGGGCCGGAACCGCCCTGGCCGGCGCCCTGGCGGCCTCCGGCTGGACCGTCGACGCCCTCCTCGGTCGGGGGGACGAGCAGGTCGACGCCGCCGGGGGGGCGGACCTGCTGGTCGTGGCCACGCCCGACTCGGCCGTGGCCGAGGTGGCCGCGGGCGTCCGCCCCGTGGAGTCGACGGTGGTGGCCCACATGTCGGGGGCCATGGGCCCCGAGGTGCTGGCTCCCCACGGGCGGCGGGCCGGCATCCACCCCCTGGTGTCGCTGGCGACCGGGGACCCCGCCCCGCTGCTGGGAGGCACCTGGTTCGCGGTGTTCGGGGATCCCCTGGTGGAGAGCCTGGTGGGCGACCTGGGAGGGCGCCTCGTGCCGGTGGACCCGGCTGACCGGGTCAGGTACCACGCGGCGGCGGTGGTGGCCTCCAACCACCTGGTCGCCCTGATGGGCCAGGTCCAGCGGATAGCAGCGACGGCCGGCGTGCCGCTGGAGGCCTTCCTGGACCTGGCCGAGGGGGCGCTCGGCAACGTCCGCAGGCTGGGCCCGGCCGCAGCCCTCACCGGTCCCGCCGCGCGCGGCGACGAGGAGACCCTGGCGGCCCACCTGGCCGCCCTCGACCCGGCGGAGCGGGCTGCCTACGAGGCCCTGGCAGCCGAGGCCAGGCGGCTGGCGGGCGGGAGATGACCGACCTGCCGGTCGTTGAGACGGTTGTCGAACTCAGGTCCAGGCTGGACGGCCTCCGGGCCACAGGGGCCTCGGTCGGCCTGGTGCCGACAATGGGGTACCTCCATGCCGGGCACGCCTCCCTCGTGTCGTCGGCCTCGGCAGCAAACGACCTGACGGTCGTCTCCGTGTTCGTGAACCCCCTGCAGTTCGCCCCGGACGAGGACCTGGCCGACTACCCGAGGGACCTGGAGGCAGACATCGGCGTCTGCGCCGCCCACGGCGCCGACCTGGTGTTCCACCCTCCTGTGAGCGAGATGTACCCGGGTGGCGAGGCCCCCGAGGTGGAGGTGGGAGCGGTGGCCGCACCCCTGGAGGGGGCCAGCAGGCCCACCCACTTCCGGGGCGTGGCCGCGGCCGTGGCGAGGCTCTTCGAGGTGGTCGGCCCCTGCCGGGCCTACTTCGGCGAGAAGGACTTCCAGCAACTGGCCGTGGTCAGGCAGATGGTGGCCGACCTGGCCCTCCCGGTGGAGGTGGTCGGCTGTGTGACCGTCCGGGAGCCTGACGGCCTGGCCCTCTCCAGCCGCAATGCATACCTGAGCGCGGCCGAGCGTGCCGACGCCCCGGTGCTGCACCGTGCGCTGCTGGCCGGCGCTGCAGCCGTCGAGGCCGGCGAGGCCGACCCTGGCAGGGTCGTGGCCGCCATGGAGGGGGTGGTGGCCGGGGTGCCGACGGCCGACCTGGACTACGCCGCCGTGGTGGAATCTGACACCTTCGCCACGCCCCCGGAGATAGTCGACGCCGGTGCCGGCCTACGGCTGCTGGTGGCCTGCCGGTTCGGTCGGGCCAGGCTCATAGACAACCTGGCGGTGGGGTGACCGGCAGCTGGGACACGCCGCACCTGGACCTGCTGGTCGTCGGCAGCGGAGTGGCCGGGCTCTCGGCGGCGGTCAGGGCCGTGGACCGGGGCCTCGGCGTGGGCGTCCTAACGAAGGGCAGGCTGGAACAGGCGACCACCCGGTGGGCGCAGGGGGGCATAGCGGCGGTCCTGGGGGGCAACCCCGACTCCACGGACTCCCACATGGCCGACACCCTTGCGGCCGGGGCGGGCCTCTGCGACGGGCCGGCCGTCCGGGCCATGGTCGAGGAGGGCCCGACCAGGGTCATGGAGCTGATCGCCCTGGGTGCGGTCTTCGACCGCGACGAGGCGGGAAGGCTGTCCCTCGCCAGGGAGGGTGGCCACTCGACGGCGCGGGTGGTCCACGCAGGCGGGGTGGCGACGGGGGTCGAGATCGAGCGGGCCCTGGTCGACGCAGTCGGGTCGACGGCGGCGCTGCTCCTGGAGGGCTGGTTCGCCGTGGACCTGCTGGTCGACGGTGGGTGCTCGGGCCTGGTTGCCGTGGACGGCTCGGGGACAGTCCGCACGGTCACAGCCGACAACGTGCTCATGGCGGCGGGCGGTGCCGGGCAGCTCTTCGCGGTCACGACCAACCCGGCCGGGGCGACCGGCGACGGCGTGGCCATGAGCCTCAGGGCGGGGGCGGCGGTGGCCGACCTGGAGTTCGTGCAGTTCCACCCGACGGCGCTGCACCACCCCCGGATGCCGAGGCCGCTGCTCTCAGAGGCGCTGCGCGGCCACGGTGCGCTGATCCGCGACGCCGATGGCCGGCGCTTCGTGGACGAGATGTCGCCGAGGGACGTCGTGTCGCGTTCGATCACCCGGAGGATGCTCGAACAGGAGGTGGACCACGTGTGGCTGGACGCCACCGGCCTGGAGGCCTTCGGCTCCAGGTTCCCGACCACCGCGGCCGACCTGGCCGACCTGGGCCTGGACCCGGCCAGGGACTTCCTGCCGGTGGCGCCTGCTGCCCACTACCTCTGTGGAGGCATCCTCACCGACCTGGACGGGGCTACCACGGTCCCGGGCCTGTGGGCGGCGGGGGAGGTGGCCTGCGCAGGGGTCCACGGAGCCAACCGGCTGGCCTCCAACTCCCTGCTGGACGGCATGGTCTTCGGCGCGCGGGTGGTCGAGGCGGTGGCCGCCGGACGCAGGGGGCCTGCACCCACCGGGGCCATGGCATCCGTGCCGGGTGGGGCCCAGGTGGGGACGAGGCGCCTGGACGTGGACCTTCCCTCCGTGGGCGGCGGCGAGGGCGATCCCGGGTCCATCGTGGCCGACCTCCAGGCCACGATGAGCAGGGGAGCCGGGGTGGTGCGGACCGCTCGCTCCCTTGGTTCGGCGGCGGAGGCCGTGGACGGCCTGGCCGCCCGCACACCGGATCCCCGCAGCGGCCCTGCGGCGGCCGAGGCAGCCAACCTCGTGACCGTGGCCTCGGCCCTGGTGGCGGCGGCGACCGCCCGGACCGAGTCGAGGGGGGCACACACGCGCGACGACCACCCCGAGAGCGACCCCGACCAGCGCCTGCGCCTGGTGGTCTGAGCTGTCCGTGGTTGGCTGGACCCGGCGGCCCGGGCAGGCTTGACGGGCATGTGTGCCGCCCTCCCCCCGCGCCACGAGGTCGAGGCCTGCGTTCGCAGGGCCCTGGCCGAGGACCTCACCCCACTGGGCGACCTGACGGCCGCCCTGGTGCCGGCCTCGGCCACCGCCTCGGGGGCCATCGTGGCAAGGCAGGGGGGCGTGCTGGCGGGCTCGACCTGTGCCACAGAGGCCTTCCGCCAGGTGGACCCCGGGATCGTCGTGGACTGGCTGCGGGTTGACGGCGACGCCGTCGCTGCCGGGGACGTGCTGGCCACAGTCACGGGCCCGCTGGCCACGGTCCTGACGGCGGAGCGCACCGCCCTCAACTTCCTCGGCCACCTGTCGGGTATCGCCACGACGGTGGCCCGGTGGGTGGAGGTGGCCGCCGACCGGGCGGTCGTCTGGGACACCCGCAAGACGACGCCGGGCCTGCGCTCCCTGGAGAAGGCCGCCGTGAGGGCCGGCGGCGGAGCCAACCACAGGGCCAACCTGAGCGACTGGGTGATGCTCAAGGACAACCACCTGACCGGCACGGGCATCACAGCGGCGGTGGCGCTGGCGCGGCGTCGCTGGCCGGGCAGGACCGTGCACGTCGAGTGCGACTCCGAGGCACAGCTCCGCCTGGCCATCGAGGCCGGCGCCGATGCGGTGCTCCTCGACAACATGACCCCCGACGAGGTCGCCGCCTGCGTGGCGACGGCCGACCGGTGGGGCGAACAGCACGGTGCGAGGCCGCTCGTGGAGGCCTCCGGCGGAATCACCCTGGACGTACTCGACGCCTACGCGGCCACCGGAGTGGACTGCATCTCCAGCGGCTCGCTCACCAACTCGGCGCCGGCCCTCGACGTGGGCCTGGACCTGGGGAGCACGTCGGGTCCGGGTGTGGACCGTGAGGGGGGTCCGGATCTGGGAGGCTTGTCCGGATGACCTGCCGGAGGAGCGGAGGGACCCGCCGATGCTGCTGACCATCGACGTCGGCAACACCCAGACCGTGATCGGCCTCTACGAGGAGGACGACCCCGCTACCACGGCCGAGTCGGGCCTCGTGGAGCACTGGCGCATCGCCACCGACGACGAGCGGACCGCCGACGAGCATGCCGTGGTCATCGGGAACCTGCTGGACTCCGTCGGCTACGACCTGGACGTGGGCGGCGTGAGCATCTGCTCGGGAGTTCCCAGGGTCCTGGCCAGCCTGCGGGAGATGATCGACCGCTACACCACGGTCGACCCGGTCGTGATCGAGCCCGGCGTGAGGACCGGCATGGCCATCCTCTACGACAACCCGAAGGAGGTGGGGGCCGACCGCATAGCCAATGCCGTGTCGGCCTACGCCCTCTACGGCGGACCTACCGTCGTGGTGGATTTCGGCACCGGCAACAACTTCGACGTCATCTCGGCTGCCGGCGAGTTCCTGGGCGGGGCCATAGCCCCCGGGGTCGAAGTGAGCCTCGAGGCCCTGTTCGGGCGGGCGGCCGCCCTCGGGGCCATCGAGCTGGCCGAGCCGAGGAGCGTGATCGGCAAGAGCACGGTCGAGTCGCTCCAGTCGGGTGCCGTCTACGGCTTCGCATCCCAGATCGACGGAATGGTCGAGCGGTTCCGGGCCGAGTTGGGCGACATCTCCGTCATCGCAACGGGAGGCCTGGCCCCGCTGATCTCCCCGGTTGCACGCTCCATACAGCACGTGGAGCCGTTCCTCACCCTCCACGGCCTGCGCCTCGTTTTCGACCTGAACCGGGGCGGTTGAGTACCGTGCCCCCCTACCGCTTCGAGACCACGGCAACCGTCGCCGACGTGCTGGCGGCCCACGGTGGGCTGGCCGACGGCGAGGAGACCGGAACAGAGGTGACGGTGGCCGGGCGCCTGATGCTGCGCCGCGACCAGGGGAAGCTGGCCTTCGGCGTGCTGGCCGACCAGACGGGACGCATCCAACTGTTCGCACCTCAGGCCACGACGCCCGACTTCGAGGACTTCACCGGCCTCCACCTGGGCGACTGGCTGGGGGTTACGGGCGAGGTCATCAGGACCAGGCGGGGCGAACTCTCCGTGCGGGTCGGCTCCTGGGAGAGGCTGGCCGAGGCCAGGCGGCCGTTCCCCGACAAGTGGCACGGGATCTCCGATCCCGACACCCGGTTCAGGCAGCGCTACGTGGACCTCTGGGTCACCGAGGAGGTACGCCAGGTGTTCGCCCTGAGGAGCCGGACCCTGTCGCTCATTCGGCGCTGGCTGGAGGCCCGTGACTTCATGGAGGTTGAGACGCCCGTCTTCCACCCGATACCCGGCGGCGCCGCAGCCAGGCCCTTCACGACCCACCACAACGCCCTGGACCTGGACCTCTACCTGCGTATCGCCCCCGAGCTGTACCTGAAGAGGTTGACGGTGGGCGGCTTCGAGCGGGTGTTCGAGATGGCCCGCGTGTTCCGCAACGAGGGTCTCTCCACGCGCCACAACCCCGAGTTCACGATGCTGGAACTCTACCAGGCCTACGCCGACTACGGCGACATCATGGAGCTGGTCGAGGAGCTGGTGGCCCACCTGGCAACCGAACTGCACGGCACCACCACGCTCTCCTACGACGGGCGCCAGCTGGACCTGTCGACGCCGTGGAGGCGGGCCTCGCTGCTGGAACTGCTGGAGGAGCACAGCGGGCTCCGGGTGGGGATGGACACGCCGCGGGAGGAGCTGGTGGCGCACTGCGAGGAGCGGAACATCCCGGTAGAGGACCACCACGGGCCGGGCAAGCTGATCCTGGAGCTCTACGAGAAGACGACCGAACCTGCCCTGTGGGGGCCGGTGTTCGTCACCGACTACCCGAGGGAGGTCTCCCCGCTGGCCCGCGACCACCGGACGGAGCCCGGCCTGGTGGAGCGCTTCGAGGGGATCGTGGCGGGGCGCGAGATCTGCAACGCCTTCAGCGAGCTGGTCGACCCCGACGACCAGCGGGAGCGCTTCGGGGCCCAGGAGGACCGCCGGGCGGCCGGCGACGAGGAGGCCATGGGGGTGGACGAGGACTACCTGCGTGCCCTCGAGTACGGACTGCCCCCCACGGGCGGTCTGGGGATCGGCATCGACCGGCTGGTGATGCTGCTGGGCGACGTACAGGCCATCAGGGACGTGATCCTGTTCCCGACCCTGCGCCCGGAGCAGTAGGGCCCCGGAGCAGTAGGGCCCCGGAGCAGTAGGGCCCCGGAGCAGTAGGGCCCCCGAGCAGGGGTAGGACGGCCCGTTCAGGCGGGAAGATCGGCCATGCGCGCCAGCAACAGGTCGCATGTGGAGCGCAGGGTGGCCACGGCGGGGGTGTCGGGCAGCCCGTCCAGAGCAGCCCTGGCCCTGTCGGTGTAGTCCACGGCTGTGGCCGTGGCCGCGCCGATGGCGCCGTCGGACCTGACGATGTCGCGTGCCCGGTCACGCGTGGCGTCGTCCAGCGGCGAGCCCAGCAGGCCCCTCAGGGCCTCGCCCGACGGGCCCTGCATGGCGAGGATCACTGGAAGCGTGTAGACGCCCTCGACCAGGTCGTTGCCCGCCGGCTTCCCCAGCTGCTCGTCGGTGGCCACGACGTCGAGCAGGTCGTCGACGACCTGGAAGGCCATGCCGTAGTGGTGACCGAAGTCGGTCACCGCCTCCACCACCTCGTGCGGGTGGCCCGCCACGATTCCACCGACCCTGGCAGACGTGGCCAGCAGGGCTGCGGTCTTGCCGGAGATGGAGGTGAGGTAGGCATCGCGGTTGCGGTCCACGTCGTAGGCGTGGCGCATCTCGCGCACCTGGCCCTCGCAGAGGGCGGCGATGGTGGACGCCAGCAGGCCGGCCACCTCCGTGCCCAGGTCCGCGGCGATCTCGGAGGCCCTGGCCAGCAGGTAGTCGCCGGCCAGGATGGCCTCGAGGTTGCCCCAGCGGGCGTTCACGCTCTGGACCGTGCGCCGGGTGTCGGCCCCGTCCATGACGTCGTCGTGGTAGAGGGAGCCCTGGTGGACCAGCTCCACCGCCACCCCGCCGCGGATCACGTCGTCGGTGGCTGCCCCGTTACCGTCGACCTGCGAGGCGGTGATGGTCAGGGCCGGCCGGATCCGCTTGCCCCCGGCCTCGATCAGGTGCGTGGCGACCTCAGTGAGGAACGGGTCGTCGGACTCGACCACCCGCCTCAACTCCGCCTCGACGCGGCCCAGGTCGGCCGCCATGCCCGGGGGCTCGAGGAGCGGGGTCCGGTTCGCCACCCGGGGAGGATACGACAGGGCCACGGGTTGCCGAAACTGCCCCCGGTCGCTCGCAGCGGTGCAGGGATACACTTGGATGACGGAGTGGGCTGACAACGGAGTGGGCTGACAACGGAGTGGGCTGCGGGCAGGGGTGCCCGCCGGCCACCCGAGACGGCGCAGCAGTAGAGGACGCAGGAGGCGACCGGCTTGTTCGAGCGGTTCACCGACAGGGCCCGAAGGGTCGTGGTGCTGGCGCAGGAGGAGGCGCGCCTGCTCAACCACAACTACATCGGCACCGAGCACATCCTGTTGGGCCTCATCCACGAGGGCGAGGGCGTGGCGGCCAAGGCCCTCGAGTCCCTCGGGATCTCCCTGGAGGCCGTGCGCAGCCAGGTCGAGGAGCTGATCGGCCAGGGCGGCAACTCCCCCAGCGGCCACATCCCGTTCACGCCGAGGGCCAAGAAGGTCCTGGAGCTGTCGCTCCGCGAGGCCCTGCAACTCGGCCACAACTACATCGGAACCGAACACATCCTGTTGGGCCTGATCCGCGAGGGTGAGGGCGTGGCGGCCCAGGTCCTGGTGAAGCTGGGCGCCGACCTGTCACGTGTGCGCCAGCAGGTCATCCAGCTGCTCTCTGGCTACTCGGGGCCGGGTTCGGGGCAGCCCTCCGGCGAGAAGGCGGGGGCCACCGCAGGCGGGAGCGGCGGCGACCCGGCCTCCGGCTCGCTGGTGCTCGACCAGTTCGGCAGGAACCTCACCCAGGCCGCCCGCGAGAAGAAGCTGGACCCGGTGATCGGCCGCCACCGCGAGACCGAGCGGGTCATGCAGGTCCTGTCCCGCCGCACCAAGAACAACCCCGTCCTGATCGGCGAGCCGGGCGTGGGCAAGACGGCGATCGTCGAGGGCTTGGCGCAGATGATCGCCAACGACGACGTGCCCGAGACCATCGCCGGGCGCCAGGTGTACACGCTGGACCTGGGTGCCCTGGTCGCCGGTAGCCGCTACCGGGGCGACTTCGAGGAGCGCCTCAAGAAGGTGCTCAAGGAGATCAGGACGAGGGGCGACATCGTCTTGTTCATCGACGAGATCCACACCCTCGTGGGCGCAGGGGCGGCCGAGGGCGCCATCGACGCGGCCTCCATCCTGAAGCCCATGCTGGCCAGGGGCGAGTTGCAGACGATCGGCGCCACCACCCTCGACGAGTACCGCAAGCACTTCGAGAAGGACGCCGCCCTGGAGCGGCGCTTCCAGCCCATCAAGGTCGACGAGCCGACCGTGGCGCACACCATCGAGATCCTGAAGGGCCTGAGGGAGCGCTACGAGGGCCACCACAGGGTGACCATCACCGACCAGGCCCTGGTGGCTGCCGCCAACCTGGCCGACCGCTACATCTCCGACCGGTATCTCCCCGACAAGGCCATCGACCTGATCGACGAGGCCGGCTCCAGGCTGCGCATCAAGCGCATGCACACGCCCGACGACCTCCGCGAGCTGGAGTCCAGCCTGGGCGAGATCGTCCTGCGCAAGAAGGCGGCGGTCGAGGCCCAGGACTTCGAGGAGGCCGGGCGCCTGCGCGACCAGGAGAAGGAGGTCCTCTCCCGCAAGGAGGCCAAGGAGTCCGAGATCCGCTCGTCGGGCGTCGACCTGTTCGACGAGGTCGACGAGGAGGCCATCGCCGAGGTCCTCTCGGTTTGGACCGGCATCCCGGTCTACAAACTCACCGAGGAGGAGACCCAGAAACTCCTGAACATGGAGGACGAGCTGCACAAGCGGGTGATCGGCCAGGAGGACGCCATCAAGGCGGTCAGCCAGGCCATCCGCCGCACCCGCGCCGGCCTGAAGGACCCCAAGCGCCCGTCGGGCTCGTTCGTATTCCTGGGCCCCTCGGGCGTGGGCAAGACCGAGCTGGCCAAGACCCTCGCCGAGTTTCTGTTCGGCGACGAGGACGCCCTGGTGGCGCTGGACATGTCCGAGTACATGGAGAAGCACACCGTCAGCCGGCTGGTCGGCTCGCCCCCCGGGTACGTCGGCTACGAGGAGGGCGGCCAGCTGACCGAGGCCGTCCGCCGCCGGCCGTTCTCGGTGGTGCTCTTCGACGAGGTGGAGAAGGCCCACCCCGACGTGTTCAACACGCTCCTGCAGATCCTGGAGGAGGGCCGCCTGACCGACTCGCAGGGCCGGTCGGTGGACTTCCGCAACACGGTCCTGATCATGACCTCCAACTTGGGCACCGCCGACCTGCGCAAGGCCAACCTGGGCTTCGCCAAGGCCGACGAGGCCGTGTCCTACGAGCGCATGAAGGCCAAGGTGCAGGACGCCCTGAAGGCCCACTTCAGGCCCGAGTTCCTGAACCGGATCGACGACACGATCGTGTTCCACGAGCTGACCGTGGCCGAGGTGACCCGCATAGTCGACCTCATGGTCAGGCGGGTGTCGACGCAGCTGGCCGGCCAGGGCCTGGGCCTGGAGTTGACCGACGCTGCCAAGGAGTACCTGGCCCGCGAGGGCTATGACCCGACCATGGGCGCCAGGCCCCTACGCAGGGCAATCCAGAGGCTGGTCGAGGATCCGCTCAGCGAACGGCTGCTGCACAAGGAGTTCGCGGCCGGCCAGGTGGTGATCGTCGACGTTGAGGAGGCCGGTGAGGCTGCCGACGATGCAGGCCCGACGCTGGTGTTCAGGTCGATCGAGGGCTTCGAGCCGCCCACGGTCGAGATGGCCGTGGAGGGCGTCGAGTAGCAGCCCGGCCCTCCTGTGGCCCCGGCCTAGCCTCCACTCCATGCAGCCTCCCGGGTCGGACGCATCGACTGGGTGCCTGCCCCTCCGCAGGCGGGTGTTCTGGCAGATGGTCTGGGTCGTGCTGGCCGCGCTGGCGCTGCTCACGGCCTGCAAGGCCGACGCCACCGTACGGGTGGACCTGGCCGAGGACGGCTCGGGGCTGGTCGAGGTGGCACTGGTGCTCGACGACGAGGCCGTCGACGCAGTAGGCGGGCTGCAGCACCAGATCAGGCTGGACGACCTGGTCGACGCCGGTTGGACGGTGCAGGGGCCCACCCGGTCAACCGACGACGGCCTCACCCACCTCAGGGCGTCCAAGCAGTTCGAGGTGCCGGAGCGCCTGCCTTCGATCCTCGAGGAGGTGGCGGGCCGCGGTGTGTTCGACGACATGGTGCTGCTCCGCCGGCGTTCGTTCGCCCGCACCACCTGGCGCCTAACCGGGGAGGTGGACCTGTCGGGGGGCCTCGAGACCTTCAGCGACGCCGGTCTGGCGGAGACCCTCTCGGGCCTGCCCCTGGGCCGCACGTCGGAGGAGCTGGAGGCCCTGGCCGGCTGTGAGGAGGACTGCGACCCGGCGGCCGCCTTCGGGTTGGACCTGGTCGTGACCATGCCCGGCGGGGCCACGGGAAACGCCGACGTCGTCGACGGGGCCACGGGTACCTGGCACCTGGCCCTGGGCGACACCAAGCCCACGGCCGTGGACCTCTCCGGTTCGGTCGTCGACAGGGCTCCCAGGGTCTGGCTGAGCGCCACCTTCGTGGCAGCCGGCCTGCTGGTGCTCCTCGGTGTGTTCGAGGTGGCCCGCCGGCTGCTGGGCGGCAACCCGCTGAGGCGTGTCTTCGGCAGCGTCCCACGACCGGCCAGGCGGACCAGGAAGGCGGCCGAGATCATCGAACAGAGGCCCCAGCGCCCCGAGGAGGTGGGCGAGCGGCGCCTCGAGTTGGTTGTGCTGGGCGGCGTCGGCGTCGTGTGGGACGGCGGGACCGACCCGGAGGGCCTGCTGGTGTCGTTCGTGAGGGACCACGGCGGCATAGCCGACCCGAGGGAGGTGGCTGACCGCTACCGGGCGGCCAGCCTGGGCCAGGTCTCATCGGCCGAGTTCTGGGACTCGGTTGATGTCGCTGGCGACCCCGAAGGCCTCGACCACGACTACCTGTCCGGGGTCAGGCTGAGGCCCGACGTGATGGAGTTCCTGGACCAGATGGCCAGGCGCGGTCTGACCGTGGCCTGCCTGACGAACGCGGTGCTGCCGTGGAGCGTGCTGCTCCGGCGCCGGTTCGGTCTGGACGACCTGATCGCCCACTGGGTGGTGAGCGGCGAGATCGGGGCCCGTAAGCCCGGCCAGGCCATGTTCGAGGCCCTGAGGCGCATGTCGGGCGTGCCCTTCCGGAACATGCTGCTGGTGGACTCCGAGATAGCCACCCTGGAGGCCGCCCGGACCATGGGGATGTCGACGGTGCTGATGCGCGGCAGGGCCCTGGTGCCCGGTGGCTTTAACCACCCGGTGATCGACGGCTTCGCCGACATGTTCAGGCAGCGCCCCGACCAGGCGGACGAGGCCCAACCCCCGGAGGGCCAGCCCCCCGGATAGCCAGCCCCGCCGTCCCGCCTGTCACCTGTCCACGCCCACCTGGCCTCGCCAGACCTACGGGGCC
>CAYFOV010000002.1:0-242796 GCA_964344855.1 uncultured Candidatus Nemicrothrix sp.
GGCCAAGAAGGCCCCGGCCAAGAAGGCCCCGGCCAAGAAGGCCCTGGCCAAGAAGGCTGCCGCCAAGACGGCCAGGCTGGACAAGGCCTTCGTCGACGCCCAGAAGAAGCTCCTGCTGGAGGAGAGGGCCAAGTACCTGGAGAGCGCCTCCACGCTGCAGGCCGAGGCCGACTCCCTCCTCGAGAGCCGCGATCCCGGCGACGTCCAGTTCGACGAGGAGTCCGGAGAGGGGGACAGCCTCGCAGTGGCTCGTGACCTGGACCTGGCCCTCAGCGCTCAGGCCCGGGCGGCCGTCGACGAGATCGATGCTGCCCTCGACCGGATCGGCCGCGGTGTGTACGGCCTCTGCACCTCCTCGGGCCTGCCGATACCCAAGGCTCGCCTGAAGGCGATTCCATGGGCTGCCGAACGGGTCGAGTTCAAGGCCGGGGGCCTGGGGCGACGTTGACAGCCGGGGCCGCCTGGCGCAGCAGCTGGCGGGTCCCGACCGCTGCCGCCTGCGGCGTCGTGGCACTCGACCAGGCAACCAAGTGGTGGGCCCTGGAGGCGCTGGCAGACGGGCGGACCGTGGACCTTGTCTGGACGCTGAGGTTCCGCCTGGTGCACAACACCGGGGCAGCCTTCAGCCAGGGGCAGGGACTCGGGCCCCTGATCGTCCCCCTGGTCGTCGTGGTCGTCGTCCTGTTGGTCCGCTTCGCCAGCCGCTCGACCGACCAGTTGTCCAGAGCGGCCGTAGGCATGGTCGTGGGCGGTGCCGTTGGCAACCAGCTGGACAGGGGGTTCCGCGCCGGCGACGGCTTCCTCGGGGGAGCGGTCGTCGACTTCGTGGACCTGCAGTGGTGGCCCGTGTTCAACGTCGCGGACTCAGCCGTGGTGGTTGGGGCGGCCCTGATCCTCTGGGCGGGGAGGGGGAGCAGGACGGCCGGAGCGTGAGCCGTCCGGCAGAACCCGCAATGGGCGAGGAGGTTCCCGAGGCCCTGGACGGCGAGCGCCTCGACCGGACCGTGGCCTTCATGGCCGGGGTCAGCCGGAGCCGCGCAGGATCCGCCGTCGACGACGGCCTCGTCTCCGTGGACGGCGATGAGTGCACCCAGCGGGCCCACAGGGTGAGGGCCGGCCAGGTGGTCGGCATCGGCGACCTCACCCGCGACGCTGATGCCGGGCCCGTGGCCCAGCCGGACGTGTCGATCGACGTGGTCCACGCCGACGAGGACGTGCTGGTGCTCGAGAAGCCCTCAGGCCTGGTCGTGCATCCCGGCGCCGGTAACCCGGACGGCACCCTCGTCAACGGTGTGCTGGCCGCCTACCCGGAGGTGAGGGGAGTGGGATCCGAGGCACGGCCCGGAATCGTGCACCGCCTCGACCGGGGCACCTCCGGCCTGCTCGTCGTGGCCCTCTCACAGGACGGCTACGACGGCCTCGTGGAACAGCTGGCGGACCGGTCGATGGGTCGGAGGTACGTGGCCCTGGCGTGGGGTCGCTTCACCGACGAGCGCGGGGTCGTCGACGCCCCTGTCGGTCGCTCACCGCGCGACCGCACCAGGATGGCGGTGGTGGCGTCGGGGAGGAGTGCGCTGACCCGCTATGAGGTGCTGGGCTGGTGGCCTGAGCCCGGCGTGTCCATGGTGGAATGCGTTCTCGACACGGGGAGGACCCACCAGATCAGGGTCCACCTGACTGCCATCGGCCACCCGCTGGTGGGAGATTCCGCCTACGGGGGGGACAGGCCGGGCCTGTCTCTCGACCGGCCCTTCCTGCATGCCTCCCACCTCTCGTTCGACCACCCCGGGACCGGCTCCCGGATGGCCTTCGAGTCGGGACTCCCGCACGAGCTGGAGCAGGTGGTGGCCGCACTCGGGGAGTGTGCCTGAGAGCAGCGGGGGCCGCCTCGGGTCGCCTCAGGTGGTGGGCCAGGCGGCCTCGCCACGGGCCATGCCGGCGATGTCCTCGAGGGTGAATGAGTCGAGGTAGCGGCGCATGTGGCTTCCGGCGCTGGCCCAGATCGACAGGAGGACGCACTGGCCCTCGTGGTTACACGCTCCATCTGTGTGGGGGTCTGTGAAGTCACCCGCAGCTATCGGACCGTCGACGGCCGCCACGATCTGGGAAAGCAGGATGCGGGAGGGCTCCCGGGCCAGGACGTAGCCGCCGCCGGCCCCCCGCCTGGAGCGGACGATTCCGGCCCCCTTGAGGGTCAGCAGGATCTGCTCCAGATATGGCTGGGGGAGGTCCGTTGTCTCGGCTATGTCCCGCACGGAGCGTGGGGTCTGGCCGTCACCGTGCAACGCCAGGGAGAGAAGGGCGCGGCTGGCGTAGTCGCCCCGCGTCGAGATCCTCACGCCGACCGATCCTAGACGGAGCGCCAGGGGGTACGGTCGTGGACGACGATGGAAGAAGCCAGGACCCGGGAGGGTGGGGATCGGCCCGAGGCCCCCTCCGAGCCGCTGCTACCCGACTACGGCGGTGCGTGTGTGACCGGCCTGGTGCCGGCCCTCCTCGAGGGCTCGGCCGAGCCTGAGTGGATTCCCGAGGACGTCATCCGGGCCGACAGGGCGGTGCTCCTCGTCCTGGACGGCCTGGGGTGGAGGCAACTGCAGCGGTGCAGCGGGGTCGCCCCGACGCTCACGTCGCTGGATGGCGGCCCTGCGACGACCGTCGCTCCCAGCACGACGGCGGCGGCACTCACCTCCATAACAACCGGCCGGCCCCCCGGAGAGCACGGCGTGGTCGGCTACCGGATCGCCGTGCCCGGGGGGACCCTCAACACCCTCAGGTGGAGCACGGCCGAGGGCGATGCACGTGCCCGGCACGAACCCGAGGCCTTCCAGCCGCTGGGCTCCTTCGGCCACCAGCGTCCACCGGTGGTCACCAGGTCGGACTTCATCGACTCCGGCTTCACCCGGGCCCACCTCTCGGGTACGCGGATTACCGGCTATGGGGACCGGGCCGGGATGGTCTCGAGTGTGGAGGCGCTGACCAGGGCCGGCGAACCGTTCGTCTACGCCTACTGGGACGCAGTCGACCACACGGCCCACGAGTTCGGCCTGGGCGAGCGCTACGAGGAGGAGTTGGCCGCCTGCGACCGCATGGTCGCCGAGCTCCTGGAACGCCTGCCGGCCGGTACGGGCCTCGTGGTCACGGCCGACCACGGCCAGGTGGAGGTGGCCGAGCGGATGCTGGACCTGCCACCTCCGGTCACGTCGCTCCTAGAGGCACAGAGCGGCGAGGCCCGATTCAGGTGGCTGCACGCCAGGGCCGGGGCGGGCGCAGACCTGGTGGCCGCTGCCACCGAGGCCTTCGGGGACGTGGCATGGGTGAAGGGCGTCGACGACATCGTGGATGGTGGTTGGTTGGGGCCGCTGGTCACCCCGACCGCAAGGTCCCGCCTCGGCGATGTGGCGATCATCGCCCGGGAGGCCGTGGGGTTCAGGGACCCGGCCGAGGTGATGCCCATCCAACTGCTCGGAAGGCACGGGTCCCTGACCGACGAAGAGGTCCTGGTGCCGGCCCTGGGTGTAGTCGCCTGACGTCCCGCCCCGGGCCTAGAGTCGCCGTGGTGGAACCAGACAGCGGCGGTGGCCCGATACACCCGGACGAGGCGGTCGAGCCGGAGGTGATGCCTCCCGGTGACCCGGTGGCCGTGGAGCCTGCAGCCGAGGTCGACGAGAAGTCGGTGGAGGAACCCGCCAAGGTGATGCGGGTCGGGACCATGATGCGCCAACTCCTGGAGGAGGTCCGGGCCGCCACCCTCGACGAGGCCAGCCGGGCACGCCTCAGGGAGATCTTCGAGGTATCCGTGGCCGAACTGGGCACGGCCCTGTCGAGCGACCTGAGGGAGGAGTTGGGTCGCCTCGTGCAACCCTTCGAGGCCGGACAGGCCCCGAGCTCAGACGAGCTCAGGATCGCCCAGGCACAGCTGGTCGGCTGGCTCGAGGGCCTGATCCAGGGAATCCAGGCGACGCTCTTCGCCCAGCAGATGGCTGCACAGCAGCAGCTGGCCGGGATGCGCCGAGCCGAGATCGGACCCGGCGGACGCGGAGCTGCGCCACCGCCGCAGGCCCCGGACGCCAGGCACGGCACCTACCTCTGATGTCAGCCGGTTCCCGGCCGTGCCAGCGTCCGGCCAGCCGCATCCACGGCTCACCGCCCGGGTGAAGCCGTGACCGGCGGCTTCGCCCACCTCCACGTCCACACCGAGTTTTCGATGCTCGACGGGGCCGCCCGCGTCGACGACCTCGTGGAGGCGGCTGCGCTGGACGGCCAGACGGCGCTCGGCATCACCGACCACGGGAACATGTACGGGGTCCTGGACTTCTACAGGGCCTGCCGATCGCGGGGGATCAAGCCGGTGATCGGCACCGAGGCCTACATGGCCCACGAGTCCCGCAGCGAGCGGCCATCCAGGAGGGGGAGGGTGGACGACTCCGGGGGCGAGACCGAGGGCGGCAGGAAGCTCATGTACCACCTGACCCTGCTGGCCGAGGACCAGACGGGCTACAGGAACCTCATCCAGGTGGCCAGCCGGGCCTTCCTCGAGGGCTACTACTACAAGCCCCGGGTCGACTGGGAGGTCCTTTCGGACCACAGCCAGGGCCTCATAGCCACCACGGGCTGCCTCGGCGGCCACGTACTGCAGTCACTGCTCAGGGACGACTACCAGGGGGCGCGTGACAAGGCGGCCAGGCTCCAGGAGATCTTCGGCCGGGACAGCCTGTTCGTGGAACTCCAGGACCAGGGGATGCCCGAACAGCGCAGGACCAACCCCCTGCTCGTCCAGATCGCCCGGGAGATCGACGCCCCCCTGCTGGCCACCAATGACAGCCACTACACGCACCAGGGCGATGCCGTGGCCCACGACGCCCTGCTGTGTGTCCAGACGGGCTCCCTCGTCAGTGACCCCGACCGGTTCAGGTTCAGCGGTGACCAGCACTACCTGAAGACGGCGAGGGAGATGAGAGGTCTGTTCGGGGAGCTTCCCGAGGCCTGCGACAACACGCTCTGGATAGCCGAACGCTGCGACGTCGAGATCCAGTTCGGCAAGCCACAGCTGCCCGACTTCCCCATCCCGGAGGAGCACGAGGACCACGACGCCTACCTTGAGCACCTGACCTTCGAGGGGGCCGCCCGTCGCTGGGGCTCGCCCCTGCCTGACGAGGTCGTCGAGCGCCTGGCCTTCGAGTTGAGGACCATCCGCGACATGGGCTTCTCCTCCTACTTCCTCATCACCTGGGACCTGATCCGGTATGCCAGGGAGAGGGGGATCAGGGTCGGCCCCGGCCGCGGCAGCGCCACCGGCTGCGCCGTGGCCTACTGCCTCTGGATCACGGACCTGGACCCGATCCGCTACGACCTGCTCTTCGAGCGCTTCCTGAACCCCAGCCGCATCTCCATGCCGGACATAGACATGGACTTCGACTCCAGGCACAGGGACGAGCTGATCCGCTACGCGGCCGAGAAGTACGGACGCGACCACGTGGCCCAGATCGTCACCTTCTCCCAGATCAAGGCCAGGGCGGCCGTGCGCGACGCGGCCAGGGTCCTGGGCCACCCCTATGCGCTGGGCGACAGGATCGCCAAGGCAATGCCACCGCTGGTGATGGGGAGGGACACCCCTCTGTCGGCGTGCTTCGAGGAGACCGACAAGCACAGGGACGGCTTCAGGATCGCGGCGGACCTGCGCGACATGTACGCCTCGGACCCGGACGTCAGGTCGGTGGTCGACGTGGCCCGGGGACTCGAGGGGCTGCGCCGCCAGGACGGGATCCACGCGGCGGCCGTGGTCATCACCAAGGAACCCCTGACCGAATACCTGCCCATCCAGCGCAAGCCCGAGTCGGGTCAGGACCCCGAGGAAGCCCCGGTCGTCACCCAGTACGAGATGCACGGAGTCGAGGACCTGGGCCTGCTCAAGATGGACTTCCTGGGCCTCCGGAACCTGGACGTCATCACGGACACCCTGGAGTTGATTCGGCGCACGAGGGGCGAGGTTGTCGACATCGACTCCGTGGACCTGGAGGACGCCCTCACCTACGCCCTCCTGTCCAAGGGGGACTCGATCGGCGTCTTCCAACTGGAATCGGGGCCGATGAGGTCGCTCATGAGGTCCCTGGCGCCCAGCAGCTTCGACGACGTGGCGGCCCTGGTCGGCCTCTACCGGCCCGGGCCAATGGCGGCCAACATGCACAACGACTACGCGGACCGCAAGAACGGGCGCCAGGCCATCTCCTTCTTCCACCCCGACGCCGAGGAGATCCTGGCCGACACCTACGGCCTGATGGTCTACCAGGAGTCCGTCATGCGGGTGGCCCAGAGGTTCGCCGGCTACACGCTGGCCCAGGCCGACAACCTCCGTAAGGCTTGCGGCAAGAAGATCCGCGAGATGATGGAGGAGGAGCGCGCCGGCTTCGTGCAGGGCTGCGAGGCCACCGGCTACGGCAGCGCCCTGGGCGAGGAGTTGTTCGATGTGATCGAGCAGTTCGCCGACTACGCCTTCAACAAGAGCCACGCCTACGGCTACGGCCTCATCGCCTACCAGATCGCCTACCTGAAGGCCCACTATCCCGTCGAGTACATGGCCGCCCTGCTGACCAGCGTCAGGTCCAACCTGGACAGGGCCGGGGTCTACCTGAACGAGTGCCGGATCCTCGGCATCGACGTGGCGGTACCCGACATCAACCTGGCTCGCTCCGACTTCAACCCGGTGCCCGACGTCGAGGGAGGAACAGGGGCGGGTCGAATCGTGTTCGGCCTGTCGGCCGTTCGCAACGTGGGGGCGGGGCTGGTGGAGCTCATCGAGGCCGAGCGTGACGGGTCCGGCCCGTTCGCCGACTTCTACGACTTCGTGGAGAGGTGCGACACCAGCGTCCTGAACAAGAGGACCGTGGAGTCGCTGATCAAGGCCGGGGCGTTCGACAGCCTCGGCCACCCCAGGCAGGGCCTGCTGTACGCCCACGAGCAGATCATCGACCACACCCTGGCCCGCCGTCGCGAACACGACATGGGCGTCATGTCCCTCTTCGGGGAGTCGGAGGAGGGTCCCGCCTTCGACGAGCGTGCCGAGATCGCCGACACCGAGTTCGACAAGACGACCCGCCTCGCCTTCGAGAAGGAGATGCTCGGCCTCTACGTGTCGGACCACCCCCTGAAGGGTCACGAGGCCGCCCTGCGGCGCCGCGCCGACACCAGCATCGGCGAGCTGCTCGAGGCCGAGGACGGGCTCTACCGGACCGTGGGTGGGGTGGTGACCAGCCTCTCCAAGAAGTGGACCCGTCGCGGCGACCTCATGGCCGTGTTCGACCTCGAGGACCTGGAGGGGTCGGTTGAGGTGATGGTCTTCCCAAAGACCATGGCCGAGCACGGCCACAAACTGGCCGACGACTCGGTCGTGCTGGTGAAGGGCCGGCTGGACACGAGGGAGGACACCCCCAAGCTCATCTGCATGGAGGTGGACGTCTTCGACACCTCGACGGTAGGCGAGGCCCGGCCGGTCAGGGTGCGCCTTCCCGTCGAGCGTGTCGACGAGGGCATCATCGAGGAGCTGAAGGCGCTCCTGGCCGCCCACCCCGGCGACTCCGACGTGTTCCTGCACCTCGGCGACCGCCACGTCCTGCGCCTCCCCGACGACTACACGGTCGACCCGGCAAGTGGGGTGGTGGCTGAGATCCGGGTACTGCTTGGGGCCGAGGCGGTCCTGGTCGGCTGAACCGACCCCCGGGCGCGCCCGGGGTTGGGATGGAGCCGGGCGACCGGCAGGATGGATGGGCGTGCGGTTTGCGCTACAGGCCGGACGCCCGCTGTAATTGCACGGTCAGGTGCCGGGCATGCAGGCCAGGCAGGACCGTCCGCTAGCGAGGGGCCCCGGATCGATGGCTATCGAGGTCGAGACCAAGGACTGCACGATGCTCGGCGATGCCGAGATCGAGGAGATGGCCGACCTCTCGGCCGACGGGCCCAACGCCTTCGGCATAGGCCTGCTGTCCAAGCAGACCGAGGAGTGGGTCCTGGTCACCACGGCACGCGAGGGCGGCCGCCTGAAGGGCTTCTCCTTCTGCACCCTGGAGCGCATCGGCGGCACGCCGAGCGTGATCATCGGCCTGGCCTCCATCCGCCGGACCAGCAAGCGCGACACCGTCCTGCGTGCCGTGATCGCCGAGCAGCTCCGCAGGGCGGCCCTGGCGTTCCCCGACGAGGACGTGGTCGTGGGCGCCCGCTTCAACGAGCCCTCCGGCTTCGAGGCCTACAGGTCCCTGGTTGACGTCGTGCCGCGTCCGGGCCACAAGGCCGCAGGTGAGGAGAGGGCCTGGGGTCGCCGCTTCGTGAAGCGCTTCGGCATGTCAGCGCTGTCCTACAACGAGCGCACCTTCGTGGCGCCGGGGCGCGACGGGCAGCCGTGCGTCTTCGACCACTCCTGCCTCGACCCTGAGAAGCTGGACCCAGCCGTGGCGGGCTTCTTCGACGACCTGGACCACGAGCGGGGGGACGTGCTCGTGGCCTGTGGCTGGGCGATGGCCGAGGGGCTAGAGAAGCTGCTCTGAGCGGCCGCACCCACAGGCTGCCCCGGTGTCGGTAAGTGGGGCCCTGTCCTCCAGGAGGGCGGTCCGCGCCTACCGCCCCGACCCGCTTCCCGCGGGCCTGCTGGACGGCCTGCTGGACCGGGCGAGGCGTACCCCCACCGCAGGCAACTGCCAGGGCGTCGAGTTCCTGGTGCTGGACCAGCCTGATGCGGTTGCCACCTACTGGGCGACGACCCTTGCCGAGGAGAGGAGGGCCTCCTTCCCGTGGCCGGGCCTGCTGAAGGCGCCGGCTCTGGTGGCCCCCTTCGGGCTTCCAGAGCGCTACCTGGAGCGCTACGGCGAGGCCGACAAGGTGGCCAGCGGGCTGGGTTCGGCCAAGGGTGAGTGGCCCGTCCCGTACTGGCTCACCGACGCCGCCTTTGCAGCGATGGCGCTCCAACTCCTGGCAGTGGAGGAGGGCCTGGGTTGCTGCTTCTTCGGAATGTTCGAACACGAGGCGGCGGTGCGGGAGCGGTTCGGCGTGCCCGGCTCCGCCAGGTCTCCGGGCGTGGTCGCCCTGGGCTGGCCCGACGGGGTGGGGGAGCGAGCGAGCGGATCGGCCTCCAGGGGGCGTCGGCACCTGGGTGAGGTGGTGCACCGCGGTTCCTGGTGAGGCTCCTCCGGGTGGCGCTCCGTGCTGTCGGCGCTGCCCCGATTCTCCCGCTTCAGGCGACGGGGGGTACCGTCAGCGCCGATGAGGGGCTCCGAGGGGCCCCTGTAACCACCACAGGGAGATGCCATGCCGGGAACCGTTGAAGCCAGGCAGGTGCCGATAGTGGACTACCTCAGCCTGGGCGAGGCACCACACCTGCTGGCCAACCAGTGCAGCGGTTGCGGCGCCAGGTACTTCGACCGGCGCAACGCCTGCGCACGGTGCGGGGGCACCGCCTTCGACGAGGTCCCGGTGTCGAACGACGGTGTTGTCTGCTCGTACAGCATCGTCCACAGGGCGGCACCGGGGATCGTGGTTCCTTTCGTGTCGACCCTTGTCCGGACCGACGACGGCACCACCGTGCGCTCCAACCTGGTCGGCTGCGAGCCGGACCCTGCCGAGGTGAAGTTGGGGATGAAGGTGAGCCTCACGACCTACGTGGCCGGAACCGACGACGAGGGCACCGAGTGCGTGGCCTTCGGCTACAGGCCGGCGTGAGCAGCCCGGAATTCGCAGGCACGACTACCCAGGGGGGCACCCGATGACAGGCGATGCAGTGTGGATTCTCGGAACCAGCATGACCAGGTTCGGGCGCTACCCGGACCTGGACGCGGTGGACCTGGCCTCGCAGGCCTCCCTCGACGCCCTGGCCGACGGCGGGGTGACGATCCACGACATGGACGTGATGGCTGCCGGGACGCTCTTCCAGGCCAACACCAGCATGGGTCAGCGGGTCCAGAAGCAGATCGGCCAGACCGGCATACCCGTGTACAACGTCACCAACGCCTGCGCCACGGGCGCCACCGCCCTGCGGACCGTCTACATGGCCATCAGGGCCGGTGAGGCCACGATGGGCCTGGCCGTGGGGGTGGAGCAGATGGGCAAGATGGGCCTCCTGCGGGGTGGCTCCAAGGAGGAGGCCAACGTCTACGAACCCGAGGGCCGCTACGGAGCGGTGACAGCCGTGGACGGCGTGCTCGGAACCGAGACCATGCCGGGGGTTTTCGCCCAGGCCGGGATGGCATACGCCTACGAGAACGACGGCGTCGGCTTCGAGCAGTTCGCCAGGGTGGCCTACAAGAACCACCAGCACTCCACCCTGAACCCCCTGGCGCAGTACCAGAAGGAGTTCTCCATGGAGGAGATCATGGGAGCTCCGGTGCAGAGCTACCCGAACACGCTCCTCATGTGCTGCCCGACGGGGGACGGTGCCGCCGCTGCCATCCTGGTGTCCGATGAGCGCCTGCAGTCGATGCCCGCCGAGGTGCGGCGGCGTGCCGTCAGGATCTCAGCGTCGGTGCTGACCTCAGACCCGTGGGTGGAGAGCGGGCAGGTGCAACCCGACGTGAACACCCTCACCCGCAACGCCTCCGGCCAGGCCTACGAGGCGGCCGGTGTCGGCCCGGGGGACCTGGACCTCGTGGAACTGCACGACTGCTTCGCCACCGCCGAGTTGATCCACTACGACAACCTGGGCCTCTGCGAGCCGGGCGGGGCCGGTGACTTCATCGACTCCGGTGCTCCGTTCCGCGACGGCACCACGCCCGTGAACGTGTCCGGGGGTCTGATCTCCAAGGGGCACCCCATCGGAGCCACAGGGGTGGCCAACGTGTTCGAGGTGACCACCCACCTGCGTGGCGAGGCCGGTGACCGCCAGATTGAGGGGGCAAGGGTTGGCCTGGCCCACGTGATCGGCCTGGGCTCGTCCTGTGGGGTCCACATCCTGGAGAAGGCCGCCGCCTGACCCTGTGCCCCGGTCGCTCCTGGGCGGCTACGTCTGGATGACCCCCCGGGCCACGGTCACGGCGCTGCCGGTGAGGTGGACGCGGGGAGGAGCCAACTCGACCGCCACCTCGCCGCCCCGGGCCGAGGCCTGTTCGGCCCGCAAGGAGGACCTGCCGAGCCTGGGTGCCCACCAGGTGGCCAGGGTGGTGTGGGCCGAACCGGTGACGGGGTCCTCGTCTATGCCGACGTTCGGGGCGAAGACCCTGGACACGATCGAGTAGCCCTGGCGGTCGCTCCTGGCCGTGATGATCAGGGCGCGGCCGCCGAGGGCCGCGATGCCTGCCAGGTCGGGGCAGGAGGAGCGAACGGCGCCGGCGTCTGCGGCCTGTGCCAGCCAGTCGGTGCTGCCCCGGCCCGTGGCCAGCGGGCTGAACCCGACTGCGGCCTCCAGGCCGGGGGGTGGATCAACCTCCTCCACGTTGTCGGCCGGGAAGTCGAGGCTGACCAGGCCGTCGTCGTCGACGGTGGCCCTCAGCACCCCTGAGCGGGTCTTGAACAGCTGTTCCCCTCTCGCGCCGTGGTCGGTTGCGAGGACGTGGGCGGTAGCCAGGGTTGCGTGGCCGCACAGGTCCACCTCGGTCTTCGGCGTGAACCAGCGGAGACCCCAGGTCCCCTCCGCCTCGTCAGGAACGCAGTAGGCCGTCTCGGAGAGGTTCATTTCCAGGGCGATCGCCTGCATGAGATCCTCGTCGACGGGTTCCGGCGTTATGCACACGGCTGCGGGGTTTCCCCGGAACGGCCTGTCCGTGAAGGCGTCCACCTGTGTGAAGGGCAACTGGATTCCCATCGGGCGAGGTCTCCGGTGTCGGCGATCGTGGAGGGTCGGGATCCTAGGCAATCCCCCGACCGTCAGGTCCCTACCGAAGGGGCTGGCAGGCCTCAGGGGTCGATCAGGCCCTCTGCAGGGCGGCCCTTAGTGCCTCGGGATCGTCCATGGGCGCCTCGCAGGCGTAGTCCCGGCAGACGTATGCAAGGCCCTCGCTGCGGCCCTCCCACAGAGGGCCTCCACACGGCTCCCCCCACGCCAGGACCACGTTCGGGAGGTATCCGCGCTGGATCACCTCCACCAGGTCCGGACGGCTGCCCGGCACCACCACCTCGGTGATGCCCGAGTGGTGGAGGTCCACGGCCCCCAGCAGGTGGCCGAAGGCCGTGGGGTGTTCCGACACCCGTTCCCCGAGGAGGCCCAGGACGCCCTCGGCGGCATCGGTGTAGCGCCGGTCGCCAACCAGGGCGCCCAGGCGCAACAGGGCCACCGCTGCCAGGCTGTTGGCCGAGGGCAGGGCGTTGTCCATCAGGTCCTTGGGCCTGGTTACGAGCTCCTCGGCGTCGTCTCCGGTGGTGTGGTAGCCACCCCGGTCCAGGTCGCTGAACAGGTCCAACAGGGTGTCTGCGGTGGAGACCGCCGCATCGGTCCAGCGGGCCTCGCCCGTGGCCTCGCCGAGGCGGGTGAGGCCGTCGACCATTGCAGCGTGGTCCGCCGCGTAGCCAAGGTGCCGGGCACCGCCGTCAGCCTGCCAGGAGCGCAGCCAGCGGCCGTCCGGACGTTGAAGCACCCGGCAGAGGAAGTCGGCGTTGGCCCGGGCGGCCTCCAGCCAGTCCTGCCTGCCGGTCACCATCGCCGCATCGGCCAGGGTTGCGAGCATGAGGCCGTTCCACTCGGTCAGGACCTTGTCGTCCAGCCCCGGCCGGATCCTGGACTCCCGCCGGTCGAAGAGTGCCCGGCGCGCCCTCTCCACCTCCTCGGGCCTGAGGAGGTCCCCCCTGGCCGGGCGGTGCAGGACGTTGGCCCCCTCAAAGTTGCCGGCCCCGGTGACCCCGTACCAGGCGACGGCGGCGTCCGCGTCGGACCCGCAGACCTCCCGCACCTCGGCCTCGGACCAGACATGGAACCTGCCCTCCACCCCCTCTGAGTCGGCGTCCTCGGCCGAGAAGAAGCCACCGTCGGGATGCCGCAGGTCCCGCAGCACGTACGCGATGGTCTCCTCGGCGACCTGGCGCCACCGGTCGTGTCCGAGGACCTGCCAGGCATGCAGGTAGGCACGCGCCAGAAGGGCGTTGTCGTAGAGCATCTTCTCGAAGTGGGGGACCAGCCAGTACCTGTCGACCGAGTAGCGCGAGAAGCCACCGCCGAGGTGGTCGTACATTCCCCCTGAGGCCATGGCGTCCAGCGTGGTCGTGAGCACCCGGACCGACTCAGGGTCAGCCGACGCCGCCACGTGGAGCAGCAGGGCCTCCAGGTTCATGGCCTGTGGGAACTTGGGGGAGGATCCGAATCCACCCCACTCGTCGTCGTGGATCCGTGCCATCCGTCCTGCCGCGCCAGCCAGGGCCCCTGGCCCCGGCAGAGTCCCGGTCGACTCGAGGGCGGCCGCCCGGGTGACCGCTTCCGTCAGGCGGTCGGCCAGGGCGTGCAGTTCCTGGCGGTCACCCTCCCAGGCCTGCCTGACGGCGGCCAGCACCTGTGGGAACGAGGCCATTCCACCCCTGGGCCTGTTGGGCCAGTACGTGCCGGCGTGGAAGGGCCGGCCGTCGGGGGTGCAGAACACCGTCATGGGCCAGCCGCCGCGGCCGGTCAGGGCCGTGACCGCATCCATGTACACGGCGTCGACGTCCGGCCGTTCCTCACGGTCGACCTTCACGTTCACGAAGCCCTCGTTCATGCGGGCTGCGATCTCGGGGTCCTCGAACGACTCGTGTGCCATCACGTGGCACCAGTGACAGGAGGAGTAGCCGACCGAGAGGAGGATCGGGAGGTCGGCCTCGGCCGCCACGGCGAAGGCCTCGGGTCCCCACGGGTACCAGTCGACGGGGTTGTCTGCGTGCTGGCGCAGGTAGGGGCTGGTCTCCCCCGACAGGTGGTTCACAGCGCCAAGACCCTACCCGTGGCCGGACCTGGGATCGTCCCGGGCGCCGGCGGGTGCGGGTGGCAGACTGCCCCGGTGCAGCGCTGGATCATGGGGGCCCGTCCCCGAACCCTCCCGGCCGCCGTCGTCCCGGTCGCCGTGGGAACGGCGCTGGCCACCGGGTCGGGGATCGTGTGGTGGCGGGCGCTGGCCGCCCTGGTCGTGGCCGTGTCGCTGCAGGTCGCCACCAACTACTCGAACGACCTGGCCGACGGGCTGCGAGGCGCCGACGGCCCCGAGCGCACCGGTCCGCAGAGGCTGGTGGGCTCCGGCCTGGCCCTGCCAGCGGAGGTGCGGACCGCCGCGGCCATCTCCTTCGGCCTGGCCGGCCTGGCCGGGGTGCTGCTGGCCGCAGCCGTCACCCCGTGGCTGCTGCTGGTCGGCGCGGTGTCGATGGCGGCCGGCTGGCTCTACACGGGGGGGCCTAGGCCGTACGGCTACATGGGCCTTGGCGAGGTGTTCGTGTTCGTCTTCTTCGGCCTGGTGGCGACCGTCGGCAGTGCATACGTCCACACGAGGGAGGTCACGGGCCTGGCGGTCCTGGCCGGTGCGGCTGTGGGCCTGCTGGCCTGCGCCCTGCTGGAGGCCAACAACCTGAGGGACATCCCGACCGACGGGCCCGCTGGGAAGAGGACGGTCGCCGTGCGCCTGGGCGACAGGCGCACCAGGTTCCTCTACGTGGTGCTGCTCGACGGAGCCCTGGTGCTGGCCTCCCTGTGTGCCCTCCAGCGGCCCCTGGCCCTGTTGGTGCTCGGCGGCGGGGTCACGGCGGCGCCGGCGGTCCGGGCGGTGCTGCGGGGTGACGCCGGGGCCGACCTGCTTCCCGTGCTGGCCGCAACCGCCCGTACCCAGGTGCTGGCCGGGACCCTCCTGGCAGCAGGCCTGGCGCTGTCCGCCTGAGCCGGGCCAGGCGGCCCGGTCAGGCCCGGGTCGTCGTGACCAGCTGGGCGGCGCCGAACGAGAGCCTGGCCTTGGAGACCTCCTTGAAGCCTGCCTCGTGCAGCATGGCGGCCAGGCCTTCCTCGGAGGGCAGGTAGGCGACCGAGCGGGGAAGGTACCGGTATGCCTCGGCGTCGGAGAACAGCCTCCCAACCACCGGGACCACACGTCCGAAGTAGACGCCGTGCAGGGCCCGCAGCAGGGGCGAGCGCGGGGTGTCCACCTCCAGGAGGGCCATCCTCCCTCCCGGCCGGAGCACCCGAGCCGCCTCAGCCAGGAAGTCCCCGAGCGAGACCATGTTGCGCAGGGCGAAGCCGCACGTGAGGCCGTCCAGGCTGGCAGCCCTGACCGGCTGGTCGAGGGCGTCGGCGTGGAGGAGCGGGGCGTCGGTCCTGGCGGCGGCGAGCATCCCCCATGACACGTCCAGGCCCAGCGGCAGGTGGCCCGCCCCTGCCAGGTCCCGGCAGAGGTCGCCGGTGCCGCAGGCCACGTCCAGGATGCTGGAGCCGGCTGGCAGGCCCAGGCTGGCCACGGTCCTGCGCCGCCAGGCGACGTCCATCCGCAAGGTCATTATCCGGTTGACCAGGTCGTAGCGGGGGGCGATGGCGTCGAACATGGCCCTCACCGCAGCAGCCTTGGCCCTCCCCTCGGGAAGTACGTCGCCGGCCGCTGTCTCAGCGGCCTCCGAGGTGGCCTCCACCGTCAGGAGAACCAGATCCGCTGGTGCTCGCGGCTCATCGGGTGCACGAGGAGGGCCAGCAGGGCCACCGGGAACACCATGATCAACAAGATGGTGGGGGTCAGGCCGTAGGCGAACAGGAACCTGACGCGTGAGAGGAGCGCCACCGCTGCTGCTCCGACCCCCAGGCGCCAGCCCCACCGACGCTCGTTGGCTATCCCGTAGGCGGCCGGGAACATCAGGAGGCCCATGAGCATGAGCTCGGGGCCCCGGACCAGGTTGAAGAGGCCCTCGATGTAGAGGAGGACCGTTCCCGACACGAGGGTCTGGGGTTGGTGGCGGTTCAGCCAGCGCCTGGATTCCATCGGATCAGTCTGGCAGCGGCCCCGGTGGTTCCAGCGGGACGCCGGTCGCGGCCTCGGCCGGCTGCTGCCCTGCCCTCAGTTGGCCGCAGGCGGCGTCGATCCGGCGCCCCCTCGTGGAGCGGATCGTGGCGTTCACGCCGTTCCTTCGAAGGCCCTCGGCGAACTCCGTGACCCTGCGCCTTGAGGAGCCGCGGGTGGGCCAGCCGGGGGTCGGGTTCAGCGGGATCAGGTTCACGTGTGCTGCCAGGGCAAGGGCGTAGGCGGACAGCTCCTCCACGTCGTCCGGGCCGTCGTTCACGTCGTGCATGAGCGCCCATTCGAGGGACAGCCTCCTGCCGGTGGCCTGGAAGTGGTGTCGGCAGGCGTCTGCCAACTCGTTGAGTGGCCAGCGTCGGTTCATGGGAACCAGGTCGTCCCTCTTGGCGTCGTTGGCGGCGTGCAGCGACACGGCCAGGTTCACGGGCAGGGCCTCTCCTGCCAGCCGCAGGATCCCGGGGACTATCCCGACCGTGGAG
The DNA here is from genome assembly GCA_964344855.1 of uncultured Candidatus Nemicrothrix sp. Taxonomy (GTDB): domain Bacteria; phylum Actinomycetota; class Acidimicrobiia; order Acidimicrobiales; family MedAcidi-G1; genus UBA3125. The sequence goes on from CAYFOV010000002.1 coordinate 16,394, forward strand.
ATGGTCACGTGGCGGGCGGAGATGCCCAGCGCACCGTGGATCCGCTCGACGGCGGCCCAGGTCCTCTCATAGTTGGCCAGGGGTTCCCCCATCCCCATGAACACCACGTTCGACAGGCGTCGGACACCGGCCTGGCGTCGGGCCGCCACCACCTGCTCGACGATCTCGCCGACGGTGAGGTGCCGCTCGAAGCCCATCTGGCCCGTGGCGCAGAAGCCACAGGCCATGGCGCACCCCGCCTGTGAGCTGATGCACACGGTGGAGCGGTTGGCGTATTGCATGAGGACGGTCTCCACTAGGGCCCCGTCGGCCAGGCGCCAGAGCCACTTGACGGTTGCGCCGTCGTCGTCCTCGTGCCGCTGGACGCTGGACAGGGCCGACGGCAGTGCCGTGGCGAGGTCGGAGCGGAGACCAGCCGGAAGGGTCGTGATGTCGGCGGGATCGGCCAGGTCCGTGTAGAGGCCCCGCCACAACTGCTCGACCCGGTATGAGGGCTGGTCGCGGAGGAGGGATGCCAGGGCCTCCCTGTCGTGGTCGTAGCGGCTGGCAGCTGGTCCCGACGTCGGCGCTGGTGCCGCTTTCAGCCGGCCGCCGGCGGTCCGGGTCACCGGAGGGTCCGCTGGTAGGCGCGGTCGGTCCTGTCGTGTTCGAAGCCCAGGTCGGCGTAGACGCGGTTGGCAGGCCGGTTGTCGGACTCGACGTAGAGCATCGCCCGCCGCAGGCCCCTCCCCGACAGCCACTCCAGCCCCGCCAGGACCAGTTCCCGTCCGAGGCCACGCCCCCTCACCTCCGGGTCGACCGCCACCACGTAGATCTCGCCGACCGGCGGGTCATCGTGGACCTTGGTCCAGCAGAAGCCGACGAGGCGCCCCTCCTCCTCCAGGATCCTGAACCCGTCGGGGTCGTACCAGGCCTCCTCCTGCCGTTCGGCCAGCTCCTCGGCTGTCATGCCGCCCTGCTCGGGGTGCCAGTCGAATGCCCGGTTGTTGACGTCCAGGAACTCCTCGGCGTCGGCCGGCGTGTAGGCCCTGGTGGTGAGTCCTGAGGCGAGGGCTGGAAGGGGCCTGGCCAGGCGCCACAGGTCGCGGTAGGGCGTGAAGCCCGCCGCCAGTGGGACTCGGTCGCTGTCGCTCCCGGCGCCGCGCACCCAGTACTCGATGCGGCCGCCGCCCTCCCGGCTGAGGGCCTGGGCGGCGGCCTCCAGCAGCCTCTGCCTGCGCTCGGCCTCTCCGTCGGGAACGTCCAGGGTCAGCGTCCAGTGCTCCCTGAACGGCACGAGGGTGGCGGTGTCGGTGCCGTCGGAGATGACGAGCTGTTCCATCCGCCTGGAGGCTACCGCCGGCCGCCTGCAGGGGCGGATACGGTCCAGACTCGTGGGACGGCCGAGGTCACCAGCCGGAAGGGCACGCGAGGCCCACAGCCGCCTGGGTGGCGAGTACCCGGACGCCAGCTGTGAGCTGGACCACGTCGACGCCTTCCAGCTCCTGGTGGCCACGATCCTGTCCGCGCAGTGCACCGACAAGAGGGTGAACATGGTGACCCCGGCCCTCTTCGCCGCGTACCCGGATCCGGAGGCGCTGGCCGGCGCCGACCCGGGGCACGTCGAGGAGTTGGTCCACTCGACCGGCTTCTACGCCAGCAAGACCCGGAGCCTGCTCGGCATGGCCCGGCGCCTGGTCGACGAGTTCGACGGGGTCGTGCCCGGAGCCATGGCGGACCTGACGTCACTGCCCGGCGTCGGCCGCAAGACTGCCAACGTGGTCCGCAGCGTCGCCCTGGACCTGCCGGGGCTTCCCGTCGACACCCATGTGGGGCGCCTGGTGCGGCGCCTGGGCATCACCGAGGAGACCGATCCGGTGAAGGTGGAGGCGGTCCTGAACCCGATGGTGCCCGCTAGTGAGCGGGGCCTGTTCAGCCTGCTCCTGATTCTGCACGGCAGGAGGGTGTGCGCCAGCCGCAGCCCCAGGTGCGACGACTGCGTGCTGGGCGACTTCTGCCCCTCCTCGACCCTCTGAGGAGCCGTCCTCCGACGCTGATGGTGTGACAGATGGCACACACAAATCGAAACAATGACCCTGACCAGTTCACCGGGAGGAACTAGGTTCGCCCCTCAGATCGCGAGGACCGGGTACCCGCCACCCCCCTCGCACGCTCGGCGCCCCTCGGGGCGCCGAGCCTCTTTTCGGCCACTGGCGACAGCACAGGCCGGGCCGGCTCTCACGGGGCGTCCCTGGCAGCCCGGTCAAGCTCACGGCGGGCGGCCGTCAGGTGCCGTTCAACCTCGAGGAGGGCGGCCGAGCCCCTTGAGCGCTCCTCGGGTCCAGCCTCGGCCAGCAGGTCGGCCAGGCGCAGGACCAGGCCGTCCAGTTGGGCCGACAGGGACGAGATCTCGGCTGCGGGATCGGTTGGCATGGCGCGAGTCTGGCCCAGCGCTCAAGCGACGGCCAGAGGGTCCCGAATTGCCTCCGAGCCTGCCGGCTACTGCCGGTAGCGTGGCTCGGGTGTTGACCCGACTGGACCTCCGTGGCCACTCGGGCGCGCTCGGCGACGTGCTGCCGCGCCCGCAGGCGGCAACTCCCGACGTGGAGGAGGCGGTCAGGGGGATCATCGCCGAGGTGAGGGAGGGCGGCGACGAGGCACTCGTGGGCCTGACCCGACGCTACGACGGAGCCAGCATCGGGTCACTGCGTGTTCCCGACCTGGAGCTCGAGGAGGCTCTGGCCGGCCTGGCGCCGGAGGTTGCCGAGGCCCTCGAGGCAGCGGCCGGTGCCATCCGGAGGCACCATGAGGGCCAGGTCGGTGGCGGCCACACCACCGCCGACGGTGGGCTTCAGGTGCGCTCCATCCCGCGGCCCGTGGCCCGGGCCGGCTGTTACGTGCCCGGCGGGAGGGCGTGCTACCCCTCAACGGTCCTCATGACCGCCCTGCCGGCGCGTGTGGCAGGCGTGGAAGGGGTGGTGGTGTGCGTACCGCCCGGACCGGACGGACGCGTCAGCCGGGTCACGCTGGCTGCTGCGGCGTTGGCGGGCGTGGATGCGGTCCACCCCGTGGGCGGAGCCCAGGCCATAGCCGCGCTCGCCTACGGGACCGAGAGCATCGAGGCGGTCGACGTGGTTGTGGGGCCGGGCAACGCATGGGTGGCCGTGGCAAAACAGTTGGTCGCCGGGGTGGTCGGCGTGCCCCTCGGCTTCGCCGGTCCGTCGGAGGTCGTCGTGGTGGCGGACCGGTCGGTCCCGGCCGACTTCGCAGCCGTCGACGTCCTGGTCCAGGCGGAGCACGGACCCGGAGGCCTGGCCTGGCTGCTCACCTGGGACGAGGAGGTGGCAGCACGTGTCGAGACCGCCGTCGGCGAGCTGCTGGAGGTGGCTCCCCGTAGGGCGGACATGGAGGCCACGCTCGGTACCGGAGGGCTGTGTGTGCTGGTGGAGGGGCCTGAGCAGGCGCTGGCGGTGGCCGACTGGATCGCACCCGAGCACCTCCAGCTGATGTGCGAGGGAGCGTCCCAGATGGCGCTCGAGGTGCGCAACGCTGGTGCTGTGTTCTGCGGGCCGTGGTCGCCGGCGTCGCTCGGGGACTACATGGCCGGCCCAAGCCATGTGCTGCCCACAGCGGGAACGGCACGCTTTGCAGGGGCCCTGACGGTGGACGACTTCACGAGGGACGTGCACGTGGTTGAGGCCGACCGGGCTGCGCTCGAGCGGCTTGGCCCCCACATCGTGGCGCTGGCCGAGGTCGAGGGCCTGGACGCTCACGCAGAGTCGGTGAGGAGGAGGCTCGGCCATGGCTGAGGCGCCGCCAGGCCGCCCGGCCCCCAGGCCCGAGGTGGAGGCCCTGGAGGGCTACCACTCGCCACAGGTCGAGGTGGAGGTGAGGCTCAACACCAACGAGTCGGCCCTGCCGCCTCCCGATGACTTCGTGGCCGACCTGGCCGGGGAACTGTCCGGCATTCCGTTCAACCGCTACCCGGACCGCGACGCCACGCGCCTGAAGAGCGCCCTGGCCTCCCGGTACGGCCTCACCCCCGACTGGGTGTTCCCGGCAAACGGCTCCAACGAGGCCATCCAGGGCCTGCTGCTCGCCTACGGGGGTCCGGGCAGGTCGGTCGGCGTGTTCGAGCCGACATACGCCCTGCACGCCCAGATAGCCAGGACGACTGCCACCGCCGTCGTGGCCGGCCGGCGCTCCGGGGACTTCAGCCTTGATGCGCCCATGGTGGAGCGCCTGGTGGGGGCCGAACGGCCCGACCTGCTGTTCCTCTGCTCTCCCAACAACCCGACCGGCATGCCCGACCCTGACGGCCTGGTCGAGGCGGCCCTGGAGGCGTTGGCGCCCCACGGCGGCCTGCTGGTTGTCGACGAGGCCTACGGGCAGTTCACGGGGCGCAGCGCCGTCAACCTCCTCGACGAGGACAGGCCCCTTGTGGTGAGCCGGACCTTCTCGAAGACCTGGGCCCTGGCCGGGCTGCGCCTGGGCTACCTGCTCGGCCCACCCTGGTGCATGGCGGAGGTGGCGAAGGTGGGCCTGCCCTACCACCTGGACGCCGTGAAGCAGGTGGCAGGGGTTCTGGCCCTGTCCCACGCCGGGGAGATGGAGGCCAGGGTGCGCGAGACGATCGCAGAGCGCGAGCGCCTGGCAGCGGCCATGTCCGAACTGCCGGTAACCGTGTGGCCCTCCGAGGCCAACTTCCTGCTGTTCCGACCGGAGGCGGTTCCAGGCCACGAGGTGTGGAGGGCCCTCCTCGACAGGTCGGTGCTCGTACGCGACTTCTCGTCGACCGGCAGCCTTGAGGACTGCCTGAGGGTGACCGTGGGAACCAGAGAGGAGGACGACCGCTTCCTGGCCGTCCTCGGGGAGGTGTTGCTGTGAGCGACAGGACCGCTGGCCGCCGGCGTACCACCAGCGAGACCGAGGTCAGCGTAGAGGTGGACCTGGACGGCGGCCCGATCTCCGTGCGGACCGGAATCCCGTTCCTGGACCACATGCTGGACCAGTTGGGCCGCCACGGCGGAATGGGCCTCCGCATCGAGTGCGACGGGGACCTCGATATTGACGCCCACCACACTGTCGAGGACGTGGGGATAGCACTGGGCGAGGCCTTCGGGGAGGCCCTGGGCGACAAGGCCGGCGTGCGGCGCTTCGCGTCCAACAGGGTGCCGCTGGACGAGGCCCTGGTGGACGTGTCCCTCGACCTCTCGGGGCGCCCCTACCTGCACTACGACGTGGACTTCCCCGGCCAGAAGATCCTGGGCGACCCACCGTTCGACCCACAGCTAATGGAGGAGTTCTGGCGGGCCTTCGCGACCGCTGCCGCCATAACCCTCCATGTCGAGTCGGTCCGGGGCCGCAACACCCACCACATCGTGGAGGCCAGCTTCAAGGCGGTGGCCCGCTCGATCCGCGACGCCGTGGCCGTGGAGGGTGGCGGCATCCCCTCCACGAAGGGAAGCCTGTGACGGGTCGCCTGCACGCCGTGGCCGGGTACGGCGCGTGAGCGCAAGGCCGCTGGTGGCCGTCCTCGACTACGGCATCGGGAACCTGAGGTCGGCCCAGAAGGCGCTCGAGCACGTGGGTGCGCAGGCCGTGCTGACCGCCGAGGCCGAGCGGGTGGCCGAGGCCGCCGCTGTGGTCCTGCCCGGCGTCGGCGCCTTCGGCCGCTGCGCCGAGGCCCTCTGCGACGCCGGGCTGGACGGCTTGGCACGGGAAGCCGCTCTGGACGCGGCCGACGGCGGCCGCCCGTTCCTCGGCATCTGCGTGGGCATGCAGCTCCTGTACGAGGCCAGCGAGGAGACGCCCGGGGTGGACGGCCTGGGGGTCCTCAGGGGCAGGGTCAAGCGTCTGCCTGACGGGGTCAAGCGCCCCCAGATGCAGTGGAACCGCCTGGACGTCCGGCACGGCCATCCCTGCCTGGCAGGCCTTCCGGATGGGGCCTGGGTGTACTTCGTGCACGGGTACTCGGCCCCGGTAGCCGAGGAGACGGTGGCCACCTGCGAGTACGGCTCGTGTCTGAGTGCGGCGGTGGCCCGGGGAAGCCTCTTCGGGGTCCAGTTCCATCCGGAGAAGTCGGGCAGAACAGGGTTGTTGATGCTGTCCAACTTCGTGGGGTCCCTCAGCGCACAGGCGGCACCGGCGTGAGCATCGACCTGTTCCCGGCAATCGACCTGAGGGGAGGGCGCTGCGTGAGGCTCCACCGCGGCGACTTCGCCGAGGAGACGGTCTACGGGGACGACCCGGTGGAGCAGGCCCTGGCATTCCAGGAGGCCGGCGCCAGGTGGGTGCACGTCGTCGACCTGGATGCGGCGCTCACCGGCAGCCCTGCCAACAGGGAGGCCGTGGCGGCCGTGGCGGCCGCCCTGGACGTCCCCGTGCAGGCGGGCGGGGGTGTGAGGGGTGCAGCGGATGCCGCCCAGCTGTTCGGGGCGGGCGTGGCGAGGGTGGTCATGGGCACGGCAGCCGTGGAGGATCCGCGGCTGGTGGAGAGCGTCGCCGGCCTCGGCCCGGTGGCCGTCGGCCTGGACGTACGGGGGAGGGAGGTGGCGGTACGCGGCTGGACAGCCGGCAGTGGCCTGACCCTCAGGGAGGCCCTGGCGCTCTTCGACCCGGCCAGCGTGGACGCCTTCGTGGTGACGCAGGTCGAGCGGGACGGCACCCAGGACGGACCCGACCTGGTCCTCCTCAGGGAGGCTCTCGGGGCCACAGGGGTCGACGTGGTGGCGTCGGGAGGGGTGGGGAGTCTGGAGGACCTGCAGAGCCTGGCCGCCCTGGAGTGCGGGCAGCGCAGCCTGGCTGGTGCCATCGTGGGGGTGGCCCTCTACGAGGGCACGGTCGCCCTAGAGGCCGCCCTGGAGGCCCTGGCATGAGGTCGGTACGGGTGATCCCGTGCCTCGATGTCGACGCCGGCAGGGTCGTCAAGGGCGTCAACTTCGTCGGGATCCGGGATGCCGGCGATCCGGTGGAGCTGGCGCGCAGGTATGACGAGGAGGGGGCCGACGAGCTGGTCTTCCTCGACATCACGGCCTCCTCCGACTCACGGGAGACGACCGTCGACATGGTGAGCCACACCGCCGAGGAGGTCTTCATACCGTTCACGGTCGGGGGCGGGATCAGGAGCGTCGACGACGCCAGACGGATCCTCCGGGCGGGTGCCGACAAGGTCTCGGTCAACACGGCTGCCGTCGAGCGGCCCGGCCTGATCAGCGAGCTGGCGGCCGAGTTCGGCTGCCAGTGCGTGGTCGTGGCGGTCGACGCACGTGGGAACCCAGCCATGGACAGCGGCTTCGAGGTGTTCACCCACGGGGGCCGGACGCCCACCGGCCTCGATGCAGTTGCCTGGGCGCGGGAGGCGGATGGCCTCGGAGCCGGCGAGCTGCTGATCACGTCCATGGACCGCGACGGCACGCGCCTCGGCTTCGACATTCCGATGCTCGTGGCCGTGGGCGCCGCCACCTCGGTGCCCCTCGTAGCCAGCGGCGGGGTCGGCAGCCTCGAGCACCTGGTCGAGGGGGCCGTGTCGGGAGGTGCCGACGCCGTACTTGCAGCCTCCATCTTCCACTACGGGGAGGCCAGCATCCGGGAGGCCAAGCGGCACCTGGCCGCAGCCGGGGTCGAGGTACGCCCGGACCAGCCGTGAACGGCATCGCCGTATCCGCACCGGGCCTGGGTACCGTTCCGGTCATGGAGGACCACCAGCCGTTCCCCGAGTGGGAAGGACCGACGCCGTGAGAGACAAGGGGCTGGCAGCGGTGCCGGGACCCTCCGACTCCGAGGGCCTTCCGATCAAGATGCTGAGCGACCGGATCCTCGTGAGCATCGACGACGGCGAGGGTGAGCGGCGCTCCTCAGGGGGCATCCTCATTCCGGCCAGTGCGCAGATCGGCAAGCGCCTGGCATGGGCTGAGGTGATGGCCGCAGGTCCCAACGTGCGGACCCTGGAGGTCGGCGACCAGGTCCTGTTCAACCCCGAGGACCGCTACGAGGTCGAGGTGAGGGGCCTCGACTACATCATCCTCCGGGAGCGGGACATCCACGCCGTGGCCTCGCAGCGCCTGGAAGAGGGCAGCACGGGCCTCTACCTCTGAGGCCTGCCCCGACTGCCGACCTTCCGGGCGAGGGCGGCACCTCCCCTCACCCGCCCGCGAAACAGCCCCGCTGCCGCACCGGGCCGCACCTAGGCTTGCCGGAATGGCAGACCCAGACACCTTCCCGACCGGTACGCCCATTCCCACCACCCCTGGCCAGCTGGCAGGGGTCTCCTTCAACGCCGACGGCCTGGTGCCGGCGATAGTCCAGGAGGCCGGAAGCGGCCGCGTTCTGATGATGGCATGGATGAACCAGGAGTCGCTGGCCCGCACGCTCGAGACCGGCAGGACCTGGTTCTGGAGCCGTAGCCGCCAGGAGTACTGGTGCAAGGGCGAGACCTCCGGGGACAGGCAGTTCGTTCGCGAGGCCTACTACGACTGCGACGGCGACACCCTCCTGTTCGTCGTCGACCAGGAGGGAGCGGGGGCCTGCCATACGGGTGAGTTCACCTGCTTCCACCGGGCTTTCGGACCCGAGGGACCCTGAGGTGGACGGTCCCGGCCTGGAGCAGTTCAGGGACCTCTGCCGCGATTACAGCGTCGTTCCGGTCTGGAGGGAGCTGCTCGCCGACCTCACCACCCCCGTGTCGCTCTTCGCCCGCTGCGTGGGCGACGGGGAGGGCTTCCTGCTGGAGAGCGTCGAGCGGGGGGAGGCCTGGGGGCGCTGGTCCTTCATAGGGCTGAACCCGTCGCTGACGCTCACCCTTGCGAGCGGGTCCGTCCATGTAGACGGCGACCTGCCCGACGGTATCCGCACCGACTCCGGGATGCTGGACGCCCTCGAGGACCTGCTCGGCCACTACCGCTCGCCTGCGATCGGGGGCCTGCCCCCGCTGCACGGGGGCCTGATGGGCTTCCTGGGATACGACGTGGTCAGGGAGGTCGAACACCTGCCCCACGCCCCGCCCGACGACCGGGGCTTCCCAGACGGGGTGATGTCGGTGATCGGAGACATGGTCGCCATAGACCACTGGCGGCAGCGGGCGGTGCTGGTGGCCAACGTCATCGTGCCCCCGGGTTCCGACGACGCCGACCTGGAGCGCCTCCATGCCGACGCCCTACGGCGCCTGGACGACCTGGCGGCCAGCGGGGCCCGGCCCCTGGACGAACCCCTGATGCTGCCGCCTGAGCCCGACGACGGGGTTCCCGAGACCGCCTCGACGATGACGCGGGACGCCTACTGCCTCGCGGTGGAGGCCGCCAGGGAGCACATCCTGGCAGGCGACATCTTCCAGGTGGTCCTGTCGCAGCGCTTCGACGTCCAGCTGGACGCAGAGCCCTTCGACGTCTACAGGGTCCTGAGGCAGGTGAACCCCAGCCCCTACATGTACTTCCTGCGCTACGCCGAGATGACAGTCGTGGGATCCTCGCCCGAACCCATGGTGCAGCTGCTGGACGGACGCGTCGTCTCCCGCCCCATCGCCGGTACCCGCAGGCGGGGGAGCACCGAGGTGGACGACCGGCGCCTGGCAGCCGAGTTGGCCGAGGACCCGAAGGAGAGGGCGGAACACGTGATGCTGGTGGACCTGGCGCGCAACGACGTGGGGAGGGTCGTGCGCTTCGGGAGCGAGGTGCTCGACGAGATGATGACGCTGGAGCGCTACAGCCACGTGATGCACCTGACCAGCCAGGTGTCGGGTGACCTGGCCGAGGGCATGAGCCCGATCGACGTGCTCCGCGCCACCCTGCCGGCAGGCACCGTGTCCGGTGCCCCAAAGGTCAGGGCCATGGAGATCATCGACGAGCTGGAACCGGTGAAGCGGGGTCCGTACGCGGGCGTCGTCGGCTACTTCGACTTCTCGGGCAACATTGACACGGCGATCGCCATCCGCACGATGTTCGTCAGGGACGGGACGGCATCGGTGCAGGCCGGCGCCGGAATCGTGGCCGACAGCATCCCCGAGCACGAGCACGAGGAGTGCAGGAACAAGGCCAGGGCCCTCCTGTCCGCGATCCCGGCGGCCCGCAGGATGACCGCCGAGCGCACGGCGGCCGGCTGAGCCACGTGTCCGACGAGCGGGCCGTCATGGCCAGGGAGAGGGACCTGGTGGCGGTGGAGGGTCCTGACGCCCGCTCCTACCTGCAGGGCCAGCTCAGCCAGGACGTCGACACCCTCGAGGTGGGCGGATCGAGGTACACGTTCCTGCTGCAGCCGAACGGGAAGGTCGACGCCTGGCTGCGGGTGGCCCGCCGGGGAGGGGAGTCGTACATCCTGGACGTGGAGGCCGGCTGGGGCGAGCTGGTGGTCGGACGCCTGGAGCGCTTCCTCCTGAGGACGGCCTGCACGGTGGGAATCCTGGACTGGGGCATGGCTACAGTCCTCGGAACCTGCGACGTACCAGCGCCCGCGGGCTGCGTGGCTATGCCCGTGTCATGGCCGGGGCTGGAGGCGACGGACGTCATCGGCGAGCCAGGCGACCTCGCAGCGGGCACGGGCTGGCTGCCGCCGGAGGCCTCCTCCGGTGAGCGCTGGGAGTACCTGCGCGTCGTTGCGGGGATCCCGGCCATGGGAAGCGAGATCGACGGGGACACCATCCCTGCAGCCACCGGGCAGGTGGAACGCTCGGTGGACTTCTCCAAGGGCTGCTACACGGGACAGGAGCTGGTGGCCAGGATGGACAGCCGGGCCGCGGGGCCTCCCAGCCGGCTCGTGCGGGCCAGTGGCGCCGGGGAGCCGCCCCCTCCGGGTGCCGCCATCGAGGTCGGGGGGGACGAAGCCGGCTACCTGACCAGCGTGGAGGCAGACGGATCAGGCTTCATGGGACTCGGATACCTGGGCCGGCGCCAAGGGGTTCCCGTGGACGCCATCGCCGCGTGGCCCGGCGGCAGGATCGGCCTGCGGCTGGCGGCCGCCTGAGTAGCGCCGCTAGCCCTCAGGCGCCTGAGGGCATGGTCACCACGATCCTGGCGCCGCCTCCACCGGGGGACTCTGCGTACACGCTGCCCCCCATGGCCTGGACCAGCTCGCGGACAATTGCCAGGCCCAGGCCGGAGCCCGACTCCTGGCCGCTCGGGCGCCGTTTGGAGACGTAGAGGCGCTCAAAGACGTGCGGCAGGTCCTCCTCGGCGATGCCGGGTCCGTCGTCGGCCACACTCAGGCGGACGAAGCCCTCCGGGCTGTCAACCGCTATCACGACCCGGGAATGGGCGTGGCGCAGGGCGTTCTCGACCAGGTTGGCGACCACCTGGCCCCAGCGGTCGGCGTCGATCCTGGCGACGGCGCCGGGCTGGACCTCCACCATCAGCTGGGTGTCCTGTGAGGCGGCGACGGGAGCGAAGGCGTACGCAGAGCGTTCGGTCGCCGCCCCGACATCGGCCGGGACGAGGTCAAGTTGGAAGCGCCTGGAGTCCAACCTGGCAAGGTCCAGCAGGTCGCGGATCAGGCGGTCCAGGCGTCGGGCCTCGTCAAGGATCACACCTCCCGCCATCACCGGGTCCTCGATGGTGCCGTCGCAGAGGGCCTCGGCATAGCCCTGGATGGACGTCATCGGGGTCCTCAGGTCGTGTGACACGGAGAGCAGGAACTGGCGCTCGAGGCCCCGCGACCTGTCCAGGCCCTCGGCCATGGCGTTCACCGCCCTCGCCAGCTCCGCCGCCTCGTCATGGCGGCTCGGCGATGGCTCGCTGAGGCGCGCAGACAGGTCCCCGCCGGCGATCCTCCGCGTGGCCTCTGTGGCCTCGATCAGCGGACGGGCGAGGCCGCGGCTGAGGCGTACAGCTACGACGACAACGGTGGCCAGGGTGAGAAGGGCGGCCAGCAGGAACCAGCGGCCGGCCGGGCCGAGTGGAGCGGCCGGGCTTCCCGTGACCACGACGACCACAGCAGGCGCTGGGCGGTCCTGTGGAGCGAAGGTGGCGGCGGCCCAGACCCGGTCGCCGACACGGCCACTGCTCACACCGTCTGCGACGAGGGCGGCGGTGTCAAGGTCGGCCAGCGACAGGCCCTCCGGGAGTTCGGCCAGGACCCGGGCCGGCATGTCTGTGCGGGGCATGGCGACCACCGCTCCGATGTTCTCGACGCCGAGGGACCTGCTCAGGCGCTGCATCCTCCCCCGGGCCAGCGGGTTGTGGACGTCGGTGGCGACGGAGTCGCCGATCACCGCGGCAAGGGTGGTTGCGCGGTTCTCCAGCATCCCGGCAGTGGTGTCGTAGGCGGCCAGCCTCACCAGTAGGAGGGTTCCCAGGCCGGCTGCCAGGAGGCCGGCGGCCACAATGCCCACGAGGGTTGCGAGCAGGCGCCTTCTCATCAGTGGGTGGTCACCCCAGCCTGTAGCCGACGCCCTGGATCGTGTCCAGGGGAAGGTCCGACCCGAGCTTCCGCCTCAACTGGCGGACGTGCACATCCACCGTGCGCTCGTCCCCGACCCAGTCCGGACCCCAGGCACCGTCCAGGATCTGGCGCCTGCTAAGGGCCAGGTCGCGGTTCTCGAGGAGGAACACCAGAAGGGCGAATTCCCTTGCGGCGAGGGTGACCGGGGTGCCGTCCACGAGGACCTCCCGGCGGGCGGTGTCGACGCTGATCCGCTCGAGCGTGTAGACCCCGTCCGTGTCCCTGGTGCCCCCCTGCGAGCGTCTGAGGACGGCGCGCACGCGTGCCGCCAACTCTCGGGGGCTGAAGGGCTTGGTCACGTAGTCGTCGGCCCCCAACTCGAACCCGACGACCCTGTCCACCTCGTCGTCACGTGCCGTGAGCATCACCACCGGAACGTCGGATTGGGCCCGGATCAGGCGGCAGCACTCGAAGCCGTCGATGTCACCGGGCAGGCCGACGTCGAGGATCACCAGGTCCGGCCTGCGCTGTCTGACCACCTCTAGGGCCCGCTCACCTGTGGCCGCCTGGTGTACGCGGTGACCGTCCCGTCGGAGGTACGCCTCCACGAGGTCGGAGATGTTCGGGTCGTCCTCGACCACTACGACCACTGACTCCTGCGACATGGTGCCTCCATGCTGGCACGCCCACGGCGGCCGTTGCCCACCGGATCCTGACGCCCGGATGTGATGGAGATGTGATTGCCCGTGGAACAGCACATGATGTGGCGCGGAGCCCGGGCGCCTCGCAGGACAGGGTGGGTCCGACCGGAATGGGCGACAGCCGGCGCCGGGGCCGTGGCTAGCCTCGGTCTGGTGGGCACCTACCTTGACCGGATCCTGGAACACCACCGGGATGTGGCGGCCGCCGACGCCCGGCCGCTGGGACCCCTGCTGGACGCAGCGGCGGCCGGGGCAGGGCCGAGGGGGTTCGAAGCGGCCCTGCGCCACGTTGACGGGGGACGGATGGCGGTGATCGCCGAGGTGAAGAGGCGGTCGCCCTCCCGCGGGGACCTCGCAGCGGACCTGGACCCGGCCGGGACCGCTGCCGCCTATGTCCGCGGCGGCGCCTCCTGCCTGTCTGTCCTCACGGATGCGACATTCTTCGGCGGCAGCCCCGAGGACCTCCGCAGGGCGAGGGAGGCCGTAGCGGTTCCCGTCCTGCGGAAGGACTTCACCGTCGACCCGCGCGACCTGTGCGACGCCGCCCTCATGGGGGCCGACGCCGTCCTGCTCATAGCCGCGGTCCTCGACGACCGGGAACTGGTCGACCTGCACCAGCTGGCGGCTGAGTTGGGCCTGGACGCGCTGGTCGAGGTACACGACGAGGCGGAGGCCGAGAGGGCCCTCGCAGCCGGCGCCGGCCTGATCGGGGTGAACCAGCGGGACCTGCGGACCTTCGAGGTCGACACCCGGCGGGCGTGCCGGGTGGCCGCCTCCATCCCCGGCGACGTCGTGAAGGTGGCCGAGTCGGGAATAGGCGCTCCCGGGGACATACCGCCCCTGCAGGAGGCCGGCTACGGAGCGGTGCTGGTGGGGGAGTCCCTCGTCACCTCGGGGGACCCCTGTGGAGCCGTGGCGGCCCTGGCTTCCGCAGGCTCGGGCGGCGGCTCGGCGGGCTAGCGTCGCGCCCGTGTTCGTGAAGATCTGCGGGATCTGCCGCGAGGAGGACGCACTCCTGGCCACCGCCCTGGGTGCCGATGCCGTGGGCTTCGTCTTTGCGCCGTCACAGCGGCAGCTGGCGGTACAGGCGGCGGGCGACATCGCCCGACAACTGCCCGGCGACATCATGACGGTCGGGGTGTTCCGCGACGAGAGCCCTAAGAGGGTGGTGGAGACGGTGAACGGCATCGGGCTCAGGGCCGCCCAGCTGCACGGCCACGAGAGTCCAGAGGACTGCAGATGGGTCGCGGAGAGGGTCCCTGTCACGATCAAGGCCCTACCCGCCGGTTCCCCGGATCTGGCCCGCTTCGACGACTTCGGGGCCGACATGCTGCTGCTGGACTCGCCTGCACCCGGGTCCGGCGAGGCCTTCGACTGGTCGCTGGCTGAGGGAGCCCCGAGCAACAGGCCGATGCTGCTGGCCGGAGGCCTGCATCCCGGGAACGTGGCCGCGGCCATCGGTCGTGTCGGCCCCTACGGGGTGGACGTCTCGACAGGCGTCGAGGGCAGCCCCGGCCGCAAGGACCCGCGCCTGCTGCGTTCCTTCATCGAGGCCGCCCGGGCGGCCGAGGAGGCTGCCCCCTCCCACGAGGCCACGCGGCCACGGCCGTTCGACTGGGAGGCGGAGGCATGAGCCTGGCTGACCCGACCCCGGAGGGCAGGTTCGGCGACTTCGGCGGTCGCTTCGTCCCAGAGACCCTGGTGCCGGCCTGCCAGGAGCTGGAGGCGGCCTTCTACGAGGCCTGGGCCGACCAGGCCTTCAGGGCCCAACTGGACGGCCTGCTCATCTCCTATGCCGGACGCCCCTCGCCGGTGACCGAGTGCCACAACCTCTCCGCCGAACTCGGTGTGAGGGTGCTCCTCAAGCGCGAGGACCTGAACCACACGGGGTCCCACAAGATCAACAACGTGCTGGGCCAGGCGCTGCTGGCACAGAGGATGGGGAAGGCCCGCCTGCTGGCCGAGACCGGCGCGGGGCAGCACGGGGTGGCCACGGCCACTGCGGCGGCCCTGTTGGGCATGGAGTGCTGCGTCTACATGGGCGAGGTCGACGTCAGGCGCCAGGAGCTGAACGTGTTCCGGATGCGGCTCCTGGGGGCGGAGGTGCGAACCGCCACGTCAGGCAGCCGGACGCTAAAGGACGCCATCAACGAGGCCATGCGGGACTGGGTGGCCACCGTGGAGGGGTCCCACTACTGCCTCGGGTCGGTCATGGGGCCCCACCCGTACCCCTTCATGGTCAGGACCTTCCACGAGGTGCTGGGGGCCGAGGCGAGGCAACAGTGCGATGAGCTCCTCGGTGGTCCGCCCGACGTTGTGTGCGCGTGCGTGGGGGGTGGGTCCAACGCCATCGGCATCTTCTCGGGCTTTGCCGACACCGACGCCGAGCTGGTCGGTGTGGAGCCGGCAGGTGGCTCGGCGGTCGGTAGGGGCGTCCCGGGGGTGGTCCATGGCTCGGCCTCGTACCTGATGCAGGACGAGTTCGGCCAGGTCCTGGAGGCCGAGTCGATCAGCGCAGGCCTGGACTACCCGGGCGTGGGCCCCGAACACAGCCACCTGGCGTCCACTGGCAGGGCCCGCTACGAGGCGGTCACCGACGAGGAGGTGGTCGAGGCCTTTCAGCTCCTGAGCAGGACGGAGGGGATCATCCCCGCCCTGGAGCCTGCTCACGCCCTCGCATGGGTGGTGCGGGCCAGGTCCGAACTGCAGGGAAGGTCGGTCCTTCTCAACCTCTCCGGCAGGGGGGACAAGGACGTGGCCCAGATGATGGAGATCCTGACGTGACGACCCGAGGTGTGGTCGAGGCGGCACTGCGGCGGCGCGTGGACGCAGGCGGGAAGTGCCTCGTCCCCTACATCACCGGAGGCCTTGGTTCCGACTGGACCCACACGGTGGAGGCCGTTGCCTCGGCCGGAGCGGACGCCATCGAGATCGGCATCCCCTTCTCCGACCCGGTCATGGACGGCCCGACGATCCAGGAGGCCAATGACCGGGCACTGGGGTCCGGTGCCACGCCTCCGGCGGTACTGGACAGCCTGAGGGACCTGGACCCGGGCGTCCCGTTGATCGTCATGACCTATTACAACATCGCCTTCAGGGCCGGCCTCGAAAGGTTCGCTGCGGGCCTTGCCGACGCTGGCGTGTCGGGCTGCATCCTGCCCGACCTGCCGCTCGAGGAGGTGGGACCGTGGGCCGAGGCTGCGGACGCCTGCGGAATCGAGACAGTCCTGCTGGCGGCACCCACATCCCCCCCGGAGCGCCTACCCGAGATCTGCGCAAGGGCCAGGGGGTTCGTCTACGGGGTCGGGCTCCTGGGCGTCACGGGGGTCAGGGACGAGCTGGCAACCAGTGCCTGTGAGATCGCAGAACGCCTGAAGGCCGCAACCGACCTGCCGGTCCTGGTTGGTGTGGGTGTCGGGACACCAGAACAGGCGGTCCAGGCCTCCGCCAGCGGGGACGGCGTCGTCGTGGGGTCTGCCGTGGTCCAGAGGATGCTGGACGGGGCCGGCCCCGAGGGTGTAGCGGGTCTGGTGGCCCGGTTCCGGGGAGCCCTGGACGCTGCCTGAACACCACATCGCGGTGCCGGCCGGGCGCGTCGGCAGGAGCCTTGTGATTTGGAGGCCCTGATCGGAGCACCACAGGAGGCCCGGAATCAAGGGCCACCTGGGGACCCTGAGGGCCGGAAATGCTTGACATGGGACACAAAAGCGTGAAGCGTGTCATTTGACCACGGAGTGGGTTCGCCCATCCCATAGCAAAAAGAGGAGATGGTCGATGAACAAGAGCGATCTGATCGCCGCAATGGCAGAGCGCGCCGGGGTGTCCAACAAGGATGCCGGTGACTGCCTCGACGCCTTTCTAGACTGCGTCGCCGACGTGGTTGCCGCCGGAGAGGACAAGCTCTCGATAACCGGATGGCTCTCCTTCGAGCAGGTCACGAGGAGCGCCCGGATGGGCCGCAACCCCCAGACGGGCGAGGCCATCCATGTGCCGGCCACGAAGGCCTGCAAGGTCACGGTCGGCTCCAAGTTGAAGGCCGCCGCAAAGAGCGGCGGAGCGGCGCCTGAGCCGGCACCCACCTCCAGCTGGTAGCGGGAGCACGACAGCACACGACCCCGGGCTGCCCCGGATGGCCGGACGGCCGTCCTGGGCGGCACCGGTCGTGAAGGGGTCGGGGCTTGGCTGCTGATGCCCTGCCGCCGCCAGCGGCGGTCATCCCCCACAGGGACCCCTTCCTCTTCCTGACGGCGGTCTCAGAGGTGGCCCCGGGATCCTCGGGCCGCGGCTACTGGCAGTTGACGGGCGACGAGGCCTTCTTCGCGGGCCATTTCCCGGGAAGGCCGACCCTTCCCGGGGTCCTGATGTGCGAGTCGATCGCCCAGTTGGGCGCATACGCACTGCTCAGCGCCCCGGAGTTCGCAGGCCGCCTGGCCCTGTTCGGCGGGATCGATGCTGTCCGCTTCCGCCGTCAGGTGCTTCCCGGCGACCGCCTGGACCTGGAGGTCGAACTGGGTCGCCTCTCGCGGATGGCCGGCAGGGGCAGCGGAAGGGCCTCCGTGGGCGGCGAGACGGCCTGCGAGTGCGACCTGCTCTTCGTCTTCGCCGACTCCTGAACGGGGCTGTTGGGCTGCCCTTGCCTTCAGGACCGGGCGGGGCCCAGCACGAGGCTTCCGTTATGGCCCCCGAAGCCGAAGGAGTTGGAGAGGGACGGGCCCGGCTCCCAGGTAGCCGGCGCTCCGGAAACCAGGTTGATCCCGGGCATCTCGGGGTCGGGGGTTGAGTAGCCCGAGGTCGGGGGGACCAGGCCCTTCTGCATGGCCATGACCACGGCCACCGCCTCCAGGGCACCCGCCGCTCCGAGGGCGTGGCCGGTGATTCCCTTGGTGGAGGTCAGCAGCGGACCCGAGGATCCGAAGAGCTTGTTCACGGCCACTGCCTCGGCCATGTCGTTGAGCGGGGTCGACGTGCCGTGGGCGTTGATGTGGACCACGTCGGAAGGGCCGATGCCGGCCTCCTCGAGCGCCAGCTCCATGCAGGCGACCGCTCCCGCACCCCCGGGTGAGGGAGCCGTGATGTGGTGGGCGTCGGCAGTGCTGGCACCGCCCAGCACCTCCGCCAGGAGCGGGGCCCCGCGGGCGACTGCGGTGTCCCATTCCTCCAGCAGCAGTACCCCTGCTCCCTCGCCCATCACGAAGCCGTCCCGGTCGGCGTCGAATGGGCGCGACGTGCCGGTGGACGAGAGGGCCGTCATATTCGTGAAGCCTGCGATGGCCGTGCGGACGAAGGGGGCCTCGCTGCCACCGGCCAGCACGACGTCGCAGCGCCCGCTGGCGATCAGGCGGGCGGCGTTGGCGATGGCGTGTGTGCCTGCAGCGCACGCCGTGCAGGAGTTCTCAGCCGGCCCCTGGAAGCCGTGCCTCATGGAGACAGCGGCCGAGGGCGCGTTTGGCATCATCATGGGGATCAGGAAGGGCGAGACCCGCCTGTCGCCCTTCTCCGCCATCACGAGGATCTGCTCCTCGAGGGTCTCTATGCCCCCGATTCCGGTCCCGATGAAGACGCCCCTTCGGAGGGGGTCGGCTGTGAGCTGGCCGGCCTGGTCGAGGGCCATCTGGCTGGCGGCCATCGCGAACTGTGTGCACCGGTCGGCCCGGCGCACCTCCTTCGGGTTGTCGAACCAGGGTGACGGGTCGAAGTCCTCGACGCGTCGGTCGCCGGTGGGGGCGGGTCCGCAGAGGCCTTCCCAGAAGGCCTCGCCGCCGACACCGCAGGGGGCGACGACCCCCAGGCCGGTGACCGCTACCCGCCTCCGCTCCATCAGACCTTGCCGGTAATCAACTCGAAGGCGGCACCGATTGTGGTGATGCCCTCCAGTTCCTCCTCCTCGACGGTCACGTCGAACTCCTCCTCAAGGGCCATCACCAGCTCGACCAGGTCGAGGCTGTCGGCGTCGAGGTCGTCAGCGAAGCTGGCCTCTGGCGTCACCTGTGACTCGTCAACGGAGAGCACCTCGACGGCACACCTCCTGAAGCGTTCGAAGTTGTCGTCGCTCACGCCCTGCTCCGTTCCATGTCGCTGTCCGGGACCGCACCACCCTAGAGGGACGGCGGCTCCCGTACGACCAGTGTTTGGAAGCCACAGCGCGGCCACCTCAGCGGTCGGTCGGGTCGGCTCCACCCCAACCCCTGGAAGGCTCAGCCCATGAACAGGCCACCGTCGACGGGCACCACGGCCCCGGTGACGTAGGCGGCCCCGTCCGAGGCGAGGAAGCGGACCACGTCGGCCACCTCGGACGGCTGTCCCAGCCGGCCCAGGGGCACGGCCTCGGCGTAGGAGGCCTGCTGCTCCTCCGGGAGGGCGGCCAGCATGTCCGTCAGGATCGGGCCGGGTGCCACGACGTTCACGGTCACAGACCTGCTGGCGAACTCCTTGGCAAGGGATCGGGCGAGCCCCACCAGGCCCGCCTTCGAGGCAGCGTAGTTGGCCTGGCCGGTCTGGCCGATCCGGCCGGCGATCGAGGAGATCAACACGATGCGACCCCAGCGGGCACGCATCATCGAGCGGACGGCCCTCCTGGCGACCCTGAACGCCCCAGTCAGGTTGGCGTCCAGGACCTCGGCGAAGTCGTCATCGCTCATCCGCAGGACCAGGCCGTCCCTCGTGATCCCGGCGTTGGCGACCAGCACCTCTACGGGCCCGAGCAGCTCCTCGACCTGTGCGAAGGCCCCATCCACCTGCTCGGAGTCGGTGACGTCACAGCGGACCGCGGTGAGGCCGGCGGCCGTCACCTCCTCGGGCACCTCGCCACGACAGGTGACGGCGACCCTGTCTCCCTGTTCCGCGAAGGCAAGGGCACAGGCCAGGCCGATGCCGCGGTTGCCTCCCGTAACCAGCACGACCCTGCTCATCGGCCCTCCTTCGGCGACTGTGCCGTCCGGCCAACCGCCTTCATCCTGACCTCAACCAGGCGATCGGCTGGCTGGAGGTGACCCTTTCCGTCTCGAGTGCCAGCCAGGCCATCAGCTCGCCGGCGAATGCGGAGCGGACCTCCGTGTCGCCTATGTGGCCCAGGAGGCAGCCGGCTTCCACGCGGCTTCCCGGTTGGAGTGCGGCCAGCGGCGTGAAGATTCCGGCAGCCGGGCTGACGACCATGCGGTCTGTGGCGAACAGGTGCTCCCCCTCGTGTACTGCAGCGGCGGTGGAGGACGCCGCCGCCGGTCCGGCCAGCACCTCAAGGAGCTTGTCCAGGTCGTCCGGGGTCCTCACGGCCAGGCGTGTGGCGTCGGGAACAGTCCGCTTCACGAGGCCTGTGAGGACGTTGCCGGGACCCAACTCGACGAAGGTGGTGAACCCGGCATCGGCGTAGGCCAGCAGGCTCTGCCGCCACCTCACCGGACTGCAGAGCTGAGCGCTCATCAGGGCACGCCAGGTCTCGGGGTTGGAGTGAGCCGAGGCGTCCACGTTGGCGACCACGGTTCCCTCAGGCCGGCGCAACTCGGTGGCGGCTATGGCCCTCTCCAGGCGTTCCCTGGCTGGAGCCATGTAGGGGGTGTGGAAGGCGCCGGACACCTCCAGCGCCGTCACCCGCCTCGCGCCCAGGGAGCGGGCAGCATCCGACGCGGCCTCGACGCCCGCGACGGAGCCGGCCAGGACCACCTGCCCCGGAGCGTTGTAGTTGGCCACCCAGGCGTCGCCCTCCACGCTGGAGCAGGCTGTCTCGACGTCTGCGTCATCCAGTCCCAGCACGGCGGCCATGGTTCCCGGTGGCTCGGCCGCCGCCACCTTCATGGCCGCTCCGCGTTCGGCGACCAGCAAGATCGCGTCGGTGAAGTCCAGGGCGCCCGAGGCGGTCAGGGCGCTGTACTCGCCGAGGCTGTGTCCGGCGTGGCCCGCCGCGTCCACGCCGACCCGCTCCACTGCATCCAGCACGACCATGCTCATCAGGAAGGTGGCCATCTGGGCGTTGGCCGTGTCGCGGAGCTCCTCCTGGTCGGCCCGGCACAGCAGGTGGGCCATGTCCCGGCCGCTGACCTGGGAGGCCTCCTCGACCAGCTCCCATGAGGGGTGGTCCACCCAGGTTTCGCCCATCCCGGCCTGTTGGGAGCCCTGACCGGAGTAGGTGAAGACGATCATGGAGAGCCGGCCTCTGGCGGATGCATCGACACAGTGTGGCGCGTCCGGAGGCCCATCGGAACCGGCGCTGCCCGGCTCCGGCGCCAATAGGGGCGTCGGGTGAGGGCTGCGGGTGCCAGCGCTAGGATTCGACGTCGCGCCCGGGTGGCGGAATTGGCAGACGCGGAGGACTCAAAATCCTTTGGCCGCAAGGCCGTGCGGGTTCAAGTCCCGCCCCGGGCACAAGGCGCGGACCGTCTGGTTCGCAGGTGCGACGGGTCCGGAGGCCCGACGGGAGCAGGATCATGGCCAGACCCCTCATAGAGCGGAAGCTCAGGGAGATCGGAGGCCGGCTGGGACGCCTGCGCGCTGACCTGGCAGTGGCGGAGGAGCAACTGGCCCACTTCGCCGACCAGGCCGACGACGCGCGGGTCAGGGCGCTGGTGTCCGAGACTGCGATCTCCGAAAGGGACCACGCCGGAGCGCAGCGTCACGTTGCGGCGATGGAGCGCCACCGCTCCGACGTACTGGCCGAGATTCGGCGCCTGGAGGCCAGCCAGGACGAGCTGCTGGACAGGATGACGGAGGGTTCGAGGAATGGCTGAGCGGGTACGCGTTGTCATAGCCGAGGACGAGGCGATCATCCGGCTGGACCTCAAGGAGACCCTCGAGGAGGAGGGCTATGAGGTCGTGGGTGAGACAGCCCGGGGAGACCAGGCCCTGGAGTTGGTGGCTGAACTGGACCCCGACGTGGTGATCCTGGATGTGAAGATGCCCGGCCTGGACGGCATCGAGACGGCCCGACGGGTTGCGGCAGGCCACGACGCAGCGGTCGTGATCCTGACGGCCTTCAGCCAGCGGGACCTGGTCGACCGGGCCATCGAGGCTGGCGCGCTGGCCTACCTGGTCAAGCCGTTCCAGAGAAGCGACCTGGTGCCGGCGGTGGAGGTCGCCAGGACCCGGCACCGCGAGATGCGGGCCCTCACGGACCAGGCCGTGACCCTTGCCGACCGCCTGGAGGCCCGCAAGGCGATCGACAGGGCAAAGGGCGTGCTGATGGACGAGGCCGGCCTGGCGGAGGCCGAGGCCTTCCGCTTCATCCAGAGGTCGGCGATGTCGGCGCGGCGCTCCATGGCCGACATCGCCGCACAGGTGTTGGACGAGGGCCTGCGCCCCTGAGCCATCCCCGTCGGGCGGACCATCGTCGGTGGCGGGCCCATCCGGCTGGTCACAGGGTCCGCGGTAGGGTCGGCCGATGTCCGGCCTGCTACTCCTCGACGGCAACTCGCTGACGTACCGGGCCTTCTTCGCCCTACCCGAGGACCTGACCAACTCGGCGGGGCAGGTGACCAATGCCGTTGTGGGCTTCACGTCCATGCTTGCGACCCTCATCGCGGATCAGCGTCCGGACGGCGTTGTCGTGGCCTTTGACAGGCCGGAGCCCACGTTCCGCCATGAGCGCCTCGACTCCTACAAGGCCAACCGGGAGAAGCAGCCGGACATCCTCTACGAGCAGATCGGCCTGGTCCGGGAACTGGTCGAGGCCATGGGCATGCTCGTCGTGGACGCCGAGGGCTTCGAGGCCGACGACGTGCTGGCCACGTTGGCGACCGTGGCCAGGGACGCAGGCCTGGACGCCACGGTGGTAACCGGCGACAGGGACGCCTTCCAGCTGGTTGAGGACCCGCACGTGAAGGTGCTCTACAACCGGCGCGGGGTGTCCGACTATGTCCTCTACGACGAAGCGGGCATCGAGGAACGGAGCGGCGTTCCGCCCTCCCTGTACGTTGCGTTCGCGGCCCTCAGGGGGGACAAGTCCGACAACCTGCCCGGGGTGCCGGGAGTGGGCGAGAAGACCGCCGCACGCCTGGTCGGCCAGCACGGGGGCCTGGACGGAGTGTTCGCCGTGGCCG
The DNA here is from genome assembly GCA_964344855.1 of uncultured Candidatus Nemicrothrix sp. Taxonomy (GTDB): domain Bacteria; phylum Actinomycetota; class Acidimicrobiia; order Acidimicrobiales; family MedAcidi-G1; genus UBA3125. Next base: position 39,465 of record CAYFOV010000002.1, read on the forward strand.
AGCAGCAGACCCCCAAGCTGGCAGCCAACCTCTGCGAGCACGAGGGGCGCGCCCGCCTGAACGAGGAGCTCATGGAGTTGGTGCGCGACGTCCCCCTGGGCCTGGGGTCTGATGACCTGCTCCTCGGGCCTGTTGACGTGGAGGCTCTCACCGGCCTCCTGGACCGCCTGGAACTCGCCACCGCCCGGACCAGGCTGGCTCCGCTCCTCGGCGTGGACCTCGGCGGGGGCGGCGGCGCCGCCTCACCGGCGCCTGCTGAGCTGTCTGCCCGGATCGTGGCGTGTACCGGGGCCGATGACGCCGCATCCAGGTTGGAGGCCATGGCCACCGCCGGAGGCCAGGTATCCCTGGCCACCGTGGCGGATCCCGCCGGCGGGCTGGGAGGAGGCCTGGCGGCCTGCGCCGGCGGGGGCCCGGAGGGGGCCGAGGTGCTGTGGCTCGAGGAGGACCTCCTGGCCGTCGGGAAGGTCGGGCGGGCACTGGACCTCCTGACGGGCCCTGACGGGCCGGGTGTCCTGGTCCACGACGGCAAGCCTCTCGTGAAGGCCCTCAGGGAGCTTGGCCACGACGCCACAAACCTCGTGCTCGACACCTCCCTGGCGGCCTACCTGCTCGAACCAGATGAGGGGTCATACGGACTGGCCCACCTGCTGCTGGCCCACTTGGGCCAGCTCATGCCGGAGGTGGGGGCACCCACCGGGCAGCTGGACCTGGACGGCGAGTCCAGGGACCCGGCGCACGAGGCGGCGAACCGGGCACTGGCCGTCCACCGACTGGCCGGACCCATGCGGACCGCCCTGGAGGAGGGCGGCCTGCTGGACCTCAACGACAGGGTCGAACTCCCCCTCGTGAGAGTCCTTGCCAAGATGGAACAGGTCGGGGTGGGCGTCGACGTCGTTGAGCTGACCCGGCTGCGCGACGACCTCACGGCCGAGTGCTCGCGCCTCCGGACGGCAGTCCAGGAGGCCGCCGGCGAGGAGTTCAACGTCAACTCCACCAAGCAGCTCAGGGTGGTCCTCTTCGAGAAGCTGGGCCTGACGCCGGGGAAGCGGACGAAGAGCGGCTACTCCACGGATGCCGCAACCCTCGAGAAGCTGCGCGGTGAGCACCCCATCGTGGAACTGCTCCTGGCATACAGGGAGGTCGAGAAGCTGCGCTCCACCTACGGGGAGGGGCTGCTGGCCGAGGTGGGGGAGGGGGACCGGATCAGGGCCACCTTCAACCAGACGGTCGCCCGGACGGGCAGGCTCAGCTCGGATGCACCCAACCTCCACAACATCCCCGTGAGGACCGAGGCAGGCAGGGCCTTCAGGCGTGCCTTCGTGCCTGCCGCCGGAACCACACTCCTGGTGGCCGACTACAACCAGATCGAGCTGCGCTGCATCGCCCACCTGTCAGGGGACGCCGGCCTCATCGCCGCATTCGAGGCCGGGGACGACATCCACACGGCGGTCGCCGCCAGCACCTGGGGTGTGGAGGCTGCCGACGTGACCCCCGAGCTGCGGAACAGGGCCAAGATGGTGGCGTACGGCTTGGCCTACGGCATGGAGGCCTACGGGTTGGCGCAGCGCCTCGGGATTCCGACCGAAGAGGCGGCCGGGATCCTGGAGTCCTACTTCGCGGCGTTTCCCAGGGTGCGTTCCTACATGGACGAGACCGTGGCAGACGCCAGGGCACGCGGCTACACGGAGACCCTCTTCGGGCGTCGCCGCCGAATCCCGGAGTTGGCCTCCCGGAACTTCAACGTGCGCCAGGCGGGGGAGAGGCAGGCCATGAACGCCGGTATCCAGGGCCTGGCCGCTGACATCTTCAAGGTGGCCCTAATTGGGATCGATGCCGGGTTGGAGGAGCGTGCCCGGGAGTCGAGGCTGATCCTCCAGGTGCACGACGAGGTCATCCTGGAGGTTCCTCCGACCGAGATGGAGGAGGTCACCGAGCTGGTGGTCGGCGTCATGAAGGGGGCGTTCGACATGCGGGTCGAGCTGGCAGTCGACGTGGCCTCGGGGATGACCTGGGCCGACGCCAAGTCCTGAGGCCCGTCGGGCTCCAGGTTCCCGTAGGGCGTCGGGGACCTCGCCGGTAGGCTTTCCCGGTCCGGTGCCTGCTGCATCGGAATCCACTGTCCGACTAGTTCCCCATCCGACGAGAGACCCGTGTCCGAGCAGACCCTGACCACGCCCGCCCCCGATTCCCCACCGATGGGGACCTTCGACGAGAGCGGTGAGTACACCCCCCGCCAGATTGTCGAGAACGACCTTGGAGGCCTCAGCCTCGAGGACGCCTACCAGGCCACGATGCTGGACCTGGAGAACGGCCAGGTGGTCGAGGGAACCGTGGTGAGGGTTGACAAGGACGAGGTCCTGCTCGACATCGGCTACAAGTCAGAGGGTGTCATCCCTCCGCGGGAGCTGTCGATCCGCAACGGCGTCAACCCGACCGAGGTCGTTTCGCTGGGTGAGCGGATCGAGGCCGTGGTCCTCCAGAGGGAGGACAAGGAGGGCCGGCTGGTTCTCTCCAAGAAGCGGGCCCAGTACGAGCGGGCCTGGAGCAAGATCGAGGAGATCAAGGAGGGCGACGGCGTCGTCAGCGGCGCCGTCATCGAGGTCGTCAAGGGCGGCCTGATCGTCGACATCGGCCTGAGGGGCTTCCTGCCCGCGTCGCTCGTCGAGTTGAGGCGCGTCCGAGACCTCCAGCCCTACATAGGCACTTCTGTCGAAGCCAAGATCATCGAGCTTGACAAGAACCGCAACAACGTCGTCCTCTCGAGGCGGGCCTGGCTGGAGGAGAACCAGAAGGAACAGCGCGAGGAGTTCCTCCATGACCTCAGGCCGGGGGAGGTGCGCAAGGGCGTCGTATCCAGCGTCGTCAACTTCGGGGCCTTCGTGGACCTCGGCGGAATGGACGGCCTGATCCACGTCTCGGAGCTCTCCTGGAAGCACGTGGACCACCCGGGCTCCGTCGTGTCCGTGGGCGATGAGATCGACGTACAGGTCCTGGAGATCGACATGAGCCGGGAGCGCATCAGCCTCTCACTGAAGGCCACCCAGCAGGACCCCTGGCAGGAGTTCGCCACGGCCCACCAGGTCGGCGAGCTGGTCTACGGGCGCGTCACCAAGCTGGTGCCCTTCGGAGCGTTCGTCCAGGTGGGCGAGGGGATCGAGGGCCTGGTCCACATCTCGGAGATGTCGGCACACCACGTGGACCTTCCCGAACAGGTGGTGACCCCCGCCGAGGAGCTCTGGGTGAAGATCATCGACCTGGACCTGCAGCGCCGCCGCATCAGCCTCTCGATCAAGCAGGCCGCCGAGGGCGGCGTCGTGGCCGCCGAGTACCAGGAGCACTTCGGCGAGCACGCCTACGACGAGGAAGGCAACTACATAGGGGCCGAGGAGTCTGAGGGCCAGGAGGCCTGGGCCGATCTCTACGACAGCCAGGAGGCCACCGATGACGACCCTGAGGCCGGCGCTGCCGCCGTGGAGTCGGCTGTTGGGGCTCCAGAAGAGCCTGTGGCCGACCTCGCTGACGCTGCCGGGGAGCCGGTCGTAGAGGTCGTTGACGATGCAGGGGAGGCGGTCGCCGAGGCCACGGAAGCCGGCGACGTTGCGGACGATGACGAGGCGGAGCAGGCCGGGGCCTGAACTGGTCGTCGGGCCGCCGGGGGCGGTTCGGCCATGCTGGAGATAGGCCTGACCGGGGGCATCGGCTCGGGCAAGTCCACGGTGTCGGCGATGCTGGCCGAACGTGGGGCCGTCATCTTCGACTCCGATGCCACCGTCCGGAGACTCCAGGAACCGGGTAACCCCGTGTTCAACGAGATCGTCGGCCGTTGGGGACGGGCGGTCCTGTCTGAGGACGGCCGTCTCGACCGCCAGGCGCTGGCCGGGATCGTCTTCTCTGACCGCACCGAGTTGGAGGCCCTGAACGCCATCGTGCATCCGGCCCACGCCGAGGCGGTGGCCAGGCGGCGAGAGGGCTACCTGGGCAGCAACCAGATCCTGGTCTACGACATCCCCCTGCTGGCCGAGGTCGGCCGGGGCGGCTTCGACGGGGTTGTCGTGGTGGACGTCGAGCCGGAGGTTGCGCTGTCCAGGATCGTGGCCGGGAGGGGCCTCGAGGAGGCGGACGTGCGACGCCGTATGGCCAACCAGGCCGGGCGCTCTGAGCGCCTCTCCCTGGCGGACTTCGTCATCTCCAACGCCGGGAGCCTCGGGGACCTGAGGGCCGAGGTGGATCGCTGCTGGGCATGGATCACCGGCCTGGAGGCCCCCACCACGGACCACCAGCCCTCCTAGTCGGGGACCGCGGGAAGCGCCCCCGGCCAGCCCAACCGGGCCCGGGTACCATGCGCCGGTGGCAGGCCCCTTCAGAGTCGACGCGCCCTTCGCCCCGGCGGGCGACCAGCCCAGGGCGATAGACGAGCTGACCGACGCAATCTCAGGGGGGGAGCGCTTCACCACCCTGCTGGGAATCACGGGAAGTGGGAAGAGCGCCACGGTGGCATGGACGGTCGAACGCGTCCAGCGGCCCACGCTGGTGATAGCCCCCAACAAGTCGCTGGCGGCGCAGTTGGCCAACGAGCTGCGGGCCTTCTTCCCGGACAACCGGGTTGAGTACTTCGTGTCCTACTACGACTACTACCAGCCGGAGGCATACGTGCCGTCCAGCGACACGTTCATCGAGAAGGACTCCTCGGTGAACGACGAGATCGACCGCCTGCGGCACTCGGCCACCGCGGCCCTCCTGACCCGCAGGGACACCATCGTCGTGGCGTCGGTCTCGTGCATCTACGGCCTGGGCTCCCCGGAGCACTACGAGGGCAAGCTCCTGGTTCTGGAACGCGGTACGAGGATCGACCACCGTGCCACCCTGCGCCGGCTGGTCGACATGCAGTACGACCGCAACGACATGGTCCTCGAGAGGGGCCGCTTCCGAGTGAAGGGAGACACCCTGGAAGTCCACCCGGCCTACGAGGAGGTGGCTGTACGCATCTCCCTCTTCGGCGACGAGGTGGAGCGGATCACGGAGGTGGACCCCCTCACCGGCGAGCACCTCCGGGAGCTGGAGGACCTGGTGGTGTTCCCGGCCACCCACTACATGGCCGACAGCGAGGTCATGGGCCGGGCCATCCAGCGGATCGAGGCGGAGCTCTCCGAGAGGCTGGCGCACTTCCAGGCGGAGGGGAAGCTGTTGGAGGCACAGCGGCTGCGCATGCGGACGGAGCACGACCTGGAGATGATGGCCGAGTTGGGCTTCTGCAACGGGATCGAGAACTACAGCGCACACATCGACGGGCGATCGCCAGGGGAGCAGCCCTACACCCTGTTGGACTACCTCCCGGATGACTTCCTCGTCGTCCTGGACGAGTCCCACGTGGCGGTGCCGCAGCTCCACGGGCAGTACCAGGGGGATCGCAGCCGCAAGGAGACCCTCGTAGAGCACGGCTTCCGGCTGCCCTCGGCAGCCGACAACAGGCCCCTCCAGTTCGAGGAGTTCATCCAGCGGGTGGGTCAGGTCCTGTTCCTCTCGGCCACGCCGGGCCCCTGGGAACTGGCCAACTCGGGGCGGATCGTCGAGCAGATCGTGCGGCCCACAGGCCTGGTGGATCCGGAGGTGCTGGTACGGCCCACCAGGGGCCAGATCGACGACCTGCTGGCCATGGTCGGGGAGCGGGTGGCCGCCGACCAGCGGGTCCTGGTCACGACCCTCACGAAGAAGATGGCCGAGGACCTCACCGACTACCTGCTGGAGCAGGGGGTCAGGGTCCGCTACCTCCACTCCGACGTGGACACGGTACGCAGGATCGAGATCTTGCGCGACCTGCGCCTGGGGGAGTTCGACGTCCTGGTGGGCATCAACCTGCTCAGGGAGGGCCTGGACCTGCCCGAGGTCTCCCTGGTTGCCATCCTGGACGCCGACAAGGAGGGCTTCCTCCGGAGCGAGACGTCCCTCGTGCAGACCATCGGCCGTGCCGCCAGGAACGTGGACGGACAGGTCGTCATGTATGCCGACGACGTGACCAACTCGATGCGGCGTGCGATCTCCGAGACGATGCGCCGCCGCGGCCTGCAGCAGGCCTACAACGAGGAGAACGGCATCGATCCGCAGACCGTGCGCAAGGCCGTCAGCGACATCCTGGAACTGATCAGGCCCGATCCGGCAACCCCGAAGGCAAGGGGGAGGGGCAGGAGGGAGCAGCGCCTCGTTGAGGACCTGTCGGACATGCCCCGGGACGACCTCCATCGCCTGATCCGGACCCTCGAGGAGGAGATGGCCGAGGCGGCCGGTGACCTCCGCTTCGAGTACGCAGCCAGGCTGCGCGACGAGATCAGGGACCTGGAGAGGGACCTTCGGGAGATGCCCGAGACCGCCTGAGCGAGGGCCGGGGGTGGGCTCCGGGGTCCGGGCCGGGGCGGCCTAGGCTCCCCGCCGTGTCTGAACGCCTGATAGTGCAGGGAGCGCGCGAGCACAACCTGCGCGACGTCAGCCTGGACCTCCCGCGTGACCAGCTGATCGTGTTCACGGGAATCTCGGGCTCGGGGAAGTCCTCCCTGGCCTTCGACACCATCTACGCCGAGGGCCAGAGGCGCTACGTGGAGTCGCTCTCCGCCTACGCCAGGCAGTTCCTCGGGCAGATGGACAAACCCGACGTGGACTTCATAGAGGGCCTCTCACCGGCCATCTCCATCGACCAGAAGAGCGCCTCGAGGAACCCCCGATCCACCGTCGGGACCATCACCGAGATCTACGACTACCTGCGCCTGCTGTACGCCAGGATCGGTACCCCGCACGATCCTGAGACCGGCGAGCGGCTGGTGCGCCAGACCCCCCAGCAGATCGTGGACCGGATCCTGGACATGGAGGAGGGGACCAGGTTCCAGGTGCTGGCCCCGGTGGTAAGGGGGCGAAAGGGGACCTACGACACCCTCCTCGCCGACCTGGCGGCTCAGGGCTTCAGCCGGGCGATCGTGGACGGCGACCTGCACGAGCTGGACGACGAGGTGGACCTGGCCCGGTACGAACAGCACACCATCCAGGTCGTGGTGGACCGCCTCGTGCTGAGGGATGGCATTGAGCGCCGCCTCACGGAGTCCATGGAGACCGCCCTGGCACTGGCCGACGGGGTGGCCGAGATCCAGGTGGTTCCCCGCCCGGGGGCGGGGGGTGATGAGGAGGACGAGGAACCCAGGACGATCGTCTTCAGCCAGCACCTCAGCAGGCCCAGCGACGGCAAGTCGTTCGAGGACCTGGCTCCCAGGAACTTCTCCTTCAACAGCCCCTACGGCGCCTGCCAGCACTGTGCGGGCCTGGGAACCGTCTTCGAGGTGGATCCCGACCTGGTTGTGCCCAACCCCGACCTGAGCCTGCAGGAGGGGGCCATAGCCCCCTGGGCCTCGGGCCGCACCCGGTACTTCCCACGACTGCTCGAGGCCGTGGCCGCCGACCAGGGGATCGACTTGGACAGGCCCTGGAGGCGTCTGGCGGCCCGCCACAGGGAGACCCTCCTCCACAAGGGGCTCGAGGGCCGCGTGAAGGTCCGCTACACGAACCGGTTCGGCCGCAGCCGCGTCTACTCGGCCCGCTTCGAGGGGGTCGTGCCCTACCTGCGTCGCCGCCACCAGGAGTCCGAGAGCGACACCCAGCGTGAGCAGGTCGAGGGCTACATGCGCCAGGTCCCCTGCCCCGAGTGCGGCGGGGCCCGCCTGAACGACCTGTCGCTGGCCGTCCTGATCGACGGCCACTCGATCCACGACGTCTGCTCGCTCTCCATCGGAGAGGCCGCCAAGGTCCTGCAGGGCCTGGAGCTGACCGAACGTGAGGCCATGATCGCCGAACAGGTGCAGAAGGAGATCAACTCACGCCTTGGCTTCCTCCTGGACGTGGGCCTCGACTACCTCACCCTGTCCCGGTCTGCTGCGACCCTCGCCGGCGGGGAGGCCCAGCGCATCCGCCTGGCCTCCCAGATCGGGAGCGGCCTGGTGGGCGTGCTCTACGTGCTGGACGAGCCCTCAATCGGACTGCACCAGCGGGACAACCAGCGCCTCATCGAGACGCTGCTGCGGCTGCGGGACCTGGGCAACACGGTGATCGTCGTCGAACACGACGAGGAGACCATCCGCTCAGCCGACCACATCGTGGACATTGGCCCGGGCGCAGGGGAGCACGGCGGGGACATCCTGCACAGCGGCGAGCTGGGCGGCCTGCTCACGCACCGGACGTCGCTCACTGGCCAGTACCTGAGTGGCCGAAAGGGCATCGCGGTCCCTGGGATGCGCAGGCCGGCAGCCTCGGGAAGCATCGTCGTGCGGGGAGCCAGGGAGAACAACCTTGCCGACATTGACGTCGGGTTCCCCCTCGGCTGCCTGGTGGCGGTCACCGGCGTGTCGGGGTCTGGCAAGTCCACCCTCGTCAACGAGATCCTCCACAAGGCCCTGATGGCCAGGGTGTACGGCTCGAAGGTCCCGCCCGGCCTCCACACCTCCCTCGAGGGCGTGGAGGCGGTCGACAAGGTCATCAACATCGACCAGACGCCCATCGGGCGCACCCCGAGGTCAAACGCTGCCACCTACACCGGCGTGTTCGACCACGTCCGCAAGCTGTTCGCCCAGACCGAGGAGGCCCGGGTTCGCGGCTACAAGCCCGGACGCTTCAGCTTCAACGTGAAGGGGGGGCGCTGTGACGCCTGCTCCGGGGACGGGACCATCCGCATCGAGATGCACTTCCTGCCCGACGTCTACGTCCCCTGCGAGGTATGCCGGGGCCGCCGCTACAACAGGGACACCCTCGACATCACCTTCAGGGGGCGCAACATCGCCGATGTCCTGGACATGCCTTGTGAGGAGGCCCTGGAGTTCTTCGAGCGGCAGCCCTCGATCACGCGCCACATGCGCACCCTCGTGGACGTGGGCCTGGGCTACATCCGGCTGGGCCAGTCGGCACCGACGCTCTCCGGCGGCGAGGCCCAGAGGGTGAAACTGGCCAGCGAGCTAGCCAAGCGGCCCACGGGCCACACGTTCTACATCCTGGATGAACCCACCACTGGCCTGCACTTCGAGGACGTCCGCAAGCTGCTTGGGGTGCTGAGCAGGCTGGTCGACCAGGGGAACACGGTCGTCGTGATCGAACACAACCTGGACGTGGTGAAGACGGCCGACTGGATCATCGACCTGGGTCCCGAGGGTGGCAGCGGCGGCGGGCGGGTGCTCACCACCGGCACCCCCGAGGAGGTCTCGGCCGTGGCCGAGAGCCACACGGGCAGGTACCTGGCGGAGATGCTCGGCGGCTGAGTCCCGGCCTGGGGATTCCCTCAGGTCGTGGAGAGCATGCGGTCCAGGGCTACCCGCGCCCACTCGGCTGTATCGGAGTCGACCGAGATCCGGTTGCGTAGCCGGCCGTCCACAAGGCCCTCGAGTATCCAGGCAAGGTGGGCCAGGTCGATCCTGTTCATGGTCGCGCAGGGGCAGAGCATCGGGTCGAGGGAGACGATCGTCTTCTCGGGGTGCTCAGTGGCCAGGCGGTGGACCAGGTGGATCTCGGTCCCTATGGCTATCGCAGTTCCTGGGGCCGCGGCCTCGACGGCCCGGATTATGTACTCGGTCGAGCCGACCAGGTCGGCCGCCTTGACCGTCTCATGGTTGCACTCGGGGTGGACGACCACGAGGCAGTCGGGGTTCTCAGCCCTGAACCCGTCAACCTGGTCGGCCGAGAAGCGCTGGTGGACAGAGCAGTGCCCCCGCCAAAGGAGGAAGCGGGCCTCCTTGGCCGTCGCCTCCTCCAGGCCGCCCAGGTCCCGGTGGGGGTCCCAGACGGCCATCTCGGAGAGGGGGTACCCCATTGCCGCCGCCGTGTTCCTGCCCAGGTGCTGGTCGGGCAGGAAGAGGAGCTGGTCTCCCCGCTGGAGTGCCCACTCCATGACGGCGGCAGCGTTGCTGGAGGTGCACACAGCGCCGCCCCGGCGGCCCACGAATGACTTGATCGACGCAGCCGAGTTCATGTATGTGACCGGGACAACCCGCTCGACATCAGTCACCGCCGAGAGTTCCTCCCAGGCCTGTTCCAGGTCGTCCGGGTCGGCCATGTCGGCCATAGGGCAACCGGCGCGCAGGTCGGGCAGCAGGACGGCCTGGTGGTCTCCGGTGAGGATGTCGGCCGACTCGGCCATGAAGTGCACCCCACAGAAGACGATGAAGTCGGCCTCGGGGTGCGCCTGGGCCTGCTGTGCCAACCTGAAGGAGTCCCCGCGGGCGTCGGCCCAGCGGATCACCTCGTCGCGCTGGTAGTGGTGTCCGAGGATGAAGAGGCGATCGCCGAGGGCCTCCCGGGCAGCGGCGATGCGTTCGGCGTTGCCGTCGGGGTCGTCGGTGAACCTGGCCGGGATGGGGGCCTGGAGTTGAAGCATTTCGGGCTCCTATGGGCGGGGCGCCCCTGGGACACCCCGACATGTCGCTTCAGCTCCCGATTCCCGGCCGGTGGGGGCAGCCTGGTCGCCACGCCACGGTGTTGTCGGCCTCGGGTGCTCATATGGTGCCGGATGCCAGGCCGGCGTGGCCATTGTACGGCCGGGAAGCGACAGTGCGGTGGCCGGCCGGCCTCCCGCGCGGGACCGGACAGGGGCATACGCTCGGAGGATGCTCAAGAGGCCGCCTGCAGGCACGATCCCGGACGTCCCGGGCTCGTACCAGTTCACCGACCGGGACGGCCGCGTCCTGTACGTCGGAAAGGCCAAGAGCCTGAGGAGCCGCCTCGGCAGCTACTTCGGCAACCGGGACAGGATGCTGCCGCGCACCGCCCAGATGTTGGAGGAGGCCGCCGGGGTCGAGTGGATCCAGGTGGCCAACGAGCTTGAGGCCCTGATGCTGGAGTTCAGCCTCATCCGGGAGCACCAACCTCGCTTCAACGTGGATATGAAGGACGACAAGAGCTACCCGTTCCTGGCCCTGACGATGGAGGACGAGTGGCCGCGGCCGCTGGTCACGAGGGCCAGGCGACGCAAGGGGAACAGGTACTTCGGGCCGTACGGGCACGCCGGCGCCATCAGGGAGACCCTGGAGCTGCTCCTGAGGACGTTCCCCGTGAGGACCTGCCCCGACAGCAAGTTCGCCGTCCACCAGCGCAGTGGCCGGCCCTGTCTGCTGTTCCATATCCAGAAGTGCTCGGCTCCCTGTGTCGGGGAGATCGACGCCGGGGAGTACGCCGGCCTGGTCCGGGACCTGATCCGCTTCCTCGAGGGCGACACCGACGACGTGGTCGCCGAGTTGACGGCCCGGATGGAGTCGGCTGCCGAGGCCCTCGACTTCGAGGCGGCTGCCAGGCAGCGGGACCGCCTGGTGAGCATCCGCAGGGCCACGGAGCGCCAGCAGATGGTCGGGCCCAGCAGCGAGCAGGTGGACGTGTTCGGCCTGGCAGGAGACGACCTGGAGGCCTCTGTCCAGGTGTTCTACGTGAGGCACGGGCGGGTCGTGGGCCGCAAGGGCTTCGTCCTCGACAGGGTCGAGGACCTCGAGCCGGCTCGGCTGGTGGGCGAGGTCATATCGGCCCACTACAGGTCGGACCCGCCCCGCGGCGTGCCGAGGAAGGTCCTGGTGCCCGACCTCCCTGACGAGGCGGACCTGCTCTCGGAGTGGCTCTCCGCAGAGCGGGGATCGAGGGTGGAGATCCGGGTTCCGCAGAGGGGCGGCAAGCGCGACCTGCTGGCGACCGTCACCCGCAACGCCGAGGAGGAGTTCCTGCGGCACCGGTTGAAGCGCGCCTCCGACCACAACGCCAGGGCCAGGGCGCTGAACGAGCTGCAGGCCGAGCTGGGGCTGCCGGCAGCACCGCTGAGAATCGAGTGCTACGACATGAGCCACCTGCAGGGCACCGACTACGTCGGCTCCATGGTCGTGTTCGAGGACGGCCTCGCCAAGAAGGCCGACTACCGGCGCTTCCGCATCAGGGACGTGCCGGGCAACGACGACTATGCGGCCATGGGGGAGGTGCTCACGAGGCGCCTCGGTGCCTACCTGGCGGAACGTGAGCTGCCCGCGGACGAGCGACCGGGCCGGTTCGCCTACCCGCCGCAGCTGCTGCTCGTGGACGGCGGGGCCGGTCAGTTGGGGGTGGCCGAGGCCGTCCTGGCCGACCTTGGGTTGAGCGGTGAGATTCCGGTGGCGGCCCTGGCCAAGCGCTTCGAGGAGGTCCACCTGCCGGGTTGCGGTGATCCGATCAGGCTGCCACGCGGCTCAGAGGCCCTCTACCTCCTCCAGAGGGTGAGGGATGAGGCCCACCGCTTTGCCGTGTCCTACCACCGGCAGCTTCGCTCCAGGAGGATGCGGGGATCGGTGCTGGACGGCATCCCGGGCCTCGGGCCCGCCAGGCGGAAGCGGCTCACGGCTGCGTTGGGGGGCGTGAGGGCCGTGCAGCGGGCCGGGCTTGCCGACCTGAAGGCGCTCTCGTGGCTTCCCGACGACGTGGCCGAGGCCGTTTACGAGAGCACCCACGGCCCACAACAGGGCTGAGGCGTCCCTCCCCTCGAATCACTGGGGCGCGAGGTTCCTCCCCAGTTGAGCCCACTAGCCAAGGCCGATGAGGGCTATGGCGCCGACGGCGCCGACGATGCCGACGACCTGGCTCGCGCCCATGCGCTCGCCCAGGACCGTCCTGGCCAGGATCACCGTGGCCGCCGGGTAGAGGGAGGTCAACACTGCCACGAGGCTGAGCAGGCCGATGTTCAGGGCCACCAGGAACAGGACGTTCGCCGCGACGTTCATGAAACCGGTCGACGCAGCCAGGAGGGCCGTGCGCTCCGTCCGGGCAGGGATCGGCGGGATCCGCAGGACAAGCGCTACGGCAACCGTCAGCACGGCAGCCGACAGAGCCGCCCCCAGGACGGGCCACGGGGCGGCTGCGTCGTCCGCCGCGTCTACGACGATGTAGAAGCCGGCGAAGCCCGCTCCGGCCAGCACGGCCTCCAGGAGCAGGCCACTCGGGAGCTCTCCCGACCCTCCCGGGACCCGGGACACGAGGAATATCGAGCCCAGGCCCACCAGGACCCCGAGAACCTGCAGTGGGCTGAGGTGGTCGCCGGTGGCCAGGCCCCACACGACGGGAATGGCCGCCGAGTTCACGGCCGTCACGGGTGCCACCACGGCCATGGGCCCCCGCCCGAGCCCGTGGTACAGAAGGGCCATTCCGAGGAGCCCGGACGCTCCTGCCGCAGCGCCGGCCAGCATGGGCCCTGCGGAGAACCGGTCAACCGTCGCGGCCCCCACCACGGATGCGAGGAGGAGGCCAGCCAGGGTTGACGTGGCGAGCACCTTGAGGGGATGGCTGCGCCGGGATGCGTACCCGCCGATGAAGTCCCCGGCTCCGAAGAGGGCGGCGGCTATCAGTGCAAGCAGTGCAGACACGGCCGCGCAGGCTAGGGGCAGTGCTCGCACGGCGGCCATCCGTGTGCGACGCTTGCGGCCCCGATCCGGACCGCCGCGGAGGAGAGTGTGGAGGAGACCTCAGACCCCTGGGAGCGGCACGCCGAGTGGTGGCAGGAGGGGTTCACGGAGGGGGCCGATGCCGAGTACGAGGAACAGATCCTGCCGCTGGCCGCAGGCCTGCTCTCGGGCTATGGACGGGTCCTGGACGTGGGCGCCGGCGAGGGACAGGTCAGCCGGCTTGCGGCGGGACAGGGATCCCAGGTGGTCGGCGTGGACCCCACCGAGGCACAGGTGGCAGAGGCCCGATGCAGGGGAGGGGATGTGGCCTATGCCCGGTCTGTGGCGACTGAGCTGCCGTTCGCCGCTGCCTCCTTCGACGCAGTCGTGGCCTGCCTCGTGTTCGAACACATCGAGGACGTGGATGGTGCCGTCTCGGAGGTGGCCAGGGTCCTGGCGCCCGGTGGCCGGTTCGCCCTCTTCCTGAACCATCCGCTGGTGCAGACGCCGGGCAGCGGCTGGATCGACGACCAGATCCTGGACCCGCCCGAGTCGTACTGGCGCATCGGTCCCTACCTGGTCGAGTCAATCGAGATGGAGGAGGTCCAAAAGGGGGTGGAGCTGCCTTTCGTACACAGGCCCCTCAGCCGATACGTCAACGCCCTCTCCGAGAGCGGTCTGCGGCTGCGCAGGATGCACGAGCCGGCCCCGCCGGAGGGGTTCCTGCGGAGGGCGCATGAGTACCGGGAGGCGGCCACCATCCCACGCCTGCTCGTGCTGGTATGCGAGCGGGAAGGGCCCGGTGGTGAGGGTGGCAGTACCATCGCCCCATGAGCGACCTCCTGGTCATCACCGGCCTGTCCGGGGCCGGACGCTCCGAGTTTGCCGGCGACCTCGAGGACCTGGGCTGGTTCGTGATCGACCGGTTGCCTCCAGACATCCTCACGAAGGTGGCCGACCTGGCCGGCGGCCCCGACTCGCCGTGGGACCGGGTGGCGTTCGCCCTCAAGGCCGACACGGCCGAGGGCGAGTCCCTGCGGGCCCTCGACGAGTTGAGGGAGGCCGTGAACCGCATGCGTGTCGTGTTCCTGGACTGCTCCACCGAGGAGCTCGTCAGGCGCTACAAGGGGAGCCGGCGTCCGCACCCCCACCCCGGCGCCACCGGCATCGAGGAGGGCATCGAGGCGGAGAGGCTGCTCATGGAGCCCGTTCGGGAGGTGGCCGACATGGTCATCGACACGTCGGACACGAGCGTCCACGACCTGAGGGACAAGGTCTCCGACCTCTTCGGCGAGGAGGGCGACCGCCAGATGCGCACCACCATCACCTCGTTCGGCTTCAAACACGGAGCTCCTCGCGACGTGGACATGGTCCTGGACTGCCGCTTCATCCCCAACCCGCATTGGGTGGACGAGCTTCGTCCGCTGAGCGGCCTGGATGCGCCCGTGCGGACGTTCGTGCTGGACCAGGAGATGACGGCTGCCTTCCTCGACCAACTGGAGTCGATGCTGGCCCTCCTGCTGCCGGCCTACGCCTCCCAGGGCAAGGCCTACCTGTCGGTGGCGTTCGGGTGCACCGGGGGCCGCCACAGGTCCGTTGCGGTGGCGGAGGCCCTTGCAGGCCGCCTGCGGGCCAGGGGCTTCGACCCGCACCTCAGACACCGCGACCTGGACCGCTGAGCCCGCCGGGGTCGCTACGCGGATGTGACCATCGACCGCGGCGGATGGCGCGCGGGTGGCGCCGGGATCGGCTAGCAATGCAGGGGTTCTGGCAGCGTGTGGTTCAGGAGGCAGTGACGTCATGACGGTTCGTGTGGGTGTGAACGGCTTCGGCCGGATCGGCAGGAACTTCTTCAGGGCGGCCAGGGAGCAGGGAGCACCCGTGGAGTTCGTGGCCGTCAACGACCTGGGCTCGATCGAGACGATGGCCTTCCTCCTGGCCAACGACTCAGTGCACGGACGCCTGGACGCGAAGGTGAGGGCACTACGCGACGGCATCTCCGTCGACGGCCAGAAGATCCGGGTCCTCTCGGAGCGCAACCCGGCGGACCTCCCGTGGGGCGACCTGGGGGTCGACGTGGTGGTCGAGTCCACCGGGATCTTCACAGCCAGGGACAAGGCCGCACTGCACCTCGAGGCCGGGGCCCGGAAGGTGATCATCTCGGCGCCGTCAGGCGATGCCGACGCCACCTTCGTGGTCGGGGTGAACGACGACGACTACGACCCTGCCGCCCACGACGTCATCTCGAATGCCTCGTGCACCACAAACTGCTTCGTGCCCATGATCAAGGTGCTGGACGACGCCTTCGGTGTCGACCGGGGCTTCATGACCACCACCCACGCCTACACCGGCGACCAGAGCCTCGTGGACGGCCCCCACAAGGACCTGCGCAGGGCACGGGGTGCGGCGGTCAACATCGTTCCCACCTCGACCGGCGCCGCCAGGGCCACGAGCCTCGTGATGCCCGAGATGAAGGGCCGCCTGGACGGCATCTCGCTACGGGTGCCCATACCCGACGGCTCGGTCACCGACTTCGTCGGGACCCTCAAGAAGGCGGCCACGGTGGAGCAGGTGAACGCCGCCTACGCCGCGGCGGCCCGCAAGGGCCCCCTGTCCAAGGTGCTCGACTACAGCGAGGAGCCCCTCGTGTCGGCGGACATCGTGGGCCGGCCGGCCTCCTGCACGATCGACGCCGGGCTGACCATGGCCAACGGGCGGATGGTCAAGGTCTGCGGCTGGTACGACAATGAGATGGGCTACTCGACGCGCCTGGTGGACCTGGCCAGGATCGTCGGGAGGCGCCGCACCCAGAAGACCGTCAAGGCTCAGGCGAAGCGCCGGTAGGCCGGATGGACCTTCCCGGCCTGGCGGACCTGGGCGACCTCTCCGGGAGGAGCGTCCTGGTCCGCTGTGACCTGAACGTCCCGCTCAGGAACGGCGAGGTGGCCGACGACCTGCGCATCAGGGCCTCGCTGCCCACCCTCCGGCATCTCCTGGAGGCGGGGGCTGAGGTGACCGCCTGCTCGCACCTGGGGCGCCCGGGCGGGGTCCCCGATCCGAGGTGGGCGATGGCGCCGGTGGCAGAGGCCCTGGCCGACCTGGCCCCGGGCGTGAGGCTCCTCGAGAACCTGCGCTTCGACCCGGGTGAGACGGCCAACGACCAGGCGTTCGCAGACCGCCTGGTTGACGGCCAGCAGGCCTACGTGAACGACGCCTTCGGGGCCTCCCACAGGGAACACGCATCCATCGTGGGGCCTCCACGGCGCCTGCCCTCGGCGGCCGGCCACCTGCTGGCCAGGGAAGTCGAGGTCATCTCGGGCCTCAGGGAGTCGCCCCGGCGCCCGTTCGTGGCCATCCTCGGCGGGGCCAAGGTGAGCGACAAGCTGGGGGTGATCGAGGCCCTCCTGGAGGTGGTCGACGAGCTGCTGGTCGGTGGCGGCATGTGCTTCACCTTCCTGGCAGCCAGGGGGGCCGGCGTCGGCTCCTCGCTGCTGGAGGAGGAGATGGTCGGGACCTGCCGGCGCCTCCTCGACTCAGGAGCGCCGATCAGGTTGCCGCTCGACATCACCGCCCTGGGTCCGGGTGGGGTGGTCGGCGATCCCTCGGCAGGGGGGCAGGTCCGCCAGGTCGGGACGTCCATGCCGGACGGCTGGATGGGCCTCGACATAGGCCCGGGCTCGGCCGTCGAATTCTGCGATGTCATCGCCTTGGCGAGGACCGTCCTCTGGAACGGCCCGATGGGCGTGTTCGAGGACCCGCGCTTCGCGGCGGGGACCCGTACGGTGGCCGAAGCCGTCGCCGACTGCCGTGGGTTCACGGTCGTCGGGGGCGGTGACAGCGCGGCCGCCGCCCGGGAGTTCGGCCTTGCCGACCGGATCGACCACGTGTCGACGGGTGGGGGAGCGACGCTGGAGCTGATCGAGAAGGGCGACCTGCCGGGTCTGGCTGCCCTGCGGGGTACAGGAGAGGAGTAGCTGATGGGAGCACTGCGCAAGCCGCTGATCAGCGGCAACTGGAAGATGAACCACAACCACCTGGAGGCCATCCAGGTGGTGCAGAAGCTCTCGTACCTGCTGTCGGCGGCCGACCACGACGCCGTCGAGGTGTCGGTGCATCCGCCGTTCACCGACCTGCGGTCGGTGCAGACGGTCCTCCAGGCGGACGAGATCCCCATCGTGCTCGGGGCGCAGGACTGCCACTGGGAGGCAGCGGGGGCCTTCACCGGCGAGGTCTCACCGCAGATGCTGGCCAGGCTGGACGTGGCCCTGGTCATAGTCGGGCACTCCGAGAGGAGGGAGCTGTTCGGCGAGACGGACGAGGATGTGAACCGCAAGGTCAGGGCCGTGCTGGCCGCCGGGATGACACCCGTCATGTGCTGCGGCGAGACGCTGGCGGAACGGGAGGCGGGAGACACGGAACCAAAGGTGACCGGCCAGGTCAGGGCGGGCCTCGCAGGGCTCTCACAGGAGCAGGTGGCCGGCATGGCCATCGCATACGAGCCTATCTGGGCGATAGGAACGGGCCGGGTCGCAACTCCGGAGGACGCTCAGGCCGTCTGCGGGCGGATCCGCCAGACTGTGGGGGAGCAGTTCGGGCAGGAGGCCGCCGACAGCCTGCGGATCCAGTACGGAGGCTCGGTGAAGCCGGTGAGCGCCCCGGACCTCATGAGACAGCCCGACATCGACGGGGCCCTGGTCGGCGGTGCGTCCCTGGATCCCGACGAGTTCGCCAGGATCGTGGCCTACAGGCTCGTCGGCTGAGCGCCCCGGTACGGATAGCCTTCCAGCACCATGTTCGTGCTTGTAGCCATCCTCCAGGCCCTCTCTGGCCTCGGCCTCATCTTCCTGGTCCTGCTCCACAGCGGGAAGGGGGGTGGCCTGTCCGACATGTTCGGTGGCGGCATTGGCGCCCAGACCGCCGGCTCCACCGTGGTCGAACAGAACCTGGACCGCATCACCATCGTGACCGCGCTGGTGTTCGCCTTCACCACCATCGCCCTGGGCCTGATGTTCTAGGAGGGCGCCCTGTGTCAGGGCGCCGTTGGACAACCAGATCAGGCCACCGAGCCCTTCGGAGCGACCCATCGGGTCTCCTGACCCGTCACGTCGGCGATCCTGTCGAAGTCGGCGTCGTAGTGCAGGACGACCAGGTCGTTCACCTCTGCAGCAGCGGCTATGAGGAGATCCGGGATTGGCAGCCGATGTTGGCCTCGCTGGGCCAGAAGGGATTGCACAGCGAGCGCCCGGTCTGTGACTGTCCGGTCAATGTCGAGTTGGGGGAGTTGGGCGCGTTCTATGGCGATCTGCGCATACTCAGCTGCGCTGCGTGCGCTATAGAGGATCTCCAGATCGACTACCGGACAGGTCGCAACGAGGCTGAGGGAAATGCGGGGCTGCAGGGACTCACCGACGTCCCGGAAAGGGATCCGAGCCAGGGCGCTCTTGTCGGCCAGATAGCGTGCTGTCACCGCCAGGCACCCTTCATGACCTCAGGGTCATGAAGGTCCATGCCGTCCATCGTGGACAGGCGAGTTACATGCCTACGAATCAGCTCGCTTCTCTGGATCTCAGCGAGAGCCTGATTGACAGTGTCCTTCATGGTGTTCGTCCCGAGGATGGTCCTCGCCTCGGCGAGGAGCTCGTCGTCGATGTCAACCAGCCGCTTAGTCACGGACCGAGTATATACCACGGGGGCGCAGGATGTATCTTGAGTGGATGTCGTTGCGTGTGGCCCTCGGATTCCGCGGCAGGGCTGGGGCCGTCCGGTAAGCGGTAGCCTGACCGGCGGTCCGGGCCTTCCGGACGCCACGTCGGAGTGGCGGAATTGGCAGACGCGCCAGCTTGAGGGGCTGGTGCCCGCAAGGGCGTGGGGGTTCAAGTCCCCCCTCCGACACGTTCGCCTGTTGGGCCGACCGGGAGGGTCGCCAGTCAGACGAAGACGATCTGGGCGTCGGCGGACAGCTCCATGAACCTGCCGACGTTGATCACGTCCAGCACCTCGTCGAAGAGGTCGTCGGCGGTCAGGTCCATCATGTCGACGGACATCTGGCAGGCCCAGAGGTGTGCGCCCATGTCCGACAGCATCTGCAGGAACTCGGGCACCTCGGGAACGTCGAGGCCGGCGATCTGCTGCTTGAGCATCCGGGTCGCCAGGCCGGTCATCCCTGGAAGTCCGGCGAGGCCCTGGGGCATGTGCCTGTCGGACAGCTTTCCCAGACCGGGGGGCATGTGCATGGCGGCGTTGCCGAGTGCGGTGAACCGCAGGTCGCCCATCGTCTTCTTGTTGATCATGTCCATACCCCAGAACGTGAAGAAGATGTGGGTCTCGATCCCCTCGCTGAGGGCACCGTTGGCCATGATCAGTGCCGGGTAGGCCATGTCGAGGTTGCCCTTGGAGCAGACGAAGCAGATCTTCCGGCTCCCGTCGTCGTCGAAGTCGGGCACCTTGAACGCCTGCTCACCGGTGCTCCTGGTGGCTTCTGTGGTTGTCATCTGCCTTCTCCCTTTCTCTCGGCTCCGCTCACACGCAGCCCTTGGGCTTGGGTAGCCCGGCGACGTAGGCCATCTTCTTGGCGGGCTTCTTCGGGAACAGGACGAAGAGTTGCCTGGTGGGGATCCCGGCCACCTTCGTGACCCGGCGAAGCGTCGGGGTCTCGCCCCGCTCTGCGAAGTCCCCACGCAGGAACCTGATCGCTTCCCAGTGCTCGTCGGTGAGGTCGCCGATACCGATCATCGAGGCCAGTTCCCGGCCGAGCTCCTCGTTCCACTCGTCGTACTCGGTCATGAAGCCCTCGTCGTTGACGCTGACCGACTTACCGGCGATGGTTGTCGTGTTCACTGTGCATCTCCTCGAGTTGTTGGGCGGACGTTCCTGGTTCGTTCCCCCTGGCTCCGGTGGCAGGGTTCATCCTGTTGGCCGGTCGGGAGGTGGTGGGCTTTCATGACGGCTCCAACTCCAGTTGCCGCTTGCCCACCATGGACATAGCGGGGCCGAAGGGAAGGTGGCGCCCTGGCAGCAGGAGGTTCCAGTACATCCACCTGAAGCCCAGCTTCCCCCAGTGGTTGGCCGAGGTCTCCCTGAGCAAGCTGAAGGGGCCGACACCGGGCAGCGGGTACCTGCCGGGCAGGGGCTCGACGTCGTAGTTGAAGTCGATCAGGAGCCCCTTGCCGTTCCCCGCCTCGATGAAGCAGCTGGCATGGCCGTCGAACCTGGCGGTCATCGGCAGTCCCTTGATGTGCTCTAGGAAGTTCTCCACGAACACGTCGACCGCGAAGTGCGCCAGCGATCCCGCCTTGGATGTTGGGAGGTTGGCGGCGTCGCCGAGGGCGAAGATGTTGTCGTACCTGTCTGACAGGAAGGTATGCCTGTCGACCTCGACGTGGTTGAGTTCGTCTCCAAGGCCGGAACGATCCACGAAGTCGGCACCCATGTTGACGGGGACGGTGACCAGGAGGTCGTAGGGGATCTCCCGCTCGTCGTAGCTGACGAGCATCCGGCGGTCGCCGTCCACCTCCATCGTCATGAAGTCGGTCTCCAGGACCACCTTGCGGCTCTCGAGCATGTCGCCGAGACGTCCGGCGGCGACGGGCTTGGTGAAGGCACCGTCTAGTGGGGTCACATAGGTCAACTCGACCTTCTGGCGCATTCCCCGCCCAGCGAAGAAGGCGTCGGCCAGGAACATGAACTCGAGCGCAGCGACCGGGCACTTGACGGGCATCTCGACGATGTTGACGACCAGTCGTCCTCCGTTCCACCCGTCGAGCACCTCGGCCAGCCTCGTGGCACCCTCGAGGGTGTAGAAGTCGTGGATCGTCTCCCCGTAGTGGCTGGAATCCAGCCCCTCGGTCTGGTCCCTGCGGGGGTGGGTTCCCGTGGCGATGATCAGCTGGTCGTAGGGCAGTTCGCTCCCATCGGTGAGGACGACGACTGATTGCTCGGGCTTGACGACCTCGACCTCCCCGATCCGCAGGTCGACGCCGTCGGTGATCAGTTGGGCCTTCGGCTTCACGAGTTCCTCGGGCTAGTAGGTGCCGAACGGGATGAGGAGGTAGCCGGGCTGGTAGTGGTGCTGCGGCCTGGAGTCGACGACGGTGATGTTCCACTCGTCGGCGGGTAGGCGTGGCCTCAACTTGTTGACTGTGACTGTCCCGGCTGTGCCGGCGCCGAGCAGCAGGAGCCTCTTCATGCTCTGCCCCTTCCGTGTGGCTGGGTGTCTGGATCGGAGCTTCGGCCGGGAGCGGCGGACCCTGCAGCTGGGGACCTCCCCTCTGCGATACCCACGAGCCGGCTGCGGGCCGACAGGAGGTGTGAGACCAGGTCGCCGAACTGGGGAAGCAGGCGCAGGATCCGCTTCTGTCCATCGGCATCGACGCTCCAGGTCTGTGTGACCGACCCGGCCAGCACCTGGGCTGAAACCCCGAACTCCGCGGCGATGGACTCGAGCAACTCATGCTGCGGCGGCCACGCCGGTGGCGTCACCCCTCCCACCACGATCATGCCGACCGGCCTGAGGTCCACCCAGACGAAGGTACGGGCGCAGAGGAAGCCGAGGTGCGTGCGGACCCAGCGGGGGGACAGGTGCGGCTCCTCAGCGAACAGCCGCCACTGCGACAGGCAGGCGTCGACCGCACCGGGCTGCTCGGCGATGGCCGCGTAGTAGCCGCACTGGTTGGCGACCCCGCTGACGGGTGCGCCCTCCATGTCCGTGATGACCGCCATCACGCCGAAGAGGTCGCCGATCAGGTCCGCCGCCGACTGGGCCACCTCCGGTTGGAGCAGGTGGCCGATCGCAGAGCCAGGTGGGGTCATCGGTATCAGGAGCGGCTCCTGTGGGGTCGGAGTCTGCAGGCCGAGTTGGAGGGCGACCCGGTCCGCCGGGAAGCGCCACTGGCGGCCGACCTTCACCCCAGGCAGCCGGCCGTCCTCGGCCATCCTGTAGACGGTCGACAGGTCGACGTTCAACAGGTCCTGGATCTCCTGGCTGGTGAGTAGTGAGGTCACTTCATCTCGCCTCCTTGCCGGCGGGCGTACTGCCCGTCCCTGCCTTCTCCTGCAGTGTGACCCTGCAGAAACGTCGTCGATTAGGGACCTAGGGCCCGAAGTTCATGGATGTGACACATGTCAATGGAGCCTCCTGCATGTCCGCACATGGGCCCTTCCGGCATCCCGATTCGCCGGATGCGGGGAGCGCCGACCCGGGCGGGAAGAATGCACTACCAGACACCTGAACAGCGAGGGGGCAGGCCATGCGGGAGGCGCACACAATCACCTCAGGTGGGAAGGTCGGGGAAGCCCCGCGACACCGCTACAGCCACCGGGTCGCCGCAAGGTCCCGGATTCGCTCCGCCCCGGCCTCCTGACGGGGAGGGGTAGTCAGGTGGGCCTGCTGGGATCGCGCGTCAGGCGTTCAGAGGATCCGGCGCTCCTGCGGGGAGCAGCCGCCTATGTGGGTGACATCCTCCCTGAGGGCGCCCTCCACGCCGTATTCGTGCGCTCCACCCATGCCCATGGCCACCTCCGCTCCATCGAGGTGGGCGAGGCCCGGGAGGCACCCGGTGTGGTCGAAGTGCTGACCGGCGATGACCTCGACCTCCCGCCGGTGCCACCCAGCCTTCCCGGCCTGGAGGCCACCATGACCCGGACGGCCCTCGCCAGGGACCGGGTCCGCTACGTCGGCGAGCCCGTGGCCGTCGTACTGGCCGAGTCGCTGACCGCTGCCACCGACGCCGCTGGGCTCGTGGACGTGGATGTCGAGCCCATCGCGGCCGTCGTCGGCTTCGAGGCGTCGCGGTCCGGGGAACCCCTCCTCCACCCCGAGGCGGGAACCAACCTCTGCTGGAGCATGGGCGGCGATCCTGATCCGGACCTGTTCGAGGGCTGTGAGGCGGTGGTCTCGCTCACCTTCGCCAACCCCAGGCTGAACGGCGCCCCGATCGAGCCGCGGGGGGCTGTCGCACAGTGGCAGGAGGTCGACGGTCGCCTCCGGCTGACCCAGTGGTCCTGCACCCAGTTCCCGCACCGGGCACGGGACGTCCTGGCCGCGGGGTGCGGTATCCAGCAGGAGGATGTGCGTGTCATCACGCCAGAGGTGGGAGGCGGGTTCGGCGCCAAGAACGGCGCCTACCCGGAGGACATCGTGGTGGCCCTTGCAGCACGCCGCCTGGGGCGGCCCGTCTGCTGGACTGAGACCCGCAGCGAGTCGATGCTGAACCTGGCGCACGGGCGTGGCCTGGAGTTCACGGCCCAGCTCGGAGGCGACAGGGACGGGAACATCGGGGCCTACCGCCTGCACATGGACCAGGACGCAGGTGCCCACCCGGGTATCGGAGCCGTCCTCCCGGTCTTCGGGAGCTCGATGGCGACCGGCAGCTACGACATCTCCAGGGTGGAGTGCTCGGCATCCTCGTGGGTGACGACCACGACACCGGTGGGCGCCTACCGGGGAGCCGGCCGGCCTGAGGCCACCCACGCCATCGAGAGGATCCTCGACCACTACGCGGCCGAGATCGGGATGGACCCGGTTGAGGTGCGGCGGCGAAACTTCATCCCGAAGGAGGCCTTTCCGTTCACGACGACGACCGGCCAGCACTACGACAGTGGGGCCTATGCAGACGCCCTGGACCTGGTGCTCGAAGGCCTCGACATCGAGGAGCTGCGGGCCGAACAGGAGCGGCAGCGGAACCTGGCAGGAGGGCCGCTGCTGGGAATCGGCTTTGCCGCCTATGTCGAGATCGCAAACCCGCTCCGTGCATCGGAGTTCGGGCGGGTGACCATACGGCCCGATGGCTCAGCAGTCGTGCTCACCGGGTCCTCGGCTCACGGCCAGGGACACCACACCACCTTCGCCCAGATCGCCTCCGACGCCCTCGGAATCCCGTTCGAGCGGATCGAGGTCAGGCACGGTGACACCGACGAGGTGCCGCGGGGCGGGGGCACCGGCGGCTCGCGCTCCCTGCAGGCAGGCGGCGTGGCGGTTCACGAGGCCGGGGCGGCAGTGGTGGAGGAGGCCCGGAGGATTGTCGCTGGGAGCCTCGAGGCCAACCCGGCAGACGTCGTGTTCGATGGCGTCGCCGGGGAGTTCTCGGTGGCCGGTACGCCGTCGGTGCGGATGGGCTGGGCGGAGGTGGCCGCCGAGGCAGGGGAGCGGGACGAGGCGCTCGTCGGCGAGGTCGACTTCCAGCCCTCCGACGCCACCTACCCCTTCGGGGTACACGCCAGCGTGGTCGAGGTGGATCCCGACACCGGTGGTGTGAGGGTCCTGCGCCACGTGGCCTGCGACGACGCCGGCGTCCTGGTGAACCCCACCATTGTGGACGGGCAGGTGCACGGCGGCGTCGTGAGCGGGATCGCCCAGGCGCTCATGGAGGAGTTCCGCTACCACGCTGACGGAACCCCTCTGACGGCCAGCTTCCTCGACTACGGGATCGTCTCCGCTACCGAGGTGCCGTCGATCGAGCGGATCGAGATGGAGACCTCCACCCACGTGAACCCCCTGGGCGTCAAGGGGGTGGGCGAGGCCGGGACCATCGGCTCCATGCCGGCCGTGCAGAACGCGGTCGTCGACGCCCTGTCGCACCTGGGGGTGCGTCACATCGACATCCCGCTCACATCCGAACGGGTCTGGCGGACCATCAACGAGGTGGCCGCGTGAATCCCGACATCCCTCTCCGGAACCTCATCGTCGCCAACTGACGGCCTCAGCCTGTTGGGCGCAACTTCATGAAACCGAAGTTGATGGGTGCCATGGAGCCTTCGGAGTCGGTGTCGTTGAACAGCATCAGGCCGCCGTCGGCCGTCAGGGCCGCGTACTCGGTGGCGTTGCTTCCCATGTCCGGGTCCCCGTACACGGCTTCGGTGAGGATCTGCCCCTCCGGGTCGAGGAAGACCACGTAGGCCTTCCCCTCGTCCGATGAGCCGCTGGGGTGGCCCGTGGCGCTGTACTCGTCGTACTCGTCTCCCGTGCCGCCTACGAGCACGACCCTGCCGTCCGGCAGGGTCCTGATGCCGTAGCACTCGTCGTGGACCCAGGCCGGGTCGTAGCCCCTCGGGTCGCCGAACACCTCCAGCCACAGCATGGTGCCGTCGGCTCCGAGGAGTCCCACGACGCAATCCCAGTTGGCGACGCCGAAGCCGACCGTGTGCCCCGCCATGAGGAACCCGGCGTCCGGGGTGAGGTCGAAGTCGAATGCCTGGACGTGGTTGGGCCCACCGACAGTGAACGTCTCCAGCAACCGATCCTCCGCGTCGGTGCGCAGGAGAACCATGTTCTGGCCATCCTCACCGTCCGCCTCCAGCCAGGCTGTCGACAGCACGGCCACCGTTCCGGAGGCCTCCCTGCGGACCTTTGTGCCCTGGGGCACCCCAACTCCCGGTCCCAGGCGAGCTCCCCCTCAGCTCCAACCCGCATGAGGAAGCCGGTGGCCTCGTCGGCGATGAAGACGAAGCCCGGATCGCCCTGTTCCACGTAGCCGGTAGCCAGGATCGAGCCGTCCGCCAGGACGTCGACGCCGTGAACCGCCCCCAGCCCGGCGCCCCCATGGGTGTGCTGCCAGACGACCCGGCCGGCCCTGTCCAGCTTGACCAGGCCACGCTGCTGGCGCCCCTCGGCGGCCAGGCCCACTCCCAGGACGTAGCCGTCGGTGGTCTCGGCCACCGCGTAGCCCACGTCCCACTCATCCGGGGTTCCGATGCGCCGCTGCCACTCCTCGACCCCGTCGGCCCCAACCTTGACCACCAGCACGTCGGTGAGGCCTTCCCAGCCGTCGACCGCCTCGACCAGGTGGCCGACCGCCACGAAGCCACCGTCCGAGGCCTGGAGACCCTCGTGCACGTGCTCCTCGTGGTCCGTCCCGAATCCGCCCCGCCACTCGATTTCCGGGACACCGGTTGTCACCCCCGCCGGGGCCTCTTCGCTCCCGGCGTCCTGCCCGTCCCGCACAGCAACGGCGGGGGCCTTCCCGGTCGGGCCGAAGATGTCCGAATCCCCCGTCACGATCGGCCATCCGTCGATCCAGGACAACTCGACCGCGGCGACCGTCGACCAGGGTTCCCCATCGGCCGGGTAGTGGTGGAAGGTCAGCAGGGTCGTCGGCCCCTCCAGGCTCTCCGTCTCGAGGAGACCTGCGTGGCCCGGCCCGGCCCACCGCTCGTCACCGTCGAGGAGGAGGGTGCCTCCGCCCTCGTCCATGTCTACCCCGTCGCGGTCCAGGAGCGGCCCGGTTGGAGAGCCCGAGCGTCCGACTCGGATCTCATAGGTGGATTCGGGGCCCCGGCAGCAGGAGTACCAGTTGGCGAAGAGGTAGTAGTTGTCGTCCCGTCGGGCGAGGAAGGGGGCCTCGATCCACTCCTCGTCTCCCTCCTCCAGGTGAATGCCCTCCTCCGATATGCGGGGACCCTCGGCAAGGTGGTGCTGGTACGGGTCCGCGGGCTCCCAGACCGAGGCCCCGAGGGGTAGGAGCGTGACCGGATTTACCTCGAACGACCAGATGTGGCCGCCCCCGTAGACGACCCAGTTTCGTCCGTCGCTGTCGACTAAGACCGCCGGGTCTATCGCTGATGGCTCCGGCTCCCCCTCGTTGAACTCCCCGGCGATCGTGCAGAAGAGGGGTTCACCCAGATCGGACCAGGCCATGTCCGGCACCGCACCGGAGGCCCGCAACAGGCCCATGCACCCGCCGTTGATGCCCTCCAGCTCCTGGGCCTCCTCGAACTTACCTGCGGGAACGGAGTAGAGGAGCGTCCGGTCGTCGGCCTGTGGCGGCCAGCAGCAGGTGGCCGCCGAACTCCACGAGTCGGCTCGAGTCGTGGATCCCCCAGGCGGCCGGATCCGGCCCCAGTTGTGCCCTCAGGGCGGGCTCCAGGAGGTCGGACCGAGCGTGTGGCCCAGCGGTGGCCGGGGTGTCGGCGGGCTCCAGGGGGTCGGCCTGGGACTCTGCCTGACCCGTGGTCTGGGCATCAGCGGTCGTCCGGTCCTCAGTGCTGGACGTCGTCGGGGAGGTCTCTGACCCGCCCGGAGTGGACACCTGGGGGGCGTCACCCCCAGTGGATGAAGGTTCGGGGGTGCCCGCGGATGCCGCCGATGTCACGGTCGGAAGCGGTGCCCCACCCGGGGACTCGACCCCGGCACAGGCGACCAGCGTCAGTCCGAGGGCTGCGATCGCACGCCGCATCCCGCGGGCTCTACGCGCTGGTCACCACGCCCTCCGGAGGGGGTTGGCCCTGATCTGTCGCCCCTCCCTGTCCGTACGCCTCAGCAGTCGGCCAGGGCGTCGAAGGCGCTGCAGATCTGCAGCCGTCCCGCCGGCCCGAGGGAACCCAGCCGCACGGTGAGCAGGCTCTTGGGGACGCAGGCGATGTTGTCGAACGTGGCCGCGCTCTCGCGGTCGACCCCCTGCTCGGGGCCCATGGGGATGCAGGTGGGGATGCTGCGGACGCTTCCCGTGAGGGGGGCCACGACCACGTTGTTGAGGACCCCGATCCCCTCGTTTCGGGTGACCACCAGAACCGGGCGGCGCTTGGCGTTCGGAGGTTCCAGGAGCCAGATGTCGCCCTGGGCGATCACCACGGCTCGGCCTCCGTCATCGCCACGGCGTTGGCCAAGGCCATGTCGTCGTCCTCCGGCGTCTGGAGCCTGAGCCGGTAGGAGGCGGCGATCGCCTGGCCAAGCCGCTCCCGGCGGACCATGTCGTCGAGCCTCAGCACGGCCAGCCTCACCACCTCGGACCTGTTACCACCCACGCCCGCTTCGACGAGCCGGTCGAGCCGCGACAGTTCCTCGTCGCTGAAGCGGGTGGGTATCGGGTGTGGCATACGAACAACTATACGTCCGGTACTACCCAGGGGAGGAGCCAGGACCGTTCCCGCGAAATTGCCCTCTCCGACACGGGTGCTACCGTTCTGGCATCAACGCCGAATGGGACCGGCCGATCCGACAAGGGACAGTGGAAGATGCGCGCAGACCTGCTGATGACCGCCGTTCAGAACAGGTCGGCGGACCTGAGGGCGATCATCCTGCCCTTCGTACTGGCGCACACGGGGGTCATCGTGGCCATCGTCTTCGGCGGGTCCGGCCTTGAGGGCGACGGCGTGCAGCTGGCCGTGGCGGCATGGGCGGTGCTGGGCTCACTCTGGGCGACCATCTGGACCGACGGCTGCATCCAGGACCTCGCAGCCGGCGCCAAGGACCTCGACGATGAGCTGGCCAACAGCAACATCGGCCGTGCCTACGCCAGGGCGCCGTTTCCGGTCTTCCGGATCATGAACGTGACCGTCGTGGTCCTGATCGTCTCGGCCGAGTTGCTGGCCATCTACTGATCAACGGCCCGGCGACAGGCGCCGGGACCCAGCCCCACCCGGCGCCCTTGCAGACCTCCTCCATGGCGCCAGGACCGTTCCGGGCCCGGTCGCCTCGTGGGCCGGTTCGGCGGCCCAATCGGCACCCGGTCGGCAACGGCGGTGGCCATCCCGTCCGGCGGTACCTACCGACTGAAGGCGCTCCCAGCCATCCCTTCGGTGCTAGAACTCCGAGGTTGGAGCGACCAGGCAGCGACAGGGAGCAGGAGGCCGATGGCAGACGAGACCTATGACGCCGTGATCATCGGAGCCGGCATCATCGGCGCCGCAGTGGGTTACGAGTTGGCCAGGGCGGGGATGCGGAGCCTGAACGTGGACATGCTGCCGACGGCCGGCCACGGATCCACGTCCAACTCGTGCGCCATCATCCGCCTGCACTACTCCACCCTCGACGGTTCCGCGCTGGCGCTTGACGCCTACCACGACTGGGACGACTGGGGGGGCTACCTGGGGGCACCCGACGGCGAGGAACTCGCGGTCTTCCACAAGACCGGCGTAATGGTCATGAAGACAACGGTGAACGACGGCCTCCGCAGGCAACTCAGCCACATGGACGCCCTCGGGGTCGACTACGAGCACTGGAGCAACGACGAGATCAGCCAGCGCCTGCCCTTCTACGACACCTCCTGCTTCGCCCCGGCCAAGCGCCTGGACGACCCGGAGTTCGGCTCGCCGACAGGCGGACATGTGGACGGCGCCGTGTTCGTCCCGACCGGCGGCTACATCTCCGATCCGCAGTTCGCCAGCGTGAACCTGCAGCGGGCCGCGGAGCGGGCAGGTGGGGCCTTCCGGTTCAACCGCCGGGTGGTTGAGGTTCCCAGCGTCGGGGGACGAGTACAGGGAGTGGTCCTGGACGACGGCACGAGGATTACGGCCCCCGTGGTCGTGAACGTGGCCGGGCCGCACTCACAGCAGGTGAACGCCATGGCCGGGGCCGACGCCGACATGCGGATCACGACCCGTGCCCTCAGACAGGAGGTCGTGCACCTTCCTGCCCCTGAGGGCATCGACTACGCGGCAACGGGGCTGGTGACCTCCGACAGCGACATCGCCGTCTACAGCCGCCCCGAGGTCGGCAACAACATCCTGGTCGGGAGCGAGGACCCTCCCTGCGACGACAACGTCTACGTGGATCCCGACGACTACGACACCCGGTTCAGCGACCAGTGGCAGGTGCAGGCCCAGCGGATGGGCCAGCGCATTCCCGACCTGGGGATACCCACCTCACGCAGGGGCTGCGTGGACCTCTACGACGTGACCGAGGACTGGATCCCCATCTACGACCGCTCCTGCGTCGACGGCTTCTACATGGCCTGTGGGAGCAGTGGCAACCAGTTCAAGAACGCCTCTGTGGCGGGCCGGATGATGGCGGCGCTCATCGACCACTGCGAAGCAGGTGGCGACCACGACGCCGAACCCATGTCGTTCCCGCTGCAGCACGTGGACCACGATGTGGACATGGCCACGTTCTCCCGACTGCGTGAGGTCAACCCCGACAGCACCTTCTCGGTGCTGGGGTAGGAGGAACCCTTGCAGGGCCCACTCAGCACCGCGCAGATCGAGGGGTTCTGGCGCGACGGCCACCTGCTCCTGGAGGACGCCCTGGCGCCGGACCGGCTCAAGGTCCTGAACGCCGAGTTCGCCGGGTGGGTCGAGGAGAGCCGCTCGCACGAGGAGCCCTACGGCCAGACCGTGGACGGGCGTGCCCGCTTCGACCTGGAGCCCGGCCACAGTTCTGAGGCACCAGCCCTGCGTCGTGTCGCCTCGCCAATCGAGCTGTCAGACGCCTACCTCGGGGTGATGCGCTCCAGTACCGCCGTAGACGCGGTGACCCAACTGATCGGACCCAACGTGGCCTTCGGACACAGCAAGGTCAACTCGAAGCTGCCAGGAGCCGCGACGAAGGTCAGGTTCCACCAGGACTTCCTCTTCGAGCCGCACACCAACGACGACATGGTCGCGGTGCTCTACCACCTCACCGACGTGACCCTCGAGAACGGCCCACTGGAGGTCGTCCCAGGGAGCCACAGGGAGCCGCTGCAGGAGCACTGGCATGATGGCGTCTTCACCGGGGCCGTGTCGAACACGGTCGCCGGCCGAGCCGCCGGGAAGGCCGTGGCGTGTCCGGGTGCCGCCGATTCGGCCTGCCTCATGCACGGTAGGACCCTGCACGGCTCGGCGGCCAACCTCTCGGACCGGCCCCGGACCCTGTTCATCTGCGGCTACCGCGCCGAGGACTCACGGCCCCTCCAGGTGAGCCACGTGCCGTCCCTCTACGAAGGCGAAGTGGTGCGTGGCGGGGCGACCAACCGGGTCAGGTGCAGTACCTACGAGATGGAGTACCCCGAGGTCCCCACGGGCGCCTCCTTGTTCAGCCAACAGGACCGCCACACGGTGGACATGTGAGCGACAGCGTGATTGTCGACCTCGACTACGCCACCGACGAGGGGTACGGCGGGCGCGCCCGCCTGGGCCTGATCGTCCTGGAGAGCGACCAGACCCTCGAGGCCGAACTGCGCATGGTCTCGATGGACGGGGTGGCCCACTTCGTGTCGCGGATAGCCATGGAGCCCATCGTTTCCACGTCCAGCCTCACTGCCATGGAGCAGCGCCTTCCGGCAGCGGCCTCGCTGCTGCCAACCGACCTCGGCCTTGACGCCATCGGGTACGGGTGCACCTCGGCCGCCACCCTGATCGGCGAGGAGGCAGTGGAGGAGGCGATCGGGTCCGTCCATCCGGGGGTCCCGTGCACGAACCCCATCTCGGCCATGCGGGCGGCCCTTGGGGCGCTCAGGGTGGATCGGATCGGGGTCGTCACCCCGTACACGGCCGAGGTGACGGCGGGAATGGTGGCGCACCTCGAGCAGAGAGGCGTAGGGGTGGCGGCCGTCGGCTCCTTCCTCGAGGAGGACGACCGGATGGTGTCGCACATCACGGAGGCCGCGGTCGCCGCCGCAGCCGGGAGGATCGGAGCCAGACCCGGCTGCCGGGCCTTGTTCGTGTCGTGCACGAGCCTGCGCACCTTCGGGATCATCGGCGAACTCGAGGCCGACCTGGGCATCCCCGTCGTCTCAAGCAACCAGGCCCTGTACTGGCACATGCTCCGGTTGGCTGGCGTCGACGACGCCGCCCCCGGCCTGGGACGGTTGTTCACCATCGGCCTCGACGGGGAAGCCAGTTGAGCACGAACGCCCCTCCCAGGGGCTTCGAGGTGGCCGAGTACCAGCGCCGCACCGATCTGGCCCAGGCGGTGATGGCCGAGCGCGGCCTCGACGTCGTGATGTTGTGTACCGAGCCGGAGGTGCGCTACTTCACGGGGTTCTTCACGCCCTTCTGGCAGAGCCCCACCAGGCCCTGGTTCGTGTTGCTTCCCGCCTCCGGGAAGCCCGTGGCGGTGATCCCGGCAATCGGCGAGGCCAGCATGGCCGACACCTGGGTCGACGACATACGCACCTGGCCGGCTCCGCGCCCGGCTGACGACGGGCTGGGCCTCCTGGCCGAGGCCCTGGTGGAGGTGGCCGGCCCGGCCGGCGTCGTCGGCCTGCCCATGGGCCACGAGACCCACCTGCGCATGCCACTGGGCGACTACACGGGTTTGAGGACGAGATTGGAGGCGCTCCGCTTCGTCGACGCCACAGATGTGGTGCGCAGCCTGCGGATGGTCAAGTCGGAGGCCGAGGTCGCCAAGGTGGCCCACATCTGCGGGATCGTCTCGGATGCCTTCGCCGGGCTGGCCGACCTGCTCTCCGTGGGCATGACCGAGCGGGAGGCCTTCAGGGCCTTCAAGGTGGACCTGCTGGAGCGGGGCGCCGACGATGTGCCCTACCTGGTGGGCGCCACGGGCCCCGGTTTCACCAACGTGATCAAGCAGCCGGGCGACAGGGTCATCAGCGGGGGCGACCTGCTCATGTTCGACACCGGCTCGGTGTTCGACGGCTACTCCAGCGACTTCGACCGCTACTTCGCCTTCGGGGAGGCCGAAGCCGCCGCCCAGCGTGCCTACCGAACCGTCTGGGAGGCCACCGAGGCCGGTCTGGAGGCCATGCGGCCCGGGGCCACGACCAGCGACGTCTGGGCGGCCATGGCCGGCGTCCTGTCCACCGGCGGATCGCTAGGCAACCCGGTGGGACGCCTCGGCCACGGCCTGGGCATGCAGGTCACCGAGTGGCCCTCCGTGAGCGAGGCCGACGACACGGAGATCCGGGAGGGCATGGTCCTGACACTCGAGCCGGGGCTGGCCTGGGAGCCCGGGAGCCTGATGCTCCACGAGGAGAACGTCGTCGTGCGGGCCGACGGCCCAGAGCTTCTGTCGAGGCGCGCACCCTCGGAACTTCCCGTTATCGCCTGACCTGTCCTAAGGCGTTGAAGTAGCCGGCCCGGTGGCGCAGGCGGCGGCTGCCTCAGGTGCGTCGGGTCCTGTCCACCTCGAGGCGCAGCACGTCGGGCCGGCTGTAGTGGCCGGCGGGATCGAAGTTGTGCCTCCGCCGGGCCACCTCCGTGATGTCCAGGTCGGCCCACACGATCCCCTCGTCGTTCCGCACCGGCTCGACAACCCAGGATCCGTCCGGCGCCGCTATGCAGGTGCCTCCGTTGTGGAGGCGGCCCGAGGCGGGCATCTGGTCCCTCAGGGGGAAGTCGGACGGCAGCATGTCAGCCGAGTAGAGGCCCCCGACGCTCACGACGAACAGGCGCCCTTCGCGGGCGATGAAGCGCGTGATGTCCTCGGTGAGCCCGACCGATCCGGGCCATGCCGCCACGTGCACCTGGGACCCTGTGGCGTACAGGGCCGACCTGGCCAGGGGCATCCAGTTCTCCCAGCAGTTGAGGCCTGTGAGGCGGACCCCCCGGTGGTTGTGGGGGACGAGCCCGGCACCGTCCCCGTCGGCCCAGACGAGACGCTCCCCGTAGGTGGGCTTCAGCTTCCTGTGGACTCCGACGATCCCGTCGGTGGGGTCCACCGCAACCAGCGAGCAGTAGACGGACCCTCCTGAGGCCGAGCGCTCGACGACGCCTATGTAGGCGAACGCGGCTGCCTCAGCGACCGCCTCGACGACCGGTGCGAACTCCCGCCCCGACAGCTCGACTGCCTGGTCCAGATAGCGGGCGAAGGCCTCCTGCTGGTTGGGGTCCTCCCAGGCCGAGGCGTTGGTGCGGTCCACCCATACCGGGTACCCCGGCACGAACACCTCCGGGAAGGCGACCAGGTCGGCGCCTCCGGCGGCGGCCTCGGCCAACCGGTCGAGGACGATCCCGATGGTGGCATCCCGGTCCAGGAAGGCAGGTGCCGCCTGGACGGCCGCAACGCGCATCCACCGAGTGTGGGCCAACCGGTCCTAGGCGGGCAAGCCGGGGTTGCGGCCGCCTTCACTTCCAGCAGGCAAGGATGCAACTGTGGTGCGGATGGGGTACCGGTTCGACGACGAGACCGCCACGTCCGCGCTCGGCCACGGTCGTTGGGGGGCCGACCTCTCGGACCGCTGGAACATCGGCGAATACCCGAACGGCGGCTACCTGCTCGCCACCGCCCTCAGGGCCGTCAGCCAGGTGAGCCCCCATCCCGACCCGGTGTCGGTGACGGCCCACTTCCTGCGGCCCGGCACCGGCGGCGCCCCGGCTGACATCACCGCATCGGTCCTGCGCACCGGACGGTCGCTCACCACGGCCCGGGCCGGCCTCGACCAGGACGGAACCGGTCGCCTTGAGGTGCTTACCGCCTTCGGCGACCTGGGGACGTCCTCTGGTGATGGGCACGAGATCACGGAGCCTCCCCCCGACATCCCCCCGCCGGAGGCGTGCCGGGAGCGGGAGGGTCTCGAGCAGGGCGTGGAACTGCATATCCAGAGCCGCCTCGAGACCCGCATACCCGGGCCCATGTCCACCGCCGGCGAAGCCGGCATCGCCGAGATGGCCGGCTGGATCCGCTTCTCGGACGGACGCCAGCCCGACAGCCTGGCAGCGGTTCTCTTCGCGGATGCCTTCCCACCCTCCATCTTCGGGCTGCTCGGCCGGGTCGGGTGGGTTCCGACAGTCGAGCTGACCGTCCACGTCCGGAGGAGGCCCGCTGAGGGCTGGGTCTGCGGGCGTTTCGTGACCGACGACCTCCTGGACGGCAGGATGATCGAGACGGGAACCCTGTGGGACTCCACGGGTACCCTCTTCGCCCGATCCCGGCAGTTGGCGATGCTGCTGCCCGAGGACGACGACACACGACGGGAGACAGACAATGGCCGCTGAACGCTTCGAGGGTGTGATCCGCCGTACGACAAGTGAGTCGACGCCCTGGTGGCCGGCGCCGATCATGCCTCCGGAGGGCACACCGAACGTGGTGGTGGTGCTGCTGGACGACACCGGCTTCGCCCACCTGGGCTGCTTCGGGTCGATCATCGACACGCCCAACTTCGACCGGCTGGCAGCCCGGGGCCTGCGCTACACCAACTTCCACACCACGGCACTCTGCTCCCCGACAAGGGCCTGCCTGCTGACGGGACGCAACCACCACTCGGTCGGCATGCGGGCGCTCTCCAACTTCGACACGGGTTATCCCAACATGCGTGGCCGCATCGCCGCCACGGCCGGAACCCTCGGCGAGATGCTCCAGCCTGCGGGCTTCGCCACCTACTGCGTGGGCAAGTGGCACCTGGCCCCGATGAGGGAGGCATCAGCGGCCGGACCCTTCGGCGAGTGGCCCCTCCAGCGGGGTTTCGACCGCTACTACGGCTTCATGCAGGGTGAGACCGACCAGTTCCACCCCGAGCTCTACGAGGACAACCGCGTCATCCAGCCGCCGCGCACCCCCGAGGAGGGCTACCACCTCAGCGAGGACCTGGTCGACCAGGCCATCGGAATGGTCAGAACCCAGGCCTCGCTGGTGCCCGAGAGGCCCTTCTTCCTGTACCTGGCCTTCGGCGCCACCCACGCCCCGCATCAGAGCCCCGACGAGTACCTGCAGCGCTGGCGGGGTCGCTTCGACGAGGGCTGGGACGTCTGTCGGCAGCGGGTCTACGAGCGCCAGCTGGAGCTGGGGGTGATACCGCCGGACACGGACCTGGCTCCGCGCAACCCCGGGGTCGAGGCGTGGGAGGACCTCTCGGGCGATGAGCAGCGGGTGGCCTGCCGCCTCCAGGAGGCCTTCGCCGCCATGCTGGAGCACACCGACGCCCAGCTGGGCCGCCTGCTGGACGCCCTCGAGGCGATGGACCTTGCCGACAACACGATCGTCATGGCCCTCAGCGACAACGGCGCCTCCCAGGAGGGACGGGCCCTGGGCGTCACCGACACCTTCCGCTGGTTCAACGGCATCGAGCAGCCCCTGGACGAGGCGGTGGCCAGGTTGGACGACCTCGGCACCCGGCTCAGCAACACCAACTACCCGTGGGGCTGGGCCCAGGTGGGCAACACGCCGGGCAAGCGCTACAAGCAGAACACCCACGGCGGCGGGGTCCGCGACCCGCTCATCATCTCCTGGCCCGCCGGCATCGACCCCACGGTCCAGGGTCAGGTCCGCAGCCAGTTCCACCACGTCATCGACCTCGCCCCGACCATCCTGGAGACCCTGGGCGTCGAGGCGCCGACGGCTGTGAAGGGTGTGGAGCAACAGCCGATCGACGGGACCAGCCTGGCCTACACCTTCGACCCGGAGGCGGGCGATGCTGCGGTCGTCCCGACCCGCAGGGTCCGCCAGTACTTCGAGATGTCGGGCCACCGGGGCATCTGGGCCGACGGCTGGAAGGCGGTCTGCTACCACCGACCGGGCACCTCGCTTGACGAGGATGACTGGGAGCTCTACCACCTGGACCAGGACTTCTCCGAGTGCCACGACCTGGCCGGGTCAGAGCCGGAACGCCTCGCCCACATGATTGAGTTGTTTTGGGCCGAGGCCGGACGCCACGGCGTGCTCCCGATCATGGACAGGGCTGGAAACCTGTTCTCCGTGCCTAAGACACCGGGCACCCCGGCCGGCCGCGACCGGTACGTCTACCATCCGCCCCTGCCGCGGATCCCTCCAGAGTCGTCGCCGGCCCTCGGAGCCCGCAGCTGGGAGATCCGGTTCGACCTGGTGCGAGCCACCGGGAGCGAGGCCGGGGTGCTGTTGGCCATGGGGACGGTCAACAACGGCCTTGTCGCCTACGTGGACCGCGACGGCCACCTGGTCTACGACCACAACGCCTTCAGCGACCACACCGTGGTGAGGTCGGATGTGGCCTTGCCGGCCGGAGAGGTCAGGGTCGAGGTGCACCAGCAGAGGGTCAAGCGAGGTCCCGGGAGGGCTCGGCTGGTGATCGCCGGGGCACTGGCTGGGGAGACCGGCATACCCCTCCTTCCGCCGATGATGTCGCCCATCGGGATCGACCTCGGACACAACCCGACCGGCGTGAGCCGCGACTACGAGCGGCCCTTCGCCTTCGAGGGGCTGATCAGGCGGGTCGAGGTCGAGACCACACCTGCCTTCAGCCCCGATGAGGAGGCCGCCCTCGAGGTGCTGGCAGCCGAGCGGACCCAGTAGGTGTCGGGGAGCGCCGTGCGCATAGCCGTCAGGGTGAAGCCACGGGCCAGGGCCGACTGTGCAGGGGGCAGTTGGGGCCGGGAGGGACGCCTCCTGGTCACGGTCCGGGCGCCGGCCGTGGACGGTAGGGCCAATGCGGCCACCGCCAGGGTGGTGGCCGAGGCCTTCGACGTGGCGCCCCGAAGCGTGAAGGTCGTGGCCGGGTCGCGATCGAGGAGCAAGGTGCTCGAGTTGGGCGATCCACCCGCCGATGCGGAGGACCGCCTGGCTTGCCTTCTGACCGGCCGCGAGGGGACCTGAGCGGTCCCGAGCCTCCCAGGCGGCGCAGGTAGCCTCGGCCGGGTGTCTGTGCCTGCCTCCCAGCCCCCGCCCGACGGCATTCCTCCCCGTCGGATCCTGCTGGTAGGTGGGGGCATCACGGGCCTGGTCGCTGCCCTCTGCCTCCACGAGGCCGGACAGCGGCCCACCGTGTACGAGTCGGTAGCCGAACCCCGCGAGCTCGGGGTTGGGATCAACCTCCTGCCCCACTCCGTGCGGATCCTCCACGACCTTGGCCTGGAGGAGGCCCTCAGGACGGATGCGGTCCTGACCGGAGAGTTGCGGTTCTACAGCGACGACGGGGTGCTCATCTGGTCGGAGGAGAGGGGCCTCGGAGCAGGCAACCCGTGGCCCCAGTACTCGATCCACCGGGGCCGGCTCCAGATGCTGCTCCTCGACGAGGTGCGCCGGCGCCTGGGCAGGGATGCGGTCCGTACCGGCCACCACCTCGCCTCCTTCCAGCAGGACGACGCCGGTGTGAGGGCCAGGTTCGTGGACCGCCGGACAGGTGCCGACGCCGGCATCGGAAAGGGAGACGTGCTGGTCGGCTGCGACGGACTCCACTCCGCCGTCCGCCGGCACCTCGTCCCCGAAGGTGGAGCGCTCCACTACTCGGGCCTGGTCCTGTGGCGCGGAGCCGTGGAGGCCACCCCCTACCTCGACGGCCGGACCATGTTCATGGCCGGCCACGACCAGCAGAAGGCGGTCGTCTACCCGATCCGGGGTCCCCGTGAGGAGGGCGGGACGGCGCTGGTCAACTGGGTGGCAGAGCGCCCAGTTGAACTGGACGTCACCACGGCCGACTGGAACGCGCCCGTCGACCCCGCCGACGTGGCCCCCTGGTACGAGGACTGGGACTTCGGCTGGATCCACATCGGGCGCCTCATCGCCGAGAGTACCTCCGCATACGAGTTCCCGATGGTGGACCGAAACCCCCTGGACCGCTGGTCGTTCGGAAGGGCCACCCTCCTGGGGGACGCCGCCCACGCCATGAGGCCCAACGGGAGCAACGGGGCCAGCCAGGGCATCCTCGACGCCGAGGCGCTGACATCGGCCCTCAGCCAGGTCGCAGACCCGGTGGAGGCCCTGCTCCGCTACGAGGGGGAGCGGCGGGAGCCGACCACCCGTCTGGTCCTCGCCAACAGGCAGGCCGGCCCCGAGCGGGTGATGCAGTGGGTGAAGGAGCGCTGCGACGGGCGCTGCCGGGACCGGCACACGTGTGTGAAGGCCGCGGAACTGGAGGCAGAGGCCACCGCCTACAAGCGCCTGGCAGGATTCGACGTAGGCACCCTCAGGTCCATGACAGCCTGAAGTGCTTCACATGACACCGGCTTCAGGCAGGACCTCCCACCCCGGGAGACCTGACACCGGGAACCCGGTCAGTCGAGCCCGGCCAGGAACTCCAGCAGGGCAGGGTTGACGACAGCAGGGTTCTCCAGGCTGCTGGAGTGGCCAGCGGCAGGAACGGGCACGAAGGTCGTGGGCCCGCCGAGGGCGTCGGCCATGGCCCGACCCCGTTCAAGCGGTATGGCGGCGTCCATCTCGCCGTGGAACACCAGGGTCGGGCAGGTGATCCCTCCCAGGCGGTCCACTATGGACTCCCGCTCGAACAGGCACTCCTTGGCCGCCGCCCAGGTGGAGACGGGCCTGGCGTTCCACTTGGCCCTCCAGAGCGAGGCGTCGAAGCCCGGGGCGAAGAGCACCGCCGCCAGGAGGTCCCCGATGGGGCCTGCCAGTCCCTCGGCCATGGCCGCGTCAAACAGGCCCTGGAACTGGGCCCGGTCCCCGTCGTTGAGGGCCTCTGCGTCGCTGTCCACGACCACCAGGCCGCGCACCCGATCCGGCGAGGTGAGGGCAGCCCTCAGGGAGAGGAACCCTCCCTGCGACATGCCTCCGAGCACCGCTGACCCGACCTCCAGGTGGTCCAGCAGGCCGAGTGCGTCGGCAGCCAGGTCCCAGTAGTCGAACGGTTCAGTGCAGGTCGTCTGCCCCCACCCCCGCTCGTCGTAGGTGACGACGCGCCAACCGGCCCCGACCAGTGGAGCGATCTGGGGCTCCCACATCTCGTGGCCCATCGAGAAGCCGTGGCTCAACAGGATGACCGGCCCGTCACCTCCCGAGTCCACGTAGTGGATCACCTGGCCGTTGACCGTTGCGAAGGGCATTCAGTCTCCAATCTCGACCCTGGGCCGGGAATTCCCTCTGGGGCGAGGGTAGCCGTGCACCAAAGGCTGCGCCTGAACGGGTGGTACTGCCCGTCGGTGTGGATCGGGGGGTATGAATACGGAGTGCAGATGGACGTCCCCTTCACTGTCGGCCCGCCGCCGACACGACAGGCTGCCCTGGACCGCCTCACCGGACAGAGCCTCGATGTCCTCGTTGTGGGTGGTGGGATCAACGGTGCGGTCTCGGCCCTGGCGCTTGCAGCCCACGGCCTGAAGGTGGGCCTGGTCGAGTCCGGTGACTTCGCCTCCGGAACCAGCCAGGAGTCCTCCAACATGGTCTGGGGCGGGTTCAAGTACCTGGAGAGCTACGACATCGGCCTCGTGGCCGGGCTCTGCAGGTCGCGCAACAGGTTGGCCGCCGCCTATCCGACGAGGCTGCGGGAGACCAGGTTCATGGCCGTCCTCGGTGCCGACGCCCCGTATGCGCCGTGGTTCGCAGCCCTCGGCGCCAACGCCTACTGGGCACTCGGCAGCCTTCGAACCGCACGTCCCAGACATCGCACAACGCAGACGATCAACCGACTGGAACCGGCGGTCGCAACAGCCGGACTGCGCGGCGGGATCGAGTACTCCGACTACCTGTTGCCCGACAACGACGCCCGCTTTGTCTCGGAGATGGTCCTGGAGTCCGAGCTGCATGGTGCAGCGGTGGCCAACTACGTGGCCCTGGAGGCCGCCGACCGGGCCCGTTCCGGCTGGAGGGTCCGCCTGCGTGACACCACCGACGGGAGCCCCCTCGAGGCCGGGGCCAGGGTCCTGGTCAACGCCGCGGGACCAAAGGTGCCCGACCTCGGCAGCCTGACCGGAACCCGGACCGACCACAGGCTGGTGTACTCGAAGGGCGTCCACCTGGTCGTGCCGCAGGTGACCGACTCCGGTCGCATCCTGGCCTTCTTCGACGACTCGCAGCGCCTCTTCTACGTGCTTCCGATGGGCGGGAGGTCGGTGGTCGGTACCACCGACACGCCTGTCGAGGATCCGACCGTGGCCGTTGGTGACTCGGACCGGGAGTTCCTGTTGAGGCAGGTGGCTGAGCGGCTCGAATTGACCCAGGCCATCGGCCGACAGGACGTGATCTCGACAAGGTGCGGTGTCAGGTCCCTGGTGGTCCCGCCCGGTGGCTCCTCCCGCCGTCGCGACTGGACCGAGTTGTCACGGAGGCACGCCGTGGAGGTGGATGCGGAGAGGGCGGTTGTGTCGATCCTCGGAGGAAAGCTCTCAGACTGCCTCAACGTCGGCAAGGAGGTGGTCAGGGCAACGGCAGCCTGTGGCCTAGCCCCGATGCCACCGGCCCGGCCGTGGTACGGGGAGCCATCCGGGGAGGAGAGGTGTGCAACCCTGGACAGGGCCCATGCGTTGGGCTTCGATCCCGAGCCGGCCTGGACCCTGTGGCGAAGGCACGGCAGGCGGACCAGGGAGGTGCTGGATGCGGTGGCCGAGGATCCGGGGCTGGGGGAGGAGGTGTCCGGCCTGGGCGGGCCGACCAGGGCCGAGGTGTCGGTGATGGGACGCCACGAACGGATCGTCAGGATCGAGGACTTCCTGCGGCGCAGGACGATGCTGTCCCTGATGCACCGTCCGGAGGAACTGGCCTCGGATCCCGGCATCCGGCTGGCCGCTGGAATGCTGCTGGGCGACGACGGCGTACGCCAGTTGGAAGCCATGGGGGAGGGCGCCCGTGATGGGGGTGTCTGATACCGGCGACCGCCCGGAGATCGGCCTGGGCGAGGCCTACTCCCTCGAGACGCCCGAGGACAGCCGGCGCCTCTACGGCCGCTGGGCCGCCACATACGAGACGGGCTTCGTGGCCGACAACAACTACATCTACCCTGCCGGCGTCGCCGCCGTGTTTACGGCGCGGGCAACCGTCGGGGAGGGGCCCCTCCTCGACGTCGGGTGCGGCACCGGCCTGGTCGGTGCCGCCCTTGCCGACCGGGGGAGGTGGGTCCTGGATGGCCTCGACATCTCAGCCGAGATGCTCGAGATGGCCTCACAGAAGGCCGCGAGCGACGGAAGCGGGGTCTACCGGAACCTCCACACGGGCGACCTGACCGCCCGGCTGGACCTTCCCGACGGGGGATACGGAGGGGTCGTCAGCGCCGGCACCTTCACCCACGGCCACGTCGGCCCAGACGCGCTGGACGAGCTCTACCGGGTGGCCCGCAGCGGTGCGCTGTTCGCGCTCGGGGTCAACGCCGAGCACTTCGGGTCCCTGGGCTTCGCCGAGCGCCTGGCCTCCGACCTGGCTGAGGACCTCATCACCGAACCCGAGATCGAACCGGTTCCCATCTACGGGGCAGGCGGACACCCCGACGACAGGGCCCTCGTCGTGGTGTTCCGGAGGGGCCAGCGGACCTGAACGGGCTCAACCCGGAGCCTGCCCGCCCCTGCCGGGACCGACACCGCCACCAACCTGCCTGGGCCGCTGGTGTGCCGGCCAGCCCGAGAGGGGATGCCGTGCCCAGCGCCCGACCGTGTGCACTATGTGGCCCGACCGGGCGATCACCGGTCGGAACGGGTACTGCCGCTCGACGGGCACGACCTCGCGGACCCTGACCCGGTAGGCCAGGTACGAGACCAGCACCCCCAGCGAGCCGGCCAGGGCCCAGAAGTAGCCTGACGGACCCAGCCAGCGCATGGCGAAGGCCACCGCCATCGGTGACGACACGGCTCCGAGGCTGCTCACGAGGACCAGGGCCGAGGCAGCGGCCTGCCTCCGCTCAGGTGCTATCCAGTCGTTGGCCAGGGCGATGAACTGGCCGTAGAGGGGGAAGACGAACGCACCGAACGCCAGGTTGAGCGGGACCAGGGCCAGGCTGGTCCCCGGCAGCATCGCCCCCAGGACGGCCAGCCCACAGGAGGTGATGGCCACGGCCACGATCACCGCCCGACGCGGATACCGGTCCGAGAGGGTGCCCAGGGGAAGTTGCAGCAGCACAGCGCCGAGGACAGCCGATGAGGTGAACATGGCGATCCTCCCCGTGGGCATCCCCGCCTCCGTCCCGAACACTGCCGCCATGCTGGTGGCCGCCGACTGCACGAACGAGCAGAGGAACAGGCCGACCACCGCCGACGGGACCGTCCTGTAGACCTCGGAGATCCGCATGGAACCTGGAGAGGGGATGGCCGGGGTGGAGGAGGCCGAGAGGGCCACCGGCACCACGGCGGCCGAAATGAGCACGGAGGAGAGCACGAACAACTCGAAGCCACTGGCTGAGCCCGCGTTGACGAGGAGCTGCCCTATGGCCGTCCCGCCCATCATTATCACCATGTAGGAGGAGAGCATGCGGCCGCGGTTCTCGTTGGTCGCACGGTCGTTGAGCCAGCCCTCGATCACCACGAACACACCGGCATTGCAGATCCCGCTCACGAAGTAGACGCCCATCCAGGAGGCAGGCAGCACCACGACGGCGTTGACGAGGACGGCTGTCGAGGCGATCGAGGCCAGGGCTGCGAAGGCCCTCACATGGCCGACCGAGGACAGAGCCCGCATGATCACCTTCGCGCCGACCAGGTAGCCGGCGAAGTGGAAGGCCATGACGAGGCCCATGGAGGTCGCCCCGAACCCCTCCGCCTCGGCCCTGACTGGGAGCAGGATGCGCTGCAGGCCGTTGCCTACCTGGAGGAAGGCGAAGCCCAGGAAGAGGGCCCAGACGCCGGCGACCGCCGGTCCGGCGGGGGCCGAACCGGTCCGGGGTGCCCTCCTCATCGCAGGATTCGCAGGCCCCGGCCGACGTGGCCGGGAAGGGGCACCCCTGAGTGGTCCGCAGCCAGCGACATTGCCGCACCGAGCATTGGCTCCGACATGGCGGCTGCCCTGGGTCGCCCGTCGCCGTCGGCTGCGACGTGGAGCATCATGCACTCCTGGGTCGCCACGGGCTCCGGATCGTCCGAGACCAGCAGGTCGTGGTGCACGTGGATGCGCTTCTCGTCGGCCCCCAGCACGAGGGTGGCGGTGCTGAGGGTCGATCCCTCTGCAACCTCCAGCAGGTACCTCGTGTGGTTCTCGACGCTGTAGAAGGTCCCATGGACCTCCCGGTAGGCGGCGGTGAAGCCGAGGTGGAAGAGCAGTTCGTCGGAGGCCGCCCCGAAGGCCACCCCGTAGTAGCCCTCGGTCATGTGGCCGTTGTAGTCGATCCACTCGGAGGGAACGACCGTGTTCCAGACCCGCAGCGCTTCAGATGGGCTTCCCATTGACCAGACCTCCCAGCCCGGCAGCCCCACCTCCAGGGCGGGGTTCAGACCGCCCGCGGCGGCTGTTGCGCGCGCAATCTAGGGCCGCAGCGGGGGCTCTACAACGGATACCCCTGTGGCGCCGGGCTCACCCCTCAGGTCCGGGTG
Organism: uncultured Candidatus Nemicrothrix sp.; assembly: GCA_964344855.1. Taxonomy (GTDB): domain Bacteria; phylum Actinomycetota; class Acidimicrobiia; order Acidimicrobiales; family MedAcidi-G1; genus UBA3125. Next base: position 83,606 of record CAYFOV010000002.1, read on the forward strand.
GGAGGGTCGCCGGATCGGTGGCGGCCAGGGTCCCGAGGGGAGGTGCAGGCGCCCTGCCGAGCACCTCCTCGGCCGCCGCTGCCAGGGCCAGGAGGAAGCGGTCGGAGCCCCGGCGGCCCGACAGCTGGAGTCCGATCGGCAGGCCCTCGGCGGTATAGCCGGCGGGCAGTGAGACGGACGGCGCTCCGGTGACGGTGAGCCTGGAGCAGGACCTCATCCACTCCGTGTAGGTGTTCATGTCCACGCCCTCGATGCTCTCGACCCACTCCTCGGACACCGGAAACGGCGGGACCTGGCTGGTGGGCGTGATCACCACGTCCAGCAGCTTGAACCGGTCCTCCCAGCCGGCCCGCAGGCGCACCACGTCGTCGAGGCGGGCAGCCACCACCTCGGGGTCGAGCGCCAACCCGGTCGCTATCTCGGCCCTGACCGTCGCCTTCACGCGCTCGTCCGAGACCAGCTCCGGTTGCATGAGCGAGTAGGCGAGGGCCCTCAGCACCTCGAAGCAGGAGTCCACGCCGGCCATGGCCAGGTCGCCCACCTCCACTGCCCAGCCAGCATCTGCCAGGCGGTCGACAGCGCTCTCCATGGCACCTCTCACCTCGGCGTCAACGGGAAGGTCTCCATGGTCCGGCGAGAAGAGGGCCCGGGGTCGCCGGGGAACCGTCGGGGGTGGCCCTGGAGGGGACCCACCGACCATCGCCGAGAAGAGAAGGTCCACATCGGCCACACAACGACCCATCGGGCCGTTGATGGGCATGTCGATGCGCTCGTCGGGGGGACCACCCGGGGGCAGCGCCCCGATCGAGGGCCGCAGGCCGACCACACCGCAGAAGGAGGCCGGGTTCCGCAACGACCCGCCCAGGTCCGAGCCGTCGGCCACGGAGACCGATCCGCAGGCCAGGGCTGCTGCTGCCCCGCCGCTGGATCCGCCGGCGCTGCGCGTCGGGTCCCAGGGGTTGCGGGTGACGCCGTGGACCGGGTTGAAGGTGTGGGATCCGGCCCCGAACTCCGGCGTGTTGGTCTTCCCGACGGCAACCGCCCCGGCCTCGGCAATGGCCGTGACCAGGGGGGCGTCGGTGGTCGGGACGTTGTCCGCGTAGACGGGGCTTCCGTAGGTGGTCCGAACCCCCGCCGTGTCGAGCAGGTCCTTGTGTGCCGTCACCAACCCCCGCAGGGGGGAGTCCCTGTGCACGGCGGGATCCGCATCCAGCGCTGCGGCACGTCGGCCCGCCCGGTCCCAGTCGAGGGCAAGCAGGGAGTTGACGACCGGCTCGGTCTCCTCGGCCCTCCGCCGGCAAGCCTCCAGCAGCTCCGTGGCAGAGACCTCCCCGGAGGCGAGGAGGGCGGCCTGTTCAACCGCGGGAAGGAGTGCCAGGTCCACGACGGCACCCTATTGGCGCATCGCCGGGAGGCCTTCTCAGTGGAGCGCCAACCCGGGTGGCACCTCGAGGCCGAACTCGACACAGGCGTCGGCCACCGTAGAGAACAGGTAGCGGCCAAAGGAGCGCTCGCAGGACACGAGGTACGAACGCACGCCGTCTCGGTCGTCTCTGACCAGGTCGCAGGTCACCTTTGCGACCGACCCGGAGAACACGGCTCCATCGGGCGTCATGTCGTCGGCCAGGTCCACGTTGCAGACCTTCGCCAGGACGGCGGGGGAGTCCGCCCCGGTGAGCCTCAGCATGGCCCTTCCGTGTGTGAGGTCGAGCACCGAGGTGAAGACCCCGGGCGGGATCGACGCCACCACGGCCGCCGCGGCTCCGGGTTCGGCCAGGAGCGTCCATTCGTCGGGCCTGCTCCCACAGGCGAGGACGCCGTCGGGGAGGCGGCGGCTGCGGCCGTAGGGAACCGCCAGGTGGTTGGCGGCAGGCGACCCCGGCTCGGCCCTCACCAGCACCTTGGCGGTGGATGCCTCGTCGTCCAGCACCAGGCCGGCCTCGGGGGCTGCCAAGCGCCGCACCGGCACAGGGCTCACGAAGGCGACCTCAGACACGCTGTCTCTCCCCCTCCGGGTCCAGGTGGGCGTGGTGCGCCTGCAGGGTCGCCGGGATCCTCGTGCCGTCCACGAGCAGGACCGTCACGGAGGTCCCGGGAAGGGATAGGGCCGGATCCACCTGTGCCAGGCACACCGAGCGGCCGAGGGTGGGTGACATGCGGCTGGAGGTGACCCGGCCCAGGATCCGCTGGCCGTCCACGATCTGGCAGGCCTCGGCGGGCACGACCGCCGGATCGTCGGGTTGCAGGCCCACGAGCACAGGGAGGTCGCTCCGCTCGGACGCCGCCCTCAACTCCGGCAGGCCCACCGTGTCCTCCTTGTCCAGCCGGACCATGCCCGCCAGGCCGGCTGAGGGGGCCTTCGTGAGACCGTCGGTGTCCTGGCCGACGATGTAGTGACCCTTCTCCAGGCGCAGGATGCGCTGGGCCTCCACCCCGAACGGCGCCACGCCAAGGTCCCTGCCGGATGCCAGCAGGGCCTCCCAGACGTGCAGGGCGTGGCCGGAGGGGACGTGCAGCTCGTAGGAGAGCTCGCCGGTGAACCCGATCCGCCAGATGACGCAGCCGTCCACGCCGGCAACGCTGCCCTGGCGTACGTGGAAGTAGGGGAATGCCTCTGCCGCCAGGTCGACACCGCCGACCAGGCGCTCCAGGAGGGCCCGCGACCTTGGGCCGGCCACGTTGATGCTGGTCAGGCCGCCCGTCACGGGCGTGACATGGACCTTCCACTCCGGCCTGTAGGTCTGCAACCAGTCCTCCAGCATCTCCCAGACGGCTCCGGCCCCCGAGGAGGTCGTGGTCATGAGCCAGTGCTCCTCGCCGAGGCGGCCCGTTACACCGTCGTCCGACACGACGCCGTCCTCGCCGACCATGGCGCCGTACCTGACGCGGCCGACGTCCAGCTTCTGCCACCTGTTGACGTACACCAGCTCCAGCAGCTTCGGGACGTCGGGACCGCGCAGGTCCAGCTTCCCGAGGGGGGTGACGTCGATGAGGCCCACGCCTGTGCGCACGTTGGCGGCCTCGGCCTGCGGATCCCCGTAGTGGTCCGGCCTGACCCACTGTCCCGCCAGCAGCGGAGCCGCCCCGTTGGCCTCGTGCCAGTCCTGGAGGGCCGAGCGCCGGACCGGCTCGAAGATGCGCCCTGCCAGCGCGCCGAGGGAGATGGGGGAGTAGGGGGGGCGCCAGACGGTGGTCCCCACCACTGCGAGGGCCTCGTCCCGGGCTTCGGCCAGGACTGCAGCGGCGTTGACGGTCTCCAGCTTCCCCTGGGCCGGTCCCATCGTGGCCGTCGTGTACCGCTTCATGAGCTCGATCGAGTCGAAGCCCTCCCCAGCTGCCTGCACCAGGTCCTTGGAGGAGATGTCCTCGGAGAAGTCCACAAGGCCGTGCGTGGAACTGCGATAGCACTCGGGGTGGGGTACCCGCCTCAGCGGCGTCCGGGTGTCGGGAAGCTCGTCCGGGGGATCGGCTGGCGCTCCGGCGGATCGTGGCGTGGCGGAGAGGCGCTGGTTCCTGGCCCTCAACGCCCGGCTGGCGGCCAGCACGCCCGTGCCTCCCCCGTGCGCCACCAGGTCCGCCGTGCTGCCGTTGCCGACTATCCCACCCGTGGCCAGGACGTTGTCGGGCAGCGAGTCCGGGAAGAAGCGGGCCGCCACCGGGTCGTAGACGGGCCGGTCGCCTGCCATGTTCAGCAGCGACGTGGGGGCGGTCCAGCCTGTGGCGACCACGACCAGGTCCGCCTCCAGGCAGCGTCCGTCGGCCAGGTGGACCTTCTCGGCCCGGTTGCGTCCCTCCACCCTGGCGATGTCGCCGCCAGCCCTGGCGTCAAGGTGGGCCACGACCTCGACTCCGGCCGCCTCCAGGTCTGCCGCCGCGGCATCCCCCTCGGGGTTGGCACTCAGGAGCACGGCGCGCTCGCCCGGCCTCACCGCCCAGAGGTTGACGAGACGGCGCACGGCCCCGGAGAGCATCACGCCGGGCTTGTCGTTGCCCTCGAAGACGTAGGGCCGCTCTATGAGCCCCGGCGCCACCACCAGGCAGCCAACCCGGGCCTTGATCAGCCGCTCTGGGGAGACTGGGTGGCTGCACTGCATCACGGCGACCCAGTTGTGGTCGTAGCGGCCGGTCACGGTCGAGTCCGACAGGACCTCGATGCGATCCTCGGCCTCCACCGCCGCCCGCAGTTCGGCCAGGGCCGTCAGGTCCTCCGGGTCACCCCACCGGAGGTGGCCTCCCAGCTCGGGGGCCTGCTCGACCAGCATCACGGACGCCCCGGCTCCGGCAGCGGCCACCGCCGCCGACATCCCCGCAGGCCCTCCACCAGCCACCAGCACGTCGGGGTGTGCGTAGCGCTTGTCGTAGGCGCCGTGGGTGGCTGTCCGCCAGTGGACGCGGCCACCGGGGGCAAACCTCCTGAGGATCTTCTGGTAGACGCCGTGCCACAGGAACCTGGGGCGCATGAAGGTCTTGTAGTAGAAGCCGGCCGAGAGGAAGCGTCCGACCAGGCCGTTGGCGCTCGCCGCGTCCCACCGCAGGCTCGGCCATGCGTTCTGGGCACTCACGGCCATGCCGGCCTCCAAGCGCCGGCTGCCGGCGCGGACGTTGGGCTCGTCGCCCACCTGCACCGAGAGGTTCGGGTCCCAGTGGTCGGCGGTCATGATCCCGCGTCTGCGGTGGTACTTCATGCTCCGCGAGAAGACCTGGACGCCTGAGGCCGCCAGGGCCGAGGCAATGGTGTCCCCCTCGAAGCCCTGATAGGACCTGCCGTTCCAGGTGAAGTCCAGGGGCCGGCTGCGGTCCAGCAGTTCTCCCGGCCGCTCGGGCAGGCGCCTGTTGCTCACCTGAACTCCCCGGCCTGGACCTCGTTCGTCGCCGTGTTGCGGCGCAGGGTGAAGTAGCGCCTGCATCCGCTACGGCAGTACCAGGTCTCGGTCACCCAGCCGGCTGGGTTCTCCCGCATGTAGAGGTAGTTGCGCCACTCGGCCAGGTCCGCGGTGGCGGGGTCGGGGCGTGGCACGACCTCGCCGCAGTTGCGCAGGTCGCTGGAGTTGCGTGGCCCGCAGTTGGGGCAGGGTACGAGGATCATCAGTGCCCCACCGCCGCTGCGCCCTTCTCGCCGACCAGGTCCCCCTCCGTGAAACGCTCGATGGTGAAGGGTGCTATGAGCTCTGCGTTCCGTCCGGTTGCGATGCTCTCGGCCATGCTCTCCCCTGAGACCGGCCCGGCCTTGAAGCCGTACGTGCCCCACCCCACGTCCACCAGGTACCCGTCCAGGGCGGTGTGGCCCATGACGGGGGAGTAGTCGGGTGTCATGTCGCACAGGCCCGACCACTGCCTCATCAGGCGCATCTTGGAGATCCCCGGCATCAGCTCCAGCACGTGGCCGGCCAGCTCCTCGGTGAACTCGAGGGTCCCGTTCAGGCGGTAGGTGCCGACCGGATCCACCGAGGCCCCGAAGACGAGCTCGCCACGGTCGGTCTGGCTCACGTACACGTGCAGGGAACCCGACACGATGACGGTGGGCAGGAAGACCTTGGTCGGCTCCGTCACCGCCGCCTGGAGGGGATGGGTCGTGATGGGCAGCGGGATGCCGGCCATGTTGGAGATGAGCGATGCCCAACCCGCCGTGCAGTTGACCACGACCGGCGCCTCGATGTCGCCCCTGCTGGTCGAGACCCCCACGACGCGTCCGCCGGCGCCCTTGCCCTCGGGGCCCTCGCCGCCGGCACAGCGGATGTCCAGCACCTCGGTCTCCTGCAGCAACTGAACACCGAGGCTGTCTGCCGCCCTGGCGTAGCCCCAGACGACAGCGTCGTGCCGCACGATCCCGCCGGGCGGGTGGTAGAGGGCCCCCAGGACCGGGTAGCGGGTACCGGTCGACACGTCGATGCTGGGTGCCAGGCGCTTGACCTCGGTCGGCCCGATCACGCTGGAGTCGATCCCCTGGAGCTTGTTCACCTCGGCCCGCCAGTTCATGGTCCGCAGGGCCGAGTCGGTGTGTGCCAGCGTGAGGTGCCCCCGCTTCGAGAGCATCACGTTCAGGTTCAGGTCCGTGGCCATCGAGTTGTAGAGCTGAAGGGAGCGGTCGTAGAAGGCCACCCCCTCGGGGGTCAGGTAGTTGGACCGCACGATGGCGGTGTTGCGGCCCGAGCCGCCTCCCCCCAGGTAACCCTTGTCCAGCACGGCCACGTTCGTGATGCCGTGGTTGCGTGCCAGGTAGTAGGCGGTGGCCAGGCCGTGGAGCCCGCCGCCGATGACCACTACGTCGTAGAAGCGACGCGGCTCGGGTCGACGCCACATTCGCGGCCACGGCTCCCCCGTGAGACCATGCCGCAGGAGCTTCCCCGCGGAGTACCTGTAGCGCCTACTCGCCAAGTTGGGACCTCCGGATTCCCCGGATGCGCCTGCTCGGGCCTTCCACCCCGGGAAGCGTCGGTGCCCCGGGGACCGCGGAAGGATATGCACAGCGGCTTCTGGCCGCGCACATACCGGCGGGATTCCTGCGGTGTGGGAAGGGCCCGACGCCGGCCGGCTACCCCCTAGGGTGTGGTGATGCCCGAACCGGCGCCGACCCCACAACTCCACGTGGTCGACCACCCCCTGGTCCAGCACAAGCTGACCCAGATGCGGCGGGTCGAGACCCCCAGCGAGCGGTTCCGGCAGCTTCTCACCGAGACCAGCCTCCTCCTCACCTACGAGGTGACGAGGGAGCTGCCCCTGCGCCGGGTCGACATTCAGACGCCGCTAACCGCCACGGACGCCCCTGAGTTGGTCGAGGAGCCGGTGGTGGTGTCGATCCTGCGCGCCGGGAACGGCCTCCTGGACGGCGTCCTGAGCGTTCTCCCCTCCGCCAGGGTCGGATTCGTGGGGCTCTACCGTGACCACGTGACGCTGGAGGCCGTCGAGTACTACTGCAAGTTCCCGCCAATCGAGGACCGCACGGTGATCGTCGTGGATCCCATGCTGGCGACGGGCAACTCGGCGGCAGCGGCCCTGGACAGGGTGAAGGAGGACCGACCCGCCGCCATTCGCTTCCTATGCCTCCTAGCCGCACCCGAGGGGGTTGCGGCACTCCACGCAGCGCACCCCGACGTCGACATCTGGACTGCAGCCGTCGACGACCACCTGAACGAGGTCGGCTACATCGTTCCAGGGCTGGGTGACGCGGGTGACCGGATCTACGGCACCACCTGACCGCCCGGCCGCGCCCCGCCGGGCACCCCTGCTCGCCATCCTGGCGGTGGCGGCGGCACTGCTGCCCGGCGGAATCGGAACGCCGGCGGCTGGCTCGGACCAACCGGTGGCCGACGGTGGCGTGATCCACCTCACCTTCGATGACGGACCCCACTGGATGTTCACACCGCTCCTGTTGGACCTGCTCGACGACTACGGGGCCAGGGCCACCTTCTTCCCCACGGCCGAGTCCCTCGTTGCCCGCTGGGACGTCGAGACGACCCAGGCCCTCCTCAGCCGGGGCCATGCCGTGGGCAACCACACATGGCACCACGCCGACCTCTCGAAGCTGCCGAAGGCAGGCGCCCTGGCCGAGGTGGAGCGGGCCTCCTCGGGCCTGGCCTCGCTGCTCGGCTACAGGCCCACCTGCCTCAGGGCTCCCTACGGGGAGTTTGGAGAGATCGCCTCGGCTCTGGGACCGCAGCTCGGCATGACCGTCGCGGGCTGGACCGCGGACCCCCAGGAGTGGCGCGATCCCGACCTCGGCTGGGTGGACGACTACCTGCACCGCCGGGAGCGCGACGGGATGGTCGTCCTGCTGCACGACCGGAAGTGGCTGACCCTGCACATAGCCGAGCGGATCCTGGAGGAGTACTCTCAGAGGGGTTGGAGCTTCGAGGTCCTTCCCGGCTGTGTTCCGGGCAACGCGATGGATGCCAGGATCGCGGCGGCCGCGACCTCCGGGATCCCGGTCGGTGCCCTTACGGCAGCGACCACGCACGGCTCGAGCCTGCGCCTGGAGGGATGGGCCTACGACGGCAACCTCCCCGATGGTGGCCTGCTTGTCATCGCCAACGTTGACGGCATCCCCGTCGAGGCTGCTGCCACGGGAGCCGACCACAGGTTCTCGGCCGTGCTGGACTCGGAAGGGGTGCGGGCGCCGGTCTGTGCCTGGGCTGGCAACGTCGGCCCCAACCACCATCCGGCCGCACTCGGCTGCGTGACACCGGGGGAGGGCTGAGGCCGTGGCGCCGGCGGCCGGCGACGCCTCCCGCGAGGCCAGCGTCATGTCGACCATGCGGAAGGTGGCATCCACCATGGCGGTGCTGGCCCGGGCCGACATCGGACCAGCCCCGGAGGTGCCGACCGGCCCCGTGATCTACGCCGCCAACCACCGGAGCATGGCCGACCTGCTGTTGGCATCCCTCACCTTCCACGAGTGGGGCCGTCCGATCCGGCCCCTCGTGGCGGCCTCCTACTTCGACACGCCCCTGCTCGGCGGCCTGCTGCGGAGGCTCATGTGCATACCGGTCACCGGGAAGGAGGCGCTGGAGGCGGCACGGGGGGAGCTGGAGGCAGGATGGTCCATCGCCATCATGCCCGAGGGTCGTGTTGTGCCACCAGAGGAGTGGGCACCGACCGGCGTTGGGCGGACCCATCCCGGCGTGGGACGGCTGGCCATGGACACCCGGCTGCCCGTCGTGGCCTGCGGGGCCAGCGGCACCGAGGCCCTCTGGCCACTCGGCAGGCCGCTGCCCCACCTCCGGCCGTGGAGGCGCTTTCCGCTGGCGCTGCGCAGCGAGGTCATCGGCCCGGTCGAGGCCGAGACCTCCCGCATAGCCACCGCTGTCGTTGTCGAGGCCCTGGAAAGGGCTGTTCGCCGGGCCGACTCCGCGGTGGAGGCGATGCGCCGCAGCGACTGAGCCCGGACCTCCGGGGCGGGCCCCAGTCCGGGCCTAGTCCATGGATGCGCCTACGGCGTATCAGAAGTGCCAGGGATATCCCGAGTAGTCCTGGTCCCGCTTCTCCAGGAAGGCGTCGCGGCCCTCACCGGCCTCAGGGGTCCCGTAGGCCAGGCGGGTGGCCTCACCGGCGAACACCTGCTGACCGACGAGGCCGTCGTCCACCAGGTTGAATGCGAACTTGAGCATCCGCTGGGCCGTCGGGCTCTTCGAGTTGATCTCGGCCGCCCACTCCAGGGCCACCGCCTCCAGGTCGGCGTGGTCCACGACGGCGTTCACCATCCCCATGGCGTGCGCTTCCTCGGCCGTGTAGTCGCGCCCCAGGAAGAAGACCTCCCGGGCGAACTTCTGGCCCACCTGCCTGGCCAGGTAGGCCGAGCCGAAGCCACCGTCGAAACTGGCCACGTCTGCGTCGGTCTGCTTGAAGACGGCGTGCTGGCGGCTGGCGATGGTCAGGTCGCAGACTACGTGCAGGCTGTGCCCACCGCCCACAGCCCAGCCGGGCACCACCGCCACCACGACCTTAGGCATGAACCGGATCAGGCGCTGGACCTCGAGGATGTGGAGGCGCCCAGTCCTACCCGGGTCCGCCTCGCCGTCGGGACCGGTGTAGCGGTAGCCATCTGCTCCGCGGATCCGCTGGTCGCCGCCCGAGCAGAAGGCCCAGCCCCCGTCCCGCGGCGACGGGCCGTTCCCGGTCAGCAGGACGGTGCCCACGTCCGTCGTCATCCGGGCGTGGTCCAGCACCCTGTAGAGCTCGTCCACCGTCCCCGGACGGAACGCGTTCCGCACCTCGGGCCGGTCGAAGGCGACCCTGACAGTTCCCTGGTCGACGCACCTGTGGTAGGTCACGTCCTCGAGGTCGAAGCCCTCCACCGGTTCCCAACGGGACGGGTTGAAGGGGCCCGACGGTGACGGCTCAACCAAGGTCAGACCTCCGGCACATACCGCCGGAGCATAGGCCCGGAGCGGGAGGCCGGCGTGGTGGTCCCGAGGACGGTTCCGGCAGCGCGGCCGGCTAGCATCGCCGGTCCGGAGGTACGTTGGCAATGGCGGAATTCACACACGAGGTGGTCGTGGACGCCCCCCTCGAGGAGGTCTGGGCAGTCCTGTCGGCCCCTGAGCGCCAGGCCGAGTGGTTCCCGGGAATGGTGTCCTCGACGCTCGAGGGGGACGTCCGGACCATCGGAACGGCTGCCGGCGGGTTCATGACCGAGCGGATCCTCCTGCTCGACGAGGAGGACCACCGCCTGGAGTACACGATCACCGGCCCCCTCCAGTTCGAACACCACCTCGGCTCCCTCCGGGCCGAGGCCGTGGAGGGTGGCACGAGGGTCACCTACGGTCAGCAGATCCGACCTGAGCCCCTGACCTACACCCTCAGGGCCGCCACCCGCGACGCCCTCGATGGCCTCAGGGACCTGGTCGAGCGAGGACTGACCTCGCGGGGCTACCAGGAACCCGGCGGGGGAGGAGCCCCGTGAGCCGACGCATCCTCTTCGTCACGACGGACCAGCAGCGCTACGACGCCCTGGGCTGCAACGGTGGCACCGTCGCCAGGACCCCGGTGGTCGACGGCCTGGCGGCCGAGGGAATCCGCTTCGAGCGGGCCCACCCGCAGAACGTGGTCTGCATGCCGTCGCGGGCGACCATGCTCACGGGCCAGCACATACGCAACCATGGGGTCTGGATGAACGGGGTCCCCCTCCCGGCGGACGCCCCGTCGGTGGCGGGGCTGCTTCACGGGGCCGGCTACCGGACCGGCCTGTTCGGCAAGGCTCACTTCGAGCCGTTCCTGGACCCGTTCCTGCGGTTCCCGGAGAACCGGATGGGCGTCGACGGCAGCACCTCAGAGGATGGCACGCCCCACCGTGGCTTCGAGCGCATGGAGTTCGCCGGGCACGGCGCAGCCGGCCTCGTGCACTACGGCTCCTGGCTGCGCGGTAACCACCCGGAGCACATGGCCAGCTACTACCCGGTGCTGGACCTCACCCTCGAGCTGAACCCCGAGGGTGGCGGTGACACGGGAGCCCCGCAGGTGCGGCACAATCCGGTCCCCCGGGACCTCTACCACACCGACTGGGTGGCGGACCGGGCCCTGGCCTGGCTGGACACCCTCGACGAGGCCGAGGACTGGTTCTGCTGGCTCAGCTTCCCCGATCCGCACCACCCCTGGAACCCGCCGCAGTCGGAACTCCACCGCGTCCCGTGGTCGGACCTGGCCCTTCCGGTCGGATACCCCCAGGACGCCGCCCAGCGCGAGGCCATCCTGGACTCCAAGGCCGTCCACTGGCGCCGCTGGTACCAGGGTGACCTGGTCTCCAACTACGAGGCCCCGGCTCACTGGGTGCCGTCGACCCTCACCGCGGACCAGGTGCGCGAGGTCAACGCCATGGTCCACATCCAAAACGAGTTGGTCGACGAGGCCCTCGGGAGGGTGCTGGGCCGCCTGGCGGAACGAGGCTGGAACGACGACCTGGACGTCGTGTTCACGACCGACCACGGGGAGTTCCAGGGCGACTTCGGGTTGCTCTTCAAGGGCCCCTACCACGTCGACTCGCTGATGCGCCTGCCCCTCGTGTGGAGGCCCGCCCCAAGCAGGGGCCAGGCCCCTGCGGTCGTGTCCCAGCCCGTCGGCCTGATCGACCTGGCCCCGACCTTCTGCACGATGGCAGGCCTGGAGATCCCCGCCTGGATGGACGGGACGTCCCTCCCCACCGACGAGGCGGCAGCAGCACGACGCCCCGACGCCGGGGTGACGACCGAGTGGGACAGCGTCCACCCCAACGGCACAGAGGTCCACATGCAGAGCATCTGCCTCGACGGGATGCTGTGCACCCGGTACGAGCCAGGCACCTGCCACGACGGAACGGAGGGCGAACTGTACGACCTGGCGGACGATCCCCTCCAACGCTCCAACCTCTGGGAGGACCCGTCGCGGCGTGCCTCGCGCGACGACCTCGTGGGTGCCCTGGAGGAGGCGCTCCCCCCCAGGCCGGACACCCTCCTCCTCCCCGAGGCGGCCGTCTAGGACCCTGTGGGGGAGCGGGGACACCGATCCCGCCCCACACCAACGGGATAGCCTGCGTCCGACCGCACGGGCCCCGGAAGCCATTCGATGACACGACCCAGCCAAAGAGCCATGCGCCTCATGGCGGCCGGCCTCGTGCTGGCCGGAGCCCTGCTTCCGGTGGCCGCGGCGGGGGAGACGGAGTCCATCCGCCAGGCCCGGGACCGACGGGAGGCAGCCAAGGACCGGGCCGCAGAGGCAGCAGAGGCCCTCGAACTGATCGAGGCCGAGGATGCCGAGGTGGCGGGAGCCCTCGGGGCCCTGGACGACGCCGTGGCGCTACAGAACGCCAGGATCCGGGCCGCCCGCCAGGCAATCGAGGCGGCGGAGGCCGAGGCCACCCTGCGCTGGGTCGAGTCCGAGCAGGTGGCCGTCGAGATCGCCGAGGTCCAGGCGGCGGTGGAACGCTTGGCCGTGGACGTATACATCTCGGGCCTGCGGCCCGGGGCGCTCCTGGAGTCCTCCGACCTGACCGCCGGCGTGCGCAAGTCGGCCATCCTGGACGTGGTCACCGGGAACCGCTCGGACCTGCTCGACCGCCTCCGCTCACTCCAGGCCGAGTCGCTGGAGATCGCCGCGGCGGCCGACGCAGCCATCCTGGACGCCGAGCTCAGCCAACGGGAGTTGGAGTCCTCGATGATGGTCCTGGACCGGCGGATCGCCTCCCAGGAGGCGACCCAGGACGAACTCCAGTCCCGCATCGAGGCCTACGAGGCCGAGATCCGCCAGTTCGAGCGGGAGCAGTACCAGATGGCCGTGCTCATCGACAACCTGATAGCCGAGGAGCTCAGGAAGTCGGCGCCGGATCTGACCAAGGAGTCGGGCCAGGGCTTCATCATGCCGATGGAGGGCAAGATCGGCTCGGGCTTCGGGCCCCGGGTCCACCCCATCTTCGGAACCGAGCGGCAGCACAACGGCGTCGACATCGGCTGCGTCCGCGGCCAGCCAATATGGGCGGCCAAGGCCGGCAAGGTCATCTTCGCAGGATGGCGGAACGGCTACGGGAACGTGGTCCTCGTGGAGCACGAGGGACCGGTGGTCACCGTCTACGCCCACCAGGATGAGGTGCTGGTATCCAAGGGCCACACCCTGGCCACGGGAGACCTGCTCGGGAAGTGCGGGTCCACGGGCTGGTCCACCGGGCCCCACCTCCACTTCGAGGTGAGGACCGGAGGCGAGCCCAAGGACCCGATGATCGTCCTACCGCGCTGACCGACCACTGCCGGGGCGGCTGGCCGTAGCCCTGTCCGTAGCCCAGGTGTCAGCCCACGAAGGCCGAGGCGAACACCAGCGACACGATCGTCATCACCTTGATGAGGATGTTCATGGCCGGACCGGAGGTGTCCTTGAAGGGGTCGCCGACGGTGTCGCCGACCACCGCCGCCTTGTGCGACTCGGACCCTTTGCCGCCGTGTGACCCGGCCTCGATGTACTTCTTGGCGTTGTCCCAGGCGCCGCCGGCGTTGGCCATGAAGATGGCCAGGCAGAAGCCTGACACCAGGGCGCCCGCCAGGAAGCCGCCGAGGGCGTCGACGCTGACGAACCCGATGACCAGTGGCACGACCACGGCGAGGGCGCCCGGGACCAGCATCTCCTTCAGGGAGGCTGCCGTGGAAATGGCGACGCAGCGGGCTGAGTCGGGCACCACGCCGGGGGCCCCCTCGCGCAGGCCGGGGATCTCGCGGAACTGGCGCCTCACCTCCTCGATCATCTCCTGAGCGGCCCTGCCGACCGCGTCGATCGTGAGTGCTGCGAACAGGAACGGCAGCATGGCACCAAGGAAGAGGCCCACGAACGTGCTGACCTGGCCTATGTCGAGGGACAGGTCCCCGCCAGCCTGTGCAACGGCGAACTCGAAGCTCTTGAAGAGGGCCAGCGCCGTCAGGGCAGCCGAGCCCACGGCGAAGCCCTTGGCGACGGCAGCCGTGGTGTTCCCGAGGGAGTCCAGGGCATCGGTCACCTCGCGCACGCCCGGGTCCAGTTCGGCCATCTCGGCAATTCCACCGGCGTTGTCGGCGATGGGGCCGTAGGCGTCGACCGACACCACCACGCCTATGGTCGCCAGCATGCCGATGGCCGCCACCGCAATGCCGTAGATCCCGCCGTCCAGGCGGCCGATCGAGTCGAAGGCCATCTCCCCGCCCCAGTAGGCCACCGCCACGCCCAGGGCCAGCAGGGCGACCGAGGCCGCCACGGAGAGCATCCCGGCGGAGATACCACCCAGGATGGTTGTGGCCGGGCCGGTCTCGGTCTGACCGGCGATCTTCCTCACGGGGCCGAAGTGGTCGGAGGTGTAGAACTCGGCCGTCTTGCCGAGCGCCCACCCGACCACCAGGCCGCCGATCACCGCCACCGCCAGGCCCAGCGGGTTGTCGAAGGACGAGTCGGACCCGAACAGCCAGTAGGCGACCGCGATCGTGGCGACCACCGTCAGGGCCATGGCCACGTTGGTTCCCATGTGCAGTGCCTTGCTGAGGGCCTTGGAATCCGTGGACTGGCCACCCCTGACGAGGAACGAACCCACGATCGAGGCCAGCATCCCCACGAAGGCCACGGCGATCGGGAAGGAGAGGAGGGAGATGTGGGTGGCCGCCGAGGCCTGGTCGGCCCCCAGGCCCAGAGCGAACGCCACCAGCGAGATCGGGGCGATGATGGATCCGGCGTAGCTCTCGAACAGGTCGGCCCCCATTCCGGCCACGTCACCCACGTTGTCGCCCACGTTGTCGGCGATGGTCGCCGGGTTGCGCGGATCGTCCTCGGGTATGCCGGCCTCAACCTTGCCGACCAGGTCGGCTCCCACGTCGGCCGCCTTGGTGTAGATGCCCCCGCCTACCCTCGAGAACAGGGCGATGGAGGAGGCGCCCAAACCGTAGGCGGTGACCACCTCGAACGCGTCGTCGACCCCGGCCCACAGAACGAACACCACGTAGACCAGCATCAGCCCGCCCAGGGCCAGGCCCGCCACGGAGAAGCCCATGACCGCACCACCCCTGAAGGCGATCGGAAGGGCCCGTCCGGGGCCCGACTTGGCGGCCTCGGTGGTACGGGCGTTGGCCATGGTGGCGACGGTCATGCCGGCATAGCCAGCCCCGGCCGAGAGGACCGCTCCGATCACGTAGGTGAGGGCGGCGGCGGGCGCGATGAGGAGGGCGATGAGCACGGCCATGGCTGCCACGAAGCCTGAGACCCAGGTGTACTCCTTCTTGAGGAAGGCCCTGGCGCCCTTCTGGATCTCCGTCATGAGGAAGACCATCCGGTCGTCACCCGGATCGGCGGACCTGACGTCCCGGTAGAAGAAGCCGGCCAGTAGCAGCCCCAGGAGGGCCGAGGCGGCGGTCAGGTAGGGGATGGCGTCCAAGGAAGGCTCTCCTCAGGTGTCGGGGTCGGTGGCGGCGCCGCCCGCGGGACGTTGGAACCCGGATCGGAGCCGGGGTGACGCTAGTGACACGAACGGGGTGCTTCCAACACCCGGCCGGCCCCGGGTAGTCGGCACCGCCTACCGGCCCGGTTGGAGCCGGCCTCCAGAGTCCCGCTCCGACGCCCCTGGGCCGACGCGATGCTGGAATACGGTGGCCGCCTGGGACAGCATCTGGGAATGAAACCACCCGTAGACCCTTCCCTTCTGAGGAGGGAGGCCCTGACGAGGCGCCGGCTGATCACCCCCGAGGAACTCGCCCGGTCATCGGAGGCCGTGATGCGTCGGGCCGTGGGCCTGCCCGAGTTCAGGAGCGCCGCGCTGGTCGCCTCCTATGTGGGAATGGGGGGCGAGGTGGATCCGGGTCCACACCTCCCTGACACCGGGGCCACGATCGCCCTGCCGGTCACGAGGCGTGGTGAACCCCTCCGCTTCGTGGTACCCGACGGCGCCCTCGTGGACGGCCCCTACGGCACCCTCCAGCCGGAGGCCGGCACGGAGGTGGAGCCACGCCACCTTGACCTGGTTCTGGTGCCCCTGGTCGTGGCCGACAGGAGCGGCAACCGGCTCGGCCACGGC
Source organism: uncultured Candidatus Nemicrothrix sp. (assembly GCA_964344855.1). GTDB lineage: Bacteria > Actinomycetota > Acidimicrobiia > Acidimicrobiales > MedAcidi-G1 > UBA3125. The sequence continues at coordinate 99,585 of CAYFOV010000002.1, forward strand.
GCCGGCTACTACGACCGCACGTTCGCCTTCCGCCGGCGCCAGGCGGCCCCGCCGCTCCTGGTCGGCCTGGCCCACGCCTTCCAGGTGGTCGAACGCCTCGAGCCGGAGCCCTGGGACGTGCCACTGGACATGGTAGTGAGCGGGGCGGGCATCCTCCGTCCGGGCCCGCCGATGGGCGAGGATTAGCCGGTGTACATAATCGTTGTGGGCGCCGGCGAGGTCGGCAGCTACGTGGCCGAGCGCCTCAGCGGCCAGGAACACGACATTGCCCTCATAGAGGTCGATCCTGACCGCTTCAAGCAGGTCGACCAGGACCTCGACGTCCTGGCCATCCGGGGAAGCGGCACCGACCCTGCCTGCCTCGAGGCGGCCGGGCTGGAGAGGGCCGACATGCTCGTGGCGGTCACGGCCAACGACGAGGCCAACCTGCTGGCCGCCCTGCTGGCCCGGCAGGCGGGCGTAGGCAAGACGATCGTGCGCGTCGAGTCGAGGAGGCTGCGCCGACCGGCCGTGAATGCCCTGTTCAAGGGGGCCTCCGATCACCTGGTCATCGATCCCGACGAGGAGGTGGCCCAGCAGATCCTCAGGATGATGGAGTACCCGGGAGCCCTTGACGTGGCCCTCATGGCAGGTGGCGAGGTGGTCGTTATCGGGGCCCGGCTGCCGGCCGGGGCACCATTCGTCGGAGCCTCCCTCGACGCCCTCGGCAGGGAGCTGGACCCCGACTGGGACTTCATCGTCGGGACGATCACCCGGCACGGTCCCGACGGCGACCCGGACCAGCCTGAGGTGACCACGATCCCCCGAGGGGACTTCGTACTGCAGGAGGGTGACCTGCTGCGGGTGGTGTGCAAGCGGCGGGCCCTGAAGGACGTCACCCAGCGCCTGGGAATCGCCCGCGACGTGCCGACCAGGGCGCTGCTGCTGGGCGGCGGCCGCACCGCCCAGATGCTGGCCGAGGCCCTCATCGGCCGGGGCCTCGACGTGGCCATCATCGAGCTGGACGAAAGGAGGGCGGCGGAGTTGGCCGAACAGCTCCCGAAGACCCTCGTCTACAGGGGCGACATCGTCGACGCCGACATGCTGGAGGAGGCCGAGGTCGGCGGCCAGGACCTGGTGATAGCCCTGACCGGCGAGGACGATTCCAACGTCCTGGCCTGCCTGTACGCCCAGGCCGCCGGTGCCCGCCACCGGAGGTCCGACGCCGGCCCTAAGACCGTCGCCGTGGTACACCGGCTGAAGCTCCTCGACCTGCTGCAGGCCCACCAGGTCGGGGCCACGCTGAGCCCGCGTACCGCCACGGCCAACAGCGTCCTGCGCTTCGTCCGGGGCGACGTGGGAACGGTTGCAGCGGTCGCCACCTACCTGCAGGGCGACGTGGAGATCCTGGAGTTCGCGGTCTCCGACGGCTGCGAGTGCGAGGGCCGCCGGGTGTCCGACCTTCACATGCCACACGACTCCCTGATCGGGGCCATCGTCAGGGACGGCAAGGCGCAGATCGCCCGCGGGCGCAGCACCCTGCGTGCCAGGGACCACGTGGTGGTCCTCGCCAAACCCGAGTCAGTGGACAGGGTCACAGCCCTGTTCGGGTGACCCGAACCGAGACGGCCGGCATCGTGGCTGTCCGGGCCCGGCGCCGCCCGTGGGCGTCCTGGACGGCGGCCACGGCAAGGGCCGCATCCACCGCTCTGGCTGCGGTCGGAGCCCTGGCGGTGGTGGCAGGCCTGGTCGACCTCTTCGGGCAGGGCACGGACACCTCCGTCCTGCTTCCAGCCGGAACCGCATTCGGGCTGCTGGCAGCGGTCCTTCACGGCCGGGTGGTTCCACCCGCCAGGACGAAGGCGGCGGACGTGCTAGGAGCAACCACCCTCGCGACCGTCGGGTCCGTTCTGCTCCTGGCCCTCCTGTACCTCATGACCGGCTCGGCCGGCGCTCCCGCCGACGCCCTCTTCGAGGCCACGGCCGGTGTGACCACGACGGCCATGAGCGTCATGGACCCACTGTCCCTCGGCATGGGGATGCGCTTCCTGCGTTCTGCCAGCCAGTGGGCCGGCGGCCTGGCGGCCCTGGTCGTGGGCATGGCGGTGCTGCCGTTCTTCGGCTTCGGAAAGGAGTTCGCGGACCGCTCTCGCTCCGGCCACTACCACCCCCTGGCTCCCACCCAGGCCAGGGCGGTCCGCAACATCGGGCTCCTCTACCTCCCAGGAACGCTCGCCGTCTGGATCGGGTACGTCCTGGCGGGCCGCCCAGCCTTCGACGGCCTCCTGCTGGCCATGTCCACCGTGTCGACGGGCGGGTTCGCCTCCATCGGCGAGCTGTCCGACCCTGCCGTCCAGTGGGTGGCCATCCTGGGGATGCTCCTGGCCGGCTGCAGCATGGTCACCGTCTGGCACCTGGTGGTTGCCAGGGGAGGGCTCCACCGACAGACCGGCCTGGCCATGTACCTGGGCCTGCACGTGCTGGCCGTGCTCCTGTTGCTGGCCTGGACGGATGGTGGGCCGGCCGACCTGCGTCAGGCCCTGTTCATCGTGGCCTCCTCACTCTCCACGACCGGCCTGCCGATGGAGCCGATCGGGGAGTGGACACCGGCGGCACCGGTACTGCTGCTGCTGCTCGTCTCCGTGGGCTCGATGAGCGACTCGGCCGGCGGTGGGTTCCAGATACGGCGGCACCGCGCCCTGCTGAAGTTGGCGGTACGCGAGATGGCCAGGCAGCTCCACCCGAGGGCGGTCCTGAAGGTCAGGTTGGCGGGTCGCGTGGCGGCCGAGGAGACGCTCCGCCAGGTGGTGGTCCTGCAGTTCCTGTTCGTGGCGGTGATCTCGGTCACGGCCTTCCTGGCAACCGTGGCAGGCCTCGGCCTGGTCGACGCCATGTCAGCGGCCATCCACGCCACCGCCACCGCTGGGCCCGTCAGGAGCCTCGACGGCGGCCTGGTCGACCCGATGGGGTGGCCCACCGCCGTGCGCCTGGTGCTGCTTCCGGCGATGGTCTTCGGGCGTCTGGCCGTCTATCCGGCCGTGCTGGCGGTGGCCGCCGTGCTCGCAGTGGCGCGCAGGCGCCTCAGGCTGGCCCGACGCATGAGGACGCTGGTCGGACGGGTGCGGGCATGACCGCCTCCGCCGCAGCGGCAGACCCGGTGTGCACGGGTCGACACGGAGCCCTACCGTGGTGAGCCCCATCCGGGTCCTCTGGACCAGCACCACGGCCCATGTCGCCGGGATCGCCCTGCTCTTCGTGGCGGCCGGGATGGTCGGTTCGGCCTTGTTCGAGGTGACCGGAGGCTCGGAGGCCGGAGCCATACTGCTGGCCGCCCTGCTGACCGCCCTTCTGGGGCTGTTCCTGCGGGCCTCGACCAGGCCCGGGACGATCGACAGGGCGACCGTGTTCACGGCGGTGGCAGGCACCTGGCTGGTGGTCTCGGCAGTCGGCACCCTTCCCTACATCCTTGCCGGCACCTTCGAACGCCCCGGGGCAGGGTTGGCAGTGGTCCTGGCCGACGCCCTGTTCGAGTCGGTCTCGGGCTTCTCGTGTACGGGCTCGACCGTCTTCGGGGCGCACAACCCGATCGAGGACCAGGGTGCCGGGATCCTGATGTACCGGCAGTTCACCCAGTGGATAGGCGGTATGGGGATAGTGGTTCTGGTGGTGACCGTCCTGCCGTCACTACGGGCCAGCGGCCTGGGCCTGATCGGGGCGGAGGCCCCCGGTACCGGGGGGGACAGGCTGGCACCCCGGATGGCCGAGACGGCCAGGCGCTTCTGGCTGCTCTATGCCGGCCTGACCCTCCTCATCGGGGTTGCCCTGCTGGCTGCCGGGATGAGCCCCTACGACGCCCTGGCGCATGCATTCACGACCGCCTCCACGGGCGGGTTCTCCACCCATGACGCGTCGATCGGCCACTGGGACAGCGTGGCCGTGGAGCTGGTCGTGATCATCGGCCTGATCCTGGGTGGTGCCAACTTCACCCTGCACGCCAGATCGGTGGCTACCGGACGACCGGTCCACCAGACCGACGCTGAGTTCCGCGGCTACATCAGGCTGCTGGTGGCGGCCACCTTGCTGGTGACTGTGCTGCTGGCCTGGGACGGCGGCATGGGCCCGGCCAGGGCCCTAAGGTCCGCGGCGTTCAACGTGGTGACGCTCGGCACAAGCGGCGGCTTCGGCAACGCCACCGGACCTGGCAGCCACGGCGACTTCGTCGCCTGGGGAGCGGCTCCCCAGATGGTCCTCCTGCTCCTCCTGATCACGGGAGGCTGCACGGGCTCCACCTCCGGCGGGGTGAAGGTGCTGCGAGCCATGGTGGGCCTGTCACATGCCCGGCGGACCCTGCGGGGAATTCGCCGCCCCCGTGCGGTCCTTCCGGTGCGCCATGGCTCCGGAACCCTGGCCGATCCGCTGGTGGAGCGGATCGCCGGCTTCATGATCGTCTACGGAATGCTGGTCGTGGGTGGGACCGTCGTGGTGGCGGCACTCGGCACCGACCTGCTCACCGCCATGAGCGGCGTTATCGGCTCACTGGGGAACATGGGGCCGGCGCTGAACCGGGCCGGCCCCACCGCCTCGTTCGTGGACGGGTTCAGCACTCCGGCCCGGATGGTCCTGGCAATGCTGATGCTGGTGGGCCGCCTGGAACTCTTCCCGATGCTGCTCATGGTGGTGGCCCCGTACCGGTCCGTCAGGCGCCGGCTGGACCCGACCCCGGCCTGACAGCCGGCCCCGCTACAAACGCCGGACCCTGACCGCCCGGCCCTATATTGGTGCGCCACCACCGTGAGCGCGCCGCCACCACCGGAACCGCTCCACCGTGGCCTAAGACGGGCGTGCCACGCGCCCAGAGCACCGCTCTGACCGATGAAGCTCCGGGCGAACCAGTAGCCGTCCCCCCTCCCCGGGGGGGCCCGCAGGTAGGAGCAGATGTCCGGAGACCGGCCGAGGGCCAGGGGCCTGTACGACCCCCGATTCGAGCACGACGCGTGCGGCGTCAACTTCGTCTGCAACATGCGCGGCGAGGCCAGCCACGACATCGTCTCGCTCGGGATCGGCGCCCTCTGCAACCTCCAGCACAGGGGCGCCCTGGGAGCCGAGGAGAACACCGGCGACGGCGCCGGGATCCTCATTCAGGTACCCGACGCCTTCTACCGCAAGGTCGTCCCCTTCGATCTCCCACCCGCCGGTCAGTACGCCACGGGCATCGCCTTCCTGCCCCACAGGGCGGCCGAGGCCGAAGCGGCGGCCGCCAAGGTGGAGGGGCTGGCCTCGGACGAGGGCCTCGAGGTTCTGGGCTGGCGAGACCTGCCAGTGGACGACTCGATGATCGGTTCGGCGGCCAGGGCTGCTGAGCCGACCTTCCGGCAGCTGTTCGTGGCCGGACCCGAGGCGGCGGGGGAGAGGCCCTCGGGAATCCACCTGGACCGCATCGCCTACGTGTTCCGCAAGCGGACCGAGCACGAGGTGACGCTGCCGGGTGGTGCCTCGGAGGAGCGCGGCATGGGGGGCGCCACCAGGGCACACGAGGGCCTCTACTTCCCCTCCCTGTCCTCCCGTACGATCGTCTACAAGGGGATGCTGACCACCCCGCAGCTGGCACAGTTCTTCCCCGACCTGACGGACCGGAGGGTCGAGAGCGCCATGGCCGTCGTGCACTCCCGCTTCTCCACCAACACCTTCCCCTCCTGGCCCCTCGCCCACCCGTACCGGCTGATCGCGCACAACGGCGAGATCAACACCGTCCAGGGCAACCGGAACTGGATGAGGGCCAGGGAGGCCCTGCTGGCGACCGACCTGCTGCCTGGCAACCTGGAGCGGATGTTCCCGATCTGCACACCGGGGGCCAGCGACACCGCCGGGTTCGACGAGGCCCTGGAGCTCCTGACCCTCGGCGGCTACTCGCTCCCCGAGGCCGTGCTGATGATGATCCCGGAGCCCTGGGAGAAGCACGGGGAGATGTCCGACGAGAGGAGGGCCTTCTACGAGTACCACGCAGCACTCATGGAACCCTGGGACGGACCAGCCTCGATCGCCTTCACCGACGGGACGGTCATCGGGGCGGTGCTTGACCGGAACGGGCTGCGCCCCAGCCGCTACTGGGTCACCGACGACGACCTGGTCGTGATGGCCAGCGAGGTGGGCGTCGTGGACATACCCTCCTCCCGGATCGTTGAGAAGGGACGGCTGGAGCCGGGCCGGATGTTCCTGATCGACACCACCAGGGGCCGGATCGTCAGGGACCCCGAGATCAAGGCCGAGTTGTCGTCCGCCCGCCCCTACCGTCGCTGGCTGGACGAACACGCCGTGGACCTGGCCGACCTGCCACCGGGGGCCGACCGCCGCACCTGCCAGACCACACCCCTCCAGAGGACCCAGCTGTTCGGCTACACGCACGAGGAGCTGAGGCTGCTCCTCGTACCCATGGCCCGAGACGCCAAGGAGGCCATCGGCTCCATGGGCTCGGACACACCCGTGGCCGTCCTCTCCCGCAGGTCCCGGAGCCTCTACGACTACTTCCAGCAGCTCTTCGCGCAGGTGACGAACCCGCCCCTCGATGCCATCAGGGAGGAGCTCATCACCGCCGTCTCCGGTCGGATCGGCTCTGAGGGCAACCTGCTGGACCCGCAGCCCGAGAGCTGTCGCCAGGTCCTGGTGCCGCACCCCGTGGTCACCGAGGAGGAGCTGGCCTCCGTTGCGGCCCTGGGAAACCCCTCCGGTCCGGACGGATTCAGTTCCCGGGTGCTGGACGCCCGCTACGAGGTTGCCAGGGGAGGGCAGGGCCTGGCCGATGCGCTCTCCAGGCTGAGGGTGGAGGCTTCGGCGGCCATCACCGAGGGCGCCAACGTCCTGGTCATCAGCGACCGCGGCTCGACCAGCCAGCTGGCCCCTGTCCCGTCGCTGCTGGCCACGGGTGCCGTGCACCACCACCTGATCCGCCAGAAGACGAGGACGCGTGTCGGGTTGGTAGTGGAGAGCGGCGACGCCAGGGAGGTGCACCATGTCGCCCTCCTTCTGGGATACGGGGCCTCGGCCGTCTGCCCCTATGTGGCGTTCGAGGCCATCGACGACCTGCTCGGGACCGGCACCCACGGCATTCCGGATGACCTCACCTCTGAGCGGGCACGGCACAACATGGTCAATGCCTTCGACAAGGGGATCCTGAAGGTCATGTCCAAGATGGGGATCTCCACGGTCGCCTCCTACACGGGGGCCCAGATCTTCGAGGCCATCGGCCTCGGCAACGAGGTCGTAGAGGCCTGCTTCACGGGGACGGTCAGCCGGCTGGGGGGCGTCGGCCTCGACGTGTTGGCGGCCGAGGTGTCCGAACGCCACGCCTCTGCGTTCCCGGACCACCCCGAGGAGCGTGCCCACAGGACCCTCGAGTTCGGCGGCCAGTACCAGTGGCGGCGGGAGGGGGAGTACCACCTGTTCAACCCGGAAACGGTGTTCCGGCTCCAGCACGCCACCCGCGAGGGTCGCTACGACATCTTCAAGCAGTACACCACCATGGTCGACGACCAGGCCCGGGAACTGGCCACGCTGAGGGGCCTGTTCCGCCTGAGGGACGACCTGCGGCCGCCGGTGCCCATCGAGGAGGTGGAGCCCGTATCCGAGATCGTCCGGCGCTTCTCCACGGGCGCCATGTCCTACGGCTCCATCTCGGCCGAGGCGCACGAGACCCTTGCGATTGCCATGAACCGGATAGGCGCCAAGTCCAACACGGGGGAGGGGGGCGAGGATCCTGACCGCTTCACCCCGGACCGCAACGGCGACCTCCGACGTTCCGCCATCAAGCAGGTCGCATCTGGACGCTTCGGCGTCACCAGCGAGTACCTGGTCAACAGCGACGACATCCAGATCAAGATGGCACAGGGGGCCAAGCCCGGCGAGGGGGGGCAGTTGCCGGCCCACAAGGTCTACCCGTGGATCGCCAGGACCAGACACTCGACGCCCGGGGTCGGCCTCATCTCCCCGCCACCGCATCACGACATCTACTCCATCGAGGACCTGGCGCAGCTGATACACGACCTCAAGAACGCCAACCCCTCCAGCCGCGTCCACGTGAAGTTGGTGGCTGAGGTCGGCGTCGGAACCGTGGCGGCGGGGGTCTCCAAGGCACACGCCGACGTGGTCCTCATCTCCGGCCACGACGGTGGCACCGGCGCCTCCCCGCTCACCTCCATCAAGCACGCCGGCGCACCCTGGGAACTGGGCCTGGCCGAAACGCAGCAGACCCTGCTCCTGAACGACCTGCGCGACCGGATCGTCGTGCAGGTGGATGGGCAGCTCAAGACAGGCCGGGACGTCGTCATAGCCGCCCTCCTGGGTGCCGACGAGTTCGGCTTCGCAACGGCACCCCTGGTCGTCTCAGGTTGCGTGATGATGCGGGTCTGCCACCTGGATACCTGTCCGGTGGGGGTGGCAACTCAGAACCCGGAGCTCAGGAAGAAGTTCTCCGGACGCCCCGAGTTCGTCGTCAACTTCTTCGAGTTCGTGGCCGAGGAGGTGCGGGAGATCCTGGCCGCCCTCGGCTTCCGGACCCTGGACGAGGCGATCGGCCAGGTGGAGTGCCTGGACACGGTCGAGGCGGTGGAACACTGGAAGGCCGACAGCCTCGACCTGGAGCCCCTCCTCCACGTACCCGACCTGCAAGAGGGAGCGGTGAGGCACAACGCAGCCGGACAGGACCACGGCCTGCACCTGGCCATGGACCAGGACCTGATACGCCTCGCGGGCAGGTCACTGGAGCACGGGACCCCGACCACCATCACCCTGCCGGTGCGCAACGTGAACCGGACCGTGGGGACCATGCTGGGCTGCGAACTGACGCGTCACCACGGATCGACCGGGTTGCCCGACGACACGATCACCGTCGACCTGAACGGTTCGGCCGGGAACAGCTTCGGAGCCTTCGTTCCCCGGGGGATCACCCTGAGGCTGACAGGGGACGCCAACGACTACCTCGGCAAGGGGCTGTCCGGAGGCAGGATCGTGCTGGCGCCGCCGGACGACTCCCCGTTCCGTGCCGAGGAACAGGTGATCGCCGGAAATGTGATCCTCTACGGGGCCACCTCCGGTGAGGCCTTCATACGGGGCCGGGTGGGTGAGCGCTTCTGCGTACGCAACTCAGGCGCCACCGCGGTCGTCGAGGGCATCGGCGACCATGGCTGTGAGTACATGACCGGTGGGCGGGCGGTCGTGCTGGGTGGCATCGGCCGCAACTTCGCCGCCGGAATGTCGGGTGGCGTGGCGTTCATCCATGACGTGGACGGCACTGCCGTCCGGCGGGTCAACCCCGAGATTGTCCTTCTCGAGCCACCCGATGCGGAGGACCTGGGGTGGCTCAGGGAGACCGTGGGCAGGCACCGCAGGGAGACCGGATCGACCGTGGCCGAGGAGATCCTGGGGGCCTGGGAGGTTCAGGCCGGTCACTTCGTGAAGGTCATGCCCGTGGACTACAAGCGGGTGCTCGAGGCCGCAGCGGCAGCCAGGGCCTCGGGCATCGACGAGGTCGAGGCCATCATGGCCTCGACAGGGAGTTGAGGGGGCGGGCGTGGGCGACGTGCGCGGCTTCCTGAAGCACGATCGGCAGACCCCGGAGCGTCGGGCCGTTCCCGTGCGGTTGCGCGACTGGAAGGAGGTCTATGAACCCTTCCCGGAGGCAGACCTGCTCCGGCAGGCCAGCCGTTGCATGGACTGCGGGATCCCGTTCTGCAACCATGGCTGCCCCCTGGGGAACCTGATTCCCGACTGGAACGACCTGGTCTTCAGGGGTCGCTGGCGCGAAGCCCTGGAGCGGCTGCACGCCACCAACAACTTCCCTGAGTTCACCGGAAGGCTCTGCCCGGCGCCGTGTGAGGCGGCCTGTGTGCTCGGGATCAATGAGCCCGCCGTGACGATCAAACAGGTCGAGGTCTCCATCGTGGACCACGGGTGGGAGGAGGGCTGGATCACGCCGGTGGTGGCGACCGAGCCGACGGGAAGGCGCGTGGCGGTGGTGGGCTCCGGCCCGGGTGGCCTGGCAGCCGCTCAGCAGCTCACCAGGGCCGGCCATGAGGTTGTGGTGTTCGAGCGGGCCGACCGGATAGGTGGGCTGCTTCGCTACGGCATCCCCGAGTTCAAGATGGAGAAGCGGCACCTGGACCGCCGCCTGGCCCAGATGGAGGCGGAGGGCACCGAGTTCCGCACGAGGACGGCGGTCGGCGTGGACATCCCGATAGGGGAACTGAGGGCCGACTACGACGCCGTGATCCTGGCCTGCGGCGCCACCCAATGGCGAGACCTCCCCATCCCGGGAAGGGAGCTCCGGGGCGTGATGCAGGCCATGGAGTACCTGCCCTGGGGGAACAGGGTCCAGGAGGGCGATCTGGACCGGCCACCGGTCAGCGCCGAGGGTCGCAGGGTAGTCGTGATCGGGGGAGGCGACACCGGAGCTGACTGCCTGGGAACGGCACTCAGGCAGGGGGCGGCCGACGTCAAGCAGTTCGAGATCATGGAGAGGCCCCCCGATGAGCGCTCACCGGGCAACCCCTGGCCCACCTGGCCGCTGCTCTTCCGGGTCTCGTCGGCGCACGAGGAGGGAGGGGAGCGGCTCTACGGGATCAACACCGAGGAGTTCCTCGGTGCCGACGGCCATGTCGAAGCCCTGCGGACCCACAGGGTCAGGCAGATCACACAGGACGGCCGGGTCTCCTTTGAGCGGATCGAGGGCAGCGAGGAGGAGGTCCGGGCCGACCTGGTGCTCCTGGCCATGGGCTTCACCGGATCCGAGCAGGGCCCCCTGACCGAGAACCTCGGGATCCGGTTCGACGAGCGCGGCAACGTTGCGAGGGACGCCGCCTACCAGACATCGGCAGAGGCTGTCTTCGTGTGTGGCGACATGGGCCGGGGCCAGTCCCTGATCGTCTGGGCGATAGCCGAGGGCCGCTCCTGTGCCGCCGCCGTGGACAGGTTCCTCACCGGCTCCACCTCGCTGCCAGAACCGGTCACCCCGGACGCAGCGCCGCTGCGCTGACCGGAGGCGTCGGTCCGGTCGGTCAGAAGGGTCGGGCGCCTATGAAGTCCAGGGCGGCGTCGATGAAGCCGAAGTTCTTGGGGGTGGCGAAGTGGTCCACCCCCCTCAGGGTCGTGAGGGTTGCACCGCGTATGGATGAGACCAGGCGGTCGGGTGGGCCTGCGAAGTCCCGGTCGCCGATTACCACGTGCACGGGGGCCTCTATCCGGGCGAGGTGCTCCTCTGCCAGGGGGGGCGGGTTCGGACGGGTGAGGCACGCGGCCAGGGCCTGCCGGTCCGCCTCTGGGGACTCAGGAAGCCTGGCGAAGTAGGCCAGTTCCGGGTCCTCGGCCTTGCCGGTCCTGATCGCCTCGGCTATCTCCCGCCGCCGCTCCGGGTCATCCTCGAAGAGGTTCTGACCCACCCCAGCGACGACCAGCCGGTTGAACCTCTCAGGACGCCGCGATGCCAGCACCAGCAGCACGCGCGCCCCCATGGAGAAGCCGATGGCGTCGACAGGCTCTTCAGGCAGGCCCTCCAGCACCACGTTCTCCAGACCGTCGTAGGCCCCGGACTCCACCGGCTTCGCCGCAGTCCCGTGCCCGAGCAGGTCCACTGGGAGGACCTGGCGGCCCGAGTCCGCCAGCAGGGCGCACCAACCGTTGTGCTCCCAGGATGTGGCCGAGCAGGTGGCGAAGCCGTGCAACAACAGCACGGTCGGCCCGGACCCGGTCGGCATGGTCGGACGCTACACCGGGTGTCCGGCCCGCCGGGAGGCAGGGCGCATGCGCCCTGAGAGGGTCCCCGGGAGGCTCTCAGGTACCGCGCAGCTCGCGCCGGCGGCCGGCAAGGGCCACCAGCAGCACGGTCACGGTGGGTAGGAGGCCGACCAGACCACTGTTGTGGGCGAGGGTCGGGTAATCGGTGAACGCCACGGCCACGCCTGAACCGATGCCGGCCAGGCCTCCGGCCGCCGTCATGGAGAGATCCGCCAGGCCCTGCACCCGGACCCTCTCCGGCCCGTCGAACTCGCCCACCAGCAACGCCGACGAGGCGATGAGGCCGAAGCTCCACCCGAGGCCGATCAGGAAGAGGCCGGCGAAGACACCTAGCGACTGCTCGGGTGGCGTGTGGGCGGCCATCTCCGATCCGATGAACAGCAGCACCCCTCCGGAGGCCAGGACCGGCCTGGCACCCATACGGTCGGCAAGCCATCCGACCGCAGGGGCACACGCGTACATGCCGATGATGTGCAGCGAGATGACCAGGCCGATGACCTCCAGTTCATGGGCCCCCGCACGCATGTGGAGCGGGGTCATGGTCATGACGGCGACCATGACCACGTGGCCTGCGACCATGGACATGACCGCCAGGCGGCCCGTGCCGGATGTGGCAAGGCTGTGCAGGGCCGTCGCGAGGCCGTCTGGAGAGCGTCCGACCCCACCACCCACCCCGCCGGCCACGACCAGGGGGTCGGGGCGGAGCCGCACGTGGATCGTCAGGGCCGCTACGCCGAACAGCACGGCGGCTACCAGGTACGGGCCGGCCAGCTCGGTTGCTCCCAGCAGGCCTGCCAGTGACCGTGCGGGACCCATCCCGATTGTCGGACCCAGGACCGCACCGACCGTCGAGGCCCAGACCAGGGTGCCTATGGCCCTGGCCCGGCCGTCCTCAGGGGCCAGGTCGGCCGCGGCGAACCTGGCGGCCAGGTTGGCTCCGTTGCCGAAGCCCACGCCGAGCATCCCGGGCACCAGCAGCACGTACCAGCCGGTCAGGGCCGACGCCATGGCGAGCCCGGCTCCCGCGCAGGCGGACAGGTAGCCGACAAGCAGGCCGGGACGCCTCCCGTATGCGGCCATGATGCGTGCCAGCGGCAGGGAGGCCAGGGCCGACCCGGTCGTCATGCACGATGCGGCCAGCCCGCCCAGCATCTCGCTGCCGGTCAGCTCCTCTCCCAGGACGGCGGCCACGGCGTAGGACCCACTCATGGCAGCCCCCGAGGGGATCAGGCCCAACATGAGGGTCCGCAGGGTCCGACTCTGCAGTTGGTCGTCGGCCCGCAGGATCTCCCGCCCCTGGTCTCTGCTCACCGGCGGCACCGTACAGTCGGAGCCGGCCACAGGGCCGCAGCAGGGGAACCCGGCCGGCAGCATCGCACGGTGGCCGCCCGGCTGGCGGCTACGGTCGCTGCGATGCCACCCGGACCGGCTGCTGAGCCCATCCTCCCACCCACCCCCGGAGCCTGAGCGGCGTGCTGTTCGCCTGCTTCGACGTGGAGACCACGGGCCTCAGCCCGACCGCCGGGCGGGTCATCGAGGTGGCCGTTGTCCACTCCACCGCCGAGGGCGAGGTGGTGGGGGAGTGGTCCACCCTCGTCGACGCCGCCGTCAGCGACGTGGGTCGGGTGGACATCCACGGCATCACGCCGTGCCTGCTGGAGGACGCCCCCTCCTTCCCGGAGGTCGCCGGCGACCTGGCCGAGGCCCTGTCGGGCTGCGTTCCGGTCGCACACAACGCTGCCTTCGACGTGGGCTTCGTGCGGGCCGAGTGGACCCGGGCCGGGCTGGGTGACCTGGAACTCCCCGCGGTGGACACGGTGCCCCTGGCGAGGCTCCTGGGCCTGCCTGGCCGCCTGGGGGACCTGGCCGCCGCCGTGGGGGTGGAGTTGACGGACGCCCACAGGGCACTCGACGACAGCAGGGCTCTCGCCGGCGTCCTGGCCGGCCTCCTTGCAAGGGGCGCAGACGTCTCGGGAGCCGTCCCATTCCAGCCACCGCTCCTGTCGCCGGCGCCCTCCCGGCGATCCCTCCAGAGGGAGCCGGCACACAGCTAGGAGGCTTCCCCCCGGCGGTGCCGTTCCAGGTGACGGGCGGCTCCCTGGCGGCTAGAAAGGGGTCGTGACGGGGCCGCTCCGGTTCGGCGCCGCCGTCGCGGCGCTGCTGCTGGGGACGGTTCCCGCCTGCGCATCCGAGGATCTCGAGCGCGTCGGAATGGTCCGTCTCGGTCCGGTTCCCACCGCCTCGCTTCCAGAGCCCACCCCGGCCGTGGCCACGACCAGCACGGTACCCCCTCCAGCGGCCACCACGGCCGCCCCGACCACCACATGGGCACCGTCCACCACGGCCGCCCCCACGCCGGACACCCCCTTCACGGTCGCCACATCCAACGTGGACCTGCTGGAGACGTTCCGCTCCCCAGAGGCCACGGATCCCTGGTGGCTGCTGCCCGATCCGGCCTCGCTGGGCGGCCCGCGTGTCCTGCTCGTGAGGGGCCAGGTGGCGGAGATGCTGGAGGTGGACCTACCCGTGAGGCCCAACGGCTCCACGGGCTTCGTGCGCAGCTCGGACGTGACCCTCTCCCGACACCGTGCCAGGGTTGTCGTGGAGCTGGGGTCCCACAGGGTCTGGGCCTGGGAGGACGGCGAGCTGGTCGCCGAGGGCTCGGTGGCACTCGGAGCTGACGGCACGCCGACCCCAGTGGGGGAGTTCTACATCACCGAGATGGAGGCCCGGGAGGACCCGGACACCCTCTTCGGTGCATGGGTGATCGGCACCTCCGGCTTCTCCGAGGCCCTGCCCCTTGTCGACGGCATGGACCCGGCAGTGGCCCTCCACGGCACGAACGAGCCGGAACTGCTCGGCAGCGACGTCTCGGAGGGTTGCATCAGGATGCACGACGATGTGGCAGCCAGGATCGCCGCCCTGCCGCTGGGCACACCCGTCGAGATCCGGGCCTGACACAAGGCTGGAGCCACCGGGGGGCGCCGGGTGGCGGCTTCAGTTCAGGGTCGGGTCGTCTGGATAGCCGGCCACGGCTCCCAGAAGGCCCTGCTGGCGGGCCAGGACCGCGGACCACAGGGACTCCGGATCGGCGGTAAGGGCGTCGGCGGCCCGGGCCTCCAGCACGAACCAGGAACCCACGGCCAGTTCCACCTCCAGCTGCCCGGCCGACCAGCCGGCGTAGCCGGAGAAGAGACGGACGGGCCCTACCCCCTGGGCCTCGTCGGGGGCTCCGTGGAGGTCGACCACGCCCAGGCGCCCCAACAGGGGGCTGACAGCTGCGTGGCCCCCTTCCGGCGCCATTCCGAGGCCCACCACCGACCCCTCCGAGACCGGCCCGCCGCGGTAGAGGAGGCCGGGCGGTTCCAGGCGATCGGCCCAGCGCGGGACGGCGTCGGCCGCGGACACCAGCAGGGGCCGGTTCAGGACCACTCCCAGGGCTCCGTCCTCGTTGTGCTCAACCATCAACAGGACCGTTCTCGAGAAGTTGGGGTCGACCAGTGCGGGGGTGGCCACCAGCAGGCGGGCCCTGGTCGAGGCGCTCACGATCCCTCCTCCAGGAGGTCGCCAAGAAGGGTGTTGGCACCTGAACGCTGTACAACCCCCACCAGCTCCCCGCCGGCAATTGCCGTGTAGATGCCCGTGGTGGTGATGCTGGCATGGCCCAGCAGGCTCTGGATCACGTTCATGGGTACACCGTCGGATGCCAGTTGGACCCCGGCGGTGTGTCGCAGCGAGTGGAGGGACCGGTCCCTCAGGCCGGCCCTCCGGTTCAGGAGCAGCAGCCAGTACCTCAGGCGCCTGTAGTTGAATCGCTCGCCGTCGCTTGTGAGGAACAGGGGGTCATCGGGCCGGGCCGGCCCGAACCTCTCCTCACGCTCCTCCTGCCACCTGCCATGGGCGTCGGAGAGCTCAGGCGACAGGGGCAGGTGCCTGATCCGCCGTCCCTTGCCAAGGACCTGCATCATCCAGGTCGCGCGTCCCGCCGTCGCGTCCAGGCGCTCCCTCGTGATCCAACCCACGTCTGCGGCGGTCAACTCGGACGCCCTCAGGCCCAGCACTGCCAGGAAGGCACACATGGCCACGTCCCGCACAGGCCACCTGATCCTGCTCCCGTCCGGGTCCTCGGCGGAGGCGGCGGCGTAGAGGTCCCTGATCTCAGCGGGCCTGAAGTACTCAGGGTCCACCTGGGGCACGTCCAGCCTGGCCAGCCTGCGGATCCTGGATATATCCGGCACCGAATCCAGCAGGCGCTGGTTCAGGCAGTAGTCGAAGAACGATCGCAGGGCCGCCAGGCTCTGGTTGAGGGTCGCCTTGGAGACCTCGCCGCCTGCCCGCATATGGCGAACCGCATCGGTCAGGCGGGCCTGGTCGAACGCCGAAGGGCCGAAGTCGCCAGCACCGATGCCGGCGTAGGAGACGAGACGCCTGACGCCCTGGCTGTAGGCCCGCACAGTGTTGGGCGGTTTGTCCTCGTAGAGGGGCAGGTCGGCCAGCCAGGCGTGGAACACGGCGGGCATCTGCTCTACGGGAGGCAGGTCCCTGTAGTGCCTCTTCATCCTGGCACAGCCGCCCGATCCGTCACCCTCACCCCGTGCATGGATGATAATATACATTATCTACACTCCGGGCTGATGGATCCCTGCCATCCCCCGGGGATCCGGACCGCAAACGCTCCCTTACGGCTAGCGTTGTCGGCCGTGGCACGTATCGAGATCGAGCTCACCAGCAGCCGCGACGACGGCACCTGGACCTGGCGCGCCGCCGGCGCACGCCAGCCCCGCGGATCCCTCGACGGAGGACTCCTGCCCGACGGAAGCGGCGTGGGCGACGTCCTGCGCGCGGAGACCGAACAGTACGTGGACGGCATGGAGATCACGGCCGTGCTGCCCCCCAAGGCGACCCGCTCCGAACCCGAGTTGCTGGAGATCATCGGCAGTGGCAGGAGCCAGCCGGCGGTCACCACCAAGCTGGCCGGGAAGGGAAGGCGGCGTGAACCCGGAGGGGACAGGGACGAGCGTCCCGGGAGGGGATCCAGGGATGACCGGCGCACCGGCAGGGGCCGCGGCAGGGAACGTGAACGGGGTGACGACCGCAGGCCAGCCAGGGGCCGGGGTGAGGATCGCCGCAGGTCCGGCGAGGGCGATGGGATGCCCGGCCGCAGGAGCAGGGCGGAGGGCCGACGCGGTGATGGCCGCGAGCAGCGCCGCTCCAGGGGATCCGCAGCGGACAACTCCCCTCCCCCGCCCAGGCCCAAGCGGCTACGCCCGAAGAGGCGGCACCGAAAGGCGGCCATGGAGGCCCTGCCGGAGGACCAGAGGCTCATGGCCGAACACCTCCTCCGCGGCGGCGTCCCCGGCCTGAGGGAGGCGGTGACGGCCCAGAACGCGGCAGCGGTCGCCTCTGGAGAGCCGGAGATCCCAGTTGAGCTGCTGGTGCGCCTGGGTGAGCGCATCAACCCCAGGTTGCGCTCGGCCGACTGGCTGGACAGGGCCGAGGCCGCCCTCGCCGGTATCGAGAAGGTTGACCTGCGCGACATCCGGTCGGTCATCGTGGCCGCCGAGTCCGCTGCCAGGACCGACGAGGCAAGGGACCTGGCGGAGCAGTTGCGGACCGGCCTGTCCGAGCGGGTCGACCGCGAGCACGCAGCCTGGATGGAGGAGGTCGGCAACACCCTCGGCGAGGGCAGGGTCGTGAGGGCCCTGCGCCTGAGCTCCAGGCCCGTCAAGGCTGGCTTCCCCCTGCCGGCTCCCCTCCTCGACAGCCTCACGGAGGCGGCCAATGCCAGCCTCACCTCCGACACCGGCCAGGACCGCTGGGCCACCGTGCTGGACGCCGTGGCCCTCTCACCGGTCCACCAGCGGGTCGTGCCGCAGGGACTTCCCTCCGAGCCCAACGAGTCCCTCCTGGAGGTCGTGAAGCGGGTCTCAACGAGCGTCCCCGACATCGCCGCGGCCTTCGGTGTGGAGCCGACCGCCCCACCACGACGGCGGCGGCCCCGACGCAGCGCCTCCGCCTGAGCCGACCTACCGGCACCTCCGGAGGCACAGGCCCTCTCCCCCACTGCTACCCTCACCGCCATCTGCTGGGCTCCCGGCACAACCCTGACCACAGGTGCTCTGTAGGGTCGCAGCCGTGATCGTCGAATACGAGGTACGCGGCCGGGTCGGCATCATCACCCTCAACCGTCCTGAGGCCCGCAACGCCGTCAACAGCGAGCTGGCCGAGGCCCTGGAGGCCGCCGTGGACCGCCTCGAGGACGACGATGAGGTGTGGGCGGGGATCCTGTGCGGATCCGGTCCGGCCTTCTGCGCAGGAGCCGACCTGAAGGCGATAGCTGGGGGCTCAGCCCGCCTCACCACCGACCGGGGCGGCTTCGCCGGCCTGGTGGACAGGGAACGGACCAAACCCCTCATCGCTGCCGTAGAAGGGCCGGCTGTTGCGGGAGGCACCGAGATCGTGCTCGCATGCGACCTGGTGGTTGCCTCCGAGTCCGCCCACTTCGGCATCCCGGAGGTGAAGCGATCGCTCATAGCGGCAGCCGGCGGCCTCATCCGCCTGCCCCGCTCCCTTCCCCGAAACGTTGCAATGGAGTTGGCCCTGACGGGCAGGGACCTGGATGCCACCTCGGCCCACGCCTTCGGCCTGGTCAACCGGCTGACGCCACCGGGAGGGGCCCTTGAGGAGGCGCTGGCGCTGGCCGGGGAGATCAACGCCAACGCCCCACTTGCCGTGAGGGCCTCACGCAGGGCGGTGCTGGCCACGCGGCTTATGCCAGACGAGGAGGCGGCAGCCCTGGTGCACGAGGAGAGCGCCGCCGTCTGGCGCACCGACGACTTCCGGGAGGGGCCCAGGGCCTTCATAGAGAAGCGCCCCCCGGTCTGGAGCGGCCGCTGAGCCAGGCCCGGGCGGCCGCGCGACCCCCGGGACCCTCAGGTGCCGTCGATCACCCTGCCGGCGGGTATGGCGCCGTGCTCGACCAGGAACTCGACCAGGCCGTCCGCCAGGTCCATCCCCGCTACGACCTCCACGGGGACCCAGCGGGCCTCCGCAGCATCGTCACCGGCGACCGGCTCGGCGGGATCCAGCACTGAGACGGCGAAGTCCAGGATGACGTAGTGGTAGTCGGCTCCCGAACGCTCAACCCAGCCGAGCAGCGACCCACAGAGGCCTACCAGGCCCGTCTCCTCCGCCAGCTCCCTCACCACTGCCGCCGGCAGCGACTCGCCGGCCTCGACGCGTCCCCCCGGAAGAGACCACATTCCAGCTCCGGGCTCCGAACCCCTCCTGACCATCAGGAGACGGCCATCCCTCACGGCCACGGCCCCGACGCAGAGCTCGGGCCTTCCCACCACCATCAGCCGTCGAGGGAGTGGTGCACGATGATCGCCCTGGCCGTCATGCCGCGCATCTCGAAGAAGTTCTTGGTGGCACGATCACCCGGAAGGGCGACCGAATCGACCCCGGCCGCGCCCCAGCCATCCGCCTCGCTGTCGAGAAGGTCCATCAGGGCCTCCCCCACCCCGACGTGGCGAGCCCCGGGGTCGACGTACAGCTCCTCGACGACGGCCTGTGGCCGCCCGTCAGAGGCCGGCACCAGGTACATCAGGGCGTAGCCGACGACAGCCTCTTCGATCGTCCCGACGGCCACGAAGGCCTCCGTCGATCCGAGGGCCCCGGCCACCCTCCCCTGCAGGTCGCCCTCGGCCGGGTCGAGGCGGGCCAGCACCTCGCCCCCCCTCTTGCCCGAGAGTTCGAACCTGGCCTCAGCGGCCAGCGCCACGATGGCCTCCAGGTCCGCGGCGGTGGCCTCCCGGGCCGCCTCCATGCTCAGGGCCTGGGCAGAGTCACGTGATCGGGCCCCCGCAGTGGCCGCATTCACCTGTCTCCGCCACCGCCGACGCCTGCACCAGCAGGAAGCAGTGCGGACAGTGGAGCTCGGTCTCCCTGCGCTCCGTCAGGCCCTCCGGGGAAGCGTCTCCCGGCATGTCGGCCTGGTCCTCGTCGTCCTCGTCGTCACCGGCGGCAATCCTGTCCCTCAGGATCTCGTCCAGGTCCGCCTCGACGTCGTCCGGGTCCGGATCGTCCTCGTCGTCAGCCGGGGAACGCTCGACCGGCCTCGGGCCCGCCTCGTCGTCGTCCTCGTCGCTGTCGTTACCGTCCTCGTCGCCGTCGTCGCCGTCGTCGTCCTCGTCCCCGTCGCTGTCGTCGAGGTCGTCGTCGAAGGGCTCCTCGAGTTCGTCGTCCAGCTCGTCCTCGGGGGGTTCTTCGGGAATCTCTTCGTCGCTCATCTCTTCCTCTGCCGATCAGCCGATCGCGGCCGGATCATAGACACGTTGTGCACGCCTGCGTCGCTACCGGCCCATCCCATGCCTTGGCCGCGTCACCGGGTCAGGCCGTCGAGGAATCCGTCGAGGAGCCGGCCGCTGCCCGCTCCCCGCGGCGCTGCTCGCTAAGGCGCTCGGACTCCAACCTCTCCAGGTCCGGTTCGGAGGAGTGGTCGACGAAGCTCATCATCGCCGCTATGGCGTGGTGGCCCGCCTCGTCGGCGATCAGGTGGTGCATCTGCTGGCACACCTCACGGTACGAGGGGTGGCCCTGAGGGGAGGTACGCAATTCCAGGACGTGCATGGCCTCTCTGGCGTTCATCTCCATCACGTAGCGGACCCTGTAGGCCAGCGACACGGCGTAGGGCGCCTGTTCGGGGAAGTCGGGCCGGAGGGCGTCGTGGAGCCTGCCGGAGCGCTCCATGGCCTCGTCGAAGCGGTCGGCCAGACCTGCGGCTTCCACCTCAGGGGGCCTCACATAGCCGTGCCCGGGGCTCAGGCGCTGCCACTCGAGCGTCAGCATCCTGTGACGTTGCAGGTCGCGGAAGGCCCCGTAGTCGGACAGGACGTCGAACCTGTAGGACGGCCGCTCCAGGGCACGGCCGGGCCTGTGGCGACGGTTGCCACGCTCCCCGACGAACGCACGCAGCACGGCCAGGCGCTCCTCGACCGTCATGGTCCTGACGCGCTGATCGACCTCCCGGTCGGGCCTGTTGGTTACCGGGTACAGGGCGGCCGCTACCAGCTTGACCTCGCCCTCGGGATCGAAGTCGGTCAGTTGCACCGTCGGCTGAGGGCCGGCCGCAGACGCACCCGGGAAGAGCCCTGCGGCAATCTCCTCCAGGGCCTCCCGCCTTGCTGCCGAGTAGCCACCGACTGCCTCACCCCGGTCCGGCAGGTCCACCCTCTTCAGGAAGGAGGGGATCACCTTGCGCAACTCGGCCAGCATCAACTCCGCATAGGAGCGGGCCTCCGGCAGCGGGTGGGCCCTCATCCGGACCAGCAGCGCCTCATAGGCCTGCCCCGTGCCGTAGATGCCCACGTTGGAGAGGGCGGCAGAGGGGAGCATCCCCCTCACCGAGTCGAATGCCTTGGCGGCGATGGCCTGCCGGTACACGAAGTCGGAGTCGCCCTCGGCCTTGGGTACGCACCTCCTGAGGTGCTCGGCCATCAGCGGGACCATCTCCGAGTAGGCCTCGAAGAGGCGATCCATGTCCGAGATGTAGCGGGCGCCGTGCACCGAGGCCAGCAGGTCCGGGTCGCGGAAGTACCGGTAGCGCCCACCAAGGCGGGAGTCGTAGGCGATGTAGCGGGTGGACTGCTCCAGGTAGGACATGAGGCGGCCCCATTCCAGGACCTTGGTGAGGAGGTTGGAGGCCTGCTCGCAGGCCAGGTGGACTCCTCCCAGTTGGGCGACGCTGTCGTCGCCGTATTCGAAGAAGACGCGGTCGTACAGCTCCTCAGCTCGCCGGAGGCCCACCGTGGCATCGATGGACTCGTCGCCTGACACGTCGAGTTCTCCCACGAACTCCTCCAGGAAGAGGCGCCGGAGGCTCTTGTCGGAACGGGAGTAGCGGGCGAACAGGGCTCCCTTGACGACCTCGGGCAGGTTCACCAGGGCGAAGACCGGCTTGTCGAGGTTCGTGAAGTAGCGCCTGAGGATGTCGGCCTCGCCCGGGTTGAAGTCCTCGGCTACGTAGGTCGACACGGTCGGTGAGGCTATGTGTTCGGGGGTCCTTCTGCGCGGACTCCGGTCGCAGCCTCGAAGTGCCTCGTGGCGGCCTCCAGGACCCCCTCGTCCGCCCAGCAGTCCAGCACGGTCATGGCCAGGGCCTTGGCACCGTCCAGCACTGCCCGATCGGCCTCCGGCCCCGCGGCATGCTCCGCGAAGTCGGTTGTGTGGATCGCTGTCCCGAAGGGGGCCACCTTGATCATGGGGTGGATCGAGGGAACCTCGTAGCTCACGTTGCCGAGGTCGGTGCTGCCCACCACCTGGTGTTCGACGACCGGCTGGACGGGGCGGCCCAGAGTGGCGGAGTTGGCTGCGTAGGCCTCCAGCAGCGCCAGGTTGTCCTGTACCTCCGCGAACGGGGGTTGGGCCCGCTCGACCGAGACCGTGCATCCCGTGGCCAGGGCACCGGCCTCCAGGCAGGCCACGACCCTGGCGCCCAGCTCCTCGGCACCGGCCCGCGTGGGTGACCGTACGTACCAGTTGGCGCCGGCGGAGCGCGGCACGATGTTGGCCTTGGCGCCCACTTCGGTGAAGATCCCGTGGATGCGCTCCTCGGGCGCAATGTGCTGCCTGAGGGCGGCCACGTTCATGTAGCCCAGCACGGCGGCGTCGAGGGCGTTGAGGCCCTTCTCGGGGGCTGCGGCGGCGTGGGCCGAGAGGCCCGTGTAGGTGACCGTCACCTGCTGGACAGCCAGGGTCGTCATGTTCAACAGGTCGGCATCCGCGGGGTGGACCATGAGGGCCGCCTCGACCCCGTCGAAGGCCCCCCTCTCGAGCATGAGCACCTTCCCCCCGCCGCCCTCCTCGGCAGGGGTCCCCAGGATCCTGATGCGGCCGCCGAGTTGGTCGGCCAGGCCGGCCACCGCCAGCCCGGCTCCCAGGCCGGCCGTGGCGATCACGTTGTGCCCGCAGGCGTGTCCGATGTCCGGCAGGGCGTCGTACTCGCACAGCACGGCGATCAGGGGCCCGCTCGTACCGGCTCCGGCCTCGAAGGCCGTCTCGAGGCCATAGGCGCTGCGCTGCACCTCCACTCCCTCTGCCTCGAGGATCCCGGTCAGCAGCTCGTGGGCGTGGTGCTCGGCAAACCCCAGCTCAGGCTGCGCGTGGATCCTGTGCGAGGCGTCCACCAGGGTCCCGCCGATCTCGTCAACCCGCGCCACGACGCTCTGCTTCGCCTGCTCCAACGACAGCGTCCCCGACATCGCGGTGAGCGTAATGGCCGATGGGGTGGTCGCCCGCCCCGGCCGGGATCAGACAACCACCTCCAGGGCGGCCGGCTCGATGCGCACGGAGACCTCCCTCGCCCTTCCCGTCCGCTCGCCGTCCAGCACCACCCCGACGGGCCGGGTGAAGGAGGCGTGGGCTGCGGCTACCCGGCGGTAGGAGATGGAGGGATGCGGCACGTGGTCGCCGGCATGCAACCTCCTGACGGCCGCCAGCCTCTGGCCGGGAGGGAGGTCGGCATCCAGCACGTCGAGGAGGCCGTCACCGGGGTGTGCCCTCGGGGCCAGGTTCCAGGAGCCGCGGTGGGCGGCGTTGGCGACCACCCAGCAGCGCCCCCACAGCCACGTGGCCCGTGCCACCAGATGTGACACGAACCAGTGGATGCGGCCGTCCAGCAGCACAGAGCCCAGGTCGACCGCGACCCTCGTCGCGCCTCGTCGGCCCGAAGGTCCCCCGCCCGGTGCTCCGAGGGTCCTCCAAAGGTCGCCTCCCGTGAGGCCCACCACGGGCAGTTCCCCGCCCCGGCGCCGCACATCTTCGACGAGGGAACGCAGCTCACGGTCCGAGGAGACCACGGGCGCCCCCTCGGGAAGCTCCCCGGGCAGCCCCCACTGCGATCCCCGCCGGATACTCATCCCGCTGTACCCATGGGCGGTGATGTCCCGCTTCCAACACCCTCGACGACGCCGTCAGCCCCGGTGAGGGCTCCAGCCAGGGCCACCACTCCCCTCTCGATCCCGTCGACGGCGAGGCGCGCGGAGGTTGCAAGGTCGCCATCGGCCACCTTCGCGATCTGGCCGAGCAGGTCCGACACCAACTGGACGTTCCTGACGAACTCCCCTCCGCCAAACTCCTCGCCGAGGGCGTCGCCGAGGCTCCCCCCCTGGGCCCACTCCAGCACCGTGCCCGCCATTCCAGGATCCGGAAGCGGCCCCCTCGGCAGGCCCAGCGCCTCCTCGACCTCGCCGATCTCGTCCGCCAGCGACGCCACGGCCGCCGTCCTTCCCGCCAGCGACGCGGGTACCCCAGGATCCTGGCCGCCGCCCGGCCCACGGCGGCGGTAGGTCAGGCAGGAGACCACCCCTGCCAACTCCGGCGGGGCCAGCCCCCCAAGGTGGCCGGCGGAGATGGCCTCGACCACAAGGAGGTCGGCCTCGTTGTATATGCCACACAGGGCCCGTCCCTCCCGGGTCAGGCACCAGCCGTCGGCAAGGCCGCGTATCGAGAGCACCTGCTCCATGAGGCCCATTCTCGTCAGCAGGTCGGCCCCGCCGCTCCTCCGTCTACCGGACCCGGCCCTCCCCTGCGACTGGAACTGCCCGAACGACCTCGAGAGCAGGTCGGCGGCCTCCTCCCTGCTGCGCGTTGCCATCAGGTTGGCGACCATGTTGTAGGTGGGTCGGAAGGCGGACCTCAACAGGAAGTCACGGCTGCGGGCCAGCTCCGCCACCTTGGCGAAGCCCACGAAGGGCGACCAGCAGATGAGGGCATTCCCCTCGCTGTCCAGGCCCCGCCGTCCTGCACGGCCCGTGAGCTGGGTGAACTGGCCAGGGGTGAGCAGCTCGTGGGCCTCGCCCGTGAACTTGGTGAGCTTCTCTATGACGACCGACCGGGCTGGGAGGTTGACACCCAGCGCCAGGGTCTCCGTGGCGTAGACCAGCTTCAGGAGCCCGGCGGCGAAGAGTTCCTCGGTCACCTCCTTGAAGAGCGGCAGCTGGCCCGCATGGTGCGCAGCAACCCCGCGCCGCAGCCCGGCCTCCCATGCGTCGACCCCCAGCGCCCCCCGGTCGGCCTCGGGAAGGTGCTCGAGGCGTCTCTCCACGTGGGCGGAGACCCTCTCCGCCTCGTCGGCTCCGTTGAGCCGGGCTCCCTCCCTGAGGACGGCATCCCTGGCGTCGTCGCAGCCGGCCCGGCTGAAGACGAAGTGGATTGCCGGAAGGAGGTCCTCCCTCCTGAGCAACTCCAGGACCTCCCGACGGCGGGGGGTGGCCCAGCCCTGGCCGCGTCGGCGGTGGCGGGGATGGCCCCGGAGGTCGAAGCGGCTGCCCGAGCGGTTGGGCGAGCCGTCCACCAGGACCGGCAGGCGGTGCAGGCGCCTTCCCCTCCTTCGCTCCACGACCAGGTAGTGGCTGCGCAGTGGCACCGGCCGGCAGTCCTCCACCACCACCTCGGTTGTCCCCCTCACACCCCGCAGCCAGGCCCCCAGTTCGGCCGAGTTGGAGACCGTGGCTGAAAGGGCGACCATCCTCACGTCGGGAGCAAGGTTCAACACGACCTCCTCCCACACCGCCCCGCGGTAGGGGTCCTCCAGGAAGTGGACCTCGTCCAGCACGACACAACCCAACCCGTCCAGGGCCTCCGATCCCGCGTAGAGCATGTTCCGCAGGACCTCGGTGGTCATGACCACGACCGGGGCATCGGCCGCGATGGCGTTGTCGCCCGTCAGGATGCCGACGGTGTCATCGCCCAGGCGCCTCCTCAGGTCGCGGAACTTCTGGTTGGAGAGGGCCTTGATGGGTGCCGTGTAGAAGGCCCGGCGTCCCTCAGCCAGGGCCAGGTCGATGGCGTGCTCTGCAACCACGGTCTTCCCGCTGGATGTCGGCGCTGATACCAGCACCGAACTGCCTGCGTCGAGGGCAGCTATGGCCTCCCGCTGGAAGCGGTCGAGCTGGAACGGCCAGGTTCCGGTCACCCGTCGCTGCGCCTGCGACGCCGCTCGCGTAGGGCCCCGATGAGGATCGACAGTTCGTAGAACAGCCACATCGGGCCCGACAGGATCAGGAGGGTGAGAGGATCCCCGCTGGGTGTTAGCAACGCCACCAGCGCCACGATGCCGACTATTGCGTACCGTCGGGCCCGTCGCAGGGCCGCCGGAGTGACCACCCCGATGAGTTGGAGGAACACGAGCAGCAGTGGGAACTCGAACCCGACGCCGAATGCCAGGGTCATCTTCACAACGAAGCCCAGGTACCTGGCTGGCGAGAAGACGCTCACCAGGTCGGGCCCACCGATCTGCACCAGGAAGTCCAGCGCCCTCGGGATGCTCCAGTAGGCCAGGAGACAGCCGGCCATGAACAGGAGCACCCCGGAGACCACGAACGGCAGGGCCCATCGCTTCTCCTTGGCGTAGAGGCCCGGTACCACGAACCGCCAGACCTCCCAGAGCAGTACCGGCATGGCGAGGGCCAGTCCCCCGTAGCCGGCGACCGTGAGCCTCACCGTGAACGGCTCGAGGGGATCGGTGACCAGCAGCTCGCAACCGGTACCGAAGACGGCATCCTGGTCTCCGGCGCCCCGGATCTTGCAGTACGGCTGCAGGAGCAGGTCCAGGATCTGGGGATACAGGATCCAGCAGGCCACGGCCCCTATGGCAATGGCCGCCACCGACACGATCAGGCGCCTGCGCAGCTCCTCCAGGTGGGACACGATGCTCATCGAGCCGTCGTTCCGGGGTGCCATGACCAGCCTCAGCCCTGCCCAGCCCTGCGGCCATCGTCGTCCCGGGTGGGCTGGCCCCCTCCGTGCCCGGACCCACTGTCCAGCGGCCCCTCCAGGTCCTCGGCGTCGCCGGGTTCGTATTCCCTTCCGGCGACCCCAGCCCCGTCGCCCGGAGGACCGGCCAGGTCCTGATGGGCAACCGGCTCCTCCGTCTGCCCCTCCGGCTCCTCAGCCTCCTGCTCAGCGAGCGCATCCGGACGAGCGTCCGACGCTACGGCGGCATGGCCCCTCTCCCGCGCCGCCTCCTCGGCCCCCGGGTCCTCGACGGCCGCACGGAGTTCCTCCTGAAACCCGGTTGAGACCCGTCGCACCTCGCGCAGGACCCGGCCGATCTGGCGTGTCACCTCGGGCAGCCTGTTCGGACCGAGCACCAGGAGCCCGACCAGGAGGATCACCAGGATCTCGCCTCCCCCCAGGTTGCCCATCAGGCGATCCTACCGGCGGGCCCCGGGTCGACAGCAGGCGAGGTCGGAGCCCGGCGGTGCCCGGGGGCATCATTGGTGCGTGCCCGTCCCCACCCCCGCCCCCCCCACCGAGCCGCTCCTCTTCGCCCACAGGGGTGGCCGGGCCCATGCTCCCGAGAACACCCTGGAGGCCTTCAGGACCGCTGTCAGCCTGGGCGCCACCGGGCTGGAGAGTGACGTGTGGCTGAGCGCTGACGGCGTGCCCGTCCTGCTCCACTCCGGTGCGGTCGGCGGGCTGCTGCGGCGCCGGGCCGTCGGCCGGGTGCCGGCATCCGAGCTGCCCGACCACATCCCCACCCTCGCCTCCCTCTACGGCTCGGTGGGCCCCGGCGTCCACATCTCGCTTGACCTCAAGGACGACCGGGCCGCCCCCAGGGTCCTGGAGGTGGCGGGGCGCGTGCCGGGAGCGATGGAACGCCTCTGGCTCTGCCATCCCGACCTTGAACTCCTACTGCCGCTGCGGGAAGTGGACACAAGGGTTCGCCTGGTGCTCTCCACGAGCGTCGGGCGGGCAGAACAGGGGCTGGAGAGGCTGGCTGCCGAGCTGGCCACCGGAGGCCTCGATGCCGTGAACCTCCCCGTAGTCGAGTGGAGCGAGGGCCTTGTGGCGCTCTTCCACAGGTTCGGGGTCCTGTGCATGGGCTGGGATGCCAACCTGCCCAGGCAGGTCCGGGCGCTGCTACACGCCGGACTCGACGGGATCTTCGGCGACGACGTCGCCACGATGGTGGCCGAGGCGGAGGCCTTCCTCGGGAGGTAGACGCCCCAGTACCGGGCTCAGAGCCTGCCCAGGTCCCCCAGAGGCCAGACCCGCAGGAAGGCCCTTCCCAGGATGGACTCCTCGGGTATGGGTCCGAAGAAGCGCCCGTCCCGCGAGTTCGTCCTGTTGTCGCCCATTACGAACACATGGCCCGCCGGTACCAGGCAGGCGTCGACCGTGCCGGCGGGGTTGTCGCAGCCGGGCGGCAGGGAGAATCCGGATGTCAGGTCCTGGGAGGGCAGGTAGGGCTCCAGGAGCAGGCCGCCGTCGATCCTGACGCGCCCGTCGGCGGTGCTGACCGTCTCCCCCGGGAGGGCGATCACCCGCTTGATCAGCTCGCGGATCTCGCTTCCGGAGCCTGGTGGGGCCTTGAAGACCACCACGTCGCCCCGGTTGACGTCGTGGAGCCTGTAGCTCAACTTGTTCACGATGATCCGGTCGCCGTCTCCGAGGGTCGGTTCCATCGACGGCGAGGGGATGTAGAAGGCCTGGAAGAGGTAGGTCTTGACCAGGAGCGCCATGACCAGGGCACCGACGATCACCGAGCCCCACTCCAGTATCGACCTTCGAATGCCGACCCCCGTCCCGGGTATGCCCAGGTCCACACCCTGGGCCTCGGCTTGAGCAGCGGCCTGGGGCGGCTGGAACCCTCCGCCGGCCGGTGGCGGTTGGTGCGGCGGCGGCTCAGGTGGCCGCACAGTGGCGGCCTCCCCGGGGGGCGGGAAGGTGTCCGAGGAGCCGTGCAGATCCTCAAAGGTCACAAAGGCAGGTCGGCGCTCCTCTGCGGCTTCCGCTTCCCCTGGAGCGATGTCGGCCGGCATCGGCGCCGGATCCGCCCTATCGGCCCTTCCGGGCTGTTCGGCACTTCTGGCCCGTGCCCGCTCCAGGAGGTCGTCGGCCCACTCGTCCTCAGAGGCCCCGCCGCCTTGCTCGGTCCTCTCGCCGTCCACGGCGTGGAACCTAGCCCCCCCGACGCGCGGATCGGCGGCGGTCAGGACCCGTAGCGGTCGAGGATCCGTCCGGCGGCCGCGGCGGCGACGCCGGTTCCCACGGCCTCGTCACCGCCCAGCACCGTTGCCGAGGGCCCCAGCCGCAACAGCAACCTCTCAAGCCAGGGAAGTGAGGCGACGGGAAGCCTCACCCTCGCACGGCCCTTCTCCAGCTCCTCGATCCCCGTGTGCGGGTACTCCTCCACCACCCACCGGGAGCCGGCCTCGAGCTCCAGGTGGACCTCGGGCAGGCTGCCGTCCCGGGGGATCTCGGCGGATGCTGGCTCCACATCCTCAGCCCGTTCGAACCCGAGGTCGGTCGGCTCACAGGCGCTGATCCGGTCCAACCGGAACACACGGCCGTCGGCGGCACTGTGGCAGTGGCCGGTCAGGTACCAGTGGCCCTTGTCGGCGTAGAGGCGGTAGGGGTCGACGAGGCGTGGGCCGGCCTCGTCCCGGCCGTAGGAGTAGTAGTCGATCCGGACCGAGCGCCTGTCCGCGATCGCCTCCCTGAGCACACCGATCGTGTCCGTCCGACCATCCCCGAGGCGCACCTCCACCGACAGGTCATCGGAGGGTCCCATCGAGGCTGCCAGTTTGGTCAGCGCCCTCTCGAGGGGCCCCAACTCGTCCGTCCCCGAGATGGCGGTCACCGAGCGGCCGGCCGCATGGAGGGCTGTCAGCTCGTCGACGGACAGGCGCATGGGCCTGCGGAACCAGTCTGCGTACCTGATCCACACCCTCTCGTCGGCGACTGTCACCTCGATCAGGCAGTCGGGGGTGAAGGGGTGGATGCCGACGAAGTACACGACATGTTCGAGGTCCTCCAGCAGCTCGGACCTGGGGTAGTCGAAGCGCTTGACCACCTCCTCGATGGCCGGTCCGTCGCTCTCGGCCACCCACGGGATCACCGCCAGCAGACGACGCAGGCGGTCGGCGGCGGTCAGCGGCGCCATTTCGCCCCCCTCACACCAGGGCCCCCAGCCAGGCGACCACGTCCCTGCGCAGGTCCGGCGGGGCCAGCACCTCGGCCCCGTCCAGGAAGGTCAGCACGAAGGACCTGAAGGCAGCCCGGTTCCGGACCATATCCTCCACCTCGACGCTGCCGTCGGGTTTCCGCCCGACAACGGCGCCAGCCCCGAGGAAGTCCACGATCCAGGGAGCGTGCCTGGCATCGACCAGCAATCTGGCCACCACGGGGTCGTCGGTCCCGTAGCGCCATGCCGGATCCTCGTTCACCTCGACGGGCAGGGAGGGCCTCTCGAAGCCGCCCCTGTCGCCGGCTTCGACGGCTCCATCGAACCGGTCCACCCTGAACTGCCTGGCCTCCTCACGGCCTCGGTCGTGGCCTGTCAGGTACCAGTGGCCACGTGTGAAGACCAGGCGGTGGGGCTCCACAGATCGCTGCCGTCCGCCGTAGGAGAAGGAGACCACGCGTCGTTCGACCGTCGCCCCCATGAGCAGCCGAACAGCGTCGTCGGCCGGCACCTGGGCAACCGGCCCGGTGTCAGGGGTGCCGGCGGAGGGAACGCCTCCCAGCTTCCAGAAGGGATCGTCCACCGGGGCTTCGCTGAGGCGGACCAGGTTTGACGCCAGGTGGAGGGCGGCAAGCTCGTCCGCCGACAGTTCGGGCAGGTCTGCCTCGTAGTCGGATGGCCGGATCCTGTAGCCGTCGACGGGCGGGTCGGTCCCGGGGACGGGCTGGAGCAGGATGGGCACCCCCATCCCCCTCAGCTCGTCCTTGTCCCGCTCGAAAGCCCGGCGGAAGCTCTCATCGTTGGCCGAGTAGGCGTCACCGGGCATGCGGTCACGCAACTCGTGGCGGCTGAGGGGACGCTCGGTGGCGAGCATCGCCGCCACCAGGTTCAAGAGCCTCTCAAGCTTCTTCACGATCCGACCCCCGGGAGCGCCATCCGTTCCGGAACGCCCGGGCCCCTGGACGCCTCTCCCCCTCCGGGCTCTCCACCTGCCGAGTCTAGGTCCGGGGGTGGGTACGGCTCAGAGCGATTCGATCAGCTTCTCGACGCGCTCGTCGTGGGACCTGAATGGGTCCTTGCAGAGGACCGTCCGCTGGGCCTGGTCGTTCAGCTTCAGGTGCACCCAGTCAACCGTGTAGTCGCGGTGCCTCTCCTTGGCACGCCGGATGAACTCACCCCGCAGGCGTGCCCTGGTTGTGGATGGGGCCTTCACCTGCGCCTCCATGATGGCCTCGTCGGTCGTGGCCCGTTCCATGAGGCCCCGCTCCTGCATCCTGTAGAAGAGGCCTCGTCGTCGGTCTACGTCGTGGTACTGGAGGTCCACGAGGGCCACACCAGGGTCGGAGAGGGACAGCCCGTGGCGTTCCCTGTAGCCCTCGACAAGGTGGTACTTGGCCACCCAGTCGCACTCGGCTGCCAGGCCCAGGGGGTCTGATGCCAGGCCCTCGAGGCAGTGCTGCCACATCCGCAGCACCCGCTCCTCCTCGTCGCTCATGTCGTGGTGCTCGGCGTAGCGGAGCGCTCGCTCGAGGAACTCGCCCTGCATGTCGAGGGCGCTCAGCTCCCGGCCGTTGGCCAGCCGGACGGTCCTCCTGCAGGTCGGGTCATGGCTGATCTCCCGGATGGCCCTGATCGGGTTCTCCAGCGTCATGTCCCGCATGACCACACCGGGATCCTCCAGCATCCTGAGCAGCAGGCCGCAGGCACCCACCTTCAGGAACGAGGCGTACTCGCTCATGTTCGAGTCCCCGACAATCACATGGAGGCGGCGGAACCGTTCGGCGTCGGCGTGGGGTTCGTCACGGGAGTTGATGATCGGCCTGGAGCGGGTCGTGGCGCTGGAGACTCCCTCCCAGATGTGCTCGGCCCTCTGGCTGATGCAGAACATGGCGCCACGCGCGGTCTGCAGCACCTTGCCTGCGCCTGCGTAGACCTGCCTGCTCACCAGGAAGGGGATGAGGGTCTCGGCGTACTCGGAGGCGTCGTCACGCCTTGTCGTGAGGTAGTTCTCGTGGCAGCCGTACGAGTTGCCCGCAGAGTCCGTGTTGTTCTTGAAGAGGTACACGTCGCCGCTGATGCCCTCCTCGTGCAGCCGCTCCTCCGCTGTCGCCAGGAGCTGCTCGAGGATCCGCTCCCCCGCCTTGTCGTGGGTGACGACGTCGGCTACCGAGTCGCATTCGGGGGTTGCGTACTCTGGGTGGGAGCCGACGTCGAGGTACAGCCTCGCCCCGTTCACCAGGAACACGTTGGAACTGCGCCCCCAGGAGACGACCTTCCTGAACAGGTACCTGGCCACCTCATCGGGGCTCAGGCGCCGCTGGCCGTCCAGGGTGCAGGTGACCCCGAACTCGTTCTCGATCCCGTAGATGCGGCGCTCCACTTGGTCGGCGCCGGTCAGCCCAGGAGAGCTTCCAGGGCCTCGCCCTCCACGCGACGGAACGCCCGGCGCCCATTGTCACGCGCCAGCACGGCCACCTCCAGGTCGCCGGGCAGCAGGCTCCTCCCACTGCCGGCGAGGGCCCCCACCGCCTCGCCCACGGCATCGGCCAGGTCGGCACCCTGCTCCCAGGAGTCCTCGAGGCGCTCCCTGATGGCGTCGGCCTCGCCACCGATGACCACGTGGCTGGTCGTGTCCATCACCGTCCCGTCGTAGAGCAGGTGGAAGAGGCGGTCGCCTCCGGGCTCCGAGCCCATCTCGGCGATGAGGATCTCGACCTCCAGGGGCTTCATCTCGTGTGTGAAGTACTGGCCCAGGATCTGTGCGTACTGGTTGGCCAGCCACCGGGCGTCGACGTCGTCACGGCTGTAGGAGTAGCCCTTCAGGTCGGCGTGGCGCACCCCCGCTATGCGCAGCTGGTCGAACTCGTTGTACTTGCCGACCCCCATGAAGCCGATCCGGTCGTAGATCTCGCTGACCTTCCGCAGGGTGCTGGAGGGGTTCTCGGCGCACAACAGGACACCGTCGGCGTAGGTGCAGGCCACCGCGGCCCTGCCCCTGGCTATCCCCTTCCGCGCGTAGTCGGCCCGGTCCTTCATGACCTGTTCGGGCGAGACGTACATGGGTACCGTCATCGGGTCCACCTCCCTCGGGTGGCAGGGTGGCGGCTCACCGCGCGCCTCCACCCAGGCGGTCGAGGAGCCTGCCGGTCCTGGCAGCCACGTCGGACCCCTCGACCCTCTCGAAGCCGGCGACGGTGATCGTGGCGAGGGCAGGGAAGATCCCCCGGACAGGATCGGGCCCGCCCGTGGCGCTGTCCTCGTCGGCCGCCTGGAAGAGGGCCTCGATCGCAAGGTCAAGGGCGCCGTCGAGGTCCAGGTCGTCCCTGTGGCGCAGCTTCATGACGGTCGTTGCGTGGAGGCTCCCGGAGCCCGTGGCGGCGTGGTCCTTCTCCTCGTAGCGGCCGCCCGTGATGTCGAACTGGAAGAGGCGTCCCCTCCCCTCCCGTTCGTCATATCCGGCGAAGATGGGGACGACGGCCAGCCCCTGCATCGCTGCCGGGAGGTGGGAGCGCAGCATGAGGGTCAGCTGGTTGGCCTTGCCGTCCAGGCTGAGTGGGTTGCCCTCCACCTTCTCGTAGTGCTCCAACTGGAGTTGGAACAGCCTGACCATCTCCATGGCGGGACCGGCTGCCCCGGCAATTGCCACCCCGGAGGTGCTGTCGGCCGGGAACACCTTCTCCATCTGCCGGTGGCTGATCAGGTGACCGCTGGTCGCCCGGCGATCTCCGGCCATGACGACGCCATCGGCGAAGCGGACCGCCAGGACGGTCGTTCCGTGGGTCAGGCCCTCGAGGACGGGCGAGGGGTCAAGGTGCCCGTGGCCGCCGGCATCAACCATGCCCAGGCGGCCGAGGAGGCCCAGGAAACTGGGCCCGGGATCCTCGTCGGGTCCGAAGATCGGAAGGGTCACGGTCCGGAGGCTAACCCGATGCGGCTCGGGTCTACTCGCCGCCCTTTTGTATGTAGCTCTTGACGAACTCCTCGGCGTTGGTCTCGAGAACCTCGTCGATCTCGTCCAGAAGGTCGTCCAGCTCGTCCTTGAGGCGGTCGCTGCTCCGGGAGGCCCCAGCCTGGACGGGTGGAGGGGTCGGCTCGCCGTCGCCGCGCTCACCTCGGCCTGGTTGGATCTGTTCCCGTTCAGCCATCAGGCCTCCTCTGGTGGTCACCGCAGGGACCGTGTCCCGCGGTGCTCCCGGGTCGCCGGGCCCGGTCGGCTAGCCCGACAGGCGGTCCAACAACTCCGAGACGGTCTCGCATTCGTCGATGAGCGTACCCACGTGCCTCTTCGTCCCGCGGGTCGGCTCCATCATGGGAACCCTCCTGAGGGTCTCGTGGCCGGCGTCGAAGACCATCGAGTCCCAGTTGGCTGCCACCACCTGACCGGGCCAACGCTCGAGGCAGCGCCCCCGGAAGTAGGCCCTGGTGTCCTCCGGAGGCTGCTCCATGGCCGTGGCGGCCACCGCCGGGTCGACCAACCGCTCCGGATCGGTCCTTGCGAACAGCGAGCGGTCCGGCCTCAGGTCGTGGTACTGGATGTCGATGGCCGACAGCCTGACGTCCCCCGGCTCCAGGCCGTGACGTGAGCGGAAGCCCTCGAGGATGTGGCGCTTGGTCACCCAGTCCACTACCCCGACCAGGCCGTCCGGGCCCCCTTCCAGGCCTGCCAGCACCCCCTCCCAACGGGCCAGGACCATGTCGGCCACGGCCTCGCCCAGGGCCTGTCCACCACACTCCAGAACGTACTTCTGCGAGCGCTCCAGCAGTTCCCACTGGATGTCCAGGGCCGTGGCGGTCCTGCCGTCGGCCAGGTGCAGGGGCTCCGCCAGCGTGGTGTCCCAGGACACGGCCTGAAGGGTCCTGACGGGGTCGGCGATCGCCAGGCTGGGGTCCAGGAAGTCGTCCTCGACCATCGCAAGGATGATGGCGGTGGTCCCCAGCTTCAGGAATGTGGCCACCTCGCAGAGGTTGGCGTCCCCCACGATGACGTGGAGCCGCCTGTAGAGGAGCGGATCGGCGTGGGGCTCGTCCCGCGTGTTCACGATGGGCCGCTTGAGGGTCGTCTCGAGGCCGACCTCCTCCTCGAAGAAGTCGGCCCGCTGGGTCAGCTGGTACGGCACGGACCCAGACTTCACCCAGGGCGCCTCGCACCCCACCTTCCCGGCTCCCGTGAACACCTGCCTGGTCACGAAGTGGGTCGTGGCGTGCTGCACGATTCGGGCGAACGGCGTGGCCCTGTCCATGAGGTAGTTCTCGTGGCAGCCGTAACTGTTGCCCTTGCCGTCCGAGTTGTTCTTGTAGACGACCAGCTCCTGGCCCTCGGGCAACACCCGGTTGGCGGCCTCCATGGAGGCGATCAGGATCATCTCGGCGGCCCGGTCGTAGCGGAGTGCCTCGAGCGCGTCGGGGCACTCGGGGGTGCTCAACTCCGGGTGTGCGTGGTCGACGTAGTAGCGGGCCCCGTTGGTTAGGACGGCGTTCACCAGGTGGGTCTCCACCTCGGGGGCCATGCCGATCAGGTGGCTGAAGCCCCTGGCGTCGTTCGCGGGCGTCTCGTCGATGAAGTCCCAGCCGACCCTGGGGGCCCCGGGTCCGGTGCCGGGCTCGGCCCGCTCCCCCAGGTAGGCGTTGATCAGAAGGGAGGACGCGCTGATCGGGTTCGGCTCCTCGACCCCGCGCTGCACAATGCCGTACTCGGTCTCGACTCCGAGGGTCTTGGCTACTGCCATGCGCGGACCCTAGTGGGGCGGGCCCCTGTCCGACCCTCGCAGGGGGAGGGCGGCTCAGAGGTACTGGCCGGTTCCCACACCGTCGATGGTCCGGCCACCGGCCTCGTCGTCGGGCCCGGAGGTGAGCGTCCTCACGTAGACGATCCGCTCCCCCTTCTTGCCTGAGATCTTGGCCCAGTCGTCGGGGTTGGTGGTGTTGGGGAGGTCCTCGTGCTCCTTGTACTCCTGGCGCACCGCCTTGACGAGGTCGTCGGTCCTGATTCCCCTCTGCCCCCCGGCCAACTCCCGCTTGATCGCCAGCTTCTTGGCCCTCCTGACGATGTTCTCGATCATGGCCCCGGAGGCGAAGTCGCGGTAGAAGAGCACCTCCTTGTCGCCGTTCTGGTATGTGACCTCGAGGAAGCGGTTGGCATCGGAGTCGGAGTACATGGCCGCCACCGCGTCGTCGATCATGGACATGACGGCCTTCTGGCGGTCGCCACCACCCAGCGTCTCGACCAGGTCCGGCTCGAGGGGAAGCTCGGCCAGCAGGTACCTGCTGAAGATCTGGTTGGCGGCGATCTCGTCGGGACGCTCGATCTTGATCTTCACGTCCAGCCGGCCGGGTCGCAGGATGGCCGGGTCGATGAGGTCCTCCCTGTTGGAGGCCCCGATGACGATCACGTTGCGGAGGGCCTCCACGCCGTCGATCTCAGCCAGCAGCTGGGGCACGATCGTGGACTCGATGTCGGAGCTGATGCCGGTACCACGGGTACGGAAGAGGGATTCCATCTCATCGAAGAACACGATGACCGGCCAGCCCTGCTCGGACTTCTCCCGGGCCCTCTGGAACACCAGGCGGATCTGGCGCTCGGTCTCACCGACGTACTTGTTGAGCAGCTCCGGTCCCTTGATGTTGAGGAAGTAGCTGCGGGCCTCGCGGTTCCCCGAGACCTCCGCGACCTTGTTGGCAAGGGAGTTGGCCACCGCCTTGGCTATCAACGTCTTGCCGCAGCCGGGCGGGCCGTAGAGGAGGATGCCCTTGGGGGCGGGGAGGTCGTAGTCGGCGAACAGGGAGGTGTGGAGGAACGGCAGTTCCACGGCGTCCACGATCATCTCGATCTGCTGCGAGAGGCCGCCGACGTCCTGGTAGGTGACGTCAGGGACCTCCTCCAGGATCAGGTCCTCCACCTCCGGCCTCGGGAGCCTCTCCAGCAGCAGGCCGGCCCGCGGGTCGATGAGCGCCGAGTCGCCGCTTCGGAGGTGGCCCCGCGCCACCTCGGTCGAGAGCTCGACGATCCGCTCCTCGTCTGCCCTTCCGACCACCAGGGCCCTCGAGCCGTCCGCCAACACCTCCTTGACGGTGACCACCTCGCCCGTTCCCTCGGCGGCCCTTGCCAGCACGACGCTCATCGAGTCGTTCAGCACCACCTCCTGTCCGGGATGGAGCAACTCGGCCAGGTCCGGGTGGATTCCGACCCGCATCTTGCGCCCGCCCGAGTGGACGTCGGCCGATCCGTCGTCGTTGAGCCCCACGACGGTCCCGTAGGCGGAGGGTGGCTGCGAGAGCTTCTCGACCTCCTCGCGCAGGACGGCTATCCGCTCCCGGGCCGTCTCGAGGGTGGCGTTCAGCTTGTGGTTCCTGGCCGTGGCGCTGGCTAGCTCCCTCTTGATGTCGCGGATCTCGGCCTCGAAGGCCTCGATCCGGCGGGGGGCGGCCTCCAGGCGCCTCCTCAGCTCGAGAACCTCGGCCTCCAGGTCGGCGCGGTCGACGGCGTCGTCGGTACCGACATCGCCCGCGGATCGGGCCTCGTCGGCGGTTCCGGCGTCGAGTCCGTCGCTGTCTGCCACGCTGCCTCCCCTCCGCACCGACCCTATCCGGGGATCAGGGCGTGACCGATGACCCGCCCCTACCCCACCTCCGGCCGTCCGTACGACCCGGCTCCACGGTTAGGATCCTCCACCTGATCCCGCCTACGCCCCGGTATCGTCCAGCCGTCCGGCCGGCCTTCCTCGGGCGGTCCGGCACAACCAGGAAGAGGATCCGCCGGTGGAAACCGGCCGACGAGCAGCGAGAGGAACCCGCCCACGATGAAGGTCTGGATCGACCAGGATCTCTGCACCGGCGACGGTCTCTGCGAGGAGATCGCGCCCGACGTCTTCGCCCTCCTCGACGACGGCCTCGCCTACGTCAAGGAAGGCGACAAGATCTTCAGCGAGCCCGGCGGCCCGGAGGGCCTTGCCAACATCCCCGAGGGGCAACTGGAGGCCACCATCGAGTCGGCCGAGGAGTGCCCCGGCGAGTGCATCTACATCGAGGTCGACTGACCCACCCGCTCCTGGCTGCCGGATCCCAGTCCTGACCGGCAGGCCGCTGCGTCCCTACCTCGGGCGGCACTCGCCAGGATCAACGGACGGAGCGTCCGAACCCGTGTCCTCCAGCGTGACGAGCAGCTCCGAGACCTCCCCGGACTGGACTGCGTAGGCCACCGGCTGGCCGCCCCGGGTCCTCGAGAAGAGGACGCCCACCACCGAGCCCTCGCCGTCCAGCAGCGGCGCACCCGAGTTGCCCGACATGACGCCGGCCTCCAGCTCCAGAGCGTCGCGGCCGTCACCCGGCTCGCCGTAGATGTCCTTCCCCACGGCGCGGATCGGCCTTATCACGCTCACCAGACGCGTCTCCTCCTCCCCCTCCTCGCTGTAGGCCAGCAATGCCAGCTCCTGGCCGGCATGGGCCCTTCCCAGCGGCAGCCCGGCAGGAAGGTCTGCTTCGGTTGCCAGGATCGCCAGGTCCGACACGGGGTCGAAGGCCACCACCCTGGCCTCGCCCTGTGATCCACCGAGCTCCAGGTCGACGACCTCCAGGCCGGCAACCACGTGTGCTGCTGTGACGACCAGGCCGGGCCGGACCACGAAGCCTGAACCCACCTGCGACGCGATGCACCCCAGCCCGCTGATCCTCACTGTGGAGCGCCTGGCCTTCGCCACAGTCTCCTCGTCCGGGGCACCAGGAACCGGCTCGGCTGGCGGCACCGTGTGTTGGATCGTGGACGCGGGGACGGTGGCCGGAACCGTGGGCGGGGCGGCCGTCACCTCTCCCCCACCCGGCGAGCAGGCGGCTACCCCACAGAACAGCAACGCCA
The DNA here is from genome assembly GCA_964344855.1 of uncultured Candidatus Nemicrothrix sp. GTDB lineage: Bacteria > Actinomycetota > Acidimicrobiia > Acidimicrobiales > MedAcidi-G1 > UBA3125. The sequence continues at coordinate 138,164 of CAYFOV010000002.1, forward strand.
GCAGACGCAGGGCGCGAGCCGAATCCCCCGGCTGGCTCACGAACCGAGCAGGCGGCCCTGGCTGAGGAACGCCGTGTGGGCCACCATCCTGTGGTCGGGCCGGACGGCCTGGCCCGCCACGTGCCAGCTCCGGTTGAGCACCTCGACCGTCTCGGCGAATCCGAAACCGTGCTCGTCGAGGGCCTCCCTGAAGCGGGTCGCCTGGAGGATGCTCGGCGTGTACGCCACGACGATCCCACCGGGCCGGAGGGCCTTCGCCGCGTGGGGCACGACCTGCCAGGGTTCGGGCAGGTCCAGCAGCACCCTGTCGAGATGGCTCTCATCCACCCCCTCGTAGGCGTCACGGATATGCAACGAGTAGCGCTCGAGTACCCCGCTCCCGAGCATCGCCGCAATGTTGCACTCGGCGCGCTCGGCGAAGTCCTGGCGGATCTCGTAGGCGGTGACCTCGGCTCCGGCACGCAGGAGCGTCATGGACAGGGCGCCGGAACCGACCCCCGACTCGAACACCCGCGCCCCGGGGAAGACGTCGGCCATCATGAGGATCGGGCCCAGGTCCTTCGGATAGATGACCTGGGCACCACGGGGCATCTTGAGCACGTAGTCGGCCAGGGTCGGTCGAAAGGCGCTGAAGGGGCTTCCCCGGCTGGACCTGAACCCCGCCCCCTCGTCGGACCCGATCAGGTCGTCGTGTTCAACCACGCCCGTGTGGGAGTGGAACTCCCCCCCCTCCTCGAGGGTGACGAGGTAGCGCCGCCTCTTGTTGTCGACGAGGAGCACCATCTCCCCCGGTTCCAGCGGCCGGCTCACGTGCCCTCAGCCCCGGATGCTGCCCCCACTGATCCCCTTGCAGGCGGGCGGAAGCGCCCTTCGGGGGGCAGCTCACCCCCGGCCCGTTCCACGAAGCGGCAGAAGGCGCACTCCCCTCCAGCGCTCGGAGCACCACAACCGGCGCAGCCCCCGGGTGGCCCCGGTGCCACGGCACTCACCCTGAACAGCGGAGCCGCCCGCTCCTGGAAGCCGAAGTAGAAGCTGTGCCTCGCCCCGGGCGACCGCTCCTCGATCAGGTTGAGGGCCTCCTTGTACGCCAGGTGCCTGTTCCCCGCCGCCATCGGGCACTCCTCCACCATGTACTCGATTCCCACAAGGACGCAGTAGGCAGCGGTCTCCCTCTCGCCCAACCTGACCAGCGGCTTGGCCTTCCTCGGAAACCCGTGCCCCTCCGGGAGGGTGGGCATCTGACGGGCCAGGAGCTCCGGCTCCCACCGGAGCACATTGCCGAGCAGCACCGCGGCCTCGTCGTCCTGGTTGTGGCCGGTGACCAGGACGTCGTATCCGCCCTCCCGCGCCGCCGAGTCGAACAGGTGGCGCTTGGAGAGGCCGCATGCGCTGCACGGCGCTCGGCCGGCCGCCCTTGAGCCGTCCGGGATGCCGTACCCGTACTCCCCGGGCAGGTCGACGGTGACCAGGCGCAGGCCCCTTCGGCCTGCGAAGTCCTCGGCGAAGCGGGCAGAGGCGTCGCTGTAGTCGCCGATGCCGAGCCCCACGTAGAGCCCGTCCGCCTCGTAGCCCAGCTCGAGGAGGATGTCCCAGAGGGCGAGGGAGTCCTTGCCCCCTGACACCGCCACGAGGACCCTCTCACCGGCCCTGACCATGTCGTGCTCGCGTATGGCCCGTGCCACCTGGTCCCGGCAGAGGCGCAGGAAGTGCTCCTCGCAGAAGTTGGCGTTGTGGCGCCGCACGTCGATCACGGCCGCTCCGCGGCAGACCCTGCACTTCACCGGTCCGCTCGCCCCGACGGCTCCCTGTCGTCGCTCAACGCGCTCCCCCCGAAATGACCGGCCTCACCTCGACCTCATCTCCAGGCGCCAGCATGGCATCGCCCGGCACGAGGGTTCCGTCGCGTATCACGAGCACCTCGGCCCGCCTCAGCTGCAGGCGCTCGAGCAGCGACGTCACGGCCAGCGGTGCCGCGAACTCGAGCGTGCGTCTGGGGTTTCTCAGCTCGACCCTCACCGGCCCGGGCAGTTCAGGCACGGCCCTGTCGCCCTCCCCGTACGCCGCCGCGCTGCCCGGCTGGCAGGTGGGCCACCTCGATGCGCTCCCCGACCCGGAGCCGCTCGGAGTGGGCGACACGACCCGGTCCCCTGCCGATGACCCGCGCCAGCATGCGTGCACCGGCCAGCACCGCCAACAGCACCTGCCAGCGGCGGCTGCCTCCAAGCAGCCCACGGCGAAGTGCCCTGCCGAGCAGGCCGCGGGCCCAGGACCCCGCCATCAGATCCTCCTGATCTCCACGACGGTCGACCTGAGGCGGCCTACCCGCCGTCCCAGCAGGTAGGCAATCCCGAGCAGGGCGATCCCGCCGATGGCGGCGGCTGCCGCCAGGCGTCCCTTCTGGGAGGCCGCTCCTGTCGTGGCACCTCCCACAGCCCTCCTGAGCTCCTCCTCCAGGTCGCTGCGGGTCACAGCTGGCTCAGGCATCCAGTCCCCTTCCCCCGCCGATCCGGGTGGCCGCAAACGCGACCAGGCCCGCCAGCGCCAGGGCGACCAGGAGGTAGGGCACGAAGGACCAGGAGCCCGCGAACGCCCCGGTCGCCTGGAGGACCCTCAGGCCGCCTACGGCCAGGAACACCGCCCCCGCCCCGATGAGGACCGAGCCAGCGGCGCCGAAGAGCAGGTAGCGCCCGAGGGAGCGCAGCGGGTCCAGGGTCTCCTGGCGCAGGTAGCGCCCCAGGAGGCCGACCAGGTCGCCTTTCGGCCTCATCCTCGACATGGGCCAACAACGCTACCGCCCGGGCCGATCACGTCGCTCCCGGGGACCTGCCTCAGCGACCTGCCGGAAGGGGCTTGAGGAGGGCGACATCCGGACCCGACGGATACGCCACCAGGTCCAGGACCACCTGGTCGTGGAGCCGCTTCACGCTGTCGGGAAGCGGCTCCGCGTTCGTGAGCAGGGCGAACGAGAGGCGCCGCCCCTCAACGGTCTCCACCTGGCCGGCCAGGCTCGTGACGTCCCGGAGCGTGCCCGTCTTGGCCATGACGCGGCCCTCGCCGGATGAGCCCGCCAGGCGGCGCCTCATCGTCCCCGACTGGCCCGCCACGGCCAGGCGCCCGGTCAGCTCGCTGCCGTGGACGGGGTCCTCGAGCATGGATGTGAGCGCACGACAGGTCACCCGGTTGCCCGGGTCGAGGCCGGAGCCGTCGGCTGTCACGACCCCGGTTCCGTCCTGTCCGGCGGCAGCCAGGGCCCTCGCCACTGCCGCGATACCGGTAGCGGAGGTGCCGGGCACCTGCTCCTCGGCGCCCATGTTCTTGAGCATTATCTCGGCGGTCGTGTTGTCGCTGGTCACAAGCATCTGGCCGACGATGTCGGCCAGCCGCGGTGAGTCGATCCTCGCCAGCTCCACCGTCGCGTCCAACGGCGCCACGCCGGCCTGTGAGCGGCGCCTGACGACCACCCCACGGTCCTCCAGGAGGTCATCGAAGAGGGCGGCTGCGAAGGCTGCCGGGTCGGATGCCGGCGTGTTGAGGCCGTTGGCTGTGTTGTCGGGATGCCACCACGAGAAGCCGTCATTCAGGGAGAGTGCGCTGAGGGGGCCTGCCTGGTTCTGCTCCCCCGGCCTGAAGCGTTCCGGCCAGGTCTCCACGAAGCGAAGGGCGTCGAAGCGGCTCTCATCCCCGATCACGGCCCCGGTGACCGTCTCAAGGCCGGCCTCCACGACGGTGTCGGCGAGGCGCGCAGCGTCGGTGAAGGGAACCTGGTCCTCGAACCGGTCGGCGTAGCTGCTGGTCATCACCACGGGGTCGCCGCCCCCCACCAGCCAGATGTCACCGTCGACCACCCCCTCCACGGGCCTGGAGCGGGCGAGGACGCGGGTCGTGAAGACTGCGTCGGGCCCGAGGGACTCGAGGGCTGCCAGTGCCAGGACCAACTTCTGCGTGCTGGCCGGAACCATCGGCAGGTCCTCGTTGAATGCGTAGAGGACTCGGCCGTGCTCGGTGACGATGACGCAACTCCGGTCGGGCAGGCGGCCAACCACTTCTTCGAGACCGACCACGAGGCGTCGGTCGGCCTCAGGGGCCTGGAGGAAGAGGGGAATCCTCCTGGCCGACATGAGGGGTGTGGCCACCGACGGTGGCGCCGGCCGCAGCGGCTGCCCAGGCGGGTTGTCGGCTGCGGCGTCCGCACGGACCGCCTGCCATGCCGTACCGAGCACCGCCAGCACGAGGAGTGCGGGAAGTATCAGGCGCCTCCTCACGGGACAACATGGTAGGGGTGCAGCAGGTGGGACTGGGCGCGTTCGTGCAGGGCCGTGGGCGGCGCTGCGTTCGTGGGCCTAGTTTCAGCCCGTGCGTTACGCAGTGGCGGTCTCCCAGCACCACGATCCGCGGGTTGCCGCAGCCGAGGTGGCCGGCCAGGTCCTGGAGCGCCTGGGTCCGGATCCCGACGTGGCGCTCCTCCTGGCCTCCGGGGGTCACTGCGCATCCATGGAGATGGCCGCCTCGGCGGTGTCCATGGTGGTCGGCCCGAGGCAGCTGGTGGGTGCCTCCGTCGCCGGCGTGATGGCCAACAGGCAGGAGGTGCACGCCGGGCCGGGGCTGCTCCTCTGGGCCGGCCACACCGGGGAGGTGGAGGTGGTGAGGCCCAGTGTCGGGAGGCCCATCGCAGAGCCTCCTCCAGGCAGCAGCATCCTGGTCCTGGCCGACGCCTTCAGCTGTGACCTGCCCGCCCTGCTGGCCGGCCTTCCGGACCACCTGCCCCTCGCCGGCGGTACGACCTCGCCGACGGGCACGGGAGGGCATCCGGTCCTGCTGGCAGACGGGACAAGGTTCGACGACGGGGCACTGTTGGTGGTGTTTCCGCCGGGCCTGTCGGCCCGGTCCGTCCTCTCCCACGGTTGTCAGAGGGTGGGCCGCCTCTTCACGGCCACCGCTGCCGGGGAGGGCACCCTGGAGCGCATGGGCGGCCGCACGCCCCTCGACCGCCTTGACGAGATCCTGGCTACAGACGAGGTCCCTCCCCGGCAGGTAAGGGAGGGGCTCCACCTGGGAATGGCGCTCGCCGACCCGGCCGACGATCCCGAGGCCCGCGACTTCGTGGTCCTCCCGGTCCTGGGAACGGACAGGGCATCGGGGTCGGTATCCGTTGCGGGAAGCGTCGAGGTGGGCACCACCGTCGCCTTCCACGTGAACCGGCCCGGCTCGGCCGAACAGGACCTTCTCGCCCGGTTCCGGGACATGGCTGCCGAGAGCGTCCTTATGTTCGCCCCACCATCCCCGGACAGGCCCCCGGGAGCCGTCGATGGGGGCCGTGCCGCGGCCGTCTGCGACGGCCTCTCCACCAACAGCGTGGCCGGCGCAGCCTGTGCCGCCCAGGTGGGCCGCGCGGGTGGCCGGCCGGTGCTGTACCACTCGGGCACCTCCGCCCTCGTGCTGGGCAACACCGGACCGGACCCGGCCGTCGAAGGTGGCCGAACCTGACCGGGCAGGCCGGTATGGTGGCGCCGCGTTGGCGGCGACCCGAGGTTGGACTAGGCGACATGAGCGACGCGGAGTTTGAGCGCCTGGCCGTCGACGTGGTCCGCGGCCTGGCGATGGACGGCCCCCACGCTGCGCGGTCCGGCCACCAGGGAACCGCCATGGCCCTGGCCCCGCTCGCCCATGTGCTGTGGACGCGGATCATGGAGTACGACGCCGCCGACCCCGCCTGGCCCGATCGCGACCGCTTCATCCTGTCCGCCGGACACGCCTCGATGCTGCTCTACTCGATGCTGCACCTGACCGGCCACGGGATCTCCCTGGACGACCTTCGCGGCTTCCGCCAGTGGGGTTCCACAACCCCCGGACACCCTGAGGTGGGCATGACGCCGGGAGTCGAGGTGACCACCGGTCCCCTCGGACAGGGCCTGGCCAATGCGGTCGGCATGGCGCTCGCCGAGCGGAACCTGCGGGCCCGCTTCGGTGCCGACGTCTGCGACCACCACACGTTCGTGGTCTGCGGAGACGGTGACCTGGCCGAGGGCATCAGCCATGAGGCGGCCTCGCTGGCCGGGCACCTGGGCCTCGGACGCCTGATCGCCGTCTACGACGACAACCACGTGACGATCGACGGGCCGACCGAGCTGGCCCTCTCCGACGACGCACCGGCACGCTTCTCGGCCTACGGCTGGAACGTCGTCGACCTGGGCGAGGCGGCGGAGGACCTGGACGCCATGGAGGCCGCCCTCAGGGAGGCCGTGGACGCCGATGCTGCTCCATCCCTGGTCGTGCTCCGCAGCCACATCGGAACACCCTCCCCCGATATCGACACCTCGGCGGTGCACGGCTACTCCCTCACCGACGACGGCATCGCCGAGACGAAGCGCCGGATGGGGCTTCCCGAGGATGAGCGCTTCTGGGTTCCCGACGAGGTCGCTGCGCTCTACTCAGCCGCCGGCACACGTGGCTCCCGGGCCAGGTTGGCCTGGGAGGAGAGGTCGGCGGAGCTGGCCTCCTCCGACGCCGACTGGTCGGCCTGCCTGTCGGGCAGCGGGAGGGACGGCTGGCAGGACCGCCTCCCGACCTGGGAGGTCGGTGACCGGGTAGCCACCCGCAAGGCCTCCAACGCCTGCCTACAGGCCCTCGTGGACGCGGTGCCAGGCCTCCTCGGCGGCGGGGCCGACCTCACGGGAAACACCGGCACGACCATCAAGGGCCACGGCATCCAGGCTGCCGACTGCCCGGAGGGGCGGCAGGTCTTCTTCGGCGTCCGGGAGCACGCCATGGGCGCCATCTGCAACGGCCTGGCGCTCCACGGCGGTGCCCTGCCCGTCTGCGGCACCTTCCTGGTCTTCAGCGACTACATGCGCGGGGCGGTGCGCCTGGCCGCCTTGAGCCAGGCGCGAACGGTGTTCGTGTGGAGCCACGACTCGGTGGGCGTCGGCGAGGACGGGCCCACGCACCAACCCGTGGAGCACGCTGCCTCCCTGCGGGCGATCCCGGACCTGACCGTGTTCCGGCCGGCCGACGCCAACGAGACGGCCGCGGCCTGGCGCCTTGCCGTCGAGGGTGACGGACCGCTCGCCCTCCTCCTCACCAGGCAGGACGTGCCGGTGCTGACGGGCACCTCGGACCTGGGGTGCGTGGCCCGTGGCGCCTACCCCGTGCTGGAGACCGCCGGGACCCCCGACGTGGTCCTGGTCGCCACGGGGAGCGAGGTGGCCGTGGCACTGGAGGCCGCACGTGGCCTGGCACAGGAGGGAACGGCCACCCGTGTGGTGTCCATGCCGAGCATGGAGCTCTTCGCTGCCCAGCCCCGCGGATACCGGGAGGAAGTGCTGCCCCACGGCATTCCGACGGTCTCGGTCGAGGCAGGCGTCACCTTCGGCTGGTCCCGCTGGGCGGACACGTCAGTCGGCATCGACCGCTTCGGTGCCTCCGCACCGGGGGGCGAGGTGATGGAGAGGTTGGGCATCACCCCTGAGGCTGTCGCCGGGGCCGCCCGCGACCTGCTTGACGCCCGGGCGGCCACGAGCGACGGGAGCACCGCATGACACGCCTACACGACCTCCACGGAGTCCACGGACAGAGCCCCTGGTTGGACAACCTCAGGCGCGGCTGGATCACCTCAGGCGAGCTGGAGACCTGGGTGGAACGGGGGGTCAGGGGGATCACCTCCAACCCGTCCATCTTCCAGAAGGCCATGTCCGACACCCACGACTACGACGAGCAGTTGGCCGGGCTGATGGCCTCGGGCCAGCCGATCGAGGACTGCTACTGGTCACTGGTCACGAGCGATATCACCGGTGCCCTCGACCTGATGGCGCCGCTTCACGAGGAGTCGGGTGGCCTGGACGGCTTCGTGTCCGTCGAGGTGGACCCCTCCCTGGCGGCCGACACGGAGGGGACCACCAGGGCCGCCCGCCGGCTGCACGAGCGGATCGACCGACCCAACCTGTTGGTGAAGATCCCGGCCACCGTCGAGAGCCTCCCCTCCATCCGCCAGATGATCAGCGAGGGCCGCAGCGTCAACGTGACGCTCATCTTCTCCCTCGACAGGTACCGGGAGGTGATGGAGGCCTACATCGCCGGCCTGGAGGGCTGTGAGGGGGACCTCTCCAGGGTCGCCTCGGTGGCCTCGTTCTTCATCAGCCGGACCGACACCGAACTGGACCGTCGCCTCGAGGCGATTGGGACCCCTGAGGCACTGGACCTGAGGGGCAGGGGCGCCGTGGCCCAGGGCCAGGCCGCCTACGGCCTGTTCCTGGAGGCGTTCAGCGGCCCGCGCTGGGAGGCGCTGGCGACCCGGGGGGCAAGGGTCCAGCGGCCCCTGTGGGCGTCCACGTCCACCAAGAACCCCGCCTACCCGGACACCCTCTACGTCGACTCCCTGATCGGCCCGGACACCGTGAACACGCTGCCCGAGGCGACGCTTGAGGCGTTCGAGGACCACGGCACGGCAGCCCGTACCGTCGATTCGGACCCCGCGGGAGCCAAGGCTGTGCTCGACGCCATCACCGCCGTCGGCGTTGACCTGGACGACGTGTCCCGCCAACTCGAGGAGGAGGGTGTCAGCGCATTCTCCAAGTCCTTCGACGAGCTGCTCGACACCCTCGGAGAGAAGGCAGCCTCCCTCTGACCTGCCCGCTCCTCTCCGGCCCGGAGTCGGCTGGTAGCGTTCCGGCGTGAGTGGGCGCAGGCGATCCCTCCCCCGTGGCGGGGAGTTGCTGGCGGAGGCCCGGCAGGTCCGCGACGCAAGACACGGCAACCGCACGACCTTTAGCCCCAAGGTCTTCATTCCCCTGACGAAGCTCTGCCGCGACCGCTGCGGCTACTGCACGTTCGCACAGCCCCCAGCCCGCCTGGACTCGCCCTACCTCGAGCCGGACCAGGTCCTGGCCGTGGCGCGCTCCGGCGCCCTGGCCGGCTGCCACGAGGCCCTGTTCACACTCGGTGAGGCACCGGAGCTGCGCTACCCCGCCGCTGCAGCCTGGTTGGAGGAACGCGGCTATGCCTCCACGGTCGGGTACCTGGCGGCCATGGGCGAACTGGTGCTCACCGAGACCGGCCTGCTTCCCCACATGAACGCCGGCGCCCTGGATTCCGACGACCTGGCCCTGCTCCGAACGGTGTCGGCCTCGCAGGGGATGATGCTGGAGAGCCTGGATGCCGGCCTGGCCTGCCACAGGAACTGCCCTGACAAGGCACCGGAACGCCGCCTCGCAACCCTGGAGGCGGCCGGCAGGTTGGCCATCCCCTTCACCACGGGCCTGCTGGTCGGCATCGGCGAGGACCGGTCGTCGCGCATCGAGACCCTGGAGGCCATAGCCGTCTCGCACGACAGGCACGGGCACGTCCAGGAGGTCATCATCCAGAACTTCCTTCCCAAGCCCGGGACCGCGATGCACGCGGAACGGCCCTGCCCCCGCGACGAGTACCTGGAGGCGATCGCCCTTGCGAGGCTGATCCTTCCTCCAGAGGTGCACGTGCAGGCCCCTCCGAACCTCTCGGACGCGTTCGGCGACCTGCTGGACGCCGGCATCGACGACTGGGGAGGCGTGTCACCCATCACCGCGGACCACGTCAACCCCGAGCGGCCCTGGCCGGCCCTGGAGCGCCTGCGTGCCGTTACGGAAGCCCAGGGCCACGTGCTGGCCCCACGACTCACCGTGTACCCCGAGTTCGCCACCGATCCGGACCGCTGGCTTGACCCGACCCTGTCGTTTCCGGTGATGGACCGCAGCGACGCTGAGGGCCTGGGCAGGGACGACCCCGGCAGCTTCTGGCCGGGCACGGTCCGCGACGTGGAGGATCCCGGCGACGGGCCGACCCGGGTACTGGTGCAGCCGTCCACCCCGTGGTACTCCGGCGCCTCGAGGGCACCCCTGACGCTGGTCCCTGCAAGGCCTTCCCCCTCAGGCCGGCTCGGAGAGGTGCTCGCGGGCGTGGGGTCCGGCCAGGTTCCAGGGGCCGAGGAGCTGGAGGTGCTGTTCACCGCAAGGGGCGGCCAGGTGGCCGCAGTGGCCGGGGTGGCCGATGACATGCGCCACCGGATCGTCGGCGACGAGGTCACCTTCGTAGCCAACAGGAACATCAACTACACCAACGTCTGCACGTACAAGTGCCGGTTCTGCGGCTTCTCCAAGGGCCCCATGTCCCTCGACCTGCGCGGCAGGCCCTACCTGCTGGGAATCGACGAGATCGCCGAGCGGGCAGTTGAGGGGGCCCGGATGGGCGCCACCGAGGTGTGCCTCCAGGGCGGGATCCACCCGGACTTCGACGGCAACTACTACGTGGAGGTGACGAGGGCCGTCAAGGAGGCCGTACCGGACATCCACGTACACGGCTTCACGGCCCTGGAGGTCACCGAGGGCGCCCGACGCCTCGGAGAGCCGCTGGTCGCCTACCTCGGGCGGCTGGCCGACGCCGGCCTGGCCTCACTGCCCGGGACCGCCGCCGAGATCCTGGACGACGGGGTCCGCTCCGTGCTCTGCCCGGACAAGATCTCCACCGAGGAATGGCTGGAGGCCCACCGTGCCGCCCACTCCATAGGGCTCCGCTCCAACGTGACGATCATGTTCGGTTCGGTGGAACAGCCCGGGCACTGGGTGCGCCACCTGCTCCTCTGCAGGGACCTGCAGCGGGAGACGGGTGGCTTCACGGAGTTCGTCGGGCTCCCGTTCGTGCACATGGCCTCCCCCATCTACCTCCAGCGCCGGGCCCGTCGCGGACCCACCTTCCGGGAGACGCTCCTCATGCACGCCGTGGCCCGCATCGCCTACGGAGACCTGATCCCCAACATCCAGGCCTCCTGGGTGAAGATCGGCGTGCCAGGGGTGCGCCAGCTGCTCAGGGCGGGGGTCAACGACCTGGGCGGGACCCTGGTCGACGAGAACATCTCGAGGGCTGCCGGCGCCGACCACGGCCAGGTGATGACCGAGCAGGACATGGCCGCCGTCGTCGAGCCGCTGGGTCGGCCGCTGGCCCAACGCACCACCCTCTACGGCAGGGTCGAGCGGGGCACCCGGCTGGAGGTGACGAGGAGCGGCGGCGGTCGGGTCCTGATCCCGGTGGCGGGGGCGTGAGCAGCCAGGCCGGGCCGGAGGACCTGCTCCGGCGCTACCGGACAGGCGATGCAGAGCTGGACGCCGCAATCGGGGCCCTGGCCGGTGAGACGGGCCGGGGCCAGGACCTGGACATGGTCGCCGAGATGCTCGTCACGGCAGCCAGGCTGGCGAGGGAGGACGTCGACCGGGGCGAGCTGAAGCTGGTCAACTCGGCCCTCAAGGAGTTGCGGCACTCCTTCGGCGTCTTCGCCCCCTACCGGGGCATCAGGAAGGCGGCGGTTTTCGGTTCGGCCCGAATCCGCTCCGGAGACCCGGCCTACCTCTCGGCACGGGACTTCGGCCGGGCGATAGCCGACCGCGGCTGGATGGTCATTACCGGCGCAGGTCCCGGGATCATGGAGGCGGGCATGGAGGGCGCCGGTGTGGACCGTTCCTTCGGCGTGAACATCCAGTTGCCGTTCGAGGCCGAGGCCAACACGGTCATAGCCGACGACCCCAAGCTCATCAACTTCCGCTACTTCTTCACCCGCAAGGTCATGTTCATGAAGGAGTCCCACGGCTACGCCCTGCTGCCGGGCGGCTACGGCACCCTCGACGAGGCCTTTGAGCTGCTGACGCTCATGCAGACCGGGAAGTCGCCGATCACCCCGGTCGTGCTGCTGGACCCCCCGGGCAGCACCTACTGGGAGCACTGGACCGACTTCGTGCGCCGCGAGCTGCTGGCCGGGAACCTGATAGCCGACACCGACCTCTCACTGGTATTCGCCACCGACGACCCGGTGGCGGCGGCTGAACACCTGTGCCACTTCTACAGCACCTACCACTCGATGCGGTACGTGGGTCGCCGGTTGGTCATGCGCCTGAGGCGACATCCCGACGACTCGGAGCTGGCCGACCTGAACGCCGAGTTCGGGGACATCCTGGAGGCCGACCGGATCGAGCGCTGCGAGGCGACCGACGCCGAGGTGGCAGACGACGACGAGGTGGAACTGCCGCGGATCTCGCTCCGCTTCGACCGCCACGGCCACGCCCGGCTGCGCCAGCTCATAGACGCACTGAACGGACCCTCCCCGGCCTGATCGGGGACGGTCGGAGGCCCTCAGCGGTCGTCGGGCTCCTCGAGGAGGTGAGCGGCCTTCAGGACCGCACGTCGTGCCCTGGTCAGGCGCCTCTCGTCCACGGGCAACTCGGTTCCCCCTGCGTCGATCGAGTCCCGCAGGCGCGACATGGCCAGGTCGGCCAGCTCTTCTGCGATCGCCTCCAGGCGCAGCCTGACCCCGTCGAACTCACCGGCCATCCGACACCACCCGGCAGAGGCCCCCGGCACTGTCCGACAGACGCTCCCCGGCGAGGGGTCGGGCCATCTCAGCCGGACTCCCCGTCGGGCTCCTCGGCAGCGGCCGAACGCAGGTGGCCGGCCAGGACCTCCATCGGGTGCACGACCCTGACACCGGCCGACGCCAGGTGCATCGAGCAGCCCGGGTTGGCGCTGACCACCGTGTCTGCCCCCGAGCGCCGGTAGGCCCGGTCCAGGGCGTCCAGCTTGCGCTGTCTGGCAGCCGTGGCCAGGCCCGGCTGGAGCATGGAGAAGGAGCCCCCGGCACCGCAGCAGAGGCCATCGTCGTCCAGCTCCACCAGGTCTGCGCAACCCTCCAGCACCCGCCGCACCGACCCGTGCACGCCCTGAACGTGCCGGAGGTGGCAGGGATCCTGGACGACCAGCCTGGGCCTGTCGCCGCCGCCTGCCGCGGGCAGCGCTCCGTTGTGGTCGGCCAGCCACTCGTGGACGTCCATCACGCGTTGGGAGAACTCCGCCGCCTCGTTGGTGCCCAGCAGATCCCCGTATGACTTGAGGGCGGCGCCACAGCCGGCCGAGTTCACGAGAACCGGCCGGGTGCCCGGCAGCGAGGCCACGACGTGTTCGGCCAGCCGGGCAGCCTCGGAGTGGCGACCGGCGTGCTCATGCAGCGCGCCGCAACACCCGACCGCCGGCCCCGATCGGGTAACCGAGGCTCCGGCCGCCTCCAGGACCTGCTGGGTGGCATCGTGGACCTCGGGCTGCCAGGCGTCCATCACACAACCCGTGAACAGCACCACGTCGCCCGTGGTCGAGCCGACCATCCTCGAGCCCCTCAGCGGAAGCCTTCCCGGCAGGAGGCCCGTGGCGGGAACAAGCCTCAGCCTCTGCAGGACCGCAAGCAGCCTGCTGCCGATCCTCAACAGCCGGGGCGTCGTGAGCGCCCACAGCCCCAGCCTCAGCCGGAGGGGCAGCGGGCGTTCGGCGCTGGTCGCAACCCTCGTGCCCCCGATCAGCTCCCCGAAGCGCACACCGGAGGGACAGGCAGCCTCGCAGCCACGACACTGGATGCAGGTCTCCATGGACTCGTGCCACTCGTCGTCCATCGGATGCTCCCCGGACTCGACGGCCCTCATCAGGGCGATGCGACCCCTCGGTGAGCGGCGCTCGTCGCCCGTCACGCGGAACGTCGGGCAGTGGGGCAGGCAGAGCCCGCAGGCCACGCAGGCCGCCAGTGCCGTGGCATCCAGGCCCAGCGGGCCCTGCGACACAGGGGAGGTCATCCCGGGACCAGGTAGGGGTCGCGTCCGGGGTTCAGGCGGCCCGACGGGTCGAAACTGACCCTCACACGCTCTCCGAGGCTTCTCACCACCGGGTCCACCTCGGGGGGAGGTGGCTCAGCCGTCACGTGCACCACGCCGACCGGGGCCTCGAGGATCCCCCCGTCGGGCAGGTGGCCGGTCCACGGTGTCCTGTGGGGCGGCACATCAGGGCCGCCTGAGGCCCCCTCCATGCCGTTGTCCGTGAGCCTGGCCGCCTGTCGGGCCACATCGGCCTCGTAGCCCTCCAACCTCACGTGCGTGCTGGAGCCGTCCCAGAGCACGCTTGCGGGCCGGTAGCAGGAGGAGAGCACCTCAGCCGGGCTCAGGCCGCCGGAGAGCCACTCCGTGCACTCGGGAAGGGGCCTGGTCCGCAGGATCACCCTTCCGATCAGGGCCAGGGTTCCAAGGGACCCGACGAGCAGCCGGCAGAGTTCGTATCCGGTCACGTTCTTCACAGTCGGACCCCCGGACCTGAACACGGCGCCGTCTGATCCGACGCACTCCGCCTGCAGCAGCGTGTCCCTGGCCGTTCCGATCCGCAGGCGCCTCAGGCTGTCCCGGCCGACGGCGAGCGATCCGCCGACGGTCGAACCCTCCGGCCCCTCCAGGGCAACTTCCTGCCCACTGCCGGCCAGTGCCTCCTGCAGCTCGGTGAGGGGGGTGCCCGCCCAGACGCTCACCGTCATCTCGGCGGGATCGTGCCCGTCCAGCCCGCTGGGAGCAGCGACCACCCTCACGTCCTCCCCCGGCTCCCCCCCGAGCGACCACCTGGTCCCGCCACCCATGGCGCAGACGGCTCCGGTGTCACCCACCTCGGCCCGGAAGTCGTCCATGCAGCTCAAACCCACACCCCCTCTGGCACCACGTCCAGCCCGGTGATGTCGCCGCAGCTTGCTCCGGTGGGCAGGACCTTGAGTGGGTTGGCCAGGCCCTCCGGATCAAAGGCGTCGCGCAGCGCCGCCTGCGCTGCCAGGTCCTCCCGGGAGAACAGCAGGGGCATGAAGCGCCGCTTCTCGAGGCCTATCCCGTGCTCGCCGGAGAGCACGCCGCCGGCGTCCAGCGAGATCCGCACGATCTCCTCGCCGGCAGCCTGGACCCGGTCCATCACGCCGGGTTCGGCGGGGTCGAAGACGATCAGGGGGTGGAGGTTCCCGTCCCCTGCATGGAAGACGTTCATGACGATCAGGTCGTGTCGCTCCACGGCCTCGCACACGTCGGCGACGACCTCCGCCAGCCTTGTTCGCGGAACCACCGTGTCGTGCAGGTAGTAGGCGGGCTTGATGTGGGCGATGGCCCCGAAGGCGTTCTTGCGGCCCTTCCAGATGCGGTCCCGCTCCTCCTCGTCGGCCGCCACCCGCACCTGGCGCGCCCCGTTCCGGGCTGCCAGGTGTTCCACGGTCTCGACCTCCAGCGCCACGCCGTCGGGCAGGCCGTCCAGCTCGACGATGAGGACCGCCGCCGCGTCCAGCGGGTAGCCGGCGTTCACGAAGGGCTCGACGGCTGCCACCACCCGCTGGTCCATCATCTCCAGCGCCGCCGGCACGATTCCCGCCGCGATGATGGCGCTGACCGTCTCCGCCGCCTCCGCGACCGACAGGAAGTCCAACAGCAGCGTCCTCACCTCTGGGGGGTCGGGTGTCAGGCGCACGGCGATGCGCGTCGCTATCCCGAGGGTTCCCTCGCTGCCGACGAAGGCTCCCCGCAGGTCGTAGCCCACCGAGTCGCCCGACTCTGACCCCAGCACCACCATCCGGCCGTCGGGGAGCACCACCTCAACCGCCAGGATGTGGGCTCCCGTCACCCCGTAGGCGAGGCAGTGGGGACCACCAGAGTTGTTGGCCAGGTTCCCACCGATGGTGCAGGCCTGCTGGCTGGAGGGGTCCGGCGCGAAGTGCAGGCCGGTGCCGGCCAGGTGCCTGGTGAGGTCCAGGTTGACCACCCCGGGCTCCACCCATGCCAGGCGGCGCTCCTCGTCCACCTCCAGCACCCGGTCCATGCGCGTCGTCGTGATCACGACGGGCTCGTCGCACGGCACGGCGCCACCCGACAGGCCGGTCCCCGCTCCCCTGGCCACGAAGGCCCGGTCGTGGGCGACCGCCGCCCTCACACAGGCTGCCACCTGCTCCGCCGTGTCGGGGAAGCAGACGGGGCCAGAACGCCCGCCGACGATGATGGAGCTGTCGCGGCTGTAGAGGCGGACCGCTCCGTCGCCGGCGGCCACGCTGTCGGCCCCGACGGCCTCCGCCAGATCGGCGAGGAGCGCCTCCTCGGTTCCTCGGGCGGCGTTCGGCATCCGGCCATTCTGCCCGGAGCAGCGGCCACATGGATGCACCGGGTGCCTCGTAGGCGCGTGGGTGGAGGTTCCCGCCCCCTCCGTCCGAGGAAGGCGTGCCACCAGGGTGTAGGAAGTTACCCGTGAGCAGGATCAGGACGATTGCCACCCGCGGCAACACCCCCGTTCTGGCCCTCTCGGTGGCGACGGGGGTCGTGGTCGCGCTCCTGATCGCCGGTTTCGAGTTCCTGACCGAGGACGTGCTGCTGCACCGCCTGCACGGGCGTCCCCTGTGGCAGGTGGCAGCGGCCCCTGCCGTGGGCCTGATGCTGGCGGCGCTGATCCTGCGCTACCCGGGCCGGAGGGCCACCCCGACCACCTCCGACGAGTTCATCAGGGCCTTCCACGAACGCTCCCCCCGCCTGCCCCTGCGCGACCTGCCCTGCAAGCTGCTGGCCGGCGTGGCGACCATAGGCCTGGGTGGATCCCTCGGCCTCGAGGGTCCCTCGATCTACACGGGGGCCACCGTGGGCCTCGAGGTCCGCAACAGGTTCATGCGCTGGCTGAGCCGCGACGACGTCAAGGTGCTCCTGACCGCCGGTGCGGCAGCCGGTGTGGCCGCTGTCTTCAAGGCGCCGGCCACGGGTGTGCTGTTCGCCCTGGAGGCCCCCTACCGCGACGACGTCAACCGTAGGGCGCTGTTGCCGTCGCTGCTGTCTGCGGCGACCAGCTACGTCGTCTACATAAACATGGTCGGTTCCGGGGCCGTCGTCCCCTTCCTCAACAACCCGGCCAACCGCCTCGGCATGGACCAGGACCGGCTCTGGTTCAACGTCGACGACCTCTCCGCCTTCTTCACCGGGGTCCAGACCGAGGATGTCTTCGGGGCGATCCTGCTGGGCCTCCTGGCCGGCCTGGGCGGACGCTCCATGGCCTGGTTGGTGCGCTGGTCCAAGGCCCGTGCCAAGCAGACGGCCTTCGTCCCGCGGGTGCTGCTGGGGGGGGCCCTGCTGGCCGCACTTGCGCTGGTGTCCGACCTGCTGTTCGACTCGCCCCTGACGATAGGCCCGGGGTTCGAGGCGATGGACTGGGTGGTCGGACCGGACCACGGAATCGGCCTCATCGCCCTGCTGTTCGGAATCCGAATGGCCTCCACCCTCGTGACCCTGGGTTCCGGCGGGGTCGGCGGCCTGTTCATCCCACTCGCAGTGCAGGGGGTGATCCTCGGCCAGCTCACGGGGCAGTTCCTCGACAGCGACCGTCCCGGCCTCTACCCCACCCTGGGCCTGGCCGCATTCCTGGGCGCCGGCTACAGGGCGCCCATCGCAGCTGTGATGTTCGTGGCAGAGGTCTCCGGTGGATCCTTCGTTGTCCCGGCCCTCGTGGCCGCCGCCGTCAGCCAGGTGGTGGCAGGGCCGTCATCGGTGGCGGAGCACCAGCAGAGCGTCCGCCTCGGACACCTCGAGCGGCGCTTCACGCTCCCGGTCACCTCGGCCCTCACCACCGATGTGCTGACGGTTCCTCCTGACGCCACCACCGCCGAGTTCGTCTACCTGCACGTCCTGGCCCGACGCCAGCGGTCCGTCCCGGTCGTGGACGGCGGCGACTACCTGGGGATGGTGAGCCTCTCCGAGGTGTCCGAGTTGGACAGGTCCGAGTGGGACTCCACTCCGGTCAGCCAGATGCTGCGGACCGACCTGCCGGCGGTTCTGCCGGCCTGGACCCTGCGCGACGCCATCATGGCCATGGAGGACTTCGGTGTTGACGTCCTGGCCGTGACCGACGCCAACCAGGGTTTCATAGGCGTCCTGAACGAGGACGACATCCTGAAGTTGGACGAGATCCTGGACGAGACCGGGGGCTGACCCACCCCTGCCGGGAAGGCCCGGGTTCAGGCCCGGTCGGCTTCTGGGCTCCGCCCGGGGTCGTGGCCCGCTTCCTCCTCGAACTCGTCCGCCCACGCCTCGAACGCGTCCGACTCGCCGGTGTCGGACCGGTCGTCGTCGGTGGTGAGGCTGTCGAAGATGGAGTCGAGGTCGAGGTCCTGGTTGCGCTTCAGAGCGCGCGCCTCCTCGAAGCGACGATGTCGGCCCTTCTTCACCGCAGGTACTCCCGGGTCGTGTTGCGAACGGGGCTAGAGCCTACCCATGGGATGGCCCTCGCCGTCCAGCGGGAGGAGGGCGTGTTGGGCCTCAGGCCTGCCGCTCCACCAGGAGCAGGCCGCCCTTGCCGTCGAATGCCAGTGCCGACCTGCCCGAGAGGAGCTCGTCGACCGGCTCGCCCACCAGCTCGTGGCGCCAACCCGAGCACATCCTGGCATCGGCGTCGCCGGCCACGAGGGCCTCGATGTCCGACCTCGTTCCGACGAGCACAGGGTCCATCTCGAGGTCCCGGGCCAACTGGGCCACCCACGCCGACACGAGGGTCACCGCTGCCCGCATGTCCCTCGGCCGGCTCCTCTGCCGGCGGTCCGCTTCGGCGACGGGCGGGAGCCGGTCCGCTGAGGCCACGGCCTCGAGGATTCCCTCAGCCGGTCCGGCCTTCAGGTGCCTCCCGTCCACCCCCCTGACCCTTTCCAGCTCCCGGATGCTCGCCGGGGCGCGCTGTGCTATCGCCACCACCGCCAGGTCCGGGAGGACGTGGCGGACCGGAATGTCCACCTCGGCCGCCCTGCGCTCCCTCCAGGCCGCCACGGCCCTGGCCACCTTCCCGGCCCGTCCGCCGAGGTTCCTGGCCTCCTTGATCCTCCGCCATGCCTCAGCCGGGTCGCGCCGGGTGCCTTCCCGTTCCAGCAGCTCCTCGCACTCGGCGAGGGCCCAGGCCAGCCGTCCCCTGCCCTCAAGGTCCGCTGTCAACCGCTCGTGGATCTCCAGCAGGTGTGCCACGTCTGACGCCGCGTAGGCCAGCTGTGAGTCGGTCAGGGGGCGGGCCAGCCAGTCCGTCAGCCGGTCGCCCTTGGCGAGGCTGATCCCCAGCTCGCGTTCGTGGAGCGCCGCCAGCGACGGCGACGAGAGGCCGACGAAGCCGGCAGCCAGCTGGGTGTCGAAGAGGTGCCTGGGGGCGGCTCCGCAGGCCCTCTGGAAGACCTCGATGTCCTGGCTGGCCGCGTGCATCACCCAGAGGATCTCCGACTCCAGCAGACCCGCGAGTGGCCCCAGGTCCACCTCGAGTGGATCCACGAGGGCCAGGCCCCCCGACCAGGCGAACTGGACGAGGGCCACCTTCGGGAAGTAGGTCCGCTCCCGGTGGAACTCGGTGTCGACGGCGACCCGCTCCTCGTCGGCGAGCTCCGCCAGGAGGTCGCCGAACTCCTCCTGTCGGGTGAGGAGTCTCCAGGTGGTGGCTGGGGTGGTGCTCAGGACCGGTCTCCGGAGTGGAGGGGCCTGCCGCTCTCGGCCCAGCCGGTGGTCCCACCCCGGACGTTCACGGCCTCGAACCCCTGCTGTCGCAGGTACGCCACCGCTGCACGGCTCCGGCCCCCCCTGGCACACACGACGTAGACGGTCGTGCCGGCAGGGATCTCCTCGAGCCGTTCCGGGACGTTCTCGAGGGGGATGTTGCGGGAAGCGAGGACCCGCCCCGCCGCGTACTCTTCGGGCTGTCGCACGTCGACAAGTTGTGCACCGGAGGCGAGGAGCCCGTCAAGTGCCTCGACATCGACCTCGGGTGTAGGCATGGGCTCCTGACCTGCTCCCGCTGCTGGACAGCCAGCAACCCTACCGGTCGCCGCTCCCTGCGCTGCTGTCCGGCCTCAGCAGGTCCCCTGGCTTGTCCGCGTCTGCCACCGAGGCCGGGTCGATGCCGGCCACGTCGGTAACTCCGATCGCCACCGCCAACCGGTGCAGGGACCGCTCCCCTTCCGAGAAGCCCGCCTGGAGAACAGGGAGGCTCGAGACCGGCCAGCAGGCATGCATCCACTGCCTCCGTCCCTCCACGAGGGGCACGGTCACCCGCCCGGGGCTCCCGACGGTGGCTGCCATGACCGCCAGGACCGAGTCGGGGTTCGGAGCCAGCAGGTCACACGCCAGCACGACCGCGTGCGAGGCGCCCCCTCCTCCGAGTTCTGCCAGGACCGTCACGAGGCCTCCCAGGGGACCGGCCGTCGGCCAGCGATCGGCGACCCACTCGAGGCCCAGCGACCCGATGGCCTGGGCGTCACCACCGACGACCACCACGTCGCCGATGCCGGCGCCCACAAGGGCCTCAGCCGACCTCGTCACCAACGGGCGGCCATCTCCATCCGGTGGGGTGAGGCCGGCCTTGTCCCTTCCCATCCGGCTGCTGGAACCGCCTGCCAGCACCGCCCCGGCGAACACGGGCTGGGACCCTCCAGTCACTCGGACCGGCCTGCCGAAGGAACGGAACGACTGGTCGGGACGGGTGGCCGGAAGCCTCGCATGGAGGCGGAGGCTACCCATCACCCCATGGAAGCGCCTCGGGGCCCTCCCCGGCCTCGTGCCACCCGGTGGCTAGCCTCCCGGGGTGCCGATCTCCGTTTCCGACCTGGCTGCGACGGTGGAGCTGCCGACCTGGCTGGATCCTGCCCGACTGGAGGATGTGGGCCTCGTGGCTGTCGCCGTGGCTGTCGTCGGTGCCCTGGCAGCCCTCAGGCTGGTCCGCCGCCTGATGTTGAGGATCCTCGTGGTGGGGCTCCTGGGTCTGCTGGCACTGGGAATCTGGGTCCAGCGCGGGCAATTGGGAGAGTGCGTGGATACATGCACCTGCAGCCTGCTGGGCCAGGAGGTCCGGGTGCCAGCGGCCGGCCACCCCCGCTGCGGCGAGGCCTGATCGGTTCTCAGCCCGCGGCGGGAACCAGCTCCAGCCGGAGAACGTTCGTGGATCTGGCGCGGACGTTCGTGCCCGCCAGCACCCCCACCAGTTCGCCGGGCACGACATGGCCCGAGTCCCTGGCGGCAACCAGGGCTCCGGCCACACGCTGCTCGATCGAGCCCTCCTCTGAGAGGTGCAGGGGCTCGGTGCCCCAGCTCAGGGTCAGTTGGCCGACGGTACGCCTGTTGGCGCTGAGGCCGAGAATCCTGGCGGCGGGCCGGAACCGGGCCATCGACCTGACCGTGAAGCCGCTCCCCGAGATGCACAGCACCGTTCCAATGCCGAGCTCGGCGACGGCCCTGGAGGCTGCCATGGTCATGGCGTCGGTGACGGCGGTGTCCGGGTCCTCCCTGTCGGTGAGCCTCAGGTCGGCCAGTTCCGCCGCCCAGGCCCGATGGTCGAACTGGTCGTCGGCCCGCTCCGCGATCCGCGACATCGTGGCCACCACCCCGGCGGGGTCGGTCCCGATGGCGGTCTCTCCGGACAGCATCACGGCGCTGGAGCCGTCCCAGACCGCGTTGGCCACGTCGGACACCTCGGCCCGGGTCGGCTCCGGATTCGTGATCATCGTCTCGAGCATCTGCGTGGCGGTGATGGCTGGACGCCCGAGGGCGATGCACTCCCTGATGATCTCCTTTTGGAGGATCGGCAGTTCCTCCAGCCTGCACTCGTTGCCCAGGTCGCCCCTCGCCACCATCACGGCTCCCGACGCTCCGATGATGCCCGGCAGGTCGTCGATTGCCGCCTTCGTCTCCACCTTGGCCACCACCAGGGGCCCGGCCGGATGGCGTTCCACCGGAAGGCGCTCTATGTCGGCGGCCGAGCGGACGAACGACACGGCGACCATGTCGACATCAAGGTCCACGAACCGCTCGAGGGACAGGAGGTCCTCGTCCGTGGGGGTCGAGATCGACAGCCGCTCCGAGGGGATGTGGACCCCGGGACGGCCGCTCAGGACCCCGCCGTGCATGACCCTGGCTGAGAGGGCGTCGCCATCGGAGTCGCTGACCTCCAGGATCACGCGACCGTCGCCGACGCTGAGGCGGTCACCGGGAACGACGTCCTCCAGCAGGCCCGCGTAGTCGACCTGGATCCTGTCGGCCGTGCTGGCACCTGAGCCGACGGTGAGATGAAGGGCGGAGTTCTCGACGATGTCGACCGGGCCTTCCCCGAAGCTGGCGGCCCTGACCTTCGGTCCTGGCAGATCCACCAGGATCCCGACGGGTCGTCCCTCCTCGATGGCGATCCTGCGGATGGCGGCGAGGCGGGCCTCTGCCTCCTCGAAGGTTCCGTGGGCGAGGCCCAGGCGGGCCACGTCCATTCCGGCCCGCACAAGGTCCCGGAGCACGGCCTCGCTCTCGGAAGCCGGCCCGATCGTCGCAATGATCTTGGTCCGCCGGCCCATGGGATCACGCTACAGGGCGTGTCCTCCGCCGGGACCAGCGTCGCGTGACGGGCGGCCGGCGGGTACGTTCTGGTCGATGGCCCGACCGGCTGCCACCCGACCGCATCCCTTCCTGGAGCACGAAGGGGTACTGGCCTTCGCACACCGTGGTGGAAGCGGGGCCTTCCCCGAGAACACGTTGGCCGCCTTCCTACACGCCGCCAGCCTTGGTTACCGCTATCTGGAGACCGACGTCCACCTCACGGCCGACGGCGAGGTTGTCGCCTTCCACGATGAGTCCCTGGAACGGCTCACAGACGGCTCGGGCCGCATAGCCGACCTCGGCTGGGAGGAGGTGGCAGAGGCCCGGGTCGGGGGCACCCATCCCGTCCCCCGCCTCGTGGACCTCCTGGAGGCCCTGCCCGAGGCCAGGGTGAACATCGACCCCAAGCACGACGCAGTGGTAGAGCCCCTGGCGCGGATCCTGCAGGAGATGGGGGCTCTGGAACGGGTCTGCGTCGGCGCCTTCTCCGACAGGCGCCTGCTCCGCTGCCGTGAGATCCTGGGGCCGGGCCTGTGCACCTCTGCCGGGCCGCGGGCAACAGCCCTGTTCCGGATGGCGTCCCTCGCCCGCTCCTTCCGCGCTCCCGACTGGCGCTGCCTGCAGGTGCCCGTCCGGACGGCCGGGGTCAGGTTGGTAGACCGGCGCAGCGTGGCATTCGCCCACAGGCAAGGCCTCCAGGTGCACGTGTGGACCGTCAACGACCCCCGTGAGATGCACAACCTCCTGGACATCGGCGTGGACGGGATCATGACGGACCGGCCGGCGCTCCTGCGCGATGTCCTGACTGAGCGCGGCCAGTGGGCCTGATCCCGGCATCCGGTCACACGCCACCTGTGTGGCCCCAGGTGCCAGACTGCGCCGATGGCTGACCTGGGACTGCACGAACTCCGCCTCTTCCTCCACCTGCTGGGCGTGTGCGGGTGGGTGGGTGGACAGTTCACGATGGTGGGCCTTGTGCCGGTGCTGCGCAGGCTGGGTCCCGACGCACCCCGCCTGGCAGCCAACCGGTTCGGCCGGATCGCCTGGTCCTTCTTCGCCCTGGCGGTGGTCACCGGGCTCTGGAACCTGGCGGACGTCGGCCTGACAGGTCGCGATGCCGCCTACCTCACGACCCTCCTCGTGAAGTTGACCCTGGTGGGACTGTCGGGCGGCTCGGCACTCGTGCACTCCACCACCGCCTCGCCCGCCCTGCGGGGGGTCACCGGGGCGCTGGGCCTGCTCACGTCCCTGGGTGCGCTCCTGGCCGGAGTGGCCCTGGCCGGCTGAGGCCCCCGCCCGCCCCACAGCCGCGAGCGGTCGGGTCCTGGCAGGCTCACCATCCCCTCCGGGGACCCAAAGGCCGCCGTCCGGCCCCGTTTCTGTGGATTACCTGTGAACATCGGCGGCTCCTGCTGGGGATATCAGTGCAACCCTTGGGGATTCCCCCAGTTTGGATTGACTGGCCCCCGGGGCAGGGCCAATATGCCTCCACGCCGAACACGGCGAAGGGAACCGGAACCGGATGGAACCGGCACCCACCGACGGGAACGAGCGAAAGTTCCAGGATCGTCGTGGGAGTCGAGACCCTGGGGAAGCCCCGGAGAAGTGTTCGGGGAGGACCGCAACCATGCTGTTGCCGAGAGGGAACAGCGGGTCGGCCACAGGCACGGAGGTGCCGAGGCCGGCAGGGCCGGTCCGGGCCGCAAGGCCCGGGACGAACCAGCCGGACGAGGCTCCAACCGGGTCCGGGCCACGCCGGGCTCCTCCGCCACCGACGGGTGGCGGCGGCAGCGGGGCGTGTGACCGGGGCCGGAGTGTCGGGTCGCACGGGGTTCCTCCGGTGCCGTCGGGCACTGGGTGGGCCGGTGCGCCTGGGCCCCGCCGGGGGCTGGTGGTCGAGCCGGGCGCGGGGCCGGGGGCTGACGGGTCGCCCGGGTCCGGGTCAGAGCGGGGCCCTCACGGGTCCGGCTCCGGGTGCGTGTCGTCCGACGGGACGGCTCGCCGGGTGGAAGTGGAACGACAGGAGCGGCTCCGAGGAGTTGACCGGTTCGCCGGGAGGCTACTCGGAGCCGTTTCCGCGTCCGGGCTGCGGCGACCGGCATCGGTTCGGCCACGCCGGGTCGACACTCCCAACTGGGACCGACACAGGCGGGCCCGTGGGAGGGACCGCTCCGGCTGGACTACCCACCCTTCCGGAAAGCCGGGAGCAGGTCCGGCGACTCGGCCAATGGGACTCAGCCGGAACCTCGCCCCACCCTTCCGAAAAGCCGGGAGCAGGTCCGGCGACTCGGCCAATGGGACTCAGCCGGAACCTCGCCCCACCCTTCCGAAAAGCCGGGAGCAGGTCCGGCGACCCGGCCAATGAGACTCAGCCGGAACCCCGCCCGATCTCCAGGGGACGGTGGAGGCGCGGCCGACTGGGGCGACAGCCCAGACACCCCCCGACCGGAGGCAGGGGCGGCACCGGCCCGCGGAACGCCCCGGTGCCTCAGGACCTCGGTCGTGACCCCCGGTCGGGCTGCCATCGGCCGGCTTCCGGAAGGGGCGGGGATGTTACACGATCGCAACACAAGGCGCTTACATGTTGCGAATATGTTTCGCTGGAATCCACCGGCAATTCGTGCAAGGCTCCTACCGTTGATGCAGACAACCCGCTCCGGTTCGATGACGTTCCGGCGGCTGACAACAAAAAGGGGTACACCATCATGATGGCAACCATCCTCACCCTGATCGTCATGGCGATCGTGTTCCAGGGTGTAGTGGCAGTCCTCGACAGCATCCTGGACACCGTGAGTGTCAACAGCATGCTGAAGGGCCTGCCGATAGTCGGTCCCAACCTGACCCTGATCTGGGCGTATCTGTTCGTCCTGATCAGCGACGTCGGCGGCTTCGGCTTCGGAGCTTCCACGGAGGTCCTGGGCCTCGGCGACTTCGGCTCGGATGTCGGCACGGCGCTCGCGATCGTCGGCTTCATCCCGATCAAGGACGCTGCGATCAGCGCACTCGGCAAGGGCGTCGCCCGCTGACCTGTTCGCCAGTCGGAAGCCCCGCCACCCCATGGTGGCGGGGCTTCCGCCGTTTTGCGGCGCCGACGCCTACGCCTACCCTGCCCGCGATGAGACCCCGAGCGGGCCGGCGATGAGCGCCTCCCAGGCCGATCGGCCCTACGTCCTAGGCGTCGACCTGGATGGTGTCTGCGGCGACTACACGGCGGCCTTCCGCACCGTCGTGGCGCTGGAGACGGGCGTCAAGGAGGAGTCTCTGCCGACGCTCCGCTCCTGGGACTTCAAGGAATGGGGCCTCACTCCCGATGACTTCGAGAGGCTGCACCAGCTGGCCGTGGCCGAACACCGGATCCTGCGCTCCATGCCCGTGATCGAGGGTGCTGCCGAGGCCCTGTGGAGGCTCTCTGACATCGGCGTGTGGATTCGCGTGATCACGCACAGGCTCTACGTCAACTGGACCCACGCCACGGCCATCGCCGACACCGTCGGGTGGCTGGACCGCGCCAGCATCCCCTACCGCGACATCTGCTTCCTGGGGGCCAAGCCAGAGGTCGAGGCCGACCTCTACATCGACGACGGACCCCACAACGTCGACGCCCTGAGGGCCTCGGGCAACCGGGTCGTGGTATTCGACGCCCCCTACAACCGGCACCTGGAGGGGCCCAGGGCCGAGGACTGGCTGGCCTGCGAGCAGTTGGTGCTCGAGGACGCAGCAGCCCGGGGCTTCGAATTGCAGGTTCAGCTGCCCGGCCTGGAGGCCGGCACCGACCGGCTATAGCCCAGGGACCGGCGGCAGCCGCACCCCATCTGCCTCCGCGGTGAAGCCTCTCAGCTTCCCTGCGGGTCGACCGGCGGGAACTCCCGGCGGGCCAGCTCAAGGTCGTCCCGGTTGGTGATGCCGATCCACTTCTCCCGCGAACGGAGCACGTCGACGCCGATCCGGCCTGCGGCACGCTGTTCCTCGACAGCCACGGGCAGCAGGAACTCGGCCGAGGGGTCGGAACCGTGCTCTGCGTGGAAGGCCCTCCACTGTCCGGCCAGCCCCTCCAGCACCCTTCCGGGAAGCCCCCACAGGTTCATGGACACGGGGGTGTCGGCAGCCAGGGTGCCCTCGGGTCGGGCCGACCTGATGACCCCGCCATCCCTCCGTATCCCGTGGGTCTCGACCAGGCCGGCCAGACGACCGTCCTCCACCGTGCAGACCCCCCTCGAGACCGGCCCTGAGGCTGAGAGCGTCACGGCCAGCTCGAACGCCAGCAGCACCGCCCTCTCACAGCGCCGCTCCACGAGCGCCTCGACCACCGTCCCGACCCCCGTCGGCCCGTAGTGGTCGTCGGCGTTCATGACCACCACGGGCCCTTCCAGCACCTCGGCGGCAGCCAGGAGGGCGTGCCCGGTGCCCCAGGGCTTGTCCCTGGGGGGCCCGAAGGAGTCCTGGTGCACGATGGCAACCCCTGCAGAGGGGCCGTGCTGGTGAAGCAGGTGGGCCTCGAGCAGGTCGTGGATGTCGCTACGGGCAACCAGCACGATCCTCTCCACCCCCGCTGCGAGGGCGTCGCGGATGGCGTAGTCGAGGAAGGCCTCGCCGCCCGGGCCGACCCCGACGAGCTGCTTGTCCCCGCCGAACCGTGATCCCAGGCCTCCGGCCAGGACCACCAGAGACGGGGTCACGGTGCCCACGGCCCCCAGGACGGGACCGCCGTTCGGCCACCCGGCATTCCCTGGCGGGGTGTCACGGTGTGTGTCATTCCCGTTCCAGCCACAACTTCCCCGATCCTCGGATCCTGGTTCCGGTCAGACGGTATCCCCGGCCCGAGCCGCGGAGCGGGAGGCACCCCCCTGCAGTCCCGCCGTGTACCCTAGGGACCGCTGACAACACCCCTGTGGGAGAGACCCCGGCTGGACCGGGGCGCCGAAGGAGCAACCGCCCTCGGAAACTCTCAGGCGACTGGACCGCGGGGGCTGGCAACTCTGGAGAGCGACCGGCCTGCCGGTCCACCGACGGGGCAAGCCGGGCCGGCCCAGGCCGGACCCGGTCCATCTCTCAGGTTTCGGACAGAGGAGGGCGCGACGACCTGCTACGCGACCCGACCCCGACCGGAGCCCGAAGGTGACACAGACAAGCCCCGACACCCGTTCCAGCCTGGACGACCTCGCCGCCCACGACAGTTTCATCGGACGACACGTCGGGCCGGATGCCGACGAGATCGCCGCCATGCTCGACGTGGTCGGCGTGGCCAGCATGGAGGAACTCGTCGATCGGGCCCTTCCCGACTCGATCAGGAGTGGAGGCGACCTGGACCTGCCCGGGCCCCTCTCAGAGGACGTGGTGGTGGACGAGTTGAGGGAACTGGCGGGAAGGAACCGCGTGCTGACCAGCCTCATTGGGGCCGGCTGGTACGACACCCACACGCCGGCGGTGATCCTCCGCAACGTCCTGGAGAACCCCGCCTGGTACACCGCGTACACGCCGTACCAGGCCGAGATCTCCCAGGGTCGCCTGGAGGTGCTGTTGGGCTTCCAGACCATGGTCGCCGACCTCACCGGGATGGACATTGCCAACGCCTCCCTCCTCGACGAGGCCTCCGCTGCGGCCGAGGCCATGACGCTCCTGGACCGCGTCCACAAGGGTGACCGAAGGCGCTTCCTCGTGGACCCGGACTGCCATCCCCAGGTGCTCGACGTGGTCCTGACCCGGGCCAGGCCGATCGGAATCGAGGTGTTGGTCGAGGACCCGGTGACCGCCGACCTGGAGGCCGACGGAGGGTTCTTCGGGGCTCTACTCCAGTACCCCGGTTCCAGCGGACGCATTCGGCCGCTCGAGGGGACGGTGGAGCGCCTCCGGAACTCGGGAACGGGTGTTGCGGTCGCCGCCGACCTGCTGGCCCTCTGCCTGCTCACGCCTCCCGGCGAGTACGGCGTTGACGTCGTGGTCGGCTCGGCGCAGCGCTTCGGGGTCCCCATGGGCTTCGGAGGACCGCATGCCGGCTACATGGCCGTCGCTGACAGGCACCGGCGGATGCTCCCCGGTCGCCTGGTGGGAACCTCGGTGGACTCTGCTGGCGGCGTCGCCCACCGCCTGGCGCTACAAACGCGTGAACAGCACATAAGGCGCGAGAGGGCGACCTCCAACATCTGCACCGCCCAGGTGCTGCTCGCCGTCATGGCGGCCCTCTACGCCGCCTACCACGGACCCGAAGGCCTCCGGAGGATCGCAGAACGCGTGAACCGGCTGGCCGGGGCCCTCGCCACCGGACTGCGGCAGGCCGGGTTCATGGTCGCCCACGAGCACTTCTTCGACACCGTCACGGTCACTGCTCCCGGGCAGGCGGACGCCCTCCTGGCAGCGGCCCTCGACCAGGACATCAACCTGCGACTCCTCGACGGCGACACGGTCGGTATCAGCCTTGACGAGACCAGCGACAACGGAACCGTCGAGGCCGTGCTGAGGGCGTTCGGCGTCGAAGCCGCCGACGTCGACCAGCTGGACGACCTTGCGGGGGCCTCCATCCCACCGACTTCCAACCGGACCTCGGACTACTGCACGTCCGAGTTCTTCACGACCCACCACAGCGAGACCTCCATGCTGCGCTGGCTGCGCCGCCTGGCCGACCGGGACCTGGCCCTCGACCGGACGATGATCCCGCTCGGCTCGTGCACGATGAAGCTGAATGCCACCACCGAGATGGCCCCGATCTCGTGGCCTGGGTTCGCCGGCCTCCACCCGTACGCCCCGAGGGAGCAGGCTTCCGGCTACCTCAAGCTGATCGGCGACCTGGAGCGCATGCTCTGCGTCGTCACCGGCTACGCGGCCGTGTCCCTCCAGCCGAATGCCGGCTCCCAGGGGGAACTGGCCGGGCTGTTGGCGGTGCGCGCCTGGCACGACTCACGCGGCGATGTGGAGCGACGGACCTGCCTGATCCCGGCATCCGCCCACGGAACCAACGCTGCCAGCGCCGTGATGGCAGGCATGCAGGTCGTGGTGGTGGACTGTGACGACGACGGCAACGTCGACCTGGACCACCTGTCGGCTCTGGTGGCCGAGCACAGCCGGACCCTCGCCGTCCTGATGGTCACCTACCCCTCCACCCATGGCGTCTTCGAACCGCTGATCGTCGACGTCTGCGACATCGTCCACGATGCAGGTGGTCAGGTCTACCTGGACGGGGCCAACCTGAACGCCATGGTGGGCCTGGCCGCACCGGGCAGCTTCGGGGCCGACGTCTCCCACCTGAACCTCCACAAGACCTTCTGCATCCCCCACGGCGGTGGCGGCCCCGGCGTCGGGCCGGTCGCCGTACGGGAGCACCTGGCTCCGTTCCTGCCGAACCACCCCGTGGTTCCTGAGGCGGGACCGGCCACCGGCATCGGGGCCGTTTCGGCCGCGCCCTACGGCTCGGCCGGGATCCTTCCGATCTCGTGGGCCTACATCCGGCTCATGGGCGCCAGGGGCCTCAGAACGGCTACCGAGGTGGCGATCCTCTCGGCCAACTACGTCGCAGCCCGCCTCGGGGAACACTTCCCAGTCCTCTACGCGGGATCCGGGGGCATGGTGGCCCACGAGTGCATCCTGGACGTTCGACCCCTCCAGGAGTTCGGGGTCTCGGCCGAGGACGTATGCAAGCGCCTCATCGACTACGGCTTCCACGCCCCCACTGTCTCCTTTCCGGTCCCCGGCACCCTCATGGTCGAGCCGACCGAGTCTGAGGACCTGGCAGAACTGGACCGCTTCTGCGACGCCATGGTCGCGATTGCCGGCGAGGCCCGGCTAGTCGCCGACGGCACCTGGCCTGCCGACGACAACCCCCTCGTGAACGCCCCCCACACCGCCGCCGCCGTGGCCGGGCCCTGGGAGCACCCCTACGACAGGCTGGTCGCCGTCCACCCGGGTTCGGTTCCGCCGGGCGACAAGTACTGGCCACCAGTGGCACGCGTCGACTCGGCCTTCGGCGATAAGAACCTGGTGTGCTCCTGTCCGGCCGTCGGAAGCCTGGCGTAGCCGCCGGGCTCAACCCCCCACCGTGCCGCCGTATACGGTGCGCGACATGGCCGAGTTGGACCTGGAGGAGACCGGGGTAGAGGAGATCCAGGCATTCCGGGACCGTGCAGCAGCCTTCCTTTCCGCCAACTGCCGCCCGCGCCGCGAACCCGGCGGGGCGCCCGACCCGGGCGACATCGAGGCGGCGAGGGCCTTCCAGGCCGCCCTGGCCGCTGCAGGGCTGGCGGGGCTCACCTATCCGAAGGAGTTCGGCGGGGCAGGGCTGACCCGGGCCCATCAGGAGGCCTTCGACGAGCTCTCCCGCCAGTGGTACCTGCCCAACGCCCCCTTCGCCATCTCGCACGGCATGTGCCTGCCGGTGCTCAACCAGTTCGGGACCGATGCCCAAAAGGAGCGCTTCCTGGCCGACAACATCAGCGGTCGCAGCATCTGGTGCCAGATGTTCTCCGAACCCGGAGCTGGTTCTGACGTGGCGGGCCTCTCCACCAGGGCTGAACGCGATGGCGACCAGTGGGTCCTGAACGGCCAGAAGGTCTGGACCTCGGGCGCCCAGTACTGTGACTTCGGGATCATCGTGGCCCGAACGGATCCAGGCCTCGCCAAGCACCGGGGCCTGTCCATGTTCATCGTGGACATGTCGGACCCCTGCATCGAGGTGCGCCCGCTGAGGCAGATGTCGGGCGAGAGCGGCTTCAACGAGGTGTTCTTCACCGACCTCCACATCCCCGCAGACTGGCTTGTCGGCGACCTGAACCAGGGTTGGAGCCTGGCGGTGGCGATGCTCATGTTCGAGAGGGTGTCGATCGGGGCCGGTGCCAGCTCCCTCGGAGGCGAACGGGTCGCGCGTGGCCTCGTCGACCTGGCCCACAGGCTGGGCCTCTCTGGCGATGCCGTGGTCAGGCAGGGCCTGGCCGACCTCTGGATCGCCGAGCAGATCAAGGGGTACATAGGGCAGCGGATCCGCGATGCAGCGAGGGCCGGCCGGGTACCCGGGCCGGAGGGGTCCATAGCCAAGCTGAACGGGGCCCTGCTGGCACGGAAGGTGCGGCGGGTGTCCATGGACCTCGTGGGGGCGTCTGGCCAGGCGTGGGAGCACCAGGAGGAGGCCGGCGCCCGCTGGGCCCACCACTGCCTGGCCGCCGCGGGAATCAGCATCGCCGGGGGCACCGACGAGGTCCAGCGCAACATCATCGGCGAGCGGGTGCTCGGCCTACCCAAGGAGCCAGACCCCTTCAAGGGGGCCGCCTGGGAGGACGTGCCGAGGAACTGACGGTGACGAACTGCTCGAACCGCTCCCTACCCAACCGGAGCTGACCGGTGCCCCACCACGACATACTCATAATCGGAGCCGGCTCGGGCAACACGATCCCCGGCCCGGAGTACGCGGGCCTCGACGTCGCCATCGCCGAGCCCTGGACCTTCGGCGGGACCTGCCTGAACCGCGGCTGCATTCCGTCCAAGATGCTGGTCCACGCCGCCGACACGGCCCTGGCAGCGCGGCACGGTGCCGCCCTGGGGCTTCGGACCGGCTTTGACGGGGCCGACTGGCCGGCCCTGAGGGACCGTATCTTCGACAGGATCGACCCGATGGCCCAGAGCGGTCGCGACTACCGCGTGGGCCTCCCGGACATGACCGTCTACGAAAGCAGCGCCCGCTTCGTCGGCGACCGCTGCCTGGAACTGGACGGCCAGCAGGTCAGCGCTGCACAGGTTGTGCTGGCCGCCGGCGGGCGCCCAACGGTCCCGGACGTTCCGGGCCTTGCGGAGAGCCCGTTCCACACCTCCGACTCGGTGATGCGCGTCGACGCCCTCCCGGAGCACCTGGCCATCCTGGGTGGGGGCTTCATAGCGCTGGAGATGGCGCACGTCTTCGACGCCCTGGGCTCCTCGGTGACCGTCATACACAGGGGTGACAGGCTGCTGCGCGGCGCCGACCACTCCATCAGGGAACGGATTACCGAGATCTACTCGGAGCGACTGGACCTGCGCCTGGGGAGGACCCTGCGGAACGTGGCCCATGACGGCGGCTTCGACCTGGAGTTGGACGACGGCAGCCGCATCGCCTGCGACGACCTCCTCGTGGCCACGGGAAGGCGCCCGAACAGCGACACCCTGGAGGTGGCGGTGGGTGGGATCGCGACTGACGTCAAAGGCCTGGTCACCACCGACGAGTACCTGCGCACCTCGGCGGAGGGCGTCTGGGCCCTGGGCGACATAACCAACCCGGCCCAGCTGAAGCACACAGCCAACGCCGAGGCGCGCATCGTGGCCCACAACCTCCTCCACCCCGAGGACCTGCGGGCCATGGACCTCCCCCTCACCCCCCACGCTGTCTTCGGGCATCCCCAGATCGGCAGCGTCGGCAGCACGGAGCAGGAACTGCTCGACGCGGGAAGGCCCTACCTGCTGGGCCTCCGGGACTACTCCGACATCGCCTACGGCTGGGCCATGGAGGACACCACCGGCTTCGTGAAGGTGCTCGCCGACCCCGAGACGCGCCTGCTCCTCGGAGCCCACGTGATCGGCCCACAGGCTCCCACCCTCGTGCAGCAGCTGATCCAGGGGATGGCGCTGGGCCTGACCGTCGACCAGATGGCCCGGGGCCAGCTCTACGTGCATCCGGCCATGCCCGAGGTCCTCGAGCAGGCCCTGCTGGAACTGTGACGGATCGGGGCCCGGGCCAGCCGGGAGCAGCGAGAGGGGACGGTGGCCGTGGAGGCACTTGAGGGCAGGATCGCGGTGGTGACGGGGGGCGCGTCGGGGCTGGGCCTGGCCTTCGCCAGGAGGTTCCTGACCGCGGGCATGTCGGTGGCCATCGCCGACATCGAGCCGGCAGCCCTGGCCGAGGCCGCGGCTGGCCTGGGAGGGGCGCCCGCAGGCGTCCTGGCCGTCCACTGCGACGTCTCCGACCCGGAGTCCATGGCAGCCCTCGGCGATGAGGTGGTTGGGGCGCTCGGACAACCACACCTGGTCTGCCTAAACGCCGGCGTCGGGGCAGGCAGCCAGATCGCACAGGCCTCCCTCGCCGACTGGCAGTGGGTGCTCGGGGTGAACCTGTGGGGGGTGGTCCACGGCCTGACCACCTTCCTGCCCGGCATGCTGGCAGCCGACGAGGGACATGTGGTCATCACCTCGTCGGTTGCGGGACACACCTCATATCCCGGGCTGGGTCCCTACAACGCCTCCAAGCACGCCGTAGCGGCGATCGCGGAGACCCTGCACCACGAGCTGGCGGCCGAGGGTTCGGCGGTGGGGGTCACCTGCCTTTGCCCCGGGATAGTCGCCACCAACATCCTGACCTCCTCGAGGAACCGGCCCGAGGCCCTCACCGACCACCCGGCCGAGCCGGCATCGGCCGAGGAGGAGGCACGGCGTGCAGCCCTCGTCGAGTGGATGGCGGCCACGGGCCACTCGCCTGACGCCGTGGCCGAGTTGGTCCACGACGCCGTCCTGGACGGGACCTTCTGGCTCTTCACCGATGACGACTACGGAGAGCCGATCGCCCGCCGCCACGCTGAGATAGCGGCAAGGTGGAACCCCGTCGTGGAGGCCTCCCTCTTCGATCGCTGAGAGCGGAGAAACCGGAAGGCCGACGGGGACACAACGGCCCCTGCGGGCACTACTCCCCCACCCCGAAGAGCCCGCGGGCCCACGCGTAGTCGGGCTTCCCGTTCGGCCCCCGCTGGACCTTGTCGACCACAAGGACCGACTTGGGGACCTTGTAGCCGGCCAGGTGTCCGCGGGCATGTGACCTGACGCCGTCCTCGTCGAGGTCCGAACCGCTCACCGGCTCCACTACGGCGGCGACCGCCTGCCCCCACCTCTCGTCGGGGACTCCGACGACGTTGCAGTCCGCCACGGCGGGGTGCTCCTTGATGGCCTCCTCGACCTCCTCCGGGTAGACCTTCTCGCCTCCTGTGTTGATGCAGGCCGAGCCGCGGCCGAGAAGCGTGATTGCCCCGTCCTCCTCGACTACCGCCCAGTCGCCGGGAACCGACCAGCGCCGGCCGGCGATCAGCGGGAAGGTGGCCTCGGTCTTCTCCTGGTCCTTGTAGTAGCCCAGCGGAATCGGCTCCCCGAGCGCCAGCAGCCCGCGCTGACCCGAGCCGGGCAGCACCTCCCGGCCCTCCTCGGTGAAGACCCTGGCGTGCTCGCCCAGCATGAACCGGGCGGTACCAGCCCCCTGGACACCCCTGGAGGAGACCTGGCGGCCCATCCCGGTGCCCTCGCTGGATCCCAGCACATCCACGATCGTGCAGTCGTGGTGCGCCAGCAGGCCGGTCTTTACCGGTGCACTGAACATGACGCCCGAGGAGAGCACGAGACGTAGTGAGGAGAGGTCCCACATCCGGCCCTCGGCCTCAGCCCGGTCCAGGGATTCCAGCATCGGCCGGGCGAAGGCGTCCCCCACGATCGTCACCAGCGTGATCCGCTCCGCCTCCACCACCGACCACAGTTCATCGGGGCCGAACGATCCGGCAGGCAGCGTTGCGACCATGCCCCCGTGGCTGAGCGTCGCCAGGCTGCTGAGGCCGGAGGTCCCGTGCATGAGCGGTGCCGCGCAGAGCTGCCTGATCCCGGCCCCCGCCCCGGCCACCCTTGTGGCCACCCCTGCGGCCTCCTCAGGCGTCCGGGGCACCTCCTCACCGAATGAGGCGAAGGTGGACCTCATGTTGGCCAGGAGGCTCCCATGCGACCACATCACTGCCTTGGGCATGCCGGTCGTTCCGCCCGTGTACAGGAACCAGAGGTCGTCGCCTGAACGCCGGATCCTGGGCATCGGCCTGGAGGCCACGGCCTCCTCGTAGGACACCGCCCAGTCGGGGCAGTCGGTCCCCCCGACCTGTACCAGCAGGCGCAGGCCCCCGCAGTCGCCCCTGACCGAGTCCACCCGGTCGGCCAGGGTGTGGTCGAAGAAGAGCGCCTCGGCGTCGGAGTTGTCGAGGATGTAGGCCAGTTCATCGCCCAGGTAGCGGTAGTTCACGTTTGCCGGAACCCCACGCACCTTGAATGCCGCGTACTGCGCCTCCGAGTACTCGGATCCGTTGAAGCAGTAGAGGGCGACCTTGGAGCCCGCCCCGAGGCCGCGGGCGTCGAGCGTCGCCGCCAGGCCGGAGGCCCTCTCGTCGAAGAGCGACCAGGACGTGTGGCCGGCGGGGGTGGCAAGGGCCGGTGCGTCCCCCACTGCGTCGGCCACGGCCTCCCAGGCGGTGGCGAGGTTCAGGGTCTGGTCCGGGTCGGGCACGGGCGGCGAGGCTAACCGCCGCCGGTGCCACCAGCCGTCCCGGAGGGCCTGAAAGATCTGCTGTGCGGAAGGGGTCCGCACCTATGCTCGGGTCCCGTGGGCAGCACCATGGGTTCCCTCTTCCGCATCTCCAGCTTCGGGGAGAGCCACGGCCCGGCAGTTGGGGTGGTCGTCGACGGCTGCCCGCCCCGCCTGCGCCTCGACCCGGACGACATCCAGGCGGACCTGGACCGTCGACGGCCCGGCCAGAGCCTCCTGACGACGCAGCGCGACGAGTCAGACCGTGTGGAGATCCTCTCTGGCGTGTTCGACGGGGTCACCACGGGCACGCCGATGGCCCTCCTGGTAAGGAACTCCGACGCCGATCCGGGCGCCTACGAGCACCTGAGGGACCTCTACCGCCCCTCTCACGCCGACTTCACCTACGAGGCCAAGTTCGGTGTGCGCGACTGGCGGGGAGGAGGGCGTGCCAGCGCCCGCGAGACCATCGGCCGCGTAGCAGCCGGGGCCGTGGCACGGCGCCTGCTCGACGAGGTGGCCGGAGTCGAGGTCCTGGCCTGGGTTAGCCAGGTCCACACCATCACCGCCGACGCCGACCCGGGTTCCGTCTCGAGGGAGGACGTCGAGGCGGGCCCGACGCGCTGTCCCGATCCCGACGCAGCGGCCGCCATGGCCTTCGCCATCGACGAGGCCAGGCGGGACGGCGACTCCCTCGGTGGCATCGTGACCTGCGTGGCGCGCAACGTCCCGGTCGGGTTGGGCGCTCCCGTGTTCGATCGGCTGGAGGCCGACCTGGCCAAGGCGATGCTCTCCCTGCCCGCCTCGAAGGGCTTCGACGTGGGAAGCGGCTTCGCCGCCGCGGCCATGACCGGGGCTGAGCACAACGACCCGTTCGTGCCCGGAGGCGACGGCCCCGCCACCGCCTCCAACCGTTCAGGTGGCGTCCAGGGGGGGATCTCCAACGGGGCCGACATCGTGTTCCGGGTCGCCTTCAAGCCCACCGCCACAATCGCCTCCGCCCAGGACACCGTCGACAGGCGGAACCAGCCGGTGACCCTCGAGGCCCGCGGGCGCCACGACCCCTGCGTGCTTCCAAGGGCCACCCCGATGGTCGAGGCCATGGCCCTGCTGGTCCTGGCCGACCACTGGCTGCGCCAACGGGCCCTGGACGTCCTTCCCGACCTGGCCTGAGGCAAGCCCCCGGGGCACGGCCCTGGGGACTCCGGAGGCGCCTGCTGACTGGGCCCGCTGCTAGAAAGGCGCACCGGACCAGGCCAGCGTCCACGGAGGTGTCCGTGCCCCACATGCCCGCCTACTACCAGCCGCCCACCTTCAAGGACCCCGCCGC
This sequence comes from uncultured Candidatus Nemicrothrix sp., assembly GCA_964344855.1. Classification (GTDB taxonomy): domain Bacteria; phylum Actinomycetota; class Acidimicrobiia; order Acidimicrobiales; family MedAcidi-G1; genus UBA3125. The sequence goes on from CAYFOV010000002.1 coordinate 174,957, forward strand.
CGAGAGGCGACATCGCAAGCAGCGCCTGGCTGCCGCCTTCAGGATCTTCGGCCGCTTCGGCTTCAGCGAGGGCGTGGCGGGCCACATAACGGCACGGGACCCGGAACGCCTCGACTGCTTCTGGGTGAACCCGTTCGGGATGCCCTTCAGCCACATCAGGGTGTCCGACCTGCTGCTCGTGGGCCACGACGGCGAGGTGCTGGAGGGCTCCTGGTCGGTGAACAGGGCGGCGTTCGCCATCCACTCGGCCCTGCACATGGCCCGGCCCGACATTGTTGCGGCCGCCCACTCCCACTCACTCCACGGCAAGGCCTGGTCCTCCCTGGGAAGGCTGCTGGACCCGCTCACGCAGGACTCGTGCATCTTCTGGAGGGACCATGCCCTCTTCGACGACTACACGGGTGTCGTAAACGACCCTGAGGAGGGAAAGCGCATCGCCTACGCCCTGGGCGAAATGAGCGCCGTCATCCTCAGGAACCACGGCCTCCTCACCGTCGGCCACAGCGTCGAGGAGGCGACCTGGCTGTTCGTGACGATGGAGCGCACCTGTCAGGCCCAGTTGCTGGCCGAGGCTGCCGGCCAGCCGGTCTGCATCGACGCTGCAACCGCCGAGGCCACCCACTCGCTGGTCGCCGGTCCGGCAGCCGGGTGGTTCAGCGCCCAACCCCTTTTCGACCAGGTGATGAGGGACCAGCCCGACCTCCTCGACTGAGCAGGGGCCGTCAGACGAAGGGCAGGCCCGTCACCGTGGCAGCGGCCGTGCCGGAGCGCTGCGACACGACGACGTCGCTACCATCCGCGATTTCAACGGGCAGGAACGACATTGCTATGCCCTGTCCCAGCACCGGCGAGAAGTTGCCGCTGGTCACCGTGGCCACCTCCTCCCCCTTGTACAGGACGGCCTGGCCCTCCCTGGGCGGGCGCCTTCCCTCCACCAGGAGCCCCCTCAGGCGGAGCCTTGGCCCTGCCTCCCTGGCTGCCAGCAGGGCCTCCCTGCCGCGGAAGGCGGGCTTGTCCCAGCCCACGGACCACCCGAGGCCGGCATCCAGGGGGGTGATGCCGGGACCCAGCTCGTGCCCATGCAGCGGAAGCCCGGCCTCCAGCCTGAGGGTGTCCCTCGCCCCGAGGCCGGCGACGGTGGAGCCGGCCGCCACCAGGGCCTCCCAGAGGCCCGCAGCCGTGTGCGCCGGGGCCGAGATCTCCACGCCGTCCTCGCCGGTGTAGCCGGTGCCTGCCACCGCGGCTGCTGCCCCCTGCCACTCGAAGCCGGCCACGGCGAAGCGGCCCACCCCCGCCGCCTCGGGTGCGACCGCGGCGAGCACCTCACGCGCCAGGGGTCCCTGCAGGGCGAGCAGCGCCCTGTCCTCGGCCACGTCCCTGCACCCCTGCAGCGCACCCAGGACGGCCTCGTTGTTGGAGGCGTTGGGCATCACCCAGAAGCACTCATGCTCCAGCCACCAAACGATGATGTCGTCCAGGACAGAGGCGTCGTCCTCGCAGAGCAGGTGCGTGTACTGGGCCCGGCCCGGGCCGATCCGCCCCAGGTCGTTTGAGAGCGCCGCCTGGATGAGGCCGAACGCCCCCGGTCCGCTGACCTCAAGGGTGCCGAGGTGGCTCACGTCGAACAGGGCGGCCCCCTGCCGGCAGGCCATGTGCTCGGCGATCGTCCCGGAGGGATAGCTGAGCGGCATCTCCCAGCCGCCGAATGCGACCATCCTGGCCCCGGCTGCCCTGTGCACGCCGTCCAGGGGCGAGAGGGAGAGGCCGGCGCTTGGATCCACGCCGCCGAGGCTACCGGCGGCGGCTCCAGGGCCCGGCCGCATGCCGGGCGCCCGGCGTTCAGGCGGCGTGCTTGGCGAACAGGCGCTCGATGTCGCGCCGGTACAGCACCCTGACCTGCACCTCGGGGTGCAGTTCCCTGAGCCTTCGCACCTTGCGGTTCTTCCTTGTCACCAGCGCCTGCCTGAGCGTCGTGACCTCCAGGTAGAGGTCGTGGTCGGGCAGGTAGAAGTCGGGCGTGAAGGCAGACCGCAGGCTGCCGTCAGAGGCCTCCTCGAGCACGAACGTGCGCGGCTCGTACTCCCAGGCGATGCCGTAGAAGTCGAGCAGCGCGGCTATCCGTCGCTCCGAGTCGTGGGCGAAGTCGGTTGGCTCCCCAGGTCCGGGTAGCCGGTGTAGTTCGCCCACTGCAGCCTGGTGGTCGTCGGGTCGCCCGGGCTAGCCCTGGGCCGCCCGGCTGCCCGGTTCGCCGGCGGCCCTCCGGCCTTCCGGGTAGAGCTCGATGATCTTGGAGTCGAGCTCCTCCTTCACCCCCGACAGGGGGAGGATGTTCAACACTCCCTGTCCGCTGCTCAGGATGTCGACCAGCTCGTCACCGCTGCGCACCACGACAGACCTGGTCCCGCTGATCACCAGGTTGACCTTCGTGACGTCCTCGTCGAGGTGTTCGCTGAGGTACTCGAAGACCTCCCGTACCAGCTCCAGGCGTATGCCGGCGTCGAGCAGGTTCTTGATGGCCTTCAGCTCGAGCAGGTTGCGGTAGTCGTACCTGCGCCTGCTGCCGCTGCCCACCGCCTGGGCGATGGCGGGCTGAATCAGACCTGTGCGGGTCCAGTAGTCGAGCTGCCGGTACGTGACCCCGACGATCTCGGCAGTCTGCTTCGAGCTGTACCCGTCTGGGTATTCGGTGGCTTCCACCTCGTTCCCCTCTCCAGTCAGGGTCCGGCACCGACTCTGCCGCCCTCCCGGGCTGGGAGGGCTACACGCTCGGAACTACACCCCTGTGACTTGCCATCCAGACTAGGTGGACCTGACCAACTGGTCAAACACCGTGGTCCGGACCCCGAAACGGGCCATGCAACAGCGTGGACCGGCCTGAACCGTGGAGGCTCCCGGTCGACCGTCGCGGTCACTCCTCGCCGGCGAAGTCCTCCGGGTTGACCTTGTCCAGGAACTCCCGGAACTCCTCCACCTGTGCCTCGGCAGCCGGAACCGCCTGGCCGCTGTCGTCGAGGGGTGCCATGTAGCCGGCCTCGTCCAGGACCTCCTCCGCCGCGAAGATGGGGGCTCCGACCCGTATCGCCAGGGCTATGGCATCCGATGGCCTGCAGGAGACGACCTCGTCCCCTCCGGGGCCTCCCATGTGCAGCTCGGCGTAGAAGGTGCGGTCCCTCAGCTCGGTGATCCTCACCTCGCCCAATTCCGCCGAGAGGCGCTCCAGGAGCATCGCCATCAGGTCGTGGGTCATCGGGCGCGGTGGCTCCTGACCGGCCAGCACCAGCCCTATGGCGGTGGCCTCGGCGACGCCGATGAAGATCGGGAGCAGCCGCTCGCCGTCCTCCTCCCGCAGCAGCACGACCGGGGTGTTGCTGGGCAGGACCTCCTGGACGCCCACGATCCTCATGGGGATCAAGGCCGCATCCCTCCCGCCCCGCTCCGGATCGGAAGCATCCCTCGACTTCTCACGCCGGCACCATAGTGCCGCCCCCGGGGGACGGACCCGGACCTGTCCTGATGCTGCTGCCCGCCAGCCGGAACACCTCGTCGGCCATCTCCGATCCTCCCTGCGCCCACTCCTCCTCCAGGAAGGGAAGGTCCACGGCCACGACACAGGGCAGGTTCCTGAAGATCCCCTGGTGGTCGAGGCCGTAGCCCACGACGAAGCCCTCGTCGAACACGAAGCCCACATGGTCCACGGCTACCGGCAGGACCCGCCGGTCTGAACGGTCGAACAGGGTGCAGACCCGCACCTCCGAAGGTCCGTGGTCCAGCAGGTGGCGGCGTAGGAAGTCCAGCCTGAAGCCCGTGTCGACGACCCCCTCCACCAGCACCACCTGTCGACCCGCTACGTCGGCCACGACGTCGCGGGTCAGGCGGATCCGGCCGCTGTCGGGGGCGAAGGAGCTCAGGGCCACGAAGTCGACCTCGATGTCGCGGTGGATGCCACGCACCAGGTCGGCCATGAAGGGAAGGCACCCCTTCAGCACGCCTACCACGACGGCGCCGTCCTCAAGCACCTCGGTCAGCTCGTGGCCCAGGGCTTCGACGCGGTCGGCTATCTCCCGGGCGCCGTAGAGGAGTCGGGGGGTGCTCATGATCTCAGTGTGTGAGCCTGCCGAGGCGACCCATCGACCGTCGGCGCATGATGTCGCGGATCTGGCCGCCGGCCTCGACGAGCTCGTCGAGTTGTGCACGCACGGCGGCCAGCGAGGCCCTGTCGTCCCCCCGCAGGCGGGGCAGGAGGATCTGTTCAAGCACTCCGGCCTCGCGCTGGGCGGCCACCAGGTACATGCGCAGGTGGCGAACGTCGAGGCCCAGGTCGATGCAGGTGGATGCCGACCTGGCCACGAGCAGTGCGTCGTCGTCGTAGACGGCTGTGGAACCGACGGGATGGCCCTCGATGAGGCCGGCCTCCTCGAGCACGCGGAGCGTGTCGAGGTCCACCCCTGACGCCTCGGACAGCTCGGCCATGGTGACGCTCACGGACCCTGCCAGCGCCGCCCCCTGCTCCCTGAACGGCCTGACCTCCTCCTCGGAGGGTGCGGGAGGCTGGCCACCCGACTCGTCCAGGATGGCCCTGATGACCTTCAACGGCAGGAAGTGGTCGCGTTGCTGGCGCAGGATCCAGACCAGCCGGGCCACGTCGTCCTCGCAGAACCGGCGATAGCCGGTTTCGGTGCGCTCCGGTGCGACCAGGCCCTGGGACTCGAGGAAGCGGACCTTGGAAACGGTCACGTCCGGGAACTCCGGCTCGAGGCGTGTGACAACCTCGCCGATCCCGAAGCGCTCCCCGCTGCCGTCGGCGGCCCCGGGGACCCTGTCGGGATCTCCTCCGGTCACGCCCCAGCGCCCCGTCAGGCCGCGGTTCCGTGGAAGAAGACCAGCTTGAAGCGGCCGATCTGCAGTTCGTCGCCGTCGTGCAGCTCGGCTGACTCGATGCGCTCGCGGTTCAGGTAGGTACCGTTCAGGGAGCCGACGTCGTGGACGACGTACCTGTTGCCGGTCCTCACGACCTCGACGTGCTTCCTCGAGACCGTCACGTCGTCGAGCAGGATGTCGGCGTTCCGGTGCCTGCCCACCGTTGTGTGGTCGGACTCCAGGCCGTACCGGGATCCGGCCTTTGGTCCGGATTCGACCACGAACAGGCCGCAGTCGGCTGGGAATAGGGAGCGGTCCTCGTCGTGGGGCTCAACCGGAATGACCTCGAATGAATCCGTGGCCTCATCGTCCGTGGAGGCCAACTGGGTTCCACAGGATGGACAGAACCTGGCTCCGGTGGTGTCGGCCAGGCCGCACCCTGAACAGACCGGGACCCGGTTCTCCACTCCTCAGTCCCCGATCAGGCCCAGGTAGGCGTCGGCCCCCATCAGCGCCGCGACGGCTCCGGGGTCCGAGGGCTGGATGACGCAGATCCAGCCGTCGCCGTAGGGGTCGTCGTTCACCCGCTCGGGTGCCGCCTCGAGGTCGTGGTTCACCTCGACCACCGTGCCCGAGAGGGGGGCGAAGAGCTCCGACACCGACTTGGTCGACTCCACCTCGCCGAGCACTCCCCCCGCCTCGACGGCCGCGCCAGGTTCCGGGAGCTCCACGTAGACCACATCGCCCAGGGCGTCCTGGGCGTAGTCGGTGATGCCCACGCGCAGCCGGTCTTCGGCCTCAACCCTTATCCATTCGTGGTCAGCCGAGTAGCGCAGGTCGCCTGGGACGTTCATGGCAACGAAACTACCGGATCGGCCCACCGGTCCGGGTGCGCACGCCCTGTCGCCTCACCGGTCACGCCGCAGACCTGCGGGCGGCCCGGCCCTCCCGCAGTGCGGTGCGGGCATGCGGGATGTAGCCGACGGCAGCCCACCAGGCGATGAGCAGCCCGGGGAGGCCGAACGTCCAGGCGGCCACCGCGAACCACTCCTTCGCGAACGCCGTCGACTCACCCGCCAGGAAGCACGGGACCGCCCACAGCAGGGCGAAGGTGCCGGTCTTGCCCCACCAGGTCACCTCGATGCGGGAGGCTCCGAGCAGCGCCAGCAGGATGGTGCCCCCTCCGACCAGCACCTCGCGGACCAGCACCGGTATGGCGAACCAGGTGGGAACCGAACCGTCGACCAGCATCGCAACCAGTGCCACCAGCAGCAGCAGGCGGTCGGCGGTCGGGTCGAGGACCTTGCCAACCGCCGAGACCTGTCCGAACCTGCGGGCTATCCAGCCGTCAACCCAGTCGGTCGCCCCGAGGCCGCCGAGGAGCAGGGCAGCGTGTGTGCGGCTGCCGGTGCCGAAGAGCAGCCAGAGGAACCACGGAATGCAGAGCAGGCGGCCGAGGCTGATCAGGTTCGGCAGGGTGAGGACTCCGGCCCAGCCGCTCCGCTCGGGCGGGGCCGTGACCCCCGTGGTCTTCGCCATCCGCGACAGCCTACGATCCGACCCACGGCAGCGGTGGTCCGCAGGGTCCACACGGTGGCTGCTCAGGTCCGAGACGGAGGCCGGGACAGGTGCCCACGATCTTCACACGAATCATCGACGGGGAGATACCCGGCCGGATCATCTGGCGGGACGACACGTGCGTCGTGATGGTCGACGTCAGGCCGCTCAACCGCGGCCACGTGCTGGTGGTGCCGCTCCTGGAGGTTGACCGCTGGACAGACCTGCCGGCGGACGTTGCCGTCCACTGCCTCACAGTCGCCCATTCCGTCGGGAGGGCCCAGCAGGATGCCTTCGCCCCTGAGCGGGTCGGCCTGATGGTCGCAGGCTTCGAGATACCCCACGCCCACATCCACGTGGTACCCATCGACGTCATGACCGACCTGGACTTCGCCCAGGCCGACGCCGACGTCGACGCCGCCGACCTGGACCTGGTGGCAGACCAGCTGCGGGCGGCACTGAGGGAGCACGGCCACGGCGAGGTGACCTGAGGGCGCCGGCCGTGGCCGCCCGGCTCAGCGTGAGCCCGGGCGCCTCACCCACACGCCGACGCCCTCGGCCTCGAAGCGCTTCCTGAAGTCGTCGCCCACGAGCCCGTTCTCGAACGCCCTGACCGCCCTGCGGTCCCAACCGGAGGTCGCCTCATCGAAGACCAGCACGTCGATCCCGGCGGGTATCTCGGGATCCTCCCAGCCGACCTCCCCAGGGTCCATCACGAAGGCCGACACCCGCTCGGCCAGCAGCGGGTAGAGCACGGGCGAGGCCATGACGCTGGCCTCGTCGCCCACCCAGGTGCTGGCCGCCACCCGCGCGTCGTCCACGGCGTCGCGGCTGCCCCACTCCCACGGCTGTTCATACGGCGAGACGGCCGCGTCGCGCACGAAGAACACGGACGCCGTCAGGACCAGCACGGTCAGCACACGCCGGTCCACCAGCACCCTGTGGACCCCCGGAGTTCCGATTCGCATCAGCGCGAACGCCGCCGCCACGAACACGAACACCAGTGCTGGCACGTCCTGTTGGGGGTTGCCGAGCCCGTCGTCGGGGACGTCTGCTATCAGGTAGAGCGCCAGCAGCGGGAAGAGGGTGACTATGTAGCGGGGCCGAACCAGGGGCAGGAACAGCACCGGGGCGACCAGGAGCAGCATCTTCTCGAAGCTCGCACGGTCGACTATGTCGCCGACGACCCCTATCGGGTCGGCCAGCATTCCAACCAGCACCCCGAGCACGCTGTCGCCGTAGTGGGCGAAGGCCCCCACGTGCGGGTAGCTGCCGTGTCCGAATGCGGGCTGGACCACGAAGGCCATTACGAGGAACCAGGCCAGGCCGAAGCCGGCCAGTGACCAGCCCATCCTGCGACGGTCCTCTGTCACGAAGAGCAGGCCCAGGGCCGTGACAGCCAGCCCGAGGTCGGCCCTTGCCGTCACGGCCACCAGGGCGAGCAGCCATACCGTCCACCACCTCTCCCTGCTCGCCTCCAGGTAGGCGGCCAGCAGGGCGGGCAGGGCGAACACCTCGGGGTGGAAGCCGGACAGGTTCAGGTTGTGTACGGACGGGTGGAGGGTGAAGGCCGTCACCAGCGTCGCCGAGCCGCTGATGCGCAGGTTGGCCGGACCCCGGGCAATCCGCCAGATCGGGACGACCGAGACCGCTATGGCCATCGACTGCAGTACAAGAAGGGTCTCGGCTGCTGGGAGTATCCCGGCCAGCCTTGCCACGGGCCAGAACAGGAAGGCGGCCTGTATGGCGAAGACGTTCATCCCCATCTCGCTGATGACCGGCTCTGCGCCCGAGTCCATCAGGTGGACCGCCTGGAGGTAGTGGCCCAGTTGCGGCCCGAGTCCCAAGTCCCTGCTGCGTGCGATGGCCAGCAGCGCCAGGACGGCAGCGAAGACGGCTGCCACCCCCCAGGGAAGGGAGCGGTCGGCGGCCGGGGCGTCGAGGCGTGCCTGCCAGCGCAGCAACTGGATGTCGATCCTGCGCCGCAGGGTCTGGACGGTCGTAGCCACCTGCTCGCCGGTCCGCTCGAGGCCCAGTGCCCCCCTCACCAGAGGGCCTCCTGGGAACCGCCCGCGGGTTGGTGGTCACCGGCCCCTCCGGCAGGGGTCGCCTCGAGGAGTCCAGGGCCCTTGTTGCGGGCGTCGTTGACCCTGTGGTCGACAGGCCTGAGGGCCACAACCCCCCGGTCGGCGGGCTTCAGCAACTGGAGCAACTGGCCCTTGTCCGCCACGGCAGTGTCCAACCAGGCGTCCCAGGCGGCCGCCGGCAGCACGGCCGGCATCCTGTGGTGGACGGGTTCCGGGTCGGGGTTGGCTGGCACCGTGATGACGGTGCATGTCTCAAGCGTGGCCGACGGGGTGTCGCCGGCTCCCGACCAGGTCTCCCTCAGGCCGGCCATGACCATCAGGTCGCCGTCGGAGCGGTGGACGAACCAGGGCTGCTTGCGGCCGTCACCGGGGCCCCACTCGTAGAAGCCGTCGACGGGTATGAGGCAGCGGGAGCGCCTGAGCGCCCTCCTGAAGGACGGCTTCTCGGCCACTGTCTCGGCCCTGGCGTTGAACATCCGTGCGCCGATCGATGGATCCTTCGCCCAGCTGGGCACGAGGCCCCAGCGTGCGGCGCCGAGGCAGCGGGTGCGGACTCCGTGCGGGGTGGCCGAGGCGTCACCGTCGAACCTGTCCCAGACGACAGGCAGCATTCCGGTCGGGGCCAGGTTGTGGTCGGGGCGATCCACCCGCTCCCGGATCTCATCGACCCCGATGAGCCGGCTGATCTGTTCGGGCGTGGCGGCTGCGACGACCCTGCCACACATGGCCCACACGGTACCGGCAGCCGTGAGCCGACTTCCATCGAGGCACCGTCAGAGCAGGGTGCAGGCCGCCGTGCGGTGGCCCGCGGCCCCGGTTCCAAGGTCGAGGGTGAGCTCCTGGCCGGGGCTCCCCCCGAAGCTGGGCACGGCCACCGCCTCGGCTCCGGCCGGAACCGAGATGGTGCCCCTCACGGCCAGGGTCTCCCAGCGGTCTGTGGGACCCACTGGCGACTCCACCCCGAAGCGCACCGCCTCGGCCCATGCCACCCCGCCCTCGACGAGGGCGACCTCACCCTGCGGTATGTCGACGGCCAGCACCAGGCCCGAGCGGCCCCGGCAGGTGACTGACGCCGCCCTCCCCTCCAGTCCTTCGGGACACCTCGCCCGCTGGCCCTCGAACAGCACTGTGTCCAGCGGCCTGAGGCGACCGGTTACAACCGACACGCGGATGCAGGCGGCGTCGACCCAGCCGTCCGGACCGACCAGGGCCACCTGGCCACCGGAGTGTTCGAAGACGGTCGCTGCCACGGCTCCGGGGGCTATCGGAAGGGTCGCCTCGGGTGGCCGCAGCACCACCCGTTCCTGGATCGGTCCGTCACCACGCAGGACGGCCACGGGCAGGTCGGCAGTTGCAACCAGGGCGGGGTCGGCGACCGGCGGACCACCGGGAACGACCGAGGGCCCCCCGTCCTCGCCCTGGTCAGCGAGCGTGGCTCCGGCGAAGCGAAGCGAGCGGGCGGTCCTGTCCTCGGGTGCAGGCTCCAGCAGGATCCGCCCTGCCATCACCCCTCCGGCCAGCACGGCCACCAGCAGGACGACACTGGCGACCCGCTTCCGCATGCCCTTGCGCAGCTCGCGCGCGATCACGGCCTCGTCGCGCCGCTCGGCCCTTGAGCGCGGTCCGAAGGCCTCCGACCTGTCGCCGCCACTCAGGAGGGTGGCCCACGTGGCTACCGTCTCGTCCGGGAAGCGCAGGGCCAGCCTGGCGAAGGCCTCCTCCTCCTCGGGCCCGAAGAGCAGCATCAGGTCGTTCTCGCGTACCAACTCGACCGGGTCCGTACGGTGCACCAGCCGGCGGTCGCCGGCCAGGCGGATCAGGAAGGCCCGGATGTGCCGGTCGGCCTCCGAGGCCGTCCAGCGCCTCCCAGGTTCGATGGAGAAGTCCGCAACTGGCGAGGCCGCCTCTCCCCTCACCCGGAAGAAGGTGCCCCGACGCTCCCGAAGGTCCTCGGACACGTCGGTGCCCGGTTCCGAGCGTGCCTGTTCGGGCCGGAGGGGGACCTCCTCCGGCTCAGCCTCGGGGGCTGCCTCCCGGTCCTCGTCGCTCACCTGCGCCCTGACCTTTGCACCTTGCCGAGGCTAGGCACTGCGGGACCCCCGGCCGGGGCACCCTCCCGGCTGGATTGTCCCCGTCGGCCCCACTCCCCGAACCGACCTCGGGTGAGCAGCGGGCCATGCGCACCCGAGGGCTCCCGGTCCACCAGAATCTGGCCGTGCCGGTTGTCGCCGTGACGCCGGCTCTACAGGATGGCGCCTGCCGTCGTGTGGTGCCCAGAGGTGGCCGTGACCCGAACCCCGAACAACACAGCAGTCCTGCTGCTCGTTGCCGCCATCCTCGGTGTGTCCTGCGCGTCACAGGGGCCCGGCGGCGCCGAACCGAAGCCGCCACACCAGTCCGACCCGACCACTACCCGTGTGGCCCCGACCCCGACGGCTCAGGCCACGTCGACCTCGGCCGACAGCCCTGGGCCCGACACCGCTACGGGGGCCTCCACAAGCGCGACGGACCCGCCGACCGCCACGACCGGTTCAACCACCGTCCCGACCCCATCCGGGCCCCCGACGACGGACCCCCCCGCCGTGGAGCCGGTGCTGGACGACGATGCCGACAACGACTCTGGCGTCGACGTGGCGGCCTTCCGGGAGGGCTTTGACAGGCAGCACCCCTTCCTCCGCCTCGACTCCTTCTGCTCGCCCGAGCAGGAAGCCTCGTATGACCCAGCCGACGTGGACAGGGGTGTCAACGGCGAGACGGTGACCGTCGTCCACATGAGCAGACGCCTAGAGGAGCTGGCCCTGGTCGGCATGACCGTCCCGTCCAACGACCCGGTGCCGGTGTTCGAGGCCTTCGTCGGCCTGCTCAACGGCGAGTGCGGCGGGGTGCGGGGTCGGAGGATCGACCTGCGCCACGTAGAGGTGGCCGCCCTGGGGGGCGCCGGGGTCGACCTCGACACGCTGGAGGCCGCCGCCTGCCTGGAGGCCACCGTGCAGGTGCCCGCCGTCATCGTCGTGGAGAGCGGCGGGGTGGGCGACGCCGCCGCACGCTGCATCACCCTCTCGAACGGCACCGCCCTCGTTGCCACGAGACCGCACGCTGCCGACCTGTTGGCGGAGGCCCGGGGCAGGCTGTTGTCGCTGGCCCTGACGGCTGAGGCCGGCATGAGGGCCGCCGTCCTGGCCGCCGAGGAGCGGGGCCTGCTGGCGGGGCGCTCCATAGCCGTCGTGGTGGGTGACCTGGCCGGCCAGCCGGAGTCGGTCCGGACGGGCCTGCTGGCGAGCCTCGTGGCCCTCGGCTACGAGCCGGACCTGCACATCCTGGGGTGCGAGGGCACGGCCCTGTGCACGGTTGGCCTTGAGACGGCGGTTTCGCGGATGCTCGCGGCAGGCACCGAGGTGGTGTTCCCGGCCGTGAACCTGACCTCCCTACCAGGCCTCGTCGACGGGATGCTCCGGTCCGGGCTGCCCGGCCCGTCATTCGTGCAGTCGGGCCTCAACGGGCAGTCCTCGACCGCCGTGGCCCGGAACGTGGCCACGCACGCCGGACCCGACGCAGCCGCCTACTACGACGGCGCCCTCCTCGTGGATTGGCTGCCCGAGCCCCTGCCCGATCCCTTCGGGGCCACCGCGGACGACTTCGGCCGGATGTGCAACAGCGAGTACGCCCGTGCGGCCGGGATCCCACGTGGGGAGGAGGCGCAGCCCGGGTCGGAGGCCTACGCGCTGGTCACCGAGGCGTGCACCATGATGCGAATAGTCGCCCGGGCCGTCTACTACGCCGGTGAGAACCCGCGCCGCAGGGACATCCACCACGCCCTGGAACACCTGGAGGCGGTGGACCTGGCGGGGATGCTCCCAGGCTCGTCGGACCACGGCAAGTACGCCCTGCCCGACGTCGTGCGGGACTCGGAGTACAGATACCCCTGCCCCACTCCCCCGCCGGAGGGTGTCCCCGACACGGGCTGCGTGGTCCCCGTCAGCCCCTACCGTCCGGTCCCCTGACCGGCAGCCGGCCCGGGGACCGGACTCAGGGCCTGACCTCGTAGTAGAGGTTGGTCGGATCGTCCAGGTCGTGCATGGCGAACCTGGTGAAGCCGGCCTCGGTCACCATGGCCTCCAGGGTGACGGGGTCGAGGCCCAGGGTCCCGAGGCCCATACCGTCGGGGGTGGACATGGCCGACGACATGCACGATGCCACCGACGTCGAGTACATCATGGCCAGCATCGGGTTGCGCAGGTTCTCGGACCACTCCGGCGATGACTTGATCTCCTTCACCAGCCACGTGCCGTCGTCTGCGATCGCCCCCCGGATGGCCGCCATGGCCAGGTCGGGCCGCGGCATGTCGTGCAGGCAGTCCATGGTCATGACCAGGTCGACATCGGCCGTCGGGGCGACTTCCTCGCCACCTACCAGGTGGATGCTGACGTTGTCAGCGTCGGCGAAGCGCCGGCGAGCCACGGCCACCGCCCGCTCGGAGACGTCGTAGCCCTCGTAGGTGGAGCCCGGCCACGCCTCGGCCATAAGTTCCAGGGCCAGGCCGGTTCCGCAGCCGATGTCGACCACCCTGGCACCTGCCTCCAGGCGCTCCGCAACGCCGTCCAGAGCCGGTACCACTGCCGGCACGAGGAGGGCCCTTGCCATCGGGGCCAGCATGGCCTCGACGTGCTGCTCAGAGCCCTCGCCCTGGTCGTCGTAGGTGAGGCCCGTGCCGGTGCGGAACGCCTCCACCAGGCCTTCGGCCACCCCGGGGTGGCGCAGGTGGGCGAACGCACCGGCGGCGTACGTCGGGGTGTCGGGCCGGGCCAGCACCATGGCCGCCTCGGGTTCCAGCAGGAAGGTCGCGCCGTCGTCGCTGACCAGCAGGCCGGCCGCCGCCTGCGCCCGGAGCCACTCCCGCAGCCAACGCTCGTGGAGGCCCGTCGCTGCGGCCAGGTCACCGGAGGTGACCTCTCCGGCCCCGTCCAGGGACTCGTAGAGGCCCAGGCGAACGCCGATGCTGATCATCAGCGACACCGCCTCGCCCTGCTTGAAGCCCCAGGTGGCGAGCACGTACTCCTTGAGGCGGTCCCCGTCGATTCCCATGCGTCTCCCCCGTCCAGGTGGCCGGTCAGGCTTCCACGGCCCGCCGTGTGCAGTCAACGCGGGACGAGGCCCCCACCCGCGGGCACACCAGCCGACGCGGGCTCAACCCCCGACCCGCACCCAGATGCCCCCGTCGTGCTCCATGCAGGCCCTCACCTCAATGTCGCCCTTGCGGTCGCGGCGACCGGTGGCACCCTGCTTCCAGCCCTCCCCGGTGGGTGTGAAGCGCCAGTGGTGGGTCAGGCAGACCAGCTCCTCGCCGTCCACGACGCCCTCGTAGGCCAGGTGGGACCACTGGTGGGGGCAGCGGGCCTCCATCACGCAGGGTTTCCCGGTGGCCGAGCGCCACACCACCAGGTCCTCGCCTCCCGACTCGGCCTCGCGGACGGCGCCGGGCTCAAGGTCGGCGTCGCAGATCCTGGCCCAGCCCTCCCCCGGCGGGCCCACGGCCTCAGACGTCGAGGTAGCGCGTCACCGCTACCGCCGAGCCGAACATCCCCACGGCGGCGCCCATGAGCAGCAGCCAGATGCTGGTGTCCCAGACGTAGCCGTCGGGCACGGCGAAGCCCCTGAAGAGGGGTACGACGTCGGACTCCTGGAAGTAGGAGAGCACCTGGTCCTCCACCACGAACAGGGCCGGGATGGAGAGGGCCGCGCCGATCAGGCCGTGGATGGTTCCTTCCAGCATGAACGGAATGCGCACGAACCAGTTGGTCGCCCCCACCAGCTTCATGACCTCGATCTCCTGGCGGCGGGCCCCGATGGCCGTGAAGACCGTGTTCAGGATCAGCATGGCCGAGACCGCCACCAGGACCACCGCCGCCACCAGCAGCACCTGGCTGACCCGGGTGGAGAAGTCCTCGATCTGGCGGATCGCGTCGGTGGCGGTCGCCACCTCCCTGACCCCCGGCTGCGTGGAGAACTGGCGTGCCAGCTCTGCCACGTTGGCGGCGTCGGGGTCGGCCGGGACGATCCTGTACGAGGGCGGCATGACGTCGGGGGTGACGCTCTCGATCAGCTCGGGCTTGTCGGCGAAGAGGTCGCGGAACTCCTCGTAGGCCGCTGCCTTGTCCACGTGGGTGAAGCCGGCAATGGCCGGGCTGGTCTCGAGCACCTGACGGATGGCGGCGTCCTGCTCAGGGGCCACGTCGGCGTTCATGAACACGATGAACTCGACGCCCTCCTGGAACTGGGCCGTCGCCCTGGCCGCACCCTCCCTGACCAGGAGCGAGGTGCCGACCAGCGAAAGGGAGATGCCCACGGTGAGGATGGCCGCGAGGGTGAGGCTGAGGTTCCGCCAGAGGCTCACCACCGTCTCGCGGATGAAGTACCAGAACCTGTAGATCAAGGCCTGCCACCCTCGGCGCGGGACGCCATCAGTCGTACACCCCGCGCGACTCGTCCCTGACGATGACGCCGCGGTCCAGCTCTATGACCCGGCGCCTCATGGTGTCCACCACGCTGCGGTCGTGCGTCGCCATAACCACGGTCGTGCCGCTGCGGTTGATCCGGTCCAGCAGGCGCATGATGCCCACTGAGGTGGCAGGGTCCAGGTTGCCGGTGGGCTCGTCGGCCAGCAGGATGAGCGGCCGGTTCACGAAGGCCCGGGCTATGGAGACCCTCTGCTGCTCGCCGCCCGACAGCTCGTCGGGCTTCCGGTCTGCCTTGCGGCTCAAACCGACCAGCTCAAGGATGGCCGGGACCTGGCGCCTGATCACCTGCCGTGGCCTGCCGATCACCTCCAGGCCGAAGGCCACGTTCTCGGCCACGGTCTTCTTCGTGAGCAGCTTGTAGTCCTGGAAGATGCAGCCGATGTTGCGCCGCAGGTAGGGCACCCGCCAGGAGCTGAGCGAGCCGAGGTCCTTGCCGGCGACCATGATCCGACCCGAGTCGGCCACCTCCTCCCGGTTCAACAGCCTGATGAAGGTCGACTTGCCTGACCCCGAGGGGCCCACCAGGAACACGAACTCCCCACGTTGGATCTCGGCCGTGGCGTCGCGCAGGGCCGTCACGTTGCCCTTGTAGACCCTGCTGGCGCCCTCCATCCGGATCATCGGTCCGCCCGCCTCCTCGCCGTGGCCTCGCCGGGCAGGATCGGGTGGCTGCGGGTCGGCACGGCGGGCACGGTACCAGAGCCCCGGGCGCCGACCGCGGTGCCCCTGGCCCGTCCGGACGCCCGGCTCAGGCGGTGCCTCCGGCTCTGGCCCACCGCAGGTACGACTCGGCGAAACCGTCCAGGTCGCCGTCCAGGACGCCGGTCACGTCGCCCACCTCGTGCTCGGTCCGCAGGTCCTTGACCATCTGGTACGGGTGCAGGACATACGACCGGATCTGGCTGCCGAAGTCCACGTTGCTCTGCTGGCCGCCGATCTCGGCCAGCTCGGCCTCCCGCTTCTGGCGCTCCAGGTCCAACAGCCGGGCCGCCAGCATCTGCATGGCGCGCTCCTTGTTCTGGTGCTGGCTCCGCTCGTTCTGGCAGGAGGTGACGATCCCTGTGGGCAGGTGTGTGATCCGTACCGCCGAGTCGGTCACGTTCACGTGCTGCCCTCCGGCGCCGGAGGAGCGGTATGTGTCGATCCGGAGATCCCCCTCATCGATGTCCACCTCGTCGGCGACCTCCTCGAAGAAGGGGACCACCTGTACGGATGCGAACGCCGTCTGCCTCTTGGCCTCCTTGTTGAAGGGCGAGATCCTGACCAGCCTGTGGACCCCCCTCTCGCCCTGCATCAGGCCGAACGCGTGGCGTCCCCTGATGATGAACTCGGCCGAACTGATCCCGGCCTCGGTTCCGGATGACACCGAGTCCAGTTCCATGGCGAAACCCCGCCGGTCGGCCCAACGGCTGTACATCCGCAGCAGAACCTCCGCCCAGTCCTGGGCGTCTGTCCCGCCGGCTCCCGACTGGATGTAGCAGACAGCGTCGCTCTCGTCGTACTGCCCGGCGAACAGCGACCTCATCTCAAGGTCGTCGAGGGCGCCGTCGAGTTCCGCCAGGGCCGTCCCTATCTCGCCCTCCAGGCTCTCGTCGCCCTCCTCGAGCGCCAGCTCCACGAGGGTCTCGGCGTCCTCCAGGCGGGCCTCCAGGCCGGCGTGCAGCTCCAGGTCGTCGACCACGGTGGCCAGGTCCTTTTGCACCCGGCGACCCCTGTCCTGGTCGCTCCAGAGGTCGGGGTCGGCCATCTCGGCCTCCAGCTGGGTCCTCCTTGCCAGGAGTTCCTCCAGGCGCAGGTAGGAGGCGGCCTCGTCCAGGCGCCTGCGGAGGGAGGTGAGTTCCCGTGTGAGGTCCTGCATGGTCGTAGGGCGGGCGGGTCAGCTGCCGTGGCAGTGCTTGAACTTACGCCCAGACCCGCAGGGGCATGGGGCATTGCGGGGCGTCGACTCCCACTCCGTGTTGATCTTCTGGGGCGCTGCCGACTCCTCGACGACGGCGGGGGTTCCCGCGGCGGCCGCCACGGCGGCAGCATCGGTCACGGGGTCCTCCGGCCCTGTGGCCGTCACCCCTGTCGGCTGCTGGGCCTCCTCTGCGGTGGTGACCTGGATCCGCATCACGTACCGCAGGAAGTCGCCGCCCAACAGGCCTGTCAGCTGGCCGAACAGCTCGTAGCCCTCCCGCTGCCATTCGGTCGCCGGGTCCCTCTGTCCCATCGCCCTGAGGTGGATCCCCTCCCGGAGGTGGTCCATCTCGTAGAGGTGCTCCCGCCAGCGCTGGTCGATGATGCGCAGCATCACCTGCCGCTCGATCTCGCGCATGGTCTCGGCGCCCAGTTCCGCCTCGCGCTCCTCGTAGACCGCAAGGCCGTCGGCGCAGAGCACGTCGTAGAGGTCATCGACTGTGGCGGAAGCCCCCAGGTCGCCCGCCGTCAGGGTCGTGGGCCAGTAGCCATCCACCTCGGCCCTGAGGCCGTCAAGGTCCCATTCCTCGGGGTGCTCCTCGGCGCAGAAGGTGCCCAGGGCCTCGTCCACGACCGTCCCGAGGTGCTCCAGTACGTCGTCGCGGAGGTCGACTCCAGAGAGGATCCGGTCGCGGTTGCGATAGATGACCTTGCGCTGCTCGTTCATCACCTCGTCGTACTTGAGGACGTTCTTGCGCACCTCGGCGTTCTTTTGCTCGACGGTGGTCTGGGCCCGTTCGATGGCCTTGGTCACCATCTTGGACTCGATCGGCACGTCCTCGGGAAGCGCCCTGTCCATGACGCCGCGCATGGTCCCGCTGGCGAAGAGCCTCATCAGGTCGTCGTCCAGCGACAGGTAGAAGCGGCTCTCGCCAGGGTCGCCCTGGCGTCCGCTGCGGCCCCTCAGCTGGTTGTCGATGCGGCGGCTCTCGTGGCGCTCGGTTCCGAGCACGTAGAGGCCGCCCGCATCCCGCACCCGGTCGGCGTCGCGCTCGCATTCTGTGGAGATACGCCCCAGCTGCCTCTCAACGAGAGCCCTCCCCTCCTCGGAGTAAGGGTCGGTGCCGCCGGCTCGGACCTCCTTTTCGGCCAGGCTCTCCGGGTTGCCACCGAGGAGGATGTCGACGCCCCGGCCGGCCATGTTGGTGGCGACAGTCACGGCGCCGGGACGGCCCGCCTGGGCTATCACCTCGGCCTCCCTGAAGTGCTGCTTGGCGTTCAGGACCTCGTGGGCTATCCCCCGCTTCTCCAACTCGCGCGACAGCTTCTCCGAGTTCTCGACAGAGACGGTGCCGACCAGGACCGGCTGTCCCGCGTCCCGCCTTTCGACTATGTCGTCGACAACGGCCGTGAACTTCCCGGCCTCGGTCTTGTAGATGAGGTCGCTGCAGTCGTCCCTGACCAGCGGCCGGTTGGTCGGTATGGGGACCACCTGGAGCCCGTAGATTCCGGCCAGTTCAGCCGCCTCGGTCTCGGCCGTCCCGGTCATCCCGGCCAGCTTCTCGTAGAGCCTGAAGTAGTTCTGGAGGGTGATCGTGGCCAGGGTCTGGTTCTCCTCCTTTATGGCCACGCCCTCCTTGGCCTCGACGGCCTGGTGGATCCCGTCCGACCAGCGGCGCCCCTCCAGCACCCGCCCGGTGAACTCGTCGACGATGCGCACCTCACCGTCGGACACGATGTAGTCGCGGTCGCGTTGGTAGAGCTCCTTGGCCTTGAGTGCGGCGTGCAGCTGGTGGACCAGGTTGGAGGCCACCTGGTCGTAGAGGTTCTCGACGCCGAGGGCGGCCTCCACGGCGTGTACCCCTGCCTCTGTTGGGGCCACGATCC
Source organism: uncultured Candidatus Nemicrothrix sp. (assembly GCA_964344855.1). Lineage (GTDB taxonomy): Bacteria > Actinomycetota > Acidimicrobiia > Acidimicrobiales > MedAcidi-G1 > UBA3125. The sequence goes on from CAYFOV010000002.1 coordinate 193,759, forward strand.
TCTTCTCCTCGTCGAGGTCGTAGTGGGTCCCGCGCTGCAGGCCCCTGGCCACCCCAGCGAAGCGCTTGTAGAGCTGAACTGCGTCCGCCAGGCGTCCGCTGATGATGAGAGGGGTCCGGGCCTCGTCGATGAGTATCGAGTCGACCTCGTCGACGATGCAGTAGACGTGGCCCCGCTGGGCCTTCTGGTCCAGCGACATGGCCATGTTGTCGCGCAGGTAGTCGAAGCCCAGCTCGTTGTTGGTTCCGTACGTGATGTCGCATGCGTAGGCGGCGGCCTTCTCGGTCCTGTCGCTCACACCGGGCACGACCAGGCCCACCGAGAGGCCCAGCCAGCGGTGGATCTGTCCCATCCACTCGGCATCCCGGGTAGCCAGGTAGTCGTTCACGGTGCACAGGTGCACCCCGCGCCCCGAGAGGCCGTTCAGGTAGGCGGGAAGTGTCGACACCAGGGTCTTGCCCTCGCCGGTGCGCATCTCGGCCACCCAGCCGAGGTGCAGGGCCATTCCACCCATCAGCTGCACGTCGTAGTGGCGCTGGCCGATCACCCTCCAGGAGGCCTCCCGCACGACGGCGAAGGCCTCCACTAGGAGGTCGTCTAGGTCCTCGCCGGCGTCGAGGCGCTGCCTGAACTCACCGGTCCTGGCCCTGAGGGCGTCGTCGGAGAGGGCCCTGACACCGTCCTCGAGGGCGTTGATGTCGGGCACGATGGCCTGCAGGGCCTTCAGCTTCTTGCCCTCGCCGCTGCGGAGGAGGCTAGAGAGGACGCTCATCGTGGCGCCGAGGCTACCGGCGGACCCCCGCTGGTCAGTCGGAGGACGGCCTGTAGAGGAGCCCCAACTCGGCAAGCCTGGGAGCCGCTCCGTCGACGCTGGTGCCGAGGATGGCGGCCAGGGCCTGGAGGTCGTCCCGCCTGATCGTGAGCACCCGTCCGTTGAAGTCCTGGCGCTTGACCTGGATGATGGTCAGGTAGCGGCCGATCATCTCTGCCTCGGGCCCCTCCGCCGCCGCCTGCCGGGTCAGGTCGATCACGACCTTCTGGCCCGGGCTCCACGACGGCTGCTCCTCCTCGTTGGGGACCACCTCGGGCTCAGCTTCCGTGTTGGTCGGAAGGAGTTGTTCGACGGGCACGTTGTAGAAGAGCGAGAGCCGGTGGAGGCGCGGTACGGAGATGGCCCGCTCCCCCCTCTCGTAAGCGCCGAGCACGGATGCCTTGAACTCAGACTCGGAGCGCGCCTCAACGTCCTGGAGGGACAGGCGCTTTTGCCTGCGGATGGTGCGGATCCGGTCGCCGACCACGGCGCTGAAGCCGTCGTCGGCTGCTGAGGCGGAATTCGGTGACGGTGGGTGGTCGTTGGACATCGGAGCGTGATCCTATCAGCCCAGCCGACCACGCTGAGCGGTCAGCAGGGTTGCCGCGGCGATGGCCGCCGTCTCCGAGCGCAGCACGGTGGGCCCCAGCCCCACGGTCGCGCGGGAGCCCAGCTCGGCCCGTGTCCAGCCACCCTCGGGTCCCACAAGCAGGGTCGTACGGTCGGCATCCAGGGGCGGCCCGCCGGGCTCTGCCATGGCCACGCCGGGACCGTCGGCCACCTCCTCCAGCCCGACCGGCCCGTCCACCTCGGGCAGGTACACCCGCCGGGACTGCATGGAGGCCTCCCTCGCCACCCGCTTGAGGCGTGCGACCTGTCTGGCGGCACGCTCGGCGCTCCACCTGACCACCGATCGTTCGGCCAACAGGAGCAGGATGGTGTCCACGCCCAGCTCGGTCAGCTTCTGGACCACCATCTCGACCCGGCCCCCCTTGATGGGAGCGAAGCCCACGGTCACTGGCAGCGTCGGTTGGGGCACGCACACGGCCTCCCCGACCGGCTCCAGCACCTCGCCGAACACACAGGGCAACCACGAGCCGGCTGCGTCCGAGACCGTCAACGGGTCGCCCGGCCGCAGCCGAAGTGCCGCTGCCAGGTGGTGGCGATCGTCGGGCGAGAGCTCGGGGTGTCCGAGGTCCTCCACGAAGGCGTGCGGGCCGCCCCGACCGTCGGGTGGGAGTGGCTGGGGGGAGGTCAACGAAACGCCGACCTGAGCTTGGAGAACACCCCCTCGCCGGGCGGGTCGACCGCCTCTCCCCTCGCCGCGGCGAGCCGCCGGAGCAGATCCTCGCCCTCCTCGTCCAGGTCCTCGGGGGTGGCGACAGACACCTCCACGATGATGTCGCCCCTGCCGCGGCCCTCCAGGTGGGGCACTCCCCTTCCCCTGAGGCGGAAGGCGTCGCCTGTCCTCGTCCCCCTCGGGATCTCGATCACCTCGGAGCCGTCAAGGGTCTCGTAGTCGATGCTGGCACCCAGGGCGGCCTGCGTGACTGGTAGCTCCATCCTGTGCAGCAGGTCGAGGCCGTGGCGCTCGAGGTGCGGGTGTGCGTGGACGCGAATGTGGACGTACAGGTCACCGGCGGGCCCACCCCGCGGCCCCTGGGCTCCCCGCCCGGTGAGCCGCAGCGTGGTCCCCTCGTCGACCCCGGCCCTCACGTTGACCGTCAGGGTCTGTTCCTCCACGACACGACCCTCACCACGGCAGGTGTCGCACGGATCGCTGATGCTCTCGCCGCGGCCACCGCAGGCGGTGCAGGTCGTGCTCGTCATGACCTGCCCCAGCAGGGACTGCCGCACCCGCTGCACCTGGCCGCTCCCCTGGCACGGCCCACAGGTCCCCACGACGGCCCCTGCTGCACCTCCGGTCGCCTCGCAGGCCACGCATGCCACCGCCGTGTGGACCGTCAGCTCCTGCTCACAGCCGAACACGGCCTCCTCGAACTCCACCTCTATGACGGTCTCCAGGTCCTCGCCCTTGATCGGGCCCCGGCGGCGTGGCGAGGCGCCGAAGCCAGCCCCGAAGAAGGACTGGAACAGGTCGCCGAAGCCGCCGAAGGGATCGCCCGCCACCCCCGCGGTCGACCGGTCGTCGCCGAAGCGATCGTAGTGGAGGCGCCTCTGCGGGTCCGAGAGAACCTCGTAGGCGGCGGCCACAGCCTTGAAGCGCGCCTCGGCACCGGCGTCTCCCGGGTTGGCGTCGGGGTGGAGTTCCCGGGCGAGACGCCTGTAGGCCTTCTTGATCTGCGTGGCCTCAGCGTCCCTCGGGACGCCAAGGACCTCGTAGTGGTCCTGGGACACCGTCAGCCCCCGCTCAGGCGCTGTCCGAGGCGGCGGCCCACTACGGCCACAGTGGCCAGGGCCTGCGGATAGTTCATCCGCGTCGGGCCCAGCACCCCGATCGACCCGGCGGGCTCCCCCTCAATCTCGTAGGGGGCGACGACCATCGAGCAATCCGCGAGCGGCTCCAGGCCCGTCTCGGCTCCGATCGCCACGCTGAGCCCCCGGTCGATGAGGTCCCTCACCAGGCTGACCACCACGAACTGCCGCTCCAGCAGGTCGAGCACCCGCTGCACACGCTCCACCTCCTCGAACGCCACCGCCACCCTGGCAGTTCCGCCCACGAAGACGCCGTCCAGGTCCACCCCGCGGTCGGCGAGCACCCCAACTGCCGTAGCCATGACGGCGTCGACGGCGGGATCTCCGACGGGTGGGCACTCGGGAACCGAACTCAGGCGGCGGCCGATCAGGGCGCCTGACAGGTGTGCCGCCGCCACGGCAAGGGTGGCTTCGCCGGCTCCCACCGCCTCGCCGGAGAGATTGAGCGGGTGCTTCTCGACGACCCCGTTGGCCATGACCAGTACCAGTAGCGCAAGGTTGGCACCGAGGCCCACGACCTGCACCGACCGGACCTCCTGGTGGTCGCGGTCGGGCGCCAGCACCACCGAGGGACTGCCCGTTATGTCGGCCAGGAGCGTGCTGGTGTCGCCCAGCATCTGCTCCAGCTCGTTGTAGGAGCGGTTGAAGAAGGTTCGCACCTGTTCCCTGTCGGCGGCCTCCAGGAGACCCGGCTTCTCCAGGCCGTCCACGAAGAACCGGTAGGCCTTCTCGGTCGGGACGCGTCCCGCCGAGGTGTGGGGCTGGATCAGGTACCCCTGTTCCTCGAGGTGCACCAACTCGTTGCGGATCGTCGCAGAAGAGACGTCAAGCTCCGCCGACCGGGCCACGCGCCCCGACCCGACGGGCTGTGCAGTCTCTATGTACTGCTCGACGACCGCGCTCAGAATGGCGGCCTTCCTCTCCTCCAGCATCCAGCAGAGGCTACCTCCGGGCCACTTCGCAGGGGCCTACGCAGTCCTGTCGCAGCACCTCCGCGGACCACCGCCGCTTAGTCGTCCAGGCGGAGCACGGACACGAAGGCCTCCTGGGGGACCTCCACGCGCCCGATCGACTTCATCTTGCGCTTGCCCTCCTTCTGCTTCTCGAGCAGCTTCCGCTTGCGGGTGACGTCGCCGCCGTAGAGCTTGGCGGTCACGTCCTTGCGGTACGCCCTGACGGTCTCCCTGGCGATCACCCGTCCTCCGATCGTGGCCTGGATCGGCACCTCGAACTGCTGGCGTGGGATCAGGTCCTTCAGCTTCGAGGCCATGCGCCGGCCGTACGAGTAGGCCCCGTCGCGGTGGACGATCATGGAGAAGGCGTCGACCGGCTCGCCGTGCAGGAGGATGTCCACCCTGACCAGGTCCGAGACCCTGTACCCCTCGGGCTCGTAGTCCAGGCTGGCGTAGCCCTGGCTGCGGCTCTTGAGCTGGTCGAAGAAGTCGATGACCACCTCGGCCAGTGGCAGGTGGTACTTCAGCTCGACCCTCTCGGGCGACAGATAGGTCAGGGACTCCAGCTCCCCACGGCGCTCCTGGCACAGGTCCATGAGGGTCCCCGTGTAGTCGGTGGGTGCAATGATCACGGCCAGCAGCCACGGCTCCTCCACCCTTTCGACCTCTCCTGACGGCGGCATGTCGCAGGGGTTGTCGATGGGCTCCTCGGTTCCACCCATCCGCGTGACCAGGTACTCGACCGAGGGGGCCGTCGTGATGAGGCTCAGGTCGAACTCCCGCTCCAGGCGCTCGCGCACGATCTCCATGTGCAGGAGGCCGAGGAAGCCGCACCTGAAGCCGAAGCCCAGGGCCCCGGAGGTCTCGGCCTCGAAGGTGAAGCTGGAGTCGTTCAGGCGCAGCTTCTCGAGAGCATCCCTCAGGTCGCCGAACTCGTCGCCCTCGATCGGGTAGAGGCCGGAGAAGACCATGGGTTGGGGCTCCCGGTAGCCCTCCAGGGGCTGGTCGGTGCCCCCACGGGCGAGTGTGATGGTCTCGCCGGAGCGTGCCTCGCCCACGTCCTTCACGCCCGCCAGCAGGTACCCCACCTCGCCGGGACCGAGGCTCGCCACCGGCGCCGGTTCGGGTCGGCGGACGCCGATCTCGTCGACCTCGTGGACTACTCCTGCCTGCAGGAAGCGGACGGTGTCGTCGCTGGCCAGGGTGCCGTTCACGACCCGCACGGACGAAACGACGCCCCGGTACTGGTCGAAGTGGCTGTCGAACACCAGGGCCTGCAGCGGGGCGTCGGGGTCGCCGACCGGTGGTGGGGTGCGCTCCACGACCGCATCCAGCAGGTCGGCGATGCCGTCGCCGGTCTTGGCGCTGACCCTGATGATCTCGTCGGTGGGGATGCCGAGCACCTGCTCGATCTCCTCGGCGAAGCGGTCCGGGTCGGCTGCCGGCAGGTCGATCTTGTTGAGCGCCGCCACGATCTCCAGGTCGTTCTCGAGGGCCAGGTAGCAGTTGGCCAGGGTCTGGGCCTCGATGCCCTGGGCGGCGTCGACAACCAGGATGACGCCCTCACAGGCGGCCAGCGACCTGCTGACCTCGTAGCCGAAGTCCACGTGGCCAGGCGTGTCGATCAGGTTGATAACGGCGTCGCCCCAGTCCAGGCGAACGCTCTGGAGCTTGATCGTGATGCCCCGCTCCCGCTCCAGGTCCATCGAGTCGAGGTACTGGGCGCGCATCTCCCTGGGGTCGACGGCTCCGCAGAGCTCGAGCATCCGGTCGGCCAGCGTCGACTTGCCGTGGTCGATGTGGGCGATGATCGACGTGTTGCGCAGCCGCGAGAGTTCCATCCCCGGCTGACGGTATCGGGCCTCCGGGCAGGCGGGTGTGCTCCCTCCGCGGCGGCCGGGGTGCCCTGGACGGCCGGTCGCGTTCCACCGGCCCGGCCGCTACGCTTGTGCGCTGCCCCGACCGGGGGCGGGTGCCAGGTGCTGGGGCCCGAACCACCCGGTGAGACGAGCCCGGCAGGCGGCTGCCGGTACTACCAGAACGAGGTGTGAGCCCCCGTGGCCAACATCAAGAGCCAGATCAAGCGGAACCGCCAGAACGAGAAGCGCCGCCTGCGCAACCGGGCAGTGCGCTCCGAGGTAAGGACCCGTATCAAGGGAGCCCTGGCCGCGGCCGAGGAGGGCGACGCCTCCGGCGAGGCGGCCGTCGCCGCCATGAAGCAGATCGACAAGGCGGCAGCCGGGGGCGTGATCCACCCCAACACCGCAGCCCGCCGCAAGTCACGCCTCCAGAAGCGCCTCAACGCCTCCGGCTGACCCCTTCCTGCCTGGGCCCGTCGGCCAGCCCACCGTCCTGCCCTTCAGCGCCGGGCCATCGAGGCCAGCCGGGCCACCAGGACCTCGACCACCAACCCGGGGGGCCACGCGCTCCTTCCCCTCAGGTCCAGGTCCGCCTCGCAAAGCAGGTGGAGCGACCGTGCGATCCTGGCGGATCCGAGCCGCCTGGCCTCAGCCAGGGCCTTCCTGGCCGGGTACGGCTTGATTCCCAGCAGGCCCGCGGCCGCGTCGGCATCTACACCGGCACCGTCCAGGCGTAGCAGGCGGCCGTAATGGCCGTGCAGGGCGGCCAGGATCGCCAGGGGGTGGCGCTCGCCCGCTCCCATCATCCGGTGCAGCCGGTCGATGGCCGTGGCCACGTCGCCCGATGCGATGGCGTCGGTCAGCTCCCACGGGTTGACGCCACCGGCGGCACCCAGGTAGGGGGCCACCTCGGACGGTCCGATCGAGGTCCCCGGCCCGTACACCGCCGTGAGGGTGTCGAGCAGGGCCAGGATCCTCGTGCGGTCCTCACCGAGGCGCTCGGAGACCATGTCCCTGGCGTGCGGCTCCAGGCTGACCTCGGCGGCGTCCATCTGCTCGGCCAGCCAGCGGTCGGCCTCTCGGCCCCTCCCCACGGAGAGCCTCCTCACCTCGCCGCCGGCCGCCGAGACGGCCTCGGCGAGGGACCTGGGCACGGCGGACAGGCGCTGCTGGGCCGGTGTCACCCCCTTCTCCCACACCAGCACCAGGCTGGTCGTGGGGAGCGGCGAGGCCAGGTAGCCGACCAGGGGCGCCACCTCCGAGGCGCTCCCGAAGCGGCCGACGTGCCGGGCCAGGACCACCCGGCGGGTGGTGAGCATCGGCGGGGTCTGGGCGGCGTCCACGAGGGGTGCTGGGTCGAACCCGCCTTCGGTCCTGTAGTCCTCCTCGCCCAGCTCCTCCAGTGCCAGCGACCTGTCGTCGCCGCCCAACGCCTCGTCGACGGCCTTGCGGACGGCATCGGCCACAAGGGCGTCGTCGGAGCCCGTGACCAGAACGACCGGTGCGCCGCTCACCCCACCGCCTCCCGGCGGGCAACCAGCACGGCCGACATGATGTCAGCCACGCGCCTGGCTCCCCGCACGTCGTGGGCCCGCAGGATCCGACAACCCTGGGCAACCCCCAGGGCGTGTGCGGCCCATGTCGCCTCGACCCGCTCCTCGACGCCGGCGCCGACCAACTCGCCCAGGAACCCCTTGTTGGAGGCCGACAGGAGCACCGGGTAACCGAGCTCCGCCAGCTCGGCCGACCGCCGGAGCAGGCTGGCCGACATCTGCGGGGTCTTCCCCAGGTCCAGACCGGCGTCGACCATGATCCGGCGGGCCGGGACGCCGGCCCGCTCGGCCCAGGAGGCCCGCTCCGCCAGGAACGCCAGAACCTCGGACTCCAGGTCCGCGTAGAGGGGCTCCGGGTCCGGAATGCGGGGCCCCAGGCGGACGTGGGTGGCCACGACCGAGGCGCCGTGCCGGGAGCAGGCCTCCAGGTAGGTCGGATCGGCGAAGCCGCTGATGTCGTTGCCGATGCACGCCCCTGCCCCGAATGCGGCATCAGCGACCCTCCCCCTGAAGGTGTCGATGGCCACCGGGAGGTCGAAGCGGGAGCAGAGGGCCTCGACGGCCCCGGTGGTCCGGTCCAGTTCCTCGGCCAGCGTGACCTCCGGGCCGGGGCCCGCCCTCACGCCGCCCACGTCGAGGATGTCGGCCCCGTTGAGGACGTGCTGGTCGGCCAGGGCGACGAAGTCGTCGAAGCCCCAGTAGCGGCCGTTGTCGTAGAAGGAGTCGGGCGTGCGGTTCAGGATCCCCATGACGAGGGCCCTGTCTGACACGTCGAACAGCCGGTCCTCGCCCAACTCCAGGATCACCCCTCGGACGGTACACGGAGCCCGCTTCCCCATCGCTCAGCCCCGCCGGGGCCTGGCAGCCCCGGAAGCCGGCGGATCAGCAGGCGGCTGCCGTCCACGTCGACCTGCCACGTCCCGCCTGCAGTTCCCAGCCACATTCCGTCAGGGGGAACCTCGGCTCCGGCAGATCCCGGTGGACCCAGGAGCCGTACGTGGCCGTACCGAGCCCCCAGAGCCTCGGCCACGCCGTCCACGACCGGCTCCCTGAAGACGAGCAGCCCCGGGTTGCGAACGCCCACTGAGCGGAGGCCCTCCAGCACCCCCCGGGCCGAGTGGTGCCGCTCAACGACCACGATCCCGGCCGGGGCGTCCAGGACCCTGATCCCGTCCGCCGATCCGGCTGCCGTCCCACGGCCCACCTGCACGAGGGCCACGAGCAGGAGCGAGCCGAAGGTGGCAGCCAGAATCCGGCGGGCCACCCCGGGCGACCCCAGGCCCGAGGCGGCTGCTGCCGCCCCGACAAGTGCCGTCACGACAAGGGCGGCGGGAGCGGCCAGCAGCCCCGGGGACCACCGGCCCGCCAACCCGGCCACCTCCGCTACCCACCAGAGGCCCAGCCGGCTGGGGGAATGGATCACCCTCGCCCCCAGCGGGCCGACCACTCCGGCAAGCAGGCCCCCCGTCATCCCCCAGACCATGAGGGGGCCGGCCACCGGCGCCGCCAGGAGGTTGGCCGGGAGGGCGGCGATGGGTACCGGCCCGAACAGGGTGAGCAGCAGTGGTGTCACGGCGGCCTGGGCGGCGAGCGTCACCCCGGCCGCCTCCGCGAGGGGCCGAGGCCAGGGCAACGCCCCGGCGAGCGGCCGTGCCGCCACGAGTATCCCGGCCGAGGCCGCCACCGAGAGCTGGAAGGCCGCACGGTGGACGAGGAGCGGGTCCACCGCCAGCAGGGCCAGGACCGACGCCGCCAGCAGCCTCAAGCCGCCGACCTGGCGACCTCCGGTCGCAGCCACGGCGCTGCCCCCGGCCATGACCGTGGCACGCAGCACCGAGGGTTCGAAGCGGGTGGTCAGGGCGAAGAAGCACAGCAGCGCCAGGGTCAGCGGCAGGCGCCAGGCGAACCTGGTCCGCAGGAGCAGTGGGCCCGCCGCGGCCAGCACGAAGGCCACGTTCTGGCCCGACACGGCCAGCAGGTGCCCGAGCCCGGCCGCCCTGAAGTCATCGGCCATGAGGTCGCCCTGGGCACGGTCGTCACCGACGACCAGGCCGGCGAGGAGGGCCGATGCAGGGGGATCCAGCACCTCGGCGCCCGAGGCCAGCGTCCGCCGCAGGGCGTTGGCCAGGCGGTGTACCCGACCGGCCTCCGCCACCCCTCCCACCCCGAGGACGGTGAGGGTCCCGGCCACGTGGCGGGCTCGCTGCCAGCGGCGGGGGCTACCGTCCAGAACCGCCTGGACCTCGATCCCCTCTCCGGCGAGGAGGCCCGCAACCACCGAGTGGGCGGCACCGAACTCGGCGTCGTAGCGCCTGCCATCCAGGCGCACCTCCGCCCTCCAGCCGCCCGCAGGCAGGGGCCTCGGATCTCCGACCAGCCTGGCCAGGCCCGCCACCGGCCCATCGGGTCCACCGGCCGTGCCCTCCCATGCCGCCACCGACAGCGCCGAGAAGAGGAGCCCGGCCAGCAGCACCAGGCAGGGGCTGCTCCTGCCGCCGGCCACGGCCCATGCGACACAGCAGGCGAACGCCAGAAACAGCAGGGGCGTCGAAGGCCGCATTCCCGTGGCTGCGCCGGCCAGAGCCGCCACGGCCATCGGGACGAGCGCCGAGCGCACCGGCTCACACGGTCACGAGGTCGCGGAAGCCCGCCAGCTTCGCCGGCCCTATGCCGGGGACCGCCAGCAGGTCGTCGACGCTGGCGAACGGCCCCGACCGCTGCCTGTGCTCGACGATCGCCGCTGCCAGGGCGGGCCCCACCCCTGGCAGGGCCTCCAACTCGGATGCGGTGGCCTGGTTCACGTCCAGCGGCCTGCCCACAGGCCCTCCGACGGGTTCCGACAACGGGTCCTCTGGCTCCACCTCGGACGGGACCCAGACGCGGCTCCCGTCGGCCAGGGGCGCTGCCAGGTTGATCAGATCAGGCTGCGCACCGGGCAGCACTCCCCCGGCCGCGCCGACGGCGTCGGCCACACGACCCCCCGGGGCGATCCGGTACAGGCCCGGGTGCCGGACGGCTCCGGCCACGTGCACGAAGACCTCGCTCGGTCCGGCCGGGACGCTCGGGGGAACCGTGACGTACGGCAGTTCGGCATCGCCTCCCGCACCGGAGCGGGCCAGCAGGAGCACGAGGACCGCTACCGCCACCACGCCTCCGGCTGCCATCAGGCGCCTGGCAGTCGGTGGTCTCTCGAACAGGATCTCCTCGATCCGGCTGCGAATCGGGTCGGGTGGACTCTGGTCTGACACCGCTGCATCTCCGCGTCTGCTCCTGGCGGGGAAGGATGCGGGAATGACTGGGGGGAATGACTGGGGGGGGGAGGCCCCCGGCCTCCGGGGGTGCCGGCTGGGGCCGTTGGGTCCCGAGCGCCGTCGGGACGGGTGGGCCGCCGGGAGGCGGCCGAGGCTCAGGTCAGTAGATGGCCGAGGCCAGGCGCCGGCGCCAGCCGGCGGTCCGGTCGTCGTCGGGGCCCATGACATCCAGGAGGTCGAGGAAGCGGCTCCTGGCGTCGTCGTCGGTGCGGACCTGGCCGAGCAGTTCCGCCAGCGAGGCCTCGATGTCGTCGACCGGCTCGACCCGGGCCAACGCGGCCAGGTGCCGGGTGGCAGCGGTCTCCGGTATCCGTCCCAGGAGCTCGAGGGCCCCCTCGCGATCGCCGGCGCCGTCGCGTTCTATGAGGAGGCCCGCGAGGGCACAGGCCGCGTCGGCGTTGTCGGGCTCGAGCTCGAGGGCCGCCCTGAGGGAAGCCTCGTCGCCCTCCTGCACGAGGCGCTCCACGGGGCTGGACTCGGTTTCGGGGAGCAGCCCCTGGACGAAGGCCCTGACGGCCTCCTCCCCCTGGGCCCCGACGAAGTTGGCGACCACCTTCCCGTCGCGCAGGGCGTAGACGGCCGGGATGGACTGGACCTGGAACGCCCTAGCCACCTCGGGGTTGGAGTCGACGTCCACCTTGGCCAACTCGACCCGCCCTCCGGTCTCGGCCACCGCCTTCTCGATGATCGGTGTGAGCGTCCGACAGGGGCCACACCACTCCGCCCACAGGTCCACCACCACCGGAACCTCAGCCGAGCGGTCCAGGACCTGGGCCTGGAAGGTGGCGTCGGTGACGTCCATGGGCTCAGGGTAGGGAGGGCCGCAACGGGCTCCACTACCGTGCGCCGGATGGGCGAGGTGGCCGGCGTCGACAACGACAGCGTCAGGCGCTGGTTGGATCCCCGCGTCGATGGGCTCGAGGGCAGCCTCGCCTTCAGCCAGGTCACCGGCGGCCACTCGAACCTGACCTTCACGGTGACCGACGGCTCGGACCGCGTCTGGGTCCTGAGGCGGCCTCCCCTGGGCCACGTACTGGCCACCGCCCACGACATGTCCCGCGAGCACAGGGTCATCAGCGCGCTGGCCGACAGCGGCGTGCCGGTGCCCAGGGTCGTGGGGCTGTGCACCGACGAGGCGGTGAACGGCGCCCCCTTCTACGTGATGGACTTCGTGGAGGGGGTGGTGGTGCGTACCTACGAGGACGCCGTGGCGCTGCCCGTGGACAGGCGCCGGAGCATGGGTCGTTCCCTCGTGGAGGTGCTGGCCCGGATCCACGAAGTGGACGTCGACGCTGTCGGCCTGGGCGACCTGGGCCGCAGGCAGGGCTACATAGGACGCCAGCTCAAGAGGTGGAGACGCCAGTTCCTGGAGTCGGCCAAGCGCCAGATCCCCCATGTGCTCGAGGTCCACGACGAGCTGGCGGCCCGCATCCCCCCACAGCAGGGCGTCGGGATAGTCCACGGCGACTACCGCATTGACAACACGATCATGGGTCCGGACGGCGGGGTGGCAGCGGTGCTGGACTGGGAGCTGTGCACGCTGGGCGACGTGCTGGCCGACGTAGCCGCCATGATCGCCTACTCGGACGAGCGGGCCTCCGCAGGCAACCCGCTGCCGATGTCGGCCGAGGGCTTCCCCTCCCCCGACGAGGTCAGGGAGCTCTACGGATCGACCGGCACCAGGGACCTGGCGAGCCTGGACTTCTACATCGCCTTCGCCTACTGGCGCACCGCCTGCATAATCGAGGGCGTGTACACCCGCTACGCAGCCGGCGCCATGGGCAACCAGGCCGACCCTGCGGCCATCGAGGCCTTCGGCCAGCGGACGCTTGTCCTTGCCGAGCTCTCCCGTGCGGCCGTCTCACGGCTTCAGGGAGCAAGGGGCTAGGGGGCCCGTCGTGGTGTGTACCGGAACGGCCCCCGCAGGAGTCGGCCTCCCGTCGCACGCCGGCAGGCACCGCCCATGAGCTCCCTGCCGTCGCCCCTGCTCACCAGCTGGGACCCGCCGGAACTGGAGGAACCCGTCCTGGTGCTGGCCATGAACGGCTGGGTGGACGCCGCCGGCTCGGCCGAGGCCTGCCGTGAGTGCATCGTGTCCGGCTCGGACTCCCGCCCGGTGGCCCTCTTCGACTCCGACAGGCTGCTCGACCACCGCTCGCGGCGACCCTCTGTCCGCCTGGTGGACGGGGTGGCCACAGGAATCGAGTGGCCTGAGATCAGGCTGCTGCAGGTCGGGGGCGACGAGGGACGCCACCTCCTGGTCCTGGAGGGCCCGGAGCCGGACCACGAGTGGCGGGCCTTCTCCTCCTGCGTCGTCGAGCTGTGCGGGAGGCTCGGTGTGGTGATGGTGGTGGGCATGGGCGCCTATCCGGCGGCCGTGCCGCACACCAGGCCGACCCGCCTGTCCTGCACGGCCGGATCCCCGGAACTGACCCGGAGACTGGACTTCGTGCGATCGACCCTGTCGGTGCCGGCGGGAATCCACGCGGTCATCGAGGCGGAGGCAGCAGGTGCTGGGATCGAGGCCGTGGGCGTGTGGGCCCAGGTTCCGCACTACCTCTCCGCCTCCTCCTTCCCACCGGCCTCGCTTGCCCTGCTGGAAGCCCTCGCTTCGCTGACGGGGCGATCCCTCGACACCGGCCAGCTGCCGGAACAGGCCCTGGCGACCCGCTCCCGGTTGGAGGAGCTTGTGGCGAGGAACCCTGACCACGTCACGATGCTGGAGCAACTGGAGGCCGCCTACGACGACCTCCACGACCCCGGCGGCAGGCTCCCTACCGGTGAGGACCTGGCCGCCGAGTTGGAGCGCTTCCTGCGCTCACAGGGAGGCTGAGCGGCTCCTCCCCAACCGGGCCGGGGCCGGCTCAGACGACCAGGTTCACCAGCGTGGGCGGCCGGGAGATGACCTTCCTCGGGCTGCTGCCGGCCAGGTGGCTCAGGATCCGCTCCGACGCAAGCGCCGCTGCCTCGGCCTCCTCGGCCCCGATACCGGCCGCCACCTCGATGCGGTCCCTCACCTTGCCGTTCACCTGGACGACCATGGTGACCAGCTCGTCGACCAGCTTCTCAGGGTCGGCCTCCGGCCAGGCCTCGGTGTGGACGTGGCCTCCCCGCCTCAGCTCCCAGAGCTCTGCGCACATGTGCGGCGCCGCGGGCGCCATCACCAGGAGCAGGGCGTCGACGGCGGCGTCGAGGGTGGGACCGTGGGGCCCCTCGTCGGACTGCACCCAGCGGTAGAGGGTGTTGGTGAACTCCATGAAGCCGGCCACCGCCGTGTTGTAGGACCACCGGTCGTACTCGGCGGTCACACGGTCGACCAGCCTGTGGGTGGCCCTGTCGATCGCCGTGTCGGCCTCGGTCGGCTCTTCCCCCCGGACGTCTGAGACCACCGGGCCGCCGGGAACGGCCAGCCGCCAGACCCTCGCCAGGAACTTGGCGCAGCCGTCGATGCCGAAGTCCTCCCAGTCGACGTCCTCCTGGGGCGGCTTCACCTGGAGGTGGGCCAGCCGGAGGGCGTCCGCCCCCTGTGAGTCCAGGATCTCCTCCGGGGCGATCAGGTTCCCCTTGGACTTGGACATCTTGGAGCCGCCCAGGCGGATCATCCCCTGGGTGAACAGCCTCCTGAAGGGCTCCCTCAGGCCTGCAGGGGCAACGCTCAGGTCGGCCAGGGCCTTGGTGAAGAAGCGGGCGTACATGAGGTGGAGGATGGCGTGCTCCACCCCGCCGATGTACTGGTCGACGGGCAGCCAGCGTTCGGCCGCCTCGGGAGCGAAGGGTGCCTCGTCGCACCAGGGGTCGGCGAAGCGCAGGAAGTACCAGGAGGAGTCCACGAAGGTGTCCATGGTGTCGGTCTCCCGCCGGGCGTCACCCCCACAGGTGGGGCATTTGGCGGTGAGGAACCCCTCGTGGGTGGTCAGGGGGGACCTACCCGTGGGCATGAACTCGACATCGTCGGGCAGCTCCACGGGCAGGTCCGCGGCCGGTACCGGCTGCTCTCCACAGGAGTCGCAGTAGAGGATCGGGATCGGGCATCCCCAGTAGCGCTGACGGGAGAGCAGCCAGTCGCGGAGCCTGTAGTTGACGGTCCGCTGGCCCAGGCCCTCGGCCTCCAGCCAGCCGATGGCCGCTGCCTTGGCGTCGGCCACCCCGAGGCCGTCGAGGAAGCCGCTGGCGATGGCCGGACCCTCCCCCACATAGGCCTCACCGTCGAAGTCGGGTGGCGGCTGGACCGTGCGGATGATCTCGCAGCCGTGCGCCTCGGCAAAATCCCAGTCACGCTGGTCCTGGCCCGGCACGGCCATTATGGCCCCGGTGCCGTAGGTCATGAGGACGTAGTCGGCCAGGAACAGCGGTATCGCCCTGCCCGTGAAGGGGTTGACGACCATGGCCCCGGTGGCGACCCCACGCTTGTCGAGGCTGCCTCCCGTCGACAGGCGGTCCAGCTCAGAGCGGCCCTCCACTGAGTTCCGGAACGCCTCGACCGCAGCCCTCCTGTCGTCGGTCGTGAGCTCGTCGACGCGCGGGTGCTCAGGCGACAGCACGGCGAAGGTCATTCCGAACCCGGTGTCGGGCCTGGTGGTGTAGACCGCCAGGGGCTCCACGTCGCTGCGCGGGGCGCCGTGCGCGTCGGCGATCGGCAGGCCGAACTGGGCACCGTCGGAGCGGCCGATCCAGTGCCGCTGCATGACCTTCACCTTCTCGGGCCAGTCCAGGTCCTCGAGGTCGTCGAGCAGCTCCTGCGCATAGGCCGTGATCCTGTAGAACCACTGCTCCATGTCCCGGCGCTCGACGGTGTCGCCCGACCGCTCACAGGTTCCGTCGGGTAGCACCTGCTCGTTGGCCAGGACCGTCTGGCAGCCCGGACACCAGTTCACCGGCGCCTTGCCGCGGTAGACGAGGCCGGCCTCGTAGAAGCGCAGGAAGATCCACTGGGTCCAGCGGATGTAGTCGGGGTCGTGGCTCCGGAGCGCCCTGCGCCAGTCGTAGACGGCCCCGATCCTCCGCAGCGAGGCGGACAGGGCCTCCACGTTGGCGTCGGTGTGGACCCTCGGATGGGTGCCGGTCTGGATGGCCGCGTTCTCGGCCGGCAGTCCGAAGGAGTCGAAGCCGATGGGCGTCAGCACGCCGTCGCCCCGCATGGTCCTGTACCTGACCAGCAGGTCGCCCATCGTGTAGTTGCGCACGTGGCCCATGTGCGCCGGACCGCTCGGGTACGGGTACATGGACAGCACGTAGAAGGGCGGCCTGGGGTCGTCGTTGTCGACCTCGTAGGTGCCCTCGTCGCTCCAGCGCCGCTGCCAGCGCGCTTCGATGGACTGCGGGTCGTAGTGCTCAGGCATCGCAGCGAGGCTACCGACGGCCCGTGCCGGCGACCCGCATCTCTGTCGCGGCGACAGCGTCCGACCGTCCTCCGGGGCCGGTTGGCGGCTCCTCGCCCGCTGGTACGCTCTCCCGGACCTCGGGGCTATAGCTCAGTTGGAAGAGCGCCTCCATGGCATGGAGGAGGTCGGGGGTTCAATTCCCCCTAGCTCCACGAGCCGGCGTCGTGCGGTGGCAGGCGTCAGGACGGGACCGCCGAGGTCGGCCGGTCCGCCCAGAGCCGCTCGAGGTCGTAGAAGGCCCTCTTCTCGTCGGTTAGCACGTGGACGACGAAGCCCCCGTAGTCCATGAGGACCCACTCGTAGGACCCTGCGCCCTCGATCCTGACCGGCCTGGGACCTCCCGCCTCGGCCACCCGGGCCTCGACCTCCTCGACGATGGCCCGGACCTGCCTGGTCGTGGAACCGCCGGTGACGACGAAGTGGTCGGTCACGGCAAGGACGTCCCCGACGTCGATGATCACGGTGTCGTGGCCGAGCTTCCCGCCGGCAGCCAGTGCAGCCTGCCGTGCCCACCCCAGGTGGTCGACGGGCGTGTCGCCGGTCGCTGTGATGTGGGCGGCGTCGGCTGTCACTTGCCCGCGATGCTAACCCACACCGGGGCTGAAGTCGGCCCCCACGACCACGGTCAGGTCAGCAACCGGGCTGGCCGCCTCGTCCAGGATGACGCCCGCACGCAGGGCCCCTGCCAGTTCGGCCGCAGCCAATGCCAGGGTGGGATCCCTGTAGAGGACCCTCGTCTGGATGGCGTCGAAGTTCCTGAAGTTCCCGACGACCGCGATCTCGAATCCCGCCTCCCGCACGGCCCTCCTGGCCACGGCATCAACCGACCGGTCGCCCGTACCGTTCAACAGACGCACCGTCGGCCGGTCAGCGTTGCCGACGGGTATCGGGTAGGGGAACATGCCTGCAGCCAGCCTCCCCAGGTCCGGTGAGGGGCTTGAGGGATGGCCCTCCGACACCCTCCAGGGGGACCCGGTGACCGTGGCCTCCCCTCGGACCAGCACCTCGATCACCCGCGCCAGCTCAGGGGACACCCCATCCAGGTCGGCCACCGTAACCCCCTCGTCGACCAGGGCTGCCAGCCACGTGACCCAGAGGGCCTCCTGGCCGTCGAGGAGGCTGCGGGTGCCCTCCGCCGCCGGACCCAGGAGGTCCAGGACCTCTCCTTCTGCGACGGTCGCCCCGCCGGGGCCGATGCTGAGCGGAGAGACCGGTTCCACCAGCACGGACCAGTCGCCGCGCGCGAGGACCACCGCCGCGGTCACGTCGGAGCCCAGCAGCTCGCCGACAGCCCTGCGGGTACCCTCCTCCCCGGCCGTTGCGTGGAGGCCGGAGAGGGTGCACGGGTTCCCGGGACACCCGTAGGCCTCGAGGTCCGGTGGCACGAGCAGCACGGTTCCTCCCCCCGCCTGTCGGTCGGCCACCGACACCACGGCGGCGTGCACGAGGGCGCCGTCGTCGTCCTCGGTGAGCGCCAGCAGGGACCAGGTCTGCTCCACGAATGCCTCAAAACCCGGCGCTTCGGGATCCGTGACGGCAATCCGGGTGTCGCCCTCCTCGCTGTTGAGCACCGTCCGCAGGCCCTCCACGAGCAGGGCTCCCGACCAGACGGCCACCACGACAAGGGCCAGCGGGAAGCCCCAGCGCCAGAGGGGGGACGCGGCCGGGGCGGTGCGGCGCCCTGCCCGCCGGCCCCGGCGGCTGCTCCCGGTCTCCTCGGGTGCATCCCCGGCCAGTTGCCGTTCCTCCTCCCCGGGTCCCGTGTCGGTCTCCTGTCCCGTCACCTGCGCTCCCGGTAGAGGCCGTTGACGGCGATCAGCTCGGCCACCCCTGGTGGAACCAGGTCACCGATCGGCTCTCCGGAGGCGACCATCCTGCGCAGGTCGGCGGCGGCCACCTCCATGAGGGGCACCTCAAGGACCTGGTGGTCCCACCCTGCCGGTGGCCTTCCGCCGTCGTGTCCCGGTCGGTCCATGACGACGATGGTCGCGCGTCCGCGCACCTCCTCGGGACGAACCCACGTGTCGAGGCTCGGGGCCACGTCGCTACCGACGAGGAGCACCAGCTCCACTCCCGGGTGGCGTTGGCGCAGTTCGGCCAGCGTGTCGGCGGTGTATGTGGGGCCGCCACGCTGGATCTCGAGGTCCTCTGCCACGACGCCCTCGTGACCCTCCACCGCAGATTCGACCATCTCGAGGCGCAGTGGGGCCGGGGTGAGTGGGGCCCCGCCGCCGGGAGCGGCCGTCTTCTGCCACGGGTCGTTGGCGACGGTCAGCAGGACCAGGTCCAGGCCCAGGGCCCTCCTGGCCTCCCGGGCCGCCAGCAGGTGCCCGTTGTGCGGCGGGTCGAAGGTTCCACCTAGGACGCCGATCCGGCGCAGCTCCGAGCCGGGCACGGTCCTGAGGCTACAGAACTGCCGCTGGCGGGCGGAATTCCGCTTCTTGTGGCCCATATGACGTAAGTCATATGCATCGGGCCTTCACAGCGGGCCCAGGATGTGGAAGAATCTCTCCCAGACGAGGACACCGAAACCACACTTGCACGGCTCGTTCCTCGACTCCCCCGCAGAACCATCCGGCAGCGTCGCGCGGCGGCATGCCACCAGTAGAGACACGTGAGCTGAAGATGAGCGATTCCGTAGGCCAGTACCTGAACGAGATCGGCATGGTCCCCCTCCTCAACGCACAGGAGGAGCGGGAGCTGTCCCAGACCATCGAGGCCGGCGCCGACGCGCGGGCACGCAAGGAGGCTGGTGAGACCGGCCGCGAGCTGGACCGGGCGATCCGCCAGGCGGCCCGAGCCAAGGACAGGTTCATCCGGTCCAACCTGCGCCTCGTGGTGAGCGTCGCCAGGCGCTACCCGCTTCCCCCCGGCATGGAGCTCCTGGACCTCATCCAGGAGGGCAACCTGGGGCTCGAGCACGCCGTCGACAAGTTCGACTGGCGCAAGGGCTTCAAGTTCTCCACCTACGCCACCTTCTGGATCCGCCAGGCGATCGGCCGGGCCCTTGACCAGAAGGCCAGCCTCGTGAGGCTTCCCGGTGACCGCTCGGCCAGCCTGCGTGCCGCCCTGCGTGCGGTGTCCGGCAACGGTGACGAGCTGGACGAGGAGCACGCCAGGCTGCATCGGCTCACCACGCCCACCTCCCTCGACCGCACCATCGGCGACGACGACAGCAACGAGCTGGTGGACCTGCTGCCCGACTCGACGCCGGGTCCCGAGCACGAGGTCATGGCAATGGCCGAGAACGAGATGGCCACCCAGCTGCTCGACGTTCTCGACACCCGTGCCCGCTACGCCGTCGAGCAGCGCTTCGGCATCGGTGACGGCCGCAAGCGCAGCTACCGCGAGGTGGGCGAGGACCTGGGCGTCACGGCCGAGGCAGCCAGGCGTCTCGTGAAGCGGGCGGTCAACACGGTCAGGGACCGTGCGACCGAGGTGATCGACGCCGCCTGATACCGGCCCAGCCGGCCCGCACCGCTGCCGGCGACCGGAATCCGGGGCTGCGGCGCCGCCGGGCCAACCTAGGCTCACCAGAGTGGACACCACCCCGGCAGCCCCTGCGGCTGTGCACGACGCAGGTTCGGCCTGGGAGCCGCGTTCGTGGCGCGACCGCCCGGCCCTCCAGCAGCCCGAATGGCCCGATCCCGACGCCCACCAGGCGGTGCTGGACGAGTTGTCGGCCATGCCGCCGCTGGTGTTCGCAGGAGAGTCGCGTGAGCTGACCGACCAGTTGGCGGCCGTGGCCCGTGGCGACGCCTTCCTCCTCCAGGCCGGCGACTGTGCCGAGTCGTTCGACACCTCGGCCGACTCCATCCGCGACCGGCTGCGGGTCATCCTCCAGATGGCCGTCGTCCTCACCTACTACACGGGCGTTCCGGTCGTGAAGGTCGGCAGGATCGCCGGGCAGTTCGCCAAGCCGCGCTCCAGCGAGACCGAGACCATCGACGGCGTGGTCCTGCCCTCCTTCAGGGGCCACATCATCAACGACGTGGGCTTCAGCGCCGGTGAGCGGGCCGCCGACCCGGAGCGCCTCATGACCGCCTACAACAGGGCCGCCGCCACCCTGAACCTCCTGCGGGCGTTCACCAAGGGAGGTTTCGCCTCCCTCTCCAAGGTCCACCAGTGGAACCGGGAGTTCGTTGCGGAGAGCCCGGCCGGCAGGCGCTACGAGCAGATGGCCGACGAGATCGACCGGGCCGTCCAGTTCATGGAGGCCTGCGGAATCACCGGCGAGACCCTGGCCGAGCTGAGACAGGTCGACTTCTACACCAGCCACGAGGCCCTACTGCTCGGATACGAGGAGGCCCTGACGAGGCGCGACTCCCTAACCGGGGACTGGTACGACTGCTCGGCCCACATGTTGTGGATCGGTGAGCGGACGCGCCAGCTTGACGGCGCCCACGTCGAGTTTCTGCGGGGGGTGAACAATCCCGTGGCGTGCAAGGTCGGGCCCACGGCAACAGCCGACGAGGTGCTTGCGCTCTGCGAGGCCCTGAACCCCGACCGCAGGCCCGGCCGGCTCACGCTCGTGACGAGGATGGGGGCGAACAAGGTCGTGGACCTGCTCCCCCCGCTCCTGGAGGCCGTGGCCGACGAGGGCCATCAGCCGGTGTGGACCTGCGACCCGATGCACGGCAACACCTTCACCGCCGACGACGGCCGCAAGACCCGTCACTTCGACGACGTCCTGGCCGAGGTGTCGGGCTTCTTCGCGGCACACCGCTACGTCGGAACCCACCCAGGTGGCGTCCACCTGGAGCTGACCGGCGACGACGTCACCGAATGCCTCGGCGGCGGCTCCGAGGTGCTCACCTCCGACCTGGGCTACCGGTACGAGACCATGTGCGACCCCCGCCTGAACGGCAGCCAGAGCGTCGACCTGGCCTTCCGCCTGGCCGAGCTGCTCCGCGACGCCCCCGCCTGAGCCCTGCCCGTCGGCGGCATCGGCGGTTCCCGGCGCTGGCACCGCAGCGACGCAGCCACCCGACCCGAGGTGGCCGGAGGGGCTCAGACCAGCTTCTCGACGAACGCCTCCAGTTGCCGCAGGTTCCGCACCTCGTAGGTGCCCTCGCAGTGGGTCGAGTACTCCCCGATGATCGAGTCCCCCGTGTTCCAGTAGGCCCTGGGCTCGGGGTTCAGCCAGTAGACCTTCCGGGCCTTGTGCCGCATCTCCTTGAGGATCCACGACTGCGAGGCGTGGTAGTTGTTGCGGGCGTCCCCCAGCACCATCACGGTCGTCTTGGGGCCCACGTCCCTTCCGTAGCGCTCCCAGAACACGCCCAGGGCGTGCCCGTAGTCGGAGTGCCCGTCCACCCAGACCACGTCTGCCTCGGTATTCACCCTGTGGACCGCCTCGCCGATGTCCTCGACCCCCTCGAAGAAGCCGGTCACCTCGTCAAGGCCGTCGATAAAGACGAACGACCTGACCTTGGAGAACTGCCCGCTGATGGCGTACACGAGGTGGAGGGTGAACCGGGCGAAGGCCGCCACCGAGCCTGAGATGTCGGCCACCACCATGATCTCGGGCTTGGCCGGCCTCGGGAACTTGAACTTGGGCTCGGCCGGCACCCCGCCGTAGTTGAGCGAGTGCCTGATGGTGTTGCGGAAGTCGAGGGGCCCCTTCCTGCCGTGGCGACGCTTGCGGGCCAGCCTCACGGCCAGCTTCCGGGTCAGTGGCTGGATGGCCTTCCTGAGGTCGGCCATCTCCTCCCTAGAGGCGTGCATGAAGTCGACGTCCTCGGGCAGGGGCTTGCGCAGGGTCCTGGCCATGGCGTCCACGCCCCGGTCGGCCACAAGGCGGCGCCGGATCTCGGCCTCGATCTCCTGCTTGAGCTGCTCGATCCGGTCGCTGAACTCGTCTCGCTCGAGGCGCTCCTCCAGGGCTGTCAGCTCCCCGGGGGCCTCCTCACGGGCCGCCTCCATGAGCCTGTCCAGCACGCCGTCCAGGTCCAGGTTCCGGAGGGTCCTGTACAGGTAGTAGGTGCCCCCCACGGGCCTTCCGGGCTCCATGCCCGCGTAGCGCATGACCGCCTGCCTGGCCAGGGCCCGCAGCATGGCCTGGTCACCGTTCATGAGGGCGTTCATGAGCATCTCCGCCAGCTGTTCGGGGGTCAGGCCGGACATGGCCCCTCCCCCACCACCCTGGGGGGTTCCCTCGCCGGGTTGGGTGGGCTGGTCGCCGGCCTCCCCCCCTTCGGGCTCGTCGGCTATGGAGTACTCGGGGCCACGCATCGAGAAGTAGACCTCGAAGACCACCTCGAAGGCCCTCCAGTGGGTGTGGTTCTTCACGAGGGTCGAGCCGAGGGCGTACTTGAAGGCCTCCCGGTCCGCCACGGGTATGTGGGTCACCGCCTCCATGGCGTCCAGGTTCTCGGTGAGGCTGACCGGCAGCCCGGCCTGCCGCAGCTCGACTATGAAACCTGACAGGAGGTCCAGCAGCGGCGTCTCGTCCGGGGTGCCTCCGGCCGGACCGGAAGGCTCTTCTGTGAGGGTCATCGGCGGCGCCTACCGCGCGGGCTCAGCCGCCGGCTTCGGCCAGCTCGTCGGGCCGGTCAGCGAACTCCTTGACGGCCTTTTCGATGTCGGTCCTGTACTTGAGGAGGATGTTCACGGTGTCGGAGGCGGTCTGGGCGTCGACCCTGCTGATGCCCAGGAGCACCAGGGTCCGCGCCCAGTCGAGCGTCTCGGAGACCGACGGGTCCTTCTTGAGGTCCAGCTGCCGGATCGAGCGGACGATCCTGGCCACCTGGTCGGCCAGGTTGGCGTCGACGCCGGGCACCTTGGCCGTGACGATCTCGCGCTCCCGCTCCAGGTCGGGGTAATCGATGTAGAGGTACAGGCAGCGCCTCTTCAGGGCCTCTGACAACTCACGGGTGGCGTTGGAGGTGAGGAACACCAGCGGCATCTGGGTGGCCTCCACCGTGCCCAACTCCGGGATGGAGACCTGGTACTCGGAGAGGATCTCCAGCAACAGGGCCTCGGTCTCCACCTCGAGGCGGTCCACCTCGTCGACCAGGAGGACCACCGGGTCCTCGGCCCTGATCGCCTCGAGCAGGGGCCTGGTCAACAGGAACTCCTCGGAGAAGAGGTCCTCCTCTATGTCGGACCAGTCGCTGTCGTCGCCGCTGGCCTGGATGCGGAGCAGTTGCTTCTTGTAGTTCCACTCGTAGAGGGCCTTCGACTCGTCCAGCCCCTCGTAGCACTGGAGCCTGATGAGCCGCGACCCGGTGATCTCAGCCACGCTCTGTGCCAACTGGGTCTTGCCGGTTCCGGCAGGACCCTCGACCAGGATCGGCTTGTTCAAGCGGTCGGCCAGGTAGACGATGCCGGCTATCCCGTCGTCGGCCAGGTAGTTGGCGTCGGCGAGGGCGGTCCGGACACCGCCGACGTCCTCGAAGCGGAACTCCATGGGGCGAGCGTACAGACGGGCGGTATCGGCTCCCCCACCGGGCCGCTGGGCCCCTACCCCCGTACCTGGCCGGTCCCGTGGACCACGTATTTCTCGGTGGTCAGCTGCTCGAGGCCCATGGGGCCCCTTGCGTGGAGCTTCTGGGTGCTGATGCCGATCTCGGCCCCGAAGCCGAACTCCTCGCCGTCCACGAAGCGCGTCGAGGCGTTCACGAGCACCGCTGCGGCATCGACCTCCCTCGTGAAGCGGTCGGCGGCCGCCGGGTCGGCCGTGACTATCGCCTCGCTGTGGCCTGAGCCGGTGGCGTTGACGTGGGAGATCGCCTCGTCCAGGTCGTCCACCACCCTGATCGAGAGCTTCAGGTCCAGGTACTCGGTCGACCAGTCCTCGTCGGTGGCCACCCCGACAGCCGGCAGGATTGCCCTGACGCGGTCGTCGCCCACCAACTCCACCCCCTCGAGCGCCGCTACGGCCACCGGGAGGAACTCGGCCGCCACGTCGGCGTGGACCACCAGGCTCTCGGCGGCGTTGCACACCGAGGGCCGCTGCATCTTGGCGTTGGCGAGGATCACGGTCGCCATGTCGAGGTCGGCGGCGGCGTCGACGTAGACGTGGCAATTGCCGTCCCCGTCGATCACGTAGGGCACTGTCGCGTTCTCGAGTATGGACGAGATCAGCGACCGGCCACCCCGGGGTATGAGGCAGTCCACGTAGCCGCGCTGCCGCATGAACTCGATGGCCGCCTCGTGGCTGACGTCCTCCACCAGCAGCATTGCGTCTGCGGGAAGGCCGGCCCCTTCGAGGGCCGCCCTGATGGACGCGGCAATCGCCCTGTTCGAGGACAGGGCACCCGAGGAGCCCCGAAGGAAGGCCACGTTGCCTGACTTGAGGCAGAGGCCGAAGGCGTCGCTGGTCACGTTGGGCCGGTTCTCGTAGATGATCGCCACCACGCCGAGGGGAACCCGCACCTTCGAGATGCGGAGGCCGTTGGGCCGGACCCACTCGGCGGTCGTCGTGCCGACGGGGTCGGGCAGGCCGGCCACCTGCATGAGGCCCGAGGCCATGGCTGCGATCCGGGCCTCATCCAGCCGCAACCTGTCGACCGTTCCGCCGGCGACTCCTGCCGCCTCGGCCCGGACCACGTCCTCGGCGTTGGAGGCGAGGATGACGGCGGAGTCGGCCAGCAGGCGATCGGCCGCTGCGAGGAGGGCAGCGTCGCGCAGCCCGGTTCCGGAAGCGGCTACGGAGGGGGCGGCCACCCTGGCTCTGGCGGCCAACTCGGGGACGGTAGCGACACCGGGTTCCTCCACGCCGTTGAGGCTACCCACGGACCTACCGGGGACAGCCCGTGGGGCGACTACGCCACCAGTGTGCGGCAGGCGCCCGCCACTGCTGCATCCCCACGGGGCAGGCGCGGCACTACCCTCGCTGCGATGGACGGACCTGTCGGGCCCGGGCGACGGTGACGGGTCCGCCCGACGCCGACAGGCGCGGCCCTGACGAACCGGCGGCCGGTAGGGGCTCGTCGGCCGTGGCCGCGGGGATCCTGCTGTCGCGCCTGGCCGGCCTGTTGCGGGAGTCGCTCCTGCGCGCCGTGCTGGGCTTGGGTCCAGCTGCCGACGCCTTCGCTGCCGCCATCCGGATCCCCAACGTGATCCAGAACCTGCTGGGCGAGGGGTCCCTCTCGGCCTCCTTCATCCCCGTGTACAGCCGCCTGCTCGGCGAGGAGCGACGCGAGGAGGCCGGCCGGGTGGCCGGGGCGGTGGCGGGCCTGCTCGTGGTCGTGGCGGGCCTGCTGTCGCTGGCGGGAGTCCTGCTGGCCCGCCCGCTGACGCTGCTCCTGGCTCCCGGCTTCAGCGACCACAGGCTGGACCTCACGGTCACGCTGGTGAGGGTCACCACGATCGGGGTCGGCTTCCTCGTGCTCTCGGCCTGGTGCCTGGGCGTCCTGAACAGCCACCGTCGCTTCTTCCTGTCCTATGTCGCTCCGGTCCTCTGGAATGCGGCCCAGGTGGCGGTCCTGGCGGTCGCTGCCCTCAGGTCGTGGGAGCCGGCCGACGCAGCCATGGCCGTCGCCTGGGGGCTCGTGGCCGGGGGCCTCCTCCAGTTCGGGGTCCAGGCCGTCGCCGTGCGCCGCCTCGACCCGGACATCCGCCTGTCGGTAGAGCTGGGCCTGCCCCGGGTGGTCGAGGTCCGGCGGCGCTTCGGCCCTGCGGTCCTCGGGCGTGGAGTGGTCCAGTTGTCGGGCTACCTGGACCTGCTGCTGGCCTCGCTGCTTGCCACCGGTGCCGTGGCCGGCCTTCTGTCAGCACAGATGCTCTACGCCCTTCCCGTCAGCCTCTTCGCCATGAGCGTTGCGGCTTCGGAGCTGCCCGAGATGTCCAGGTCGGTCGGCTCCGTGGATCTGGCCGTGCGGTGCCGTGCCGCCCTCCAGCGGACCTCGTTCTTCGTGGCCTTCAGCGCTGTCGCCTACCTGGCCGTCGGGGAGCACATCGTCGGGGCCCTGTTCGAATGGGGTGCGTTCGACTCCGACGACACCCGCGCCGTGTGGCTGGTGCTCGCCGCGTACTCACTCGGCCTCCCGGCGGTCGGGGCGTCCCGGATCCTCCAGAACTCCCTGTACTCGATCGGGGACACCGCAGGTCCGGCACGCATCGCCGGGGTCCGGGTTGCCATGGCCGCCGTTGTCGGCGTGCTCCTCATGTTCCCCCTCGACCGCGTGAGCGTCGTTGACGGTGAGCTCCTGGGGGCAGGCGACCTCACCGCCTTCCCGGGCCCCCTGGACGAGGTGCTGCGCAGCGCCGGCGGCGCCCCGCACCTGGGTGCAGTGGGCCTCGCCTTGGGGTCGGCGGCCGCCGCCTGGCTGGAGTTGGTGCTGCTGTCCCGCCTCGCCCGTCGCAGCATCCCCGGCCTCGCCGGGCCCTTCGACCTCCTGGGCAGGCTGTTCCCGGCGACCATCGTGGCGGCCGCGGCCGGCTTCGTCCTAGGGCGGCTGCTCGGCGGCCTGGTCCCGCAGGCCTCGGCGCTGCTGGCGGTCGGTGGTGCCGGCGCCTGCTACCTGCTCGTGGCCCGCCTGACCGGCACGGCAACCGGTGTGCTGTCCGACACCTGGCCGCGGCGGCAGCGAGGTTCCTGAGGCATCCCGCCTCCCCGTGGAGGGGGCGCCCCCGGCGCCAGCACCTAGGGCAGGACGACCAGGTCGTCGGCGTGGATGACCTCGTGCGAGACCCCGTCGGGAAGGTCGGCCGTACGCAACCCCCGGTGGGCCCTGAGCAGGGCCGAGTCGTGGCGGACGATGCCCTTGGCGAAGACGGCCCCGTCGGGATCGACAACCTCGACTGCGTCACCCGAGTCGAACGATCCGTCGACCTCCACCACGCCAGCCGGCAGCAGCGACACGCGCCTCTGTTCCAGGGCCACCCTGGCGCCGGCGTCAACCGTCACCCGCCCGGAAGACCCGACAGCGAAGGCGATCCAGAGGCGTCGCGCTCCGAGGCGACTGTCGCGCTCCCTCACCACGGTTCCCACGCCCTGGGTCCCGGCACAGGCGTCGACCACCACCCCTGACCTGTGGGCGTCGGCTATGACGGTCCTCACCCCCGACCAGCTGGCGATCTTGGCGGCGGCCAGCTTCGATGCCATCCCGCCGCTACCCCGGTCGGAGCCGCCCCCACCGGCGAGGGCCTCCAGCTCCTGGTCGATCTCGATGATCTCCTCGATGAGCGAGGCCTCGGCGTCCAGGCGTGGGTCGGCGGTCAGCAGGCCCGGTGTGTCCGTGAGCAGCACCAGCAGGTCGGCCTCGACCAGGTGAGCCACGAGGGCTGCGATCCTGTCGTTGTCGCCGAAGCGGATCTCGTCGTCAGCTATGGCGTCGTTCTCGTTGACCACGGGCACGACGCCCAGCTCAAGCAGGCGAGTCAGGGTCCCGCGTGCGTGGAGGTACTGGGCCCTCACGAAGAAGTCGAGGGGTGCCAGAAGCACCTGGCCCGCCACCAGGTCGTGCCTGGCCAACTCCTGCTGGTAGGTGCCGATCAGGTTTCCCTGGCCCACGGCGGACACCGCCTGGAGGGTCACGGCGTCTCGGGGCCTGGCGTCTCCTCCCATGCCCAGGGCCGGCAGTCCGGCGGCTATGGCCCCGGAGGTCACGACCACCACCCAGTAGCCGTCGGCGCGCAGGGCAGCCACCTCGTCACAGAGCTTCGCCACCAGCGCCCTGTCGATCGCCCCTTCGTCGTCGGTGAGCGACGAGGACCCCACCTTCACCACGACAGTGGTCCGTCCGGATGAGTTCATCAGCCCTCTTCGTAGTCGAACTCGAGCCGTCCGATGCGTACTGTTTCGCCCTCGCGCACCCCGGCCCTGGCCAGGGCGCGGTCCACCCCCATGCCCCGGAGCCGCTCGTGCAGGTAGTCGAGGGCGTCGGGGTTGGTGAGGTCGTTCAGGTTGGTGACCAGCCTCACCCTGCGGTCGTTGACCTCCCATGTGCCGTCGTCTGCCCTGATGACGGGTATGTCGACCGGATCGGGCCGGTGGACCACCACGGCGGGCCGCCTCTCAACGGTCTCCCTGGCGTCCACGACCAGGTCGACCAGGCGGTGGACCAGGTCGTCGAGGCCGTCGCCGGTGACGGCTGAGAGGCGGTCTCCGGCGAAGCCCACGCCCGGTTCGGCGACGTCGGCCCGGGAGCCGACCACCACCCTGGGGCGGGCCAGAAGCTCAGGCCGGTAGGCACGCAGTTCGGCCTCCAGCGCCGTGAGCTGCTCAGCAGGGGGCAGCTCGGCGGTCGGCGCCAGGTCCAGCATCAAGAGGAGCACCCGGGCCCTCTCCACGTGGCGCAGGAAGCGGTGCCCCAGGCCCCTCCCCTCGCTCGCACCCTCCACGATTCCGGGGATGTCGGCGACCACGAACTCCGGCCGGCCCTCGGGCCTGACCACCCCGAGGTTGGGCTCGAGGGTGGTGAAGGGGTAGTCGGCGATGCGCGGCCTGGCTGCCGAGATCCTGGAGATGAGTGTGCTCTTGCCGACGTTGGGAAAGCCGACCAGGGCGACGTCGGCCATCAGCCGCAGCTCCAGGCGCAGCCAGTGCTCCTCGCCCTCCTCACCCTGCTCGGCGAAAGAGGGTGCCCTGCGCCGGTTGCTCAGGAACCTGGCGTTGCCTCGCCCGCCCCTGCCGCCCTCTCCGCCCATCCAGCGGTCGCCGCTCACCAGCAGGTCGGCCAGGACCTCGCCGGAGTGCAGGTCGTGGACCGTGGTGCCCTCCGGGACCTTCACGACGAGGTCGTCGCCGGACCTCCCGTGGCGCCTTCCACCGGAGCCGTGGGTGCCGTCCTGGGCCCTCCGGTGCGGGTGGTCCCGGAAGGCCAGCAGGGATGCCACGTTGTGGTCGGCCTCCAACCAGACGCTGCCGCCGTCTCCGCCGTCCCCGCCGTCAGGGCCGCCGCGCGGCACGTGGGCCTCCCGCCGGAACGAGACCGCCCCGGCCCCACCGTCGCCACCGCGGACGTTCAGCCCGCACTCGTCCACGAACTGCGACATCCCCGGAGCCTACTGAGGCCGGCGGAGGGGCCTGTTGGCACAGGGCCTCCGTAGGGTGGGTGCATGGCGGATTCCGGAGACAGGGCACCCAGCGTCGACACGCACGCGCACCCGACGGAGCGGTCCGAGCGCTGGGCCTCGACCATGGCGGGTACTCCCGGCAGTGGCAGCGCCGAGGGCGTCCGGACGGCACACGAGGACAGCCACGCCACCGCCTCGCCGACCGGCGTGTGGCACCGGGGTGACCGGGAGCGCAGCGATGACAACGCTATGGCACCCGAGGCCACGAGGGCTGCCGGAGGTGGCAAGCGCCGCCTGGAGGAGCCCGCGGATCCGCTCAGGACCTGCTTCGAGCGCGACCGCGACCGGATCCTCCACAGCACCTCCTTCAGGCGACTCGCTGGCAAGACCCAGGTGTTCGTCTTCCCGGAGGACCACCAGCGATCCAGGCTCACCCACGCCCTGGAGGTGGCGCAGGTGGCCACCTCCATCGCCCGGGCGCTGCGCCTGAACGTGCCGCTCACCGAGGCCATAGCCCTGGGCCACGACTGCGGACACGGCCCGGGTGGCCACGCCAGCGAGGACGCCCTGTCCCCCTACCTGGAGGGCGGCTACGACCACGCCGTCTGGGGCGCGGACGTGTCGCTGGCCCAGCTGAACCTGTGTGTGGAGACCCTCGATGGAATCCGCAACCACTCCTGGTCGCGGCCGGCGCCGGCCACGCCGGAGGGAGAGGTGGTCAGCTGGGCGGACCGGATCGCCTACGTCTGCCACGACTTCGAGGACGCCGTGCACGCCGGCGTGGTCTCTGGCGAGGACCTCCCGCCGACGGTCATGGAGCTCTCCGGGTCGACGAGGCGCGGCCAGCTCTCGTATTTCATCGACGGCCTCCTGTCAGCTACGGCCCGGACCGGCCGCATCTCCATGGCGGAGGAGGCAGCCGAGGCCCTGGCGGCCTTCCGCACGTTCAACTATGAGCGCATCTACCTGCGTCCAGCATCCATGGAGCAGGCGGCCCGGGTGATCGACATGCTGCGGGCCCTCGTCGAGCACATCACCGAGCACCCCGAGCACCTTCCAGACGACGCCGACATGGCTGGGACCGAGGCCACGAGGGTCTCAACCGTCGGCTACGTCGGCGGCATGACCGACAGGTTCGCCTGCCGCAGCGCCGTCCGCCTCCTGGGTTGGCCGACCGACCGGCTCCCGAGCGGACTGGACCTGCACCCCTGAGGCTCCCGGCAGGGGATCGTCTGCCAGAACCTCTGCATGATCGCGTTCCTGGGGGGGGATCCGGTGAGATCACCGTGGCGGGTGGCCCTGCGGCCTTGTGGATGTTCCTGCCGGCCGCTGCCGTGTCCTGCGGCGGAGCCGCGGGAGAGTTGGCAAAGGAGTCCGGATCGACCGTCACGACGGCCGCTACGACAACTTCCTCCCCGGCGGAGACGAGGTGGCTATGCTGTATGACCTGCAGGAGGACTGTATGACCTGCAGGAGGACTGGTTCAGGAATGCCATTGAGGAGTCCGGCGGCGGCCAGGGTGGGGCCGGCTTCGAGACAGGTGGCTGGATCTGCCCGGGTGTGGAGATCAGCGGCCCAGCGGCCGAAACCGTGATCAGGGAGTTCTTCGCCAGCCGCTGAGCGGCCGAGGGTCAGTCCGAGAGGACGTCGACCAGCTTGCGGCCACCACGGTGGCCGAACCTGACCACGCCGTCGGCCGTGGCGAAGAGGGTGTCGTCGCCGCCGCGCCCCACGTTGGAGCCGGGGTGGAACCTGGTGCCCCGCTGGCGCACGATGATGGCACCGGCCGTCACACGCCCTCCGTCGTAGACCTTCACTCCGAGGCGCTGGGCGTTGGAGTCGCGTCCGTTGCGGGTAGAGCCGCCGCCCTTGGTCTTGGACATGTGCTCAGCCCCTCGTGATTCCGGTGATCTGGATCTCGGCCAGGTGCTGGCGGTGGCCCCACCGGCGACGCTGGTTGCTCTTGTTCTTGTATGTGAAGGCCCTGACCTTGGGGCCCTTGGCGTCGTCCACGATGCGGGCCGTGACCGCCGATCCGGCCAGCGCCTCAGGGGTGGCCAGCACCTCGTCGCCGTCAACCAGCATCACCGGCGAGAGCTCCACGTCGGTCCCGGGATCGCCGAGCCGTTCGACGAGGACGCGCTGGCCCTCCTCGACCCGGTACTGCTTTCCGCCCGTTGCGATCACTGCGTACATAGGTCCCACAGGCTATCCCCGAGCGTCCGCAGGGCCACCGTGGCGGAGGGCACCCCGGGATGCAACGACGGTGTCTCCGGTCACCGTCGTCCAGCCCTGCCCGACCCGGCCAGCAGGCCGTCGTCCAGCTCCACGCCGTGCCCGCCGCAGTCGTCGCAGACCGACGAGAAGGACTGCAGGAGCCCCTCTCCGATGCGCTTGCGGGTCATCTCGACCAGGCCCAGGTCGGAGATGTCGAACACCTGGGTCCTGGTCTTGTCCCTGGCCAGCGCCTCCCTGAGGGTGCGTGCCACGGCCTCCCGGTTGGCCTTGACCTCCATGTCCACAAAGTCGATGACGATGATCCCGCCGATGTCGCGCAACCTCAGCTGCCTGGCGATCTCCTCGGCCGCCTCAAGGTTGTTCCTGAACACTGTCTCCTCGAGGCTGGACTTACCCACGTTCTTCCCGGTGTTCACGTCTATGACGGTCAGGGCCTCGGTGCTCTCGATGATGAGCGAACCACCCGACGGCAGCCAGACCTTCCGGTCCAGGGCCTTGCGCAGCTGCTCGTGGACGTGGTGGCGCTCGAACAGGGGCAGCGACTCTACCTCCGGGTCGTGGTAGGTGATCCGGTCCACGAGGGCGGGGTTGATGCTCTCCACGTAGGCGCGGACCTTCTCGTACATCTCCCTGTCGTCGATGATGACGCCGCGGAAGTCCTTGTTGAACTCCTCCCTTATGAACCGGAAGGCCATCTCTGGCTCCCTGTAGAGGAGGCTCGGGGCCTTCGAGCGCTTCGACAGGGCCTCCAGCTCGTCCCACTGCTGGGCCAGGCGACCCACGTCGCGGGCGATCTCCTCCTCGGTGATGCCCTCAGCCGCCGTCCGCACGATGATCCCGTGCTGCTTGGGCTTGACCTTGTCGAGGATTGAGCGCAGCCGCTTCCGCTCGGGGTCGGGCAGACGCTTGGAGATTCCGTAGGTGGTGCTGTTCGGAACCAGGACCACGAACCTCCCGGCCAGCGAGATCTCCTGGGTGAGACGCGCCCCCTTGTGTGCGATCGGGTTCTTGGTCACCTGGGCGATGATCGTCTGCTTGGCCTTCAGCACCTGCTCGATCCTGGGGCGTGACCCTCCCTCCAGGTCCTCTGCGTCGAACTGGAGGTCGCCCCTGTAGAGCACGGCGTTCTTGGGGGTTCCGATGTCGACGAATGCCGCCTCCATGCCTGGCAGCACGTTCTGCACCTTGGCCAGGTAGACGTTGCCGTGGATCTCGCCGACGTCGTCGGCCGGACGTGAGAGGTAGTGCTCTATGAGCGCGCGGCCCTCCAGGATGGCGAGTTGGGTCACGCCCTCGTTGACGCTCACGCACATCAGGTAGCGGCCGATCGGCTTGCCCCGCCTCTCACGGCCCCGGCGCCGCCTGAGGGTCTCCTCGTCGAGCTCCACGGGAGCATCGTCGGTGAGTGCCTCCACCGGGCTGTCGCCGGCGGGACGCTGGCCTCCACCCTGGCCCCCACGGCCACGGCCCCTGCCGCCACGCCGACGCCTCCGCCTGCGGCCTCCTCCACCACCGCCACCTCCACCGCCCTGGTCGGGCGAGGCGGGGGCGGGACGGCTATCGCCTATCTGGGGCTTCGGAGCCGGACGGCTGTCGCCGATCTGGGGCTTCGGAGCCGGACGGCTGTCGCCTATCTGGGGCTTCGGAGCCGGACGGCTGTCGCCGATCTGGGGCTTGTCTTCAGTTGATCCGGCGCCTCCGCGCCGGGTGTTCGCCTTGCCGGCAGCGTTCGACGGGGCCGTGTCGGCCCGCGCCTCGCCGCCCGAGGTCTCGGACATCTCTTGTTTCCCTTCTGATCACGCCCGCACCTCGGCGGGCGGGGCAGGGGCGGCCTCGGCCGGAAGCGGCTCGATGCGCTCGCCTCCCTGCAACATCCATTGCTTCATCCTGCACACCGATCGGGCCGTGAGTGGCGGATCCATGGCCACCAGCATCTCGTCCGGCCGGAGTGCCCGGGGTTGGGTGCCCAGGTCGGCGTGCAGCCGGACCGAACCACCGCAGGTCCCCTTGACGTCAAGCGCGTGCACCTGGTGTCGGATGTCGTCTATGACCACCCGACCCTTCCGCTCGCGCTCCACGACGATCTCCTCCCTCGCCAACAGGTCTCCGACCATTGCCGCAGCCTCGGTCGGGTCGATCCCGTCGACCAGCACCTCCCAGGTGCAGACCCCTACGGCCTGCTGCAGGGAGTCGCCCCCCCTCTCCACGGTCGCCACCGCCGACACCTCGATGCCGACGGGCAGGACGGCGTTCAACCCGGCACGCACCCCAGCCGGGTCAGTGGTGTCCCCGCGGTCCGGGCCACCGCCGTCCACGAGGTCGACCTCGAGGTACTCGGCCCGGGACTCGTAGCCCGTGGACAGGGCCAGGCCGAAGGACAACTTCGGCCGGGGCGAGAACCCCTCGCTGTAGGCGACGGGCAGGCCGGCCCGCCTGAGGCTGCGCTCCCAGATCCTGGCCAGGTCGCGGTGGCCGACGAAGCGGACCTTGCCGATCTTGGAGTAGCGGATCCTGAGCCTGGTCACGACGCCACCCCCGCCGGCACCCGGGGCGCCCTCGTCAGGGCTACAGGTACCGCTGCCGGTCCTGCCGAGCCGGGAGCGTGGCCGGTTCCCTGGCTCCCACCCGCCGGTGGGGTTGCCGAGGCCACCACGTGCTCGATCCCGTAGCCGGTGCAGGCCCCGCAGTCGTAGCAGGGGGTCCAGCGGCAGTCCTCCAGGCCGACCTCGTCCAGGGCGTCACGCCAGTCCTGCCAGAGGAAGTCCCGGTGGAGGCCGGCCGACAGGTGGTCCCAGGGCAGCACCTCGTCCGGGTGGCGGTGCCTGTGCACGTACCAGTCGAGGGAGAGCCCCTGTCTGGCGAGGGCGTTCTCCCACAGGGACAGGTCGAAGTGTTCGCTCCACTCCTGGAATACGCCCCCGTTTCGCCAGACGTCCTCGATGACCGCCCCGAGGCGTCGGTCCCCGCGGCTGAACAGGCCCTCGACCACTGAGGCCCGTGCATCGTGCCACTTCAGCCTGACGCCGGCCAGGTCCCGCCCACCGGCCGTGAGGCCGTCCCTGAGCAGGCCGATCTTGCGGCGCAGTTCGACCTCGGTGTTCTGGCCGAACCACTGGAACGGCGTGAAGGGCTTGGGCACGAATCCGCCCAGCGACACGGTCACCGATGGGTTGCGGTGGTACTGACGACCCACCTCGAGGCTCCTGGCAGCCATCTCCAGGATCGCCATCGTGTCCTCGTCGGTCTCGGTCGGAAGCCCCGTGAGGAAGTAGAGTTTCATGCGCCGCCAGCCCTGGGAGAAGGCCGACCCGACGGCACCGTAGAGGTCCTCCTCGCTGATCAGCTTGTTGATCACCTGCCTGAGCCGCCAACTGCCTGCTTCTGGGGCGAACGTGAGGCCGGTACGCCGGGCCCGCTGTATCTCCGCCGCGATGCCCACGGTGAAGGCGTCGACCCTGAGGCTCGGGAGCGACACCGAGACCTGGCCGCAGGCCTCGTCGGCCACGGCCGACGCCACCACCTCCCGGATGCCGCTGAAGTCGGCGGTGCTGAGCGATGTCAGGGCCACCTCGTCGTAGCCGGTGCGACGGAGCCCATCGGCCACCATGGTCCTCACCTGCTCGGCCGGCCGTTCCCTGACCGGCCTGGTGATCATCCCCGCCTGGCAGAACCTGCAACCCCTGGTGCAGCCCCTGAAGACCTCGACGTTCAGCCTGTCGTGGACCACCTCGGTCAGGGGGACCAGCTGGTTCCGCGGGTACGGCCAGTCGGCCAGGTCGGCGACGGTCCGCTTCTCGACGACCTCCGGGATCCCCGGGTACCGCGGCGTCACCCCGAGCAGGTCGGGACCCTCGAAGCGGGCCTCGTACATGGACGGTACGTAGACGCCGTCGATGAGGGCCAGCCTGCGGAGGACCTCCTCACGGGCGACACGCCCGGTACCCTTCCACTCCCTGACCACCTCGGTGATCTCGGCCACCACCTCCTCGCCGTCGCCGAGGACCGCTGCGTCGATGAAGTCGGCCAGGGGCTCGGGGTTGTAGGCGCAGTGCCCGCCGACAAGGACGAGGGGGGCGTTGACCTGCCGGCCGGCGGCATGGATGGGCACGCCGGCCAGGTCGAGGCACTCCAGGACGTTCGTGTACACCAGCTCCGAGGAGATGTTGAACGCCAGGAGGTCGAAGTCGGAGGCGGGACGGTGTGTGTCCACGGAGAAGAGGGGCAGTCCGCTACTCCTGAGTCGGCCGGCCATGTCGGTCCAGGGCGCGTACGACCGTTCGGCGACCGCGTCGGGGCGCTCATTGATGATCTCGTACAGGATCTGCAGACCCTGGTTGGGGAGCCCCACCTCGTAGGTGTCCGGGTAGATCAGGAGCCAGGCCGCCTTGTCGGGGCTGTGCTCGGGGACGATCATCCCCTCTTCGCAGCCGATGTAGCGGGCCGGCTTCTGGACCTCGCCGAGTACACGCTCGAGCTCGGGCCAGAGCGAACTCATGACCAGGTAAGCGTAGCGACCAGATGGCCCGACCGGGCATGCGGCCCCCGTGGGCCACAACCCCCTGGCAACCCCTTCACCCTCCTCAGACGTTGCGGTGGTGGCGCCTCATGTGGACGCTCTCGACCAGACCCAGGGCCACGAAGGTGGTGACCACCGACGAACCCCCGTAGCTGACCAGGGGCAGCGGGATGCCGGTTATGGGCATGATCCCCGTCGCCATACCGACGCTCTGGAAGACCTGGAAGAGCAGCATCGAGAACACCCCGGCACAGAGCAGCATCCCGTACCTGTCCTCGGCCAACCTACCTATCCGCCATACCCGGGCCAGCAGGAGGCCGATGAGGCCCAGCACGACGGCGCTGCCGACGAAGCCGGTCTCCTCCGCGACCACGGTGAAGATGAAGTCGGTCTGCTGCTCGGGGACCAGGTCCGACACGTTCTGGGTCCCCTCGAAGAGGCCGGTACCGGTCAGGCCGCCGTTGCCGATGGCCACCTGGGCCTGTTCCAGGTTGTAGCTGGCGGCCGTGTCGGTCTCGTCGTCGATGAAGACCAGCAGGCGCTTCACCTGGTAGTCGGCAAGGAGGTCGGACTGGAGCACGGCGACCATCCCCGTCACCAGCAGCAGGCCCAGGATGAGCAGGTGCCGCCCCCTGGCCCCGGCCACCAGCACCATCCCGGCGGTGATGGCGCCGTAGACCAGGATCGTCCCCAGGTCCGGCTGGAGCAGGATCGCAGCCACGGGTGCTCCGGCCAGCGTGATCGCCGCCGCCAGGCGCATGCCCCCGACCCGCTCCACCGAGCCCAGCCAGGCGGCCAGGGCCACGATCACGGCCACCTTCCCGAATTCCGAGGGCTGGAACTGGTAGCCGGCGACCTGGAACCAGGCCCTGGTCCCCTTCACCTGGACCCCGGCGAGGAGTACGGCCACCAGGAGCCCCATCAGGCCCAGGTAGGCCGGGAGGGCCAGCCGGAAGGCCCGCCGATGGCCGATCCAGGCGGAGACCAGCATCGAGCCCGCTCCCACCCCCACGAAGAGCAGCTGCCGGTTCAGGAAGTAGGTGACGGCTGGGCGCAGGTCGGTGGCCGGTCCCCTGGTGGCCGAGTAGACCATCACCACCCCTACGGCCGCCACCGCCAGGGTCAGCAGGGGCAACAGCAGGTCAATGTGGCGCAGCACGGTCGGCCGGTCGAAGTCCGGTTTCCTCAGGTCGACCATCAACCCTCCTCCGTGCTGAGGATGAGCTCGTCCACGAGGCTCACGCAGTCGACCCGCTCGCCCCTCACCCTCACGACGCCGTCGGCGTCCAGCACGGGGCCGCTCTCGGGATCTGCGGTGGGGTCGGCACCCTCCAGGCGCTCCAGGGTGTCACCGGTGATCCACTCGTACCAGGAGACGCACAGCGGCAGGGCAGCCGAGCGGGCGTAGCGAACGGCCGCGGTCGGAGCCTCGTCCACCTCTCCTGAGAGCACCGGGTCCAGCACCCTGGCCACCAGCGGAGCCGCGACGCTGCTACCGAAGCCGGCCTCCTCCAGCACGGCGACCATCGTGTGGGTGGGAGCCCCTGCCGGTCCGAACGCCACGAACAGCGAGGTGTCGGCCTTGCCCCACACCTCGGCGGTGCCGGTCTTTCCGGCCACCGGTATCTCGTCGAGGGGGAAGTAGGTGCCGTCGGTGGCCTCGGAGTTGAAGGCCCAGTAGGCGGTGCCCTCCGGGTCGGCTGTCACGCCGACCAGGCCCTCCAGGGCTCGCACCCGGAACTCCGGGTCGATTTCCACCTGGGACAACGCCCGGGCACCGATGCTCCTGACCGTGGTCCCCTGTCGGTCGACGACGCGGGCCACGACGTTGGGGGCCATGCGGGTTCCACCGTTGGCGAAGGTGGCATAGGCGTTGGCCAGCTGGATCGGCGTGGCCAGCACGTCTCCCTGGCCGATGGCCGTGTTCACGTTGTCACCCGAGTACCAGTCGCCGTACGGGAACGCAGCTGGGTTGTCGAGGTGCCGCTGCCGCCTGTTGTCCGGCGTCGGCATG
The DNA here is from genome assembly GCA_964344855.1 of uncultured Candidatus Nemicrothrix sp. Lineage (GTDB taxonomy): Bacteria > Actinomycetota > Acidimicrobiia > Acidimicrobiales > MedAcidi-G1 > UBA3125. The sequence continues at coordinate 231,797 of CAYFOV010000002.1, forward strand.
AACCCCGCCTGCTCGAACGGCAGCGGCACGCCGCTCTTGCGGCCCAGGCCGTACTCCGTGGCGGCATCCTGGATGGCCGTCTCCTCGTGCTGCGGGTTGATGTAAACCGACTCGCCGATCGTGTAGTAGTAGACGTCGCTGGAAACGGTGAGGCTTCTCGGCAGGTCCACCCTCTCGTAGGTCTTCTCACCGGCGTTCTTGAAGTAGCAGCCGCCGGCCTCCTCCAGGTCGTCGGCGTCTGCCCTGCAACTCTGGAGGAAGTAGAAGCCGGGATCCTCCCAGGGTTCGTCAGCCTCGGGAACGCGCCCGACCCCGAACACGTCGCCGTGCCAGGCTGCGTGCGCGGTGAAGAGCTTGAAGGTGGACCCCGGCGCGTACTCGCCCTGGATGGCCCGGTTGAACATGGGCAGGTCGCTGGCCGGGTCGTTCAGCTCCTCCCAACGCTCCCGTGAGAAGCCCCCGATGGACTTGTTCGGGTCGTACGACGGGTAGGAGGCCATGGCGAGGACCTCGCCTGCCACCGGGTCCAGGATGACGACGGCGCCGCCCGGGACCTCGAAGTCCGGCGACTCCTCGGAGTCCCCCTCCTCGTGTTCGGGCACCATGGCCCTGGCCAGCTCCACAGAGCGCTCCAGCTCCCTCTCGGCCAGGAACTGGACATCCGCGTCGATCGTGAGCACCACGTCGTTGCCCGGCCTGGGCGCCCGAAAGAGGTCCCGGCGCTCGCGGACTATCTCGCCGCGGCGGTCCACCTCGACGACCCGGCGGCCGGCGACGCCGCGCAGGTCGTCCTCGAACATGAGCTCCACGCCGGCCTTGCCCACCTCGTCCCTCAACCGGTACTCCTTGCCCGGCGACGGCCGCCGGGACTCCAGTTCGGCGTCGTTGATCGGTCCGACCCAGCCCAGGACGTGGGTGGCCAGGTCTCCGTACAGGTAGGACCTGACGGTGCTGTCCACCACCTCCACCCCGGGATACTCGTCGGCCCGCTCCCCGAAGAAGACCAGCAGGTCCTCGCTCACGTCCACCGCTATGGGGATGTCGTCGTAGTAGCCGTAGGTGGGGTCTCCCAGTGCGGCCTCTATGTCGCTCACCTTGACAAGGTGGCCAGACCTGTTCACCTCAACGGCGATGCTCGTCAGCATCCGACGCCTGTCCACCTTGTCGAAGCCGGCCTCCTCCAGTTCCCGCGGGTTGATCGTGACCATGGTCGTTAGTCGGTTACCGACGAGGGTTCGGCCACTGCTGTCCAGGATCCGGCCGCGGGGAGCCGGCACGTCTATGACCCTCGTGACGTTGGAGGCCGCGGCAGCCACGGCCTGCTCGCTCACCATCACCTGCAGGTACCAGAGCCTCGCCCCTAGGGCCGCGAAGAGGGACAGCGCAACAACTGCCAGCACCCTCATCCGGTACCGGGCGATCTCGTCCACCTGGGTCGCCACGGTCGTGCCTCAGCCCTCGGCCGTCCGGAGCCGGAGCTCAGGAGGTAGGCCACCGGTGACCGCCCACCTGACGGCCCTGTTCACCGGAAGGGCTACGACGGTGGTCATGACAGCCGCCGTGGGAACCCTCACCGTCAGGACCTCCGGATCGAGGGTCGCCAGGCCGAAGAGACGGCCGACGCTGGCCACCAAGAGCATCCCTCCTGCGCAGGCCACGGCCACGGCAAGGGCGTCGGTGAACGGCATCGACCGGAGCATGCGCTGTTCGAGGCTGCTCACCGCCACCGCCAGTGGCGGGAAGACCAGGGCGTGGAGGCCCAGGGGGGTGGGGACGATGGTGTCGTGCAACAGCCCAGCGGAGAAGGCGACCAGCGCACCCCGCTCCGGGCCTCCGTGGAACCCCGCCAGGACGGCCACCAGGAGCATCAGCTCGACCGAGGCCCCGTCGATCCTGACCTCGCTCAGGATGGTCGCCTGGAGGACCAGGGCAGAGGCCAGGGTGGCCGTGATGCGGATCCGGCTGCTCACCCCGCCCCACCTTCGGTTCCCTCGGCCACTACCACCTTGAGGAAGCTCAGGTTCTCAAGGCGGGCCGCCAGCTCGACGATGATCGACCTCTCGTAGTCGGCGTCCGAATCCGGGTCCAGGACCCGGCCAACCGGGATGTCGGCTGGCAGGATGCTCCTGCCCCCGGAGGTGACCACCACCTCGTGGCGGTCCACCTGGGCATCCAGCCTCACCCCCGACTCGATCCGCAGGATTCCATCGGAGCCGGTGCCCCTGGCCAGGCCCTCGTCCTGGGATCCAACCAGGCGGATCCCCACCCTGAAGTCCGGGTGGGTCACCAACTGCACAAGCGAACGGGAGCGGTCCACCTGCTCGAGGCGTCCGACCAGGCCCGCTCCGGTGACCACGGCCATTCCCTCTGCCAGGCCGTCGTCGCTGCCCTTGTCGACCTCGATGGTGTGCGAGGAGAAGTTCCCCGGCGGCGTCCCCAGGATGCGCACGACCTCAGCGTCGAAGTCGGCGTAGTCGATGTCCACCTCGTTGAGCAGGCGGTCCAACAGCTCGGCGTCCGCCTCCACGGTCAGGGCGGCACCCCTCATCCTGGCCAGCTCCACCTCCAGCCGTTCGTTCTCACGGCGCAGGTCCTCGTAACCGAACACCCCGTTCCAGACCGTCTGGACGGGGTCTGTGAGGGAGTCGGTGAGCGTCCTAACCGGGCTCAGGATGTCGCGGACGCCCTGCTGGAAGGCGTCGAGGGGAGCGGCTCCCCGGAACTGCAACGTCAGCAGGGTCAGGGCGCCGGCCAGCAGGATCAGGAGTGTGGGGCGGGGCCGTTCGGCGGGCCGCTGTGCCGCCATGGCCTACTCGAGGGCGTCGCCGAAGATGACGCTACCGAAGACGTCGAACTCCTCGAGTGCCCTGCCGGCCCCCAGCACGACGGCCAGGAGGGGGTCCGCTGCCAGGCGCACCGGCATGCCGGTCTCCGAGTGGATCAGGTCGGTCAGCCCCACGAGCATGGCTCCCCCGCCTGCCAGGGTTATCCCGTGCTCCATGATGTCGGCGGCAAGTTCAGGGGGTGTCCTGTCCAGCGTGGACTTGACGGCGTCAACGATCGCCGCCACGGGTTCCTCGATGGCCTCGCGTACCTCCGTGGTCGAGATGGTCACCAGCCTCGGGAGGCCGGTGACCAGGTCGCGTCCCCTCACCTCGGCCCACTGTTCCCTGGCCAGCGGCACTGCGGAGCCCAGCGCCATCTTTATCTCCTCGGCCGACCTGACGCCGATGCTGAGGCCGTGTTCCTTCTTCATGAACTGGCCGATGGCTTCGTCCAGTTCATCGCCGCCGATTCGGGACGACTGGCTGGCGACCACGCCGCCCAGGGAGATCACCGCCACCTCGGTGGTTCCGCCGCCGATGTCGACGATCATGCTTCCCGTGGGAGCCTCGATCTGCAGGCCCGCCCCGATCGCCGCTGCTATCGGCTCCTCGATGATGTAGGTGGGGGTCCTGGCGCCCGCGTACTCGGCCGCCTCCTGGACCGCCCGACGCTCCACGCCTGTCACCCCCGACGGGACGCAGATGACCATCCGGGGCTTGGACCACCGGCGGTTGTGGACCTGCTGGATGAAGTACCTCAGCATCTTCTCGCAGACCTCGAAGTCGGCGATTACGCCGTCCTTGAGGGGCCGGCTGGCCTGGATGTGGTTGGGCGTCCGCCCGATCATCCTCCTGGCCTCGACGCCGACGGCAAGAGGGGTGCCGTCCAGGACGTTGGTGGCGACCACGGAGGGCTCGTCCAACACGATCCCCTCGCCACGTACGTAGACGAGCGTGTTGGCTGTACCCAGGTCGACGGCGATGTCGCGCCCACCGAAGATCGGCGCCCTCGCCGGTCGTGTTCCCCTAGGGCCCATCGTTCGCTTCCGTTCGGTCAGTTTCCGCCGCAGTCCTCAGTGTCGCGCACGCCGGGGGCCCGGACCTCGCAGGCGACACCGGGTGGTGCGCCGTGCTGGCCTGGCCGCGGGTCTGGCGCGCCCGATGTCGGTGGGACCGTAACGCGTTCTGACCCGTTTCGCCACTCTGGGCGCACGCTTGACCACTCAGGGAGGGAGAGATTGCGCGTCGTCTCAGGTCAGGAGCTGCTGGCCAGACCCGGGAAGAAGATCTGTATCTCACGGTCCGCCGAGGCGACCGAGTCGGAGCCGTGGACCAGGTTCTCGGTGACCTGCGTCCCGAAGTCGCCCCTGATGGTCCCGGGCGCGGCCTGCCTGGGATCGGTCGCTCCCATCAGCGCGCGCACCATGGCGACGGTGCCCTCCGGCCCGCCGACCACGACGAGCAGTGCCGGCGATCTGGACATGAAGGCCACCAGGTCCGGGTAGAAGGGCTTCTCCGTGTGCTCCTCGTAGTGCCTTGCGAGGGTCTCGCCGTCGAGGGTCCTCAGCTCGCAGGCCGCGATCGAGAGCCCCTTGGCCTCGAAGCGCCACAGGATCTCTCCCACCAGGCCCCTTTCGACCGCGTCGGGCTTGCAGATGACGAGGGTTTTCTCCATGCCGGCAGGCTAGGGGGAGGAGGGGGCGCCGCCGACGCCCGTACGGCCATGCAGGGGCCCTGGGGAAGGTGACGCCTCAGGCCCCGCCGTCGGCCAGCTCGGCCACCACGGACCGGGCCGCTGAGAGCACGTAGAAGGAGCCCGTCACCAGCACCATGTCATCCTCGTCGGCCAGGGCCAGCGCCCGCCTCACCGCCTCGTCGGGATCGGGGGCGGTCTCCACCTCGAGCCCGCGGCGCCTGAACGCCTCCTCGAGGACCTCCTCGTCAACGGCCCGCTCGGAGGAGGCCCGGCAGGCGATGACCAGGTCGGGGGCTAGGGCGGCCAACTCCTCCACGAGGGGGTCCGGGTCGCGCGGGCCGAGGGCCCCCACCACGAGTATCCGCCGTGCCGCCGGGAACACCGCCGGCACGGTCTCGACGAGGGCCTTCGCAGCGTCGGGGTTGTGGGCTCCGTCCAGTACCACAAGCGGGCGTGCGGCCACGACCTCCAGCCGGCCGGGGGCGGCCAGGCCCCCGAGGGCGTCCGACACGACGTCGTCCCCCAGGCTGATGTCAAGTAGGGCCTCCACGGCGGTCACGGCTACGGCCGCGTTGTCGGCCTGGTGGTCGCCGTGGAGCGACAGGAACACCTCGTCATGGTGCCCGAAGGGTCCGAACAGGTCGACCACCTGGCCACCCACAGCGGGCCGCGAGGCCGATACCCCGAAGTGGGTCCCGCGTACGTACACCGGGTCGGGCCCCTCCGCCATGAACACGTCGAACAGGTCCACTGCGGTCTCCCCCAGCACGAGGGGCCTTCCCCTCTCGATGATCCCGGCCTTCTCCCCCGCCACCGCCCGCCTCCACTCCCCGACCCCGTCGGTGTGGTCCATTCCCACGTTTGTGACCACGGCCACCTCCGAGCGCACCACGTTGGTGGCGTCGAAGCGGCCCAGCAGGCCGACCTCGACGACGGCGGCGTCCACCGCCTCGTTGCTGAACCACAGGAACGCTGCCGCCGTGAGCAGCTCGAAGTAGGAGGGGTGGTCGCCCAGCGTGCCCTCGTAGCGCTCAAGGTCGGCCAGCAGTTCCGCGAAGGCCTCCTCTGAGATCAGCTCGCCCGAGATCTTCAGGCGTTCCCGCACGGTGTCCACGTGCGGGCTGGTGTACGACCCGACCCTCAGCCCGGCGGAGGCCATGAGGGCTGAGGCCATGGCCGCCACCGAGCCCTTGCCGTTGGTGCCGGTGACGTGTAGCGCCCTGACGTCGTCCTGGGGATCGCCCATGGCGGCCAGCAGCCTCCGGACGGCGTCCAGGCTGAGACCGTGGATCCTGCCGGCGGTCGCCTCAAGGTTGATGTGCCCGTTGAGAAAACGGAGAGCGTCGCGGTACTCCACGAGCGCCGTTGGGGTCAGGAGGCGACGCGGTCGCTGCGGTCCTCGCCCCGCGGCAGCACCGTGGGGGTCTCCCGCTGGCGGACCGTGTCGATGTCGACGACCACGGTTCCGGCGCTGTCGTCGCCGGGCAGGTCGTACATGGCGTCGAGCAGGACCTCCTCGAGGATGGCCCGCAGGCCACGCGCCCCGGTGCCGCGCTCGAGGGCCTGTTCGGCGATGGCCTCCAGTGCCCCTTCTGTCACCTCCAGCTCGATCTCCTCGAACTGGAAGATCTTCTGGTACTGCTTCACCAGTGCGTTGCGGGGCTCGACGAGGATCTGCACCAGCGCCTCGGGCCCCAGTTGGGAGACCGTGCCGACCACGGGCAGGCGGCCGATGAACTCTGGGATGAGGCCGAACTTGATGAGGTCCTCGGGCCTGACGCCCGAGAACAGGGCACCCAGGTCCTTCTCGCCCGGCGTCCTGATGTCGGCCCCGAAGCCGACGGCCACCCCGCCGAGGCGGTTCTCGATCACCTGTTCGAGGCCTGCGAAGGCGCCTCCGCAGATGAACAGGATGTTGGTCGTGTCGATCTGCAGGAACTCCTGGTGCGGGTGCTTCCGTCCTCCCTGGGGCGGAACCGCCGCGGTGGTCCCCTCCAGGATCTTGAGGAGGGCCTGCTGCACCCCCTCGCCCGAGACGTCGCGCGTGATCGACGGGTTCTCGCTCTTCCTCGCGACCTTGTCAACCTCGTCTATGTAGATGATCCCGGTCTCGGCCTTCTTGATGTCGTAGTCCGCGGCCTGGATCAGCTTCAGGAGGATGTTCTCGACGTCCTCGCCGACGTAGCCGGCCTCGGTGAGGGCCGTGGCGTCTGCTATTGCGAAGGGGACGTTGAGCATCCGGGCCAGGGTCTGGGCCATGAGGGTCTTGCCGCAGCCGGTGGGGCCGATCAGCAGGATGTTGGACTTGGCCAGCTCGACGTCGTCGCTGGGGGCACGGCCGGCCTGGATGCGCTTGTAGTGGTTGTAGACCGCCACCGAGAGGATCTTCTTGGCCTGGTCCTGGCCGACGATGTAATCGTCGAGGAAGGCGAAGATCTCACGGGGCCTCGGCAGCTCACCCAGCGACAGCTCGGTGGGTTCGGAGAGCTCCTCGTCGATGATCTCGTTGCAGAGGTCGATGCACTCGTCGCAGATGTAGACCCCGGGACCAGCTATCAGCTTCTTGACCTGCTTCTGGGTCTTGCCGCAAAAGGAGCACTTGAGCAGCTCGCCGCCGTCACCGAACTTCGCCACCCTGCACCCCCTTCCTCGTGTCTAGGGGCGGCCGGAACCGTCGTCCGGCGCCCGCTCTCCCGTTGTCAGTTGACCGCCGCGATCGGACCGCTGTTGTCGGCCAGTTCCCGCGAGTCGATCACCTCGTCGATTATCCCGTATTCCCTCGCCTCGTCGGCCGTCATTACGAAGTCGCGGTCGGTGTCGGCGTGGATCCGCTCGATGTCCTGGCCGGTGTGGCGGGCCAGGACCTCCTCCAGTTGGACCTTCAGGCGCTGGATCTCCCGCGAGGCCAGCTCTATGTCGGAGACCTGGCCCTGTGCCCCGGCGTAGGGCTGGTGGATCAGGACCCTGGAGTGGGGAAGGGCCAACCTCTTGCCGGGTGCGCCGGCCGCCAGCAGCACCGCCGCGGCCGAGGCCGCCTGGCCGAAGCAGATGGTTGTGATGTCCGGCTTGATGTACTGCATGGTGTCGTAGATGGCGAATAGGGCGTTGATGTCGCCGCCCGGCGAGTTGATGTAGAGGCTGATGTCGCGGTCCGGGTTCTCGGACTCGAGGTGCAGCAACTGGGCGCAGACCAGGTTGGCGACGGCGTCGTCGATCGGGGTGCCGATGAAGACGATGTTCTCCTTGAGGAGGCGCGAGTAGAGGTCGAACGCCCTCTCGCCGCGGCTGGTCTGCTCGACCACGGTCGGGACCAGGTAGTTGTGGATCCTCGTGTCTGCCAACGACATCAGCCGTCCTCTTCCTCTCCGGGTTCTCCGGACCCGTCGCCGTGCCCCTCTCCGCCTTCAGCGACAGAAGCACCATTCTCCTCCACCGCGCCAGCCTCGTCGGAGACCGTCGCCGGTCGGGCCGCCTCGGCAGCGGCCTCCTCCAGGGCGGTGCGGTCGACCGCATTCCCCTCCTCGTCCACCACCTGGACCCGTTCCAGCACCCATTCGAGGGCGGCCTGCTTGCGCAGGTCGGCCCTGACCTCGATCATCCGCCCCGATGCCGCCAGCATCTCGGCCACGGCGTCGACCTCCGAGCCGGTATGTGCTGCGAGGGTGGCCAGGTAGGCGTCAACGGCCCCTGCCTCGGCCTCCAGGCCCTCCGCGTCGGCCACCGCCCTGAGGCCCAGGTCGACCCGGGAGGCCAGCTCGGCAGCCTCGCGGAACTCGTCCCTCAGGGACTGGGCATCGCGCCCGACGGCCTCCAGGTAGCGCTCGAAGTCGAGGCCCTGCGAGTTGAGGCGCAGGGCCATGTCGCGGATGCGACCGTCGATCTCCGACTCGACCAGGGCCTCGGGCGGCTCGATCTCCACCAGGTCGGCGACCGCCATGGCCACGCGGTCCCTCACGAGCATGGCTGCCTGGCCTGCCTTGATGCCGTCGATCCTGGACCTCAGGTCGGCCAGCAGTTCCTCGGCCGTGTCGAACTCGGATGCGGCTCTGGCGAACTCGTCGTCGACCTCGGGCAGCACCTTCTCCTGCACCTCGCTGACCCTGATGCGGAACTCGAGCAGGCCATCGCCGTCGGGGTGGGTGGCCTCGAAGCCGACCTCCTCGCCGGCGCTGGCGCCCCGCAGGTTCTCGTCGATCTCCGGCACGACGGCACCACCTCCGACCTCATACAGGTAGTCGGTGGCGGTGAGCCCGTCGACGGGTTCACCGTCGTGGGTGCCCTCGATGTCGATCGTGACCTGATCGCCGTCCTCGGCGGGCCGGTCGACCGTCTGGAGGGTGGCCTGCTGGCCCCTGAGCATCTCCACCTGGCCGTCCACGTCCTCGTCGGTGGCCGTGGCTACGGGGATCTCCACGGTCAGCGAGCCGTGGCCGGCCACCGAGGCCCTGGGCCGCACCGGCACGACCGCGTCGAAGGTGATGCCGCCCCCGTCGATTCCACCGGTGACCTGTATCTCGGGTGCGTCAATGGCGTCCACCTCGAGTTCGGCGACCGCCCTCCCGTAGTAGTCGGGTAGAGCCGTCTGGAGCGCCTCGTGGCGTCCGGCACCTGGGCCCAGCCGGGCCTCCAGGATCTTCCTGGGGGCCTTGCCCGGGCGGAATCCGGGAAGGCGGACCTCTCTGGCCAACTTCCTGAAGGCGGCGTCGACGGCGGTGTCGAACTCGGCCTCGTCGACCGAGACCGTCAGCCGGACGCGGTCGCCCTCAAGTGTCTCGAGTGTGGTGTCCACAGGGTCGGAAGTGTACCGGCGGCCGCCTCCGCCCAGCCTGCGACAACTGGCCCCGGTCTGGCCGATCCGCCCTTAGGCAAGGGTGTCGATGATCGTCGCCAGGTCGTCGACCGTCGTCCGCGGGTTGACGATGCAGAACCTCAGGCCGGGCGAGCCGTCGATGGTCGTCGGCACGACCAGGGCTGTCCCGTCGGCGAGGAGCCGATCGGACCAGTCAGCGTGGTCGGCAGCCGTCCAACCCCTGCGCCTGAAGGCCAGGATCGACAGGCTCGGCTGCATCACCAGCTCCAGGTGCGGCGCCGCCTCAATGAGGTCGGCTCCCGCACGGGTCACGGCCAGGGTCTGCTCCACGGCCTCGGCGTAGGCCTCGGTTCCGTGGACGGCGAGGGAGAACCAGAAGGGCAGACCCCGGGCCCTGCGGGTCAGGTGGTGGGCGTAGTCGCTGGGGTTCCAGTCGCTGCGTTCGTTGATCGTCTCGAGGTAGCCGGCCTGCTGGGTATGGGCCGCCCTGGCCTCCTCGGGGTTCCGGTAGAGCAGGGCTGCGCAGTCGTAGGGGGCGAACAGCCACTTGTGGGGGTCCACGACCAGCGAGTCGCAGGATCCGATTCCGGCGAACTGGTCCCGTGCTGACGGGGCCGCCAGGGCGGCTCCGCCGTAGGCGGCGTCGACATGGAACCAGGCCCCGGCCTCGGCGGCCGCCTCCCCCACCTCGTCGAGGGCGTCGACCACACCGAGGTTGGTGGTTCCCGCCGTGGCGGCCACGGCGAACACCTCAGTTCCAGCTGGCCGTCCGGCGACCGCCTCAGCCACTTCCGCACCGTGTAGGCGGCGGTCCTCGCCTGTCGGCGCGGTGATCACATCGACGTCCATCACTCGGGCTGCGGCCGCCATGGAGGAGTGGGCGCTGTCCGCGCAGACCAGCGCCCACCGCCCGGGACGGCCCGATCGGCGCTGTTCCCTGTCGCGGGCCGCAACCAGGGCCGAGAGGTTGCCCATCGTTCCCCCCGAGACGAAACAGCCGCCGGCCCCGGTCGGCATCTCCGCCAGGTCGGCTATCCACCGCAGCGCCTGGTTCTCGGCGTAGATGGCGCCGGCACCGTCGAACCACCAGGTGGCGGAGAGCGCCGAAGCCCCTACGACCAGGTCGAAGAGGACCGACGTGTCGGTCGGAGCGCACGGCACCCACGCCAGGGAGCGGGGATGGTCGACCGACACGCAGGAAGGAGCCAGGTTCTGGGTGAACACCTCCAGGGCCCTCTCTGCGCCGAGCCCGGCTGCAGTCACCGTCTCGCCCACGACGGCTCCCAACTTGGCGGGCGTCCACGGGCCGTCCAGGGGTGGGTCCATGCGCACCCGGTCGAGCGCGTAGCGGAAGATCGACTGTGCCAGGGCGTCGGTCGCCTCGTCGTACTCGTGCATCCCCACTTCCGTCACCTCCGCGCCGCCGAGGCTAGGTCGACACCCGGCGGCACCCACGCCCGGGGCGGCGAGGCGACGGCGCGCAGGCCGGTATGCCGGTACTGCGGCCGCGGCCGGAAGGTGGCCGATACGCTCTGGGCCGCCGCGGGTGTAGTTCAACGGCTAGAACCTCAGCCTTCCAAGCTGATGATGAGGGTTCGATTCCCTTCACCCGCTCCGATGTGATGTCGCGAGACATCGGAACCTCCCGAACCCTCGGGGTTCGGGAGGT
>CAYFOV010000003.1:0-153365 GCA_964344855.1 uncultured Candidatus Nemicrothrix sp.
TCCGGCTCGGGGACCGGTTCGGGGGCCTGCTCGGGTTCGGGGGCCTGCTCGGGTTCGGGGGCCTGCTCGGGTTCGGGGGCCGGCTCCTCCTCGACGGCCTTGGGCGCCGGCTTCCTCGACGGCTTCTTGGCACCGGGCTCCTCGGGCTGTTCGTCACGCGTGAGGCCCTCGCGTACCGCCTTGCGCCGGGCCCGGTCGGCCTGGGCCTCGACTATCCCGGAGGAGTGGCTCTTGACACCGATGCCGAGCGAACCGCAGAGGTCCAGGACCTCCTTGTTCGTCATCCCAAGTTCGCGCGCCAACTCGTAGACGCGGATGTTCTTTGGCACGTCGGTCTCTGTGTCCTGTCGAGTAGGTGGGGCTGGATGGCGGGGTCCGGGCAAGGCCCGTGCCGCCCTGCTTGGCGGTCACCTGCCCGTGCTTCCGCGGCGGGACCGGTGACTGACGCTATCGGACGGCGACCCCGTTCACCCGTCCTGCGGCGGCCAGCCGGCCAGCAGCGCTGCCAGGCCGTCGGGGGTCACCGTCTGGCGGAGGGCCCTCGACAGGGCTGCGGGCGAGAGGAGCGCCGCACAGGCCGGATCGGGGTGCAGCCAGGCCCCCCTCCCCGGCAGGGCGGCACCCGGGACTGGGGTGGCTGCGGGCGTGCTCCAGGCGATGCGCACGAGGTCGCTGGCGGGGGACCTCCTCCGACAGCCCGTACAGGTCCGCTCAGGTGCTATTGGCGGGGCTCCCCATCGACGGCGACCGCAGCGGGCTCAGCCTCAGCGAGCCCGGCGGCCTCCCCAACCTCAGCCTCAGCGGACCCGGCGGCCTCGGCGGCCCCAGCGGCCGCGGGCTCCACGTCCGCCGACTCCTCGGCCTCGGCAGCCTCGGTCCACTGGCCAGCCGACACGGCGGGGCCGCCCTCGGCCGGTCGCCACACCTGCTCCCCTGTCTCCTCGTCGACAACCCACTCGCCCTCGGCCCACTCGACGTCCGCGTAGGCGGCCTCCTCGGCGACCTGGGTCTCGCTCTTGATGTCGACCCTCCAGCCCGTCATCCGGGCCGAGAGCCGCGCGTTCTGGCCCTCCTTGCCGATAGCCAGCGAGAGCTGGTAGTCGGGGACTATCACGGTGGCCGTGCCGGTCTCCTCGTCGATCAGGACCTCCTTGACCTTCGCCGGCGACAGCGCCTTCATGACGAAGTCGGCGGGGTCGTCGGAAAACGGCACGATGTCAATCTTCTCGCCACGCAGCTCGTTCACGACCATGCGCACACGGGCTCCACGGGCGCCCACGCAGGCGCCGACGGGATCCACGTTCGGGTCGTTGGAGCCAACCGCGATCTTGGTGCGGTGTCCGGGCTCCCGTGCACACGCCTTGATCTCGACCACGCCGTCGGCGATCTCGGGCACCTCCAACTCGAAGAGGCGCTTGATCAGGCCCGGGTGGGTACGGCTGACCACGATCTGTGGGCCCTTGGCGGTCTTGCGGACCTCCACTATGTAGGCCTTCAGGCGGGCGTTGGCCTCGGGGCGCTCGAAGGGGACCTGCTCAGCCTGGGGAAGTAGGGCCTCCACCCGGCCCAGGTCCAGGAGCGTGTAGCGGGCATCGGTTTGCTGGATCATGCCGGTGACGATGTCGCCCTCGCGGCCTGCGTACTCCTCGTACTTGAGGTCGCGCTCGGCCTCCCTGATCCGCTGGGTCATCACCTGCCTGGCCGTCTGGGCTGCTATGCGGCCGAAGTCGTCGGGCGTCACGTCGTACTCCTCGCCGACCGGCTCGCCCTCCTCGTCGAGGTCCTGGGCGAAGACCCTGATCTCCATGGTGTCGGGGTCGATGGTCACCCAGGAGAACTCGTGGGCGCCGTGCATGCGCTTGTAGGCCGACTCCAGGGCGTCGGCCAACGCTGCGAACAGCGCGTCGACCGAGATGCCCCGCTCGCCGGCCAGGGCCTGGAGGGCCTCCATCATCTCGGGGTTCATGTCCCGACCTTTCTCTCAGGGGGGTTCCCGGAGGCATCAACCGACAATGCGTCCGCGGCCGCCGGTACCCCGAGGCCACCCCCGCCCCTGCGCACCGACTTGGGCTCAGGGGTCCAATCGAACACGGTCCTGGCCTTGAGGACCTGGTCGTGGGCCAGCCTGCGGGAAGTCCCGTCAGCCATCCGGATGCAGATGCCATCCGGGTCGGCGACCTCCAGCACCCCGGCGACCCGACGCTCGCCATCCACCCAGGGCTGGGTCTTCACGGCCACCTGGCACCCCACCGCCATCTCGAAGTGGCCGGGACGCTTCAGGGGCCGCTCCAGGCCGGGGCTGGTCACCTCGAGGGTGTAGGAACCGGACACCGGGTCTTCGTGGTCCAGGGCCCGCGACACCTCACGGGTCACCTCAGCAATGGCGTCCATCCCGACGCCGTCGGGGTGGTCGACGGTGAGGCGGATGACCCCGCCCTCGTACTCGACGTCCAGCAGGTCGACGCCGACCCTCCGGCAGAGCGGGGCTGCCAGTTCGTCCACTCGGTCGACGACCGCCACGGCTCCTCCTCTCCCGGTCTGCGCTGTCCGCATCGTCCTCTGGCGCCTCCGCCTGCCTGTAGCCGGCCGGGACGCACCCTCGTATGTCGTGTGCACCGCCAGCCACCGAAAACGAAAGGCGTGGGCAGAGCCCACGCCTCGTCGTCGGACACGAACGATGCACGCGACCCGCCAGCATACCTGCCCCCATGTCGCTGCGCTCTGGAGCAGCGGTCGTCAGGGGCCCTACTCCGCGTGTCGGCGGATGGTGGCGATCCGGGCACCTGCGTCGTTCACGTCGTCGCCCTGCTCCACAAGCAGGCGCTTCCGGTCCCGTTCGGCCTCCCTAGCCGCCACCTCCGTGTCGGCCCTCGCCAGGGCCGCCTCTGAGCCCTCCTCGTGGATGAGCTCGGCCCACTCGACGAGGGAGTCGACCATCTCGTCCTCGGCCACCACCGCCACGTTGCGCCCCTTCACGAAAAGGTGCCCGCGTCCGTTGCCTGCGGCTATCCCCAGGTCGGCGTCCCTGGCCTCTCCGGGGCCGTTGACCACGCACCCCATCACGGCCACCTGCAGTGGCAGCTTGCGGTCCGAGAAGGCCGCCATGGCCGCCTCGGCGACGGCCACGACGTCGACCTCGGCCCTACCGCAACTGGGGCAGGCGATCAGGTCCACGTTCCGGCGCTCCCGCAGCCCGAGGGCCTCCAGCAACTGTCGGCCGGCCCGTGCCTCCTCGACGGGGTCGGCCGTGAGCGAGTAGCGGATCGTGTCGCCTATCCCCTCGGCCAGCAGGGCCCCGATCCCGGCCGAGGACTTGACCAGGCCGGCGGGAGGCGGACCCGCCTCGGTCACACCGAGGTGGAGGGGGTGGTCGGTGACGTGGGCCAGCTGCCGGTAGGCGTCGACCATGAGCGGGACGCTCGAGGCCTTCACCGAGATCTTGACCTGGTCGAACCCGACCTCCGCGAAGTAGCCGACCTCGGTGAGGGCCGACTCGACCATGGCCTCGGCGGTGACCGTGTCCCCGTACTTCCTGTAGAGGTCCGGGTGGAGCGAACCGCCGTTCACCCCGATACGGATTGGCACACCCCGGTCGCGGGCCTCAGCGGCGACCGTGCGGATGTGCACCGGGTTCCTGATGTTCCCGGGGTTCAGGCGCAGGCAGTGAACCCCTGCCTCCAGGGCCGCCAGCGCCATCCTGTGGTTGTGGTGGATGTCGGCCACGATGGGGACCGGCGACCTGGGGACGATCCGGGCCAGGCCCTCGGCTGCCTCCAGTTCGTTGCAGGTGCAGCGCACGATGTCCGCCCCGGCCATGGCCAGGTCGTATACCTGCTGGAGGGTGGCCTCGTGGTCGGCGGTCCTGGTGACCGTCATCGACTGCACCGAGATGGGCGCACCGCCGCCGACCGGCACGTCGCCGACCATGACCTGGCGCGTGTCCCGCCGTGGGAAAGCTGCCTGGACCTCCACGAAGCGAGGCTACCGGCGGGTTCAGCCGAAGTCCGGCAGGTCCACTATGTCGCGGTAGAGCGCCATCAGGGCCACCCCCACGAGCAGCGTGAGGACAGCCCAGGTGAGGGGGATCAGCTTCGCGGCGTCAGCCGTGTAGCGCCTGCCACCGCGCGACCTGAGACGCTCGTATGTGGCAATCACCACGTGGCCTCCGTCCAGGGGCAACAGGGGCACCAGGTTGAACACCCCCACGAACACGTTCACGAGCACGAGGAACCAGAGGTAGTCAGCCAGGCCCGTCTCGAGGGCCACGCCGCCCAACCGGGCGACGCCGTAGATGGAGAGCATCCGGTTCTGGTCCACATCGTCCGGGGCCATTACCACCCCCGGCCCCGTCTCGCCGCCGTCCACCGCCCCGCCGACGAACCCCGCCAGGCCCCCCGGCGTGAAGAAGCGGGCCAGGCCCTCGATGGAGAGGGCCGCCAGGTCGACGAAGGTGCCGGCGGCATCCGAGACGGCCTCCACCGGGCCCACGGTGGTGAATGGGTACCTGGCCCCGATCCCGAAGAAGCCGTCCATGGTCCCCGCCGGCGTGGGGCGCTCACCCATGACGACCATGTCGTGGAGCAGCGTCCCGTTCCTCGACAGCACCACCTCGACCGTGTGGCCGGGAAGCACCCGCACCACCCTGCCCAGGTCGTCGAAGCGGGGAGTCTCCACCCCGGCCACCGACACGATCCGGTCGCCCGGGACCACTCCCAGGTCGTCGGCCGCCGAACCCTCCACCACCTCGCCCACAACCCACGCGGACGGGTCGGGGCTGCCCACCACCCCGAAGAGGGCGACCAGCAGCGCCAGGGCCACGGCGAAGTGGGTGGCAGACCCGGCTAGGGCGACGGCCATGCGCCGGGGGTAGGTCTGGTGGCGGTAGGTGCGGTGCTCGAGGGCCGGGTCCACCTCCTCCAGGTTGCTCATGCCCGTGATGCGCACGTAGGCCCCGGCCGGCACGGCCTTGATCCCGTACTCGGTCTCGCCACGCCGCACAGACCAGAGGCGCGGCCCGAAACCGAGGAAGAACTCTGTGACCTGCATTCCGGTCCAGCGGGCTGCCAGGAAGTGCCCGAGCTCGTGGAAGGCCAGCATGAAGGCGAACGACAGGACCACCACGATCGTCGACACGCTTCCGAGCAGGCCCAGCGCTGCCACGGCGCCGAGCAGCAGGAGCAACCGGACCAGCCGGTCCCCTCCCCCCGGAGGTGCCGTCACGGCCGGCCGGCCACGAGCGCCACGGCCACCCCGCGGGCACGACTGTCGGCCTCCAGGACGGCCTCCACGCCGTCGGCGGCTCCTCCCGGCCAGGCCTCGAGGGCGCCTGCCAGGACCTGGCCGATCCCCGCCCAGGGGAGGCCCCCCGCCAGGAATGCCTCCACGGCAACCTCATTTGCTGCGCTCAGCCACGCCGGCGCCGTGCCTCCGGCCCGGCCGGCGGCGTAGGCCAGGTCCAGGCAGGGGAAGGCCGCACGGTCGGGCGGCTCGAACTCGAGGCTGCGGGCCTCCGACCAGTCGATGCTCCCGAACGCCAGGTCCAGGCGGCCGGGGTAGGCCAGGGCGTATCCGATGCAGAGCCTCATGTCGGGAAGTGAGAGCTGGGCCACGGTGGCTCCGTCGGTGAAGGTGGCCATCGAGTGCACGAGCGACTGCGGGTGGACGACCACGTCGATGCGGTCGTAGCCCACCCCGAAGAGCTCGTTGGCCTCGATCACCTCCAGCCCCTTGTTCATGAGCGTGGACGAGTCCACGGTCACCTTGGGGCCCATCGACCAGGTGGGGTGGTCGAGGGCGTCCTCCACGGTCACGGACTCCAGGTCCGCTGCCGAACGGCCGCGGAACGGTCCGCCCGATGCCGTCAGGACGATCCGCTCGACCTGGCTCCCGTCGTGGTTGGCCCGGAGGCACTGGTGGACGGCACAGTGCTCGCTGTCCACCGGAATAAGTTCGGCCCCTGGGGTGGCTCGCGCCGCTCGGACCACCGGACCGGCTGCTATGAGCGACTCCTTGTTCGCCAGGCCCAGGCGCAGGCCCGCACCCAGCACGGCAAGGGTCACCGGAAGGCCGGCGAAGCCCACCACGCCGTTGACCGCGACGTCGCCGACCACAGCAGCCTCGGCCATAGCGGTCGGCCCCGACAGCACCTCGGTGCCCACAGGCAGGCGCCCGCCGACCTCGGCGGCCCTGGCCGGATCGGCAACGGCGACCACCTCGGGGGCGAAGGTGTTGGCCTGTTCGACCAGCAGGTCCACCGACGTGGCGGCACCCAGCGCCACCACGTCGAACTCATCTGGCCTGGCGGCGGCGATCTCCAGGGTCTGCGTACCGATCGACCCGGTGGAACCGAGCACTGCGACCCTGGTCGCTGGCATCCGGCGAGCCTAACGCCGGGTTGTCAGGGTCTCGCCTGAGGCTCAGGCTGCGAACAGGTCGAGCAGGCGGGCCGTGTAGTAGGTGGCCGGCATCACGAAGAGCAGTGCGTCGAACCTGTCGAGGAAGCCGCCGTGGCCGGGCAGGATCGTTCCCATGTCCTTGACGCCCAGGTCACGCTTGATCATCGACTCGCAGAGGTCGCCCAGCGGCGCCGCCAGCGCACCAACCACGCCCAGCACGAACGCCGAACCCAGGTCGCCCGGGGCCTGACCCATCGGGGTGATCCTCCCGACCACCAGCACGGCCACGGCAAAGGCAACCGCCATGCCCCCGATGAGGCCCTCCATCGTCTTGTTCGGGCTCACAGCCGCCAGCGGCGTCCGGCCCACCATCTTGCCCACCAGCAGCCCGCCGGTGTCGTAGCCGACGGTGACCAGAACGGCAGCCAGCACCATCCCCACACCGTTGGGGTCGGTGAGCATGAGGCCGGCGTAGGAGCCCAGGAGCCCTATGTAGAGGACGCCGAAGAGGGTGACGGCCACGTTCAGCATCGGCGCGTCACGGTCGATGCCGGTGAGGTACCAGAGCAGCGAGAACAGGACGGTGAGTCCCAGCACCAGCGGAACGGCGGCCTCGAAGCGCCAGTAGGCCCCCAGGCTGAGGGCGGCCACGGCCACTATCCCGAGCAGGGATGCCGGCTGGTAGCCGGAGCGCCGCACGGCGAGGAAGAACTCGGCCGCACCCAGCGCCAGGACGATCGTCACCAGTGCCAGCGTTGCGTCGGCGCCCAGCCGGAAGGCGATCAGGGCGAGCGCCCCCAGTGCCACCCCGGTGATGATTGCCAGGGGCATGTCCCTCGAGTCGGACCGGTGGCCGGCACCCATGCCACCGACCGGGCCGCGACGAGGCGGCTCGGCCTGACGCGGTGCCGTCACCACGGGTGCCGAGGGCGGCTGCCTGGGCTCGTCGGGCGGCATCAGGGGCGGATCGAACTCGATGCCGCCGGCGCCGTGGTCCCCGGGCTCGTCACCGAAGAAGAGGGCGGCCGAGGACTCGTCCATCATCCCGACGGGTTGTTGGGACTCGTGGTCCTGCGGGACCTGGTCGGCCCAGCGGGGCGGGTCGCCCAGCCCGGACCAGGCACCCGAGTCGGCTGGAGCGGCAGGCTCGGTCCAGTGCGGCAGGTCCTGGCCGGTCGGCTGCTCGTCGAACACCGACCTGCCCGGTTCGACGTCGTCGGCTGCCGTCTCGAGGCCCAGTATGCGGATCTCCTCGAAGACCTGACCGCCCTGGCCGGCTCCCGGCCCCTTCTGCTCGTCCACTCGAACCTCCCGTCGTGTCTCCGGGGCCGACCGCCCCATGCTCGCGCACCGGGGCTGTCCGACCTCGTCGGCGTGGTCTCCGTCGGCGTCAGCGACGCCGGCCGGACCTCACACCTCCAGCAGCTCGTCCTCCTTGGCGGACCGTGCCTGTTCGATCTGCTCCTCCTGGCCGTGGATCAGGCCGTCCAACTCATCCTCGGCCCACCTGATGTCGTCCTCGGAAACGTGGCCCTCGTCCTTGTAGTGCTCCAGGTCCTTGCGTGCGCTGCGCCGGAGGCCCCTGAGGCGGTTCCTCCCCTCTTCGGCCATGGCGTTGACCATTCGTACCAGATCACGGCGGCGTTCTTCGGTCAGCTCGGGGAAGACGAGGCGCACCGTGCGCCCGTCGCTGCTCGGGGTGAGGCCCAGGTCGGCCGCCGCTATGGACCTCTCTATGGCAGGCACATTGGACGGGTCGTGGGGGGTGATCAGGAGCTGGCGGGCCTCGGGAACCGAGAAGCTGGCCAGCTCCTGCATGCGCATCTCGACGCCGTAGGCGTCGACCGGGAGGCGCTCGACCAGGCCCGACGAGGCGCGTCCTGTACGGACGGTCGAGAACTCACGGCGCGTGTGGGCGACGGCCTCGGACATCTTCTCCGTCGCCTCCTCGAGGACAGCCATGATCGTGTCGTCGCTCACAGAGCCCCCTCGCTCAGGAGACCAGCGTACCGACGGACCCTCCGTCCAGGATGGACCGCACGTTGCCCGACTTCATCAGGTCGAACATGACAATCGGCATCTTGTTGTCCATGCAGAGCGTGATGGCCGTGGCATCCATGGCCCTCAGCCCCTTCTGCACGACCTCAAGGTAGGTGACCTGCTCCAGGCGGGTGGCCGACGGGTCCACCGCGGGATCCGCCGTGTAGATACCGTCCGTTCCAGAGTGCGTGCCCTTGAGCACGGCGCCTGCCTCGATCTCCACGGCCCGGAGGGCCGCTGCCGTGTCGGTGGTGAAGAAGGGGTTTCCGGTGCCGCCGGCGAAGATGACCACGCGCCCCTTCTCCAGGTGGCGCACGGCCCTGCGGCGGATGTAGGGCTCTGCGATCTGGGCCATGTGGATCGCCGTCTGGACCCTGGTGGGCTGCCCCAGCTGCTCCAGGGTGTCCTGCAGCGCCAGGGCGTTGATCGATGTGGCCAGCATTCCCATGTAGTCGGCCTGAGCCCGGTCCATTCCCGCCCCGGCTCCCGACATGCCCCGCCAGATGTTGCCGCCGCCGACGACCACGGCCAGGTCCACGTCGAACTCGTCGCGCACCGAGACGATCTCGGCTGCTATCCGCCCGACGATCTCACCGTCGATCCCGAAGCCCTCCTCCCCTGCGAACGCCTCGCCGGAGACCTTCAGCACGACCCTGTCCCAACGGGCGGTGGCCCGTTCCCCCGCGTCGGAAGGGGAGCCCATACCTCAGGCGCCCAGGTAGGCCTGGGCGAACCGCACGATGCTGCCTCCGTTCAGGGAGTCACCCACCTTCACCTTGTCGCCGTGGAGGCCCTGCTCCAGCAGGACCGTCTCACGGAACCATCCGGTGAGGCGGCCCTCGACGATCTTGTCCCAGGCCTGCTCCGGCTTGCCCTCGGCCTTGGTGATCTCGAACAGCGCGGCACGCTCCCCCTCGACCAGCTCCGCCGGCACCTCCTCCCGGGTCAGGACCGACGGCTTGGCGAACGCCACGTGCAGTGCAACCTGGTGGAGCGTCTCCTGGTCGGTACCGCTGCCCTCGACTATCACGCCGTTCACGCCGCGTCCGTCCTGAACGTGCAGGTAGGTGTCCAGGAGGTTGCCCTCGGCCGCCTCGACCAGCACCGCCGCGCCGACCTCTACGTTCTCCTTCACGGCCAGGCGCAGGTCATCCAGCGCCGCCGACCTGGAGTACACGGCGGCCTCTCCATCTGCCAGCACCACCTGGGCCAGCTCATCGGCCAGGTCCAGAAACCCGGCCGACTTGGCCGAGAAGTCCGTCTCGCACTTCAGGTGGACCAGCGAAGCGCGTCCGTCGCCGGTGGCGATGGCCACGACTCCCTCCACGTTCTGCCGGTCGGTCCTCTTGGCCGCCTTGGCAAGGCCCTTCTCGCGCAGCAGCTGGGTGGCGGCCTCGAAGTCGCCGTCCACCTCGAGGAGGGCCTTTTTGGCGTCCATCATCCCCGCTCCGGTGGCGTCGCGGAGGGCCTTGACCTCCTGCGCCGACACGCCGCTCATGCCTGCTCCCCCTCTTCGGCCTCGGCCACCTCGGGCGCCGGCTCCACCGGGTCTGCCTCGGCCACCTCGGGCGCCGGTGTGGCCGCTTCGGCCTCGGAGTCGGTCACCTCGGGCTCCGGCTCCACCGGGTCTGCCTCGGCCACCTCGGGCTCTGGTGTGGCCGCTTCGGCCTCGACCACGGCCTCGGGCTCGACGGCGGACCCGGCCTCGTCGACGCCGGCAGGCTCGGCGGGAGCGTCGCCTTCGGCCGCTCCAGCCAGGCGGGCCTCGCGCTCTGCCGCGGCAGCGGCCGCCTCGTCACGTGCCCTGGCCTGCTCCTCGGCCCTGTCCTCGGCCGGCAGGGACGGCCCGTCGTCGGCCCCGGTCCGGGAGTTCAGGATGAAGCGTCCCTCCTCGACGGCGTCGGCGATGATCCGGCAGAGAAGGCGGCCCGAGCGGATGGCGTCGTCGTTGCCCGGGATCAGGTGCTGGATCACGTCCGGGTTGCAGTCGGTGTCGACCACCGCAATCACCGGGATCCCCAGCTTGTTGGCCTCGGTCACGGCAATGTGCTCGCGGACGGTGTCCAACACGAAGATGGCGTCGGGGAGCGACTCCATGTCCTGGATGCCGCTCAGGTTCCGCTCCAGCTTGTCCAGCTCGCGGGCGAGGAGCAGGGCCTCCTTCTTCAGCATGGCGTCGAACTCGCCGGAGTCCCGCATGCGGCGGTACTCCTGCATCTTGCCCACCCTCTTGGAGATGGTCTGGAAGTTGGTGAGCATGCCGCCCAGCCAGCGCTGGTTCACGTAGGGCATTCCGCACTTCTCGGCGTAGGACTGGATGGCGTCCTGGGCCTGCCGCTTGGTGCCCACGAACAGGACCCGTCCCCCGCCGGCCACCAGGTCGCGGGTGAAGGTGTAGGCGGACTCGATCCTCTCGAGGGTCTGCTGGAGGTCGATGATGTAGATACCCGAGCGCTCTCCGTGGATGAAACGCTGCATCCTCGGATCCCAGCGCCGGGTCTGGTGTCCGAAGTGGACACCCGCCTCGAGCAGCTGCTTCATGGTCACGACAGCCATGCCGTGGTCTCCCTTCCCATCGGTTCGTCTCGCCCCCGCCCTGCGCCCTTGGGCGACCGTGGGTGGGTGGGGGTGAATCTCGTCATCGTCCGTGGCACGACGCCCCGGACCGGGGTTGGAGTGTACCGGCGGCCTGCCGGGCTCCGACCCCGGTGGGGTGGGGACGCCGCTCAGCCCACGACGAACCCGTCGACCGGTCCCGCGAAGGAGACCATCTCGTGGACCCCCTGGATGAGCCGTGGCACGACGGTGGCGCTGATCCTGTCGATGAGCGACCGGCAGGCCGGCGGACGCGACGCCAGGAACAGGCCTATCTCGCGGCTGGTGGCCTCCCGTCCGACCACGCCGTCGTGCTCGAAGCTGAAGCCGGAGCCCACGCTGACAGAGGTCGCACCCTCGAGGGTGGTCCGCACGGCCGGGACTAGCGGATCGCCAACCGCCGCCACGCTGAGCACCTGCACGCCAGCGGGCAGGCTGGCGCGGGTACCAGACGCCAGGTCCTCGAGGACCGGTGAGCCGACCGGAAGCCCGAGGCGGCGGGCCAGCCCTCCCAGGCCCGGCAGGCCGCCGACCAGGTCGACCGTGCTGGCCGGCGACACGCCCGCGTGCGGGCTGGCCAGGGTCACCACCCGTACCGACGCCGGAACCTCCCAGCGGCTCATCCGGCCGAGGGCCGTGACCGCGACCATCCCGCCGATGGAGTACCCGTAGAGCTCGATGGCGGCATCGGGCCGCAGGCGCCGGATGTCGTCGATCAGGTCGGCCAGCAGGTCGGCGCTGCGGGCGACCGACTGCCGGCTGGCCTCGGGCCTGTGCACAGTCGCCTCGATGGGCCCGTACCAGGGTGGATCTCCGGAGACCGTGGCGCCGGCGAGGCGGCCGCCGTCGTATGAGAACAGGACCACGTCGGCGGGCATGATCCCCAGCGCAGCCATGTCCAGGTCGGAGATGGGGCCGCCGTCGGCCGGGGAGTGAAGGCCCGGAACCAGGACCGCTACGCGCGGGCCCTCCGGTGGGGCCGGCCGGATCGAGGCCGGGGTGCACTCCGGGGGGTGGAACACGGCAGCCGTCAGGGCGGTGCCCAGCTCGACCCACTGGCGCACCGCCACCACCGGCCGGATGGCGGTCCAAGCCAGGCGGTCCACGACCAGCCGGCCTGCCGCCAGCCCGGTCTCGACCCCGTCGGCCACGCGCTCGCCGACCCAGCTGCCGGCGGATCCGACGGCTCCCACGAGGCGGCCCAGGGTCGACCTCTCCTCACGGCGGCGTGCCTCGATGGCTGCTGCCTCAACAGCCTCGTCGTCGTGGGGGGCCAGGTGTGCCCGCAGCGTCGGCCGGTGGCCGATGATCCCACCCGGATCCAGGTAGGTGCCGGACGGGTCCCTCACCCCGAAGTGGACGCGTCGAGCCGCCCTCCCGACCACGGCACCGGCCAGGATCCTGGAACCCTCACTCACGTCGACGCTTGCGAGGAACGAGTAGCTGGTCCTGAGGCCGTCGTCGTGGAGGATGGTCACGTGGAGGGTCCTGGCGACCGAGCCGGCGAACATGACCACGCCGCCGGCTGCGGCGACCACGGCCTCCCCCGGGAAGGTGGCGTACTCGAGGCCCCTGTTGCCCGGAAGCCAGGGCCTGGCGGGTGGCCTGAAGCCGTCCACGACCGGCCCTTCGACCGGATGCCGGTAGACGGGAGCGTCGGCAGCGGCCTCGGCCGGTGCGGCACCCGGGTCGGTGACCACCTGTGTGGCTCCCGGGGGAGCCTGGGCCGAGGCCGGTCCGGCGGTGACGAGGGTCGCTGCGGCGGTGGCGGCTGCGACGATCAGGGCTGCAAGGGCTTTGGTTGCCATGGCTTCTCCCGGTGGCGTCTTTGATGGCTGGTCCGTGGGGCCGGGGAAGCGGGGAGGTCTCCGGACGGGTCAGGGAGGAGCGCTTGGGGGAGGATCCGGGCATGCCCGGCGCTGGAGGAAGCCGCGCTCCTCGACCACGCGTCCTGAGCGGACCAGGCGACCCAGGGACGCTCCCAGGTCCACCGGCGTCATCCGGGTCCGGGACGCCAGGCCGTCGAATGTGAGCGGCTCCCAGCCCAGCGCCTCGAGTACGGCGCCGTCGGGTGAAGGGGGCTCCGCGGAGGAGGCGCCCGACCGGCCCGGGGACCGCGGTCCAACCTGGACAGGACCGGCCCTGGCCATGCCGAGGGCGCAGAGGACGTCATCGGCCGTACAGGCCGGTGCGGCTCCCTCGGCCAGGAGCCTGTTGGTGCCCTCGGAGGCCGGGCTGCGCACGGGACCGGGTACGGCCATGACCAGACGGTTGCGCTCCAGGGCCGATCCGACCGTGTACATCGAACCACCCTCCGCGTGGGACTCGACCACCACGAGCACGTCGGCCAGGCCCGCCACGATCCGGTTCCTGGCCGGGAAGCGCCAACGGGCGGGCCCCACCCCAAGGGGGGCTTCCGAGATGACCTGGCCAGACGCCTCCACCCGCCTCCAGAGGCTCCGGTTGGCAGCCGGGTAGACGACGTCCAGGCCCGTGGCCAC
This sequence comes from uncultured Candidatus Nemicrothrix sp., assembly GCA_964344855.1. Taxonomy (GTDB): domain Bacteria; phylum Actinomycetota; class Acidimicrobiia; order Acidimicrobiales; family MedAcidi-G1; genus UBA3125. The sequence continues at coordinate 13,532 of CAYFOV010000003.1, forward strand.
GACGGCGACGGGCGGAGCCCCGGCCGGTGCCGACAGTGCCCCGGCATGGGCTGCTGCATCTATCCCTGACGCCAGCCCCGACACTGTGCTCACCCCGGAGGCGGCCAGGTCCCTTCCCAACTCCACGGCCACCTCTGTGCCGTAGCGGGTACAGCGCCGGGTGCCCACCACGGCCACCGAGGGCCAGCCCTCCCCAGCGATGTTCCTCCCGGTCCAGAAGACGACCTCGGGCGGTTCGGGATCGTCGAGGAGGACAGGCGGGTAGCCGGGGGCACCGCGCCGTGCCACCCCGATCCCGGCCTCCTCCAGCCGCCCCATGACGGCCGAGGGGGTTGCCTTCCGGGCAGCCGACGCCCACCCGTCCACCACCCCACGTGAGCCGGCCGCCTCGAGCACCGCCGGCGGCAGCCTCGCCGCGCAGACGGCGGCCCAGGCCTCGGCCGGGCCCATGGCTGCCAGCAGGGCCCTCAGGCGGGCGGGGCCCATGGCCGGCAGCGCTGCCAGGGCCGCCAGGCAGCCGACGTCCTCGTCCGCTGCCGCTCCCACGACCGATTCCCGGACCTCGCCCATGCCGCGGCTACCCGACGCCCGGGCCGGGCGGACGGAATGGATCGACCCGCAGGCCCAGGGCCGTGTCGACCAGGTCGCAGCCCAGCATCCCCTCCCGTCCGAGCAGGTCGCCGATGGTCAGCGCCACGGCCCTGACCCTGTGCAGGCCACGTGCGCTCAGCCGGCCGGTCTCAAGGGCCGCCTCGAGGAGGCTCCTCGCCGCCGGGGTGAGGACCGCCTCCGACTCGAGGGCGTCGGGCGACAGGCCCGAGTTGGACCTGACGCCGCGCGCCGCGGCCCGCTCCCGTGCCGACCTGACCCGACCGGCCACCTCCGAGCTGGACTCGCCGGGATCCCCGGTGAGGAGGTCCGACGGGTCGGGGCGTTGGACCTCGACCCGCAGGTCGAACCTGTCGAGCAGCGGCCCCGAGACCCGACGCACGTACCTGGCCCTCACCGACTCAGGGCACCTGCAGCCGCCGGGTGCCCCGGACCCGCCGCAGGGGCAGGGGTTCATGGCTGCCACGAGGAGGACCCTCGCCGGGTACTCGGCGCTCCCGGCCGAGCGGCTGACGCGTACGGTGCCGTCCTCGAGCGGCTGGCGGAGGGTGTCGAGGACCTTGGGTGCGAACTCGCCCAGTTCGTCGAGGAACAGCACGCCGCCGTGGGCGAGGCTCACCTCTCCCGGCCGCATGGTCCCGCTACCGCCGCCCACCAGTGCCGCTGCCGAGGCGCCGTGGTGGGGCGCCCGGAACGGCGGTCGCCTTACCAGGCCACCCGCCGGCAGCTCCTCGCCTGCAGCCGACCTGACCCGGGCCACCTCCAGCGAGTCGGCGCCGTCCAGCTCGGGAAGCAACCCGGGAAGGCGCCGGGCCAGCATGCTCTTTCCGGCGCCCGGCGGCCCGATCATGAGCAGGTGGTGGCCTCCGGTGGTGGCCACCTCGAGGGCGAAGCGCGGGATCGGCTGCCCACGCACATCGGAGAGGTCGGGTACCTCGCAGGGCTCCTCGGCCGGCTCTCCCTCTGGCACGGCGGGCCACGGCTCGTCGCCGCGGAGCGACCTGACCAGGGCCCTCAGGTCTCCGACGCTCCGGACCGTGGCAGCGTCGACAAGGCCAGCCTCGACCCGGTTCCCGGGAGCGACCACCACCTCGTCGGAGTCGACTGCGTCGACGAGGGGAAGCGCCCCCGGCACCGGCCGGATCGTGCCGTCCAGGCCCAGCTCGCCGATGAAGCCCAGGCCCTCGACAGTGGCCGGCTCCAGCTCGCCACAGGCGACGAGGAGGCCGACGGCCATTGCCAGGTCGAGCACGGCTCCAGCCTTGGGAACGCCGGTCGGGGCCAGGTTGACCGTGATCCTCTGCGAGGGCCAGGCCAGGCCGCTCGACACCAGGGCTGCCCTCACCCGGTCGCGGGCCTCGCGACAGGAGGCGTCGGGAAGCCCCACGACGCCGAACGCCGGTAGGCCGTTGGCCACGTGGACCTCCACGCGGACGGGATGGCCCCTGACCCCCAGGAGGGTTGCGGAGTTGATGCTCGCCAGCACGGCTCCTCCAGACCGGGCGGGTCAGAGGGACCCGCCCGAGAGTTCTGGGAGGAGCCGTTCAGCGCCGACTCCCAGCGGCTGGCCACAACCCTACGGGGCTTCCCTCCCGATGACGACAGGTGGGTCCGCTACCGGTAGCGCTCAGAGGACCTCGCGGGTGTAGCGGACGACCGCCTCCAGTTCGGCGTCGGAGAGGGAGCCGCCGAACCCCGGCATCCGGTCCCGGCCGGCCGAGACAACCTCCAGCTGCGCTGCCGGGTCCGGGTACCTGGCCACCACGTCCCTCAGGTCGGGACCGCGACCGCCCGAGCCGTCGCTGCCATGACAGCCCGAACAGGTCCCACCGAAGATCCTCCTGCCCTCGACCAGGACGGGGTCGACCGTTCCGTCCGGCCCAACGGGAACCTCCGGCAGGGAGGCGCAGGCGCCTGCGACGGACAGCGCCACAGCCAGGAGGAGTAGCCGACCGGCTGCTGGCAGGTCGGGACGCGACGTCGTCTCCGACGGGTGGGTTCGCATGGCGCCGGGGACGATACTTGGCGGATGGGATTCGATCCTCGACGCGCCCACCGGAGGCGTCCCAGCGACCTGGCCTACGTGGGGGCGGCCGTGGTGGTGGGGGTGCTGCTGGTCGTCTGGGCCCTGTTCGGCTGATGGGCAGCGTTCGGCTGATGAACGGGCCGGTGGGCCAGGCGGGGGGACCCTGAGTGGAGGAGCCTGAGGTGCTGGGCGAGCTGGAGGTGCGCTTCGTGCAGCCCTACCAGGCGACCAAGGCCTACACCTGCCCCGGATGCCACCGGGAGGTGCCGGCCGGTCTGGGCCACCTCGTGGTGGTCCCGACCGAGGCCCCCGACCTGAGGCGCCACTGGCACCGGGGCTGCTGGACGGGCCGGAGGCGCCGGGCCTGACTGCCGGAACCCGGTGGCCTGCCATTCCTAGAAGGCACCCTCCAGGCGCTCCACCCGGTCGGGCAGCACCGCAACCACGTCGAAGCGCACCCGACGGCGGCCCGCTTCGGCCCCCAACCATTCGGTGGCTGCCCTGCGCAGCCTCCCGATGCGCCTGGCGTCGACGGCCTCGGCCGGGTGGCCGAAAGCGTCCGACCTCCTGGCCTTGACCTCGCAGAACACGACCACGCCGCCGCCCTCCAGCACCAGGTCGATCTCGCCGGAACGACAGCGCCAGTTGCGGGCCAGCACCCGGTAGCCGTCGCGGACGTACCCGGCCTCGGCGATCCGCTCGCCTACGCGGCCGAGGCGGATGTGGCCGCTCCCGCCCAACCGCGGTTCACGGCCTCCCACGGCCGGGCCACCCTCGTGTGGGTCTCCGCCTGGATCAACACCACCTGGCATGCCGGCGAACATACGGCCGGCCTGGGACAGGGAGGGTCAGAACTCCCGCTTCTCGCGCACCTTGGCACGCTTGCCGATCCGGTCGCGCAGGTAGTAGAGCTTGGCCCGCCTGACGTCGCCGCGCGACACCACCTCGATCCGGTCGATGACAGGCGAGTGGATCGGGAAGGTGCGCTCCACGCCGACGCTGAAACTGAGCTTGCGAACCGTGAACGACTCGCGCACACCGCTTCCCTGGCGGCGGATCACGACGCCCTCGAAGACCTGGACCCGCTGGCGGTTCCCCTCGGTCACGCGGACGTGGACCTTGAGGGTGTCTCCCGCTCCGAAGTCCGGGATGTCCTCGCGGACGGTCTGCTGGTCGACGATGTCAGTGGGCTGCACGGCTGGTCCTCGAGCTCCTGGCCCCTGATGGGACCCCTACCTGGGCACGGCTCTGGTCCGGACAGGGTTCCGGGAGCCGACCGGCCGACAAGCATAGGGCCGACCCGCGTCGGACCCACCGGCGGGGGTGGGCCCGGCCTATCGCTCCAGGCCGAACTCCTCGAGCAGGCCGCGGTCGGCCTCGGTCAACCCGCCTCGGCGCTCCACCAGGTCGGGCCTGCTGGCGATGGTCCGGGCCAGGGCGCTGGCCCTCCTCCAGCGCTCCACGCGCCCGTGGTCACCGGACCGCAGTACCTCCGGGACGACCAGCCCGCGGAAGTCGGCCGGCCTCGTGAATTGGGGATGCTCGAGCAGCCCGTCCGAGAAGGACTCGTCGCGGCTGGAGTCCTCGTTGCCGAGGACCCCGGGCAACAGCCTGGCCACCGCCTCGATGACCACCAGGGCCGCCAGCTCACCACCCGCCAGGACGTAGTCACCTATCGAGAGCTCATCGTCGCAGAGGTCGGTGCGGATCCGCTCGTCCACCCCCTCGTAGCGCCCACAGAGCAGGGAGAACCCGTCGAGGGCGGCCATGTCGGCTGCCACGGCCTGGTCGAACGTGCGGCCACCCGGGCCCAGCAGTATCAGCGGGCGCGCCGGATCCACCGCCTCGACAGCTGCGAAGACCGGCCCCGGCATCAGCACCATTCCGGCACCACCGCCGAAGGGGCTGTCGTCGACCGTGCGGTGGACGTCGTCGGCCGCCATGCGCAGGTCGTGGCAGCGCACCTCCAGGTGACCGGCGTCGACGGCCCGTCCGAGGATGCCCTGGGCCAGGTAGCCGTCGACCATCTGAGGGAACAACGTGAACACCTCGGCCAGCACGGTCAGGCCTCCCCGTCCCCGAAGAGCCCGTCGGGCACCTCGACGTCGATACGGGTGCCGGGGACGTGGCCGACCACGAAGACTGCGGGCACGAGGCTGCCGTCGTCCAACTCCAGCAGGTCGCTGGCCGGGTTCTCCACTACGGCCACGACGCTTCCCCGCCGCCTTCCGCCCTGGTCGAAGACCGCTGCCCCGACCAGGTCGTGCACCCAGAGGGTGCCGTCGTCGGGCTCTTCAGGGGCGGGCGCCGAAAGCGTCTCGCCGCGCCACAACTCAGCTGCGTCCCGGTCCTGGACCTCCTCGAAGCTGACGAGGTGCCGGTGCTGGTGCGGTCGGCTGGAACGGACCGTCAGCGGCCCCCTGGCGGTCGTGAGCACCGAACCCGGGGCCAACCGCTCGGTGCGCGTGGTCACGAGGCTCACGACCAGCTCGCCCCCCAGGCCGTGTGGCCGGTCGATGCGACCGACCTCCAGCATGACCGTATCCCCGGGCTCCGGTCCGTGGCCCATGGGCCGCCGTTGCCCGTCCCGGTCAGTCGACGAAGTCGACGTCTATCTCGGCCTCGTCGCGGACGGCAGCCGCGCGCACGATCGTGCGTATGGCGTTGGCGACCCGGCCACGCTTGCCGATCACCCGACCCATGTCGCCGTCGCCGACGGTGACCGAGAAGACACACCGGGAATCGCCCGACGTGGTGATGCTCACGGCGTCGGGATCCTCGACGATGGACTTGATCAGGTACTCGAGGACGCCCTCAGCGGTCGGTGCCTCCGCTGCCATCACTGCACCTCCTCGGCTTCGGGCTGCCCGTCGTCGGCGGCCTCCGGCTCCCCGGCCTCGCCAGCAGCCTCCTCGGCAGCCGGCTCCTCTGCCACGGCAGCGGCCTCCTCGGCAACCGGGACCGCCACCGCTGGGGCAGCCTCCCCGGTGAACTCCTCCCAGGCTCCCGTGATCCTGAGCAGCTTCTCGACGCGCTCCGTCGGCTGGGCACCGTTCCGTAGCCAGCCGACCGCCTTGTCGTTGTCGATCTCGACCACCGAGGGGTCGCGGCGGGGGTCGTAGAAGCCGACCACCTCGATGAACCTGCCGTTGCGCGCCTTGCGCGAATCGGCTGCAACCACCCTGTAGGTCGGCTGCTTCTTCTTTCCCATCCGCATCAGGCGGAGCTTCACGGCCACGTCGGTACCACTCTCTTCCAGTCCGGGCTCCGCACAGGGGCGGCGGAGCGGTGTCGGGAGCGACGGCGGCGCTCCCGATCGGTCGGAACATTCTGCCGTGGCCGCGGCGGTTTCACGCCCCGACGCCCACTCGGGTGGGCAGGCGGCGCCGCTCAGTCGACGGGCCAGCTTCCGAGCAGGTCCAGGCCCGAGCCGTCCACGGAACCGCCCAGGCCCGGCAGCGACAGGCCGCCGCCCTTCTTCTTCGAGCGGTCGGTCCCGGCGGGCGGCGCCGATCGTCCACCACCCCTGCCCTTCTTCCTCCTGCCCCGACCCCTTCCAGACCTGACGCGTGGAGGACCTCCCCCCATCTGCTTCATCATCCGCCGCATTTCCCTGAACTGCTTCACCAGCTGGGTCACCTCGGAGGGGCGGGTACCGCTGCCGGCGGCGATGCGCGCCCTGCGCGAACCGTCGATCAGGTCGGGTTCGGCCCGCTCAGCCGGGGTCATGGAGTTGATGATCCCCTCCAGGCGGTCTACGCGCCTCTCGTCCAGGTCCGTGTCGACCCCGCGTACCTGGCCGGCCATCCCCGGCACCATGTCCATCACCGAGCTGATCGGGCCCATGCTCCGCAGTTGGCGAACCTGGTCCAGGAAGTCGTCGAGGGTGAAGCGGCCCTCCATCAGCCGGGTCGCCGCCTCCTCCGCCTTCTCCTGCTCCCAAGCGCCCTCCACCTGCTCTATGAGGGTCTCCACGTCGCCCATGCCGAGGATCCGGCTGGCCATCCTGTCCGGGTGGAACACGTCCAGGTCGTCCAACCCCTCGCCGGTCGAGGCGAAGGCGATCGGCCTGCCGACCACCTCCCTGACGGAGAGGGCGGCACCGCCGCGGGCGTCGCCGTCCAGCTTGGTCAGGACCACGGCGTCGATGTCGAGGCGCTGGTGGAAGGACGCCGCCACACCAGCCGCGTCCTGGCCCATCATGGCGTCGACGACCAGCAGCGTGTGGTGGGGTTCCAGCGCCGCCGAGATCCCACCCACCTCGACCATCAGGTCCTCATCGACGGCCAGCCGGCCGGCCGTGTCGCAGATGAGCACGTCCCGCCCGAGCCTCACGGCCTCAGCGAGGCCGGCGGAGGCCACCTCGACCGGATCGCCCGGCCGTGAGAAGACCGGCACTCCGACCCCTTCCCCGAGGGTCCTGAGTTGCTCAATGGCCGCCGGCCGCTGAAGGTCCACGCCGACCAGGATCGGGTTACGCCCCCTGGCCTTGAACCAGCGTGCCAACTTGGCAGCCGTGGTGGTCTTCCCCGACCCCTGGAGGCCAGCCAGCAGCACGACCGTGGGTGGCTTGGAGGCGTAGGTGAGACGCACGGACTCCCCACCGAGGATCCCGGTCAGCTCCTCGAGCACGATCCTGACGACCTGCTGGCCCGGGTTCAGCACCCCGCTCAGCTCGGCCCCCAGGGCCCGCTCCCTGATGCGCTGCTGGAACGCGCCCACGACCTCCATGTGGACATCGGCCTCCAGCAACGCCACCCGTATCTCGGCCAGCAGCTCGTCCACCTCGTCCGGCCCGAGGCGGCCACGGCTCCGCGCCCGCCGGAGGATCCCCTCGAACCTGCTGGTCAGCCCCTCGAACACCCCTACCCCTCCCCGGCCTGTGCGGTACCGAACAGGGCGTCCACGAACTCCCCCGGTTCGAAGGGAACCAGGTCGCCGACGCCCTCTCCCACGCCGACCAGCTTGACCGGCAACCCCAGCTGCTCCTGGACGGCCACGACGATTCCGCCCTTGGCCGAGCCGTCCAGCTTGGTCAGCACGATGCCCGTGACGTCGGCGGCGTCGGTGAACCGCCTGGCCTGTTCCAGGCCGTTCTGGCCCGTGGTTGCGTCTATGACGAGGAGCGTCTCGGCGACCGTCCCGGACCCCTTCTCGGCCACCCGTCGCACCTTGGCCAACTCGTCCATCAGGTTGCGGTTGGTGTGGACCCGGCCGGCCGTGTCGGCCATGACCAGGTCGGCACCGGCGGCCGCAGCATGCTCGACAGCGTCGAACACCACCGAACCGGGGTCGGCCCCCTCGGCGCCCCTCACCGTGGTCGCCCCGGCCCTCTCACCCCACCTCTCCAACTGCTCGGCGGCTGCCGCGCGGAACGTGTCGCCGGCCGCCAGCACGATCCCTGACCCCCTGGCCACCTCGCCGGCTGCCAGCTTCCCGATGGTCGTCGTCTTGCCCACGCCGTTCACGCCGACGAAGAGCCATACGGCCGGGTTCCCCTCACGGGAGAGGCTGCGGTCGGACCGGTCCAGGCGGGCCACCAACTCCTCCTTCAGGACGTCCAGCACGTCCTCCGGATCCGCCTGCCCCTGCACCCTGGAGCGCACGGCGGAGAGGAGCTCCAGGGTCGTTCCCACGCCCACGTCAGCCAGGATCAGGGCCTCCTCGAGGGACCTCCAGGCGGCCTCGTCAACGGTCCGGGAGGACCTGAGGCCGCCGAGGTGGCCGGAGACGGCCGTGCGGGCACGGTCCAGTCTGGTGCGGAGGCTCATGGCCGGCGCAGCCTACTGACGGGGGTCGACGCCGACCCTCCTACTCGCCGTCACCGTCCCCGGGGTCAGTGCCACCGGCGGCCGGGGCGTCGGCCGGTTCCGGACCCAGGAAGTCGTCGAGGGCCCCCAACTCGACCGCGAAGCTGAGGACCTCGTCGCCCCTCACCACCTCCAGGGTCACCGACATTCCCGGGAGCCGCAGCTGGATGTCGGCCCGGAGGGCGTCCATCGTGTCGATGGGGCTCTCGTCGGATCCCACGATCACGTCGTCGGCCAACAACCCCGCCACCGACGCGGGCGACTCGGGCATGACCTCCACGATGACCGCCCCCGCCCGACCGTCTGTGAGTGACTGGCCCCTGATGCCCAGCCAGGCCGTTCCCACCGGCTCGCCGGCGAGCAGCCGTTCAGCCACCAGCAGGACGGTGTCACTCGGCAGGGCGAACCCGACACCGACGTTGGCGGTCACGAAGCCCTCGGTCCGGATGGAGGTGTTCATGCCGATCACCCTGCCCCGGCGGTCTGCCAGCGGGCCCCCCGAGTTTCCCGGGTTGATGGGGGCGTCGGTCTGGATCATCGCCACGCCGGCGCACAGGGCGCTGGAATCCCCGCCGACCTGGCAGCCGTAGGACGGCACGACCCTCCCGAGGGCGCTCACGATCCCCGCTGTCACGGTCCTGTTCAGGTCGAACGGGCTGCCCACCGCCACTGCGGTCTGACCCACCCTCAGGTCGTCGCTGGAACCGAACACGGCCGGGGTGATGCTCTCGTCGACCTCGGCCAGCATCACGACGGCCACGTCGCGGCGGATGTCGGAACCCAGCACCTGGGCGTCCACCCTCCGGCCGCTCGGCAGGGTGACGACCACCTCGGCCGCCTCACCCACGACATGGGCGTTGGTGACCACGTGTCCGAGGTCGTCAAGGATGATCCCCGAGCCCTGACCGACGTCCGGCTCGGTCACCAGCACGACCGAGGGGGTCAGGGCCTCGGCCACCGCCACGATCGGCTCGGGTCCGCCGTCGCGGACGCGCGCCTCGGCGAACAGGTTCTCGACCATGGCCTCGGTCTCATCGGCGGTGAGCCCAGCCGACTCGGCTATCAGCGCCTCGACCAGCATCTCGACCTCGTCTGGCGACATCCCCGAGAACTCCTCGACCGACTCGGCTATGAGCGCCTCCACCAGCACCTGGACGTCGGCCTCGGACAGGGTGTCCGCCTGCTCGACCAGGGATGCGACCAGGTCGCGGATCTCGCCGGGGGTCAGCGCAGCCGACCTGGCGACCAGCTCGTCGACCAGGGCCGCCACCACCGCGCCCTCGTCGGCAGTACCGGCCACCACCACCTCCTGGACACCGGCGCCGTCGCCGACGGTGCCTCGTACGAGCCATCCGGTCAGGACTCCGCCCACGAACAGCACGGCCACCACGACCACCGCGAGCACGACTCGGCCCGCCCCGAGGCCCCTGACCGCCCCGTCGGCTGAGGCTCCATCCGGCGGTTCGACCTGATCGGCCTCCACCCGGTTCGGCTCGGCCCGTTCGCCGGCCTCCACCGCTGCCCCCGCAGGGCCCAGGGGCCTGGGCTGCCCGCCGGCCTCGCCCGCCATGTCCGATTCGTCCACGGGAAGAACCTAGGCCGCACCGCCGTCAACGGCTACGCGGCCCCGTCCAGCTCAGGCCTCTGCGAGACGTGGCAGCCACACCGTGAACGTGGAGCCCACGCCGACGGTCGAGCGCAGCGTGACCTGACCCCCGTGTCCCTCGGCCACCTGCCTGACAATGGCGAGCCCCAGGCCCGAGCGGCCGGCGTCCCTCCCGGAGGCCCCGTCGCCCCGCCAGAACCTCTGGAACACTCGATCCTGGTCGTCGGGGCTGAGGCCAGGCCCGTCGTCCAGCACCGACATCCACACCATCTCCGTGTCCTGACCGGCCGTGACGCGGACGTGGCCACCCGGATCCGAGACGCGGATGGCGTTCGAGAGCAGGTTCGCCAGGGCGCGGCGCAGTGCCACCGGGTCGCCCACGACCGGAAGGACCGGCGCTATCTCGGCCTCGAGCGAGACGTCGGCGGTGCGTGCCGTGGCCGCGAAGTCATCGACGGTCTCGGTGGCGATGACCGCTGCGTCCACCGGCTCGCGGCGCGAGTCGGTCCTCTCGTGGTGCGCGTAGAGGAGCAGGTCGTCCACCAGCGCCGACATCCTGGCCGCGGCGCGTCCCGCCACCTCCCCGGCCGCCCTGAAGTCGTCAGTTCCGGCGTCGGGATCGGCCATGACCACGTCCAGGTTGGCCCGGAGCACGGCAAGGGGGTTGCGCAGCTCGTGTGAGGCCTCCTGGACGAAGCGGCGCTGGCCCTCGAAGGCCTCGTCCAGGCGGGCCAGCATGTCGTCGAAGGTGTCGGCCAGGTCGCGGAGCTCGTCCGCCGGTCCGCCCAGGTCGATCCGCCGGGACAGGTCGGTGGCCGAGATGTCGCGCGCCACCGACGAGATCCTGCCGATCGGCCTGAGCACCAGGCCGGCCACGTACCAGCCGACGCCGAGGCTTCCAAGGAAGAGCAGCACGAGGGATGCGAACGAGTAGGTGCGAAGCCGGTCCAGGGCCCGCCGGTTGACCTCCTGTTCGAACTCGGCCAGCCGTTCCCCCGTGACATCCGGAGCCGTCTCGGACACCAGGTCCGCGTAGCGGGCCTCCCGGGACATGGGCTGGTCCGACAGCTCCCTGGAGAGGCCCAGGTAGATGCCCCCCACGACAACCGCTGCCAGGCCGAACAGCAGGATCGAGTAGAGCAGGGTCAGCCTGGTCCTGATGCTCCCGAGCCGGTCGGGCCGCCGAGGTCCCACCCCATGGCCTACCCGGTCCGTCACTGCCCGTCACCCGGGTCGCGCAACCGGTAGCCGCTACCCACGACCGTCTCAATCATGGCCGGCTCATCCCCCACCGAGAGCTTCCGGCGGAGGGTGCCCACGGTGACCCTCACGGTGTTCGTGAACGGGTCGGCGTGCTCGTCCCAGACGTGGTCGAGCAGGTCCTCCTGGGAGACCACGTCACCGGGACGCGACATGAAGTAGCGCAGCAGGGCGAACTCCTTGGCGGTCAGCTCGAGGGGCCTGCCGTCGCGGCTGACCTCGTGGCGGGCGGTGTCCAGCCGCAGGGGGCCCACCTCCAGCACGGCCCCGGTCCTTCCCGGGTCGCGGCGCAGCAGCGAGCGGACCCTGGCGGCCAGCTCGTCGAAGGCGAACGGCTTGACCAGGTAGTCGTCGGCGCCCACGTCGAGGCCCCGTATCCGCTCCTCGACGGTGTCACGGGCTGTGAGCATCAGGATGCGGGGGGGCACGCCATCCGGGGGGTCCTCCCGGAGCGCCCGGCAGACCTCGAAGCCGTCGATGCCCGGCATCGTTATGTCCAGGCAGATCAGGTCGTAGGGGTTCCAGGAGGCCTTGGCGAGGGCCTCATCGCCGTCGAGCGCCGTATCCACCGCGTAGCCGTTGCGACGCAGGCCGCGCGCCACCGCATCGACCAGGTCCGCCTCGTCGTCGACGACCAGGATTCGCACCGCACGACGGTACCCCGACCGCCGACCCGGTTCCGGTCGTGTCAGCCGCCCGCCAACACCCGGGCACCGGCGTGCGCCCGGTTGTCGGACATCCGCTCGCTGACCACGGTCGACGAACCACCCGGCGCCATGGACACGCCGTACAGGCAGTCGGCCGCCTCCATGGTCCGCTTCTGGTGGCTCACGACCAGGAGCTGGGCGTCCTCCCTGAAGGAGTCCAGGAGGCCCAGGAAGCGGTGCAGGTTCACATCGTCCAGGGCGGCCTCGACCTCGTCCATCACGTAGAAGGGGGACGGACGGCTGCGGAACACGGCGAAGAGGAACGCCAGGGCCGTGAGCGACCGCTCACCACCGGACAGGAGCGACAGCTTCTTGACGTTCTTGCCGGACGGCCTGGCCTCGATGTCCAGGCCGGTCTGGAGCAGGTCGTCGGGGTTGACCAGCTTGAGCCTTCCCTGACCCCCCGGGAAGAGCTGGTCGAACAGGTCGGTGAAGTGGCCCGACACCTCGGCGAAGGCCGCCCCGAAGACGCTCACGATCTCCTCGTCGACTGAGCGGATCACCTTCCGCAGTTCCTTGCGGGTGGCCCTGATGTCGTCCAGCTGCTCCTGCAGGAAGGCCCTGCGTTCCTCCAGGGAGTCGAACTCCTCCAGCGCCAGCGGGTTGACCGGCCCCATCAGCTTGAGCTCCCGTTCGAGCTCCACAACCCGCTCCGACGGACCCACCCCCTCCGGCAGTTCGGGGCAGGGTGCACCGACCACGGAGTCGGGCTCCATGTCGAACTCGGACCTTATCGAGGCGGTCAGGTTCTCCAGCCTCAGGCGCGTCTCGGCCCTCTCGACCTCCAGCCTGGAGAGTTGCTCCCTCGCCGCCCGGAGGGCGTCCTCGGCCGCCGACCGTTCGCTGCGGAGGCCGTCGAGGCGCGCCGCGACGCTGCGCACCCGCTCGGACTGCAGGCGGCGGCGCTCACGCAGGCCCTCGAGTCGCTCCTCGACCGTGGCCATGCGCCCGTCCAGGGCCGCCATGAGGGAAGCCATGGCGGCTTCTCGTCGGTCCAGGTCGTTGACCCTCGCAGCCGCGACCTCCCGCTCACCGGCCAGATGGTCGAGCCTCCCCCTCAGGTCCAGAACACGCTCCCTGACGACGGCCTGCCTGCCTGTCACCTGGGCGGCCCTGACCTCGTGCTCCGTTCGCCTCGCCCCGAGCTCGGCCGAGCGCTCCTCCAGCCGCCCACGCAGGGCCGCCATGCGGCGGCCTGCCTCCACCGTCGCAACCTCCTCGGCCTCGAGGACGGGGAGCCGCTCCTCCAGCCGGCGGACCCGGTCGGTGTCAGCAGCGATGCGCCGGTCCAACTCCCCCACCCGGGCCCGCAGGGAATCGGCCTCGGTCCCGAGGCTCCGCTGCTCTGCCTGGATCCGCTGGAGGGCCTCGGTGGAGGCTGCGAACCGGTCGTCGTGGTCGTCCAGCTCCCGGGAGCGCCGGGCAACCTCCTCCTCGAGTGCCAGGGCTGTGCGCTCAGCCGAGTCGAACGAGGCCTGGGCCTCGGACCTGGCGGCCTCGGACCTGACCAGGCTGGCCTCTGCCTCGGCCAGGGCGGCACCGGTGGCTCCCCTGCGGCCGCCGCCGACCCGCCAGCCCGACGGGCCGAACCGGTCGCCGTCTGCGGTCACGACCACCGCCTCGGGGTGCTCGAGGGCGATGTCTATGGCCTGGGCCGTGCCGCCGTCGACCAGCACCACATGGCCGAGGAGCCGGTCGAGCAGGCCCTCGACACCGGTGGCCCTCGCACGCACGTGCGGCCTGACCGGCTCCCCGTAGTCGGGGGTGGGTCGGCTGCCCGAGCGGGAGTGGAGGGAGAGGACCGCCGCCGAGTAGTTGCCCGCCCTCAGCGCCTCCAGGGCCTCGCGGGCCCGGTCCACACCGTCGACCACGACGGCGTCCAGCGCCTCGCCGGCCGCTGCCTCGAAGGCGCCCTCGTAGCCGGCATCCACCTCGACCAGGTCGAGGAGGGTTCCCAGCACGCCCGCGACCTCGGCCAGGTGCGTGGCCCCGGCCCTGCAGCGTGCCTCGTCGAGGGCCAGGGCCAGGGCCTCAGCCCTGGCCTTGACGGTCCGCAGGTCGGCCTCGGACGCCACGACCCGCTCCCACGCAGCGTTGCGCTCCCTGGAGGCCGCATCGAAGCGGGACTCCAGGTCTGCCATGGCGTCGACCAGCGGCTCCTCCGAGGTGGTTCCTGCAGCCAGGTTGGTGCGCAGGCCCTCGGCCTCTGCCGCCAGGCGCTCGTGCGAAGCGGTCGTGGCCCGCAACCGGACGTCCAGCCGCTCCCTCTCGGCGGTTGCGTGGTCGACGGTGGCCCTGAGCACCCCCAACTCGCCCCTCACCTCGGCTGCGTGGCCCCCCAGGGCCGGGACTCCGTCGGCCCACTCGATCTCGAAGGCTGCACGGTCGGCGGCCAACCCGGTCTCGGCCAGGGCCAGGGCCTCGGCCTCGGGGGCCAGGGCCTCGGCCTCGGAGTCAAGGCCGGCCAGCTCCTGTTCGGACCGGGTCAGCTCAGACTCGAGGCCCACAACCACCTGCTGCGAGGCGAAGAGCCCCCTGTCGCGCTCGATGCCACGCATCCGCTCGGCGAGGAGGGCCCTCATTCCGCGACCGCGTTCCCTCAGCGCCTCATAGCGCACCAGCCGGTCGCCCAGGTCATCGCCCCCGCTGGAGGCCAACTCCGACTCGGCCACGACGACCTCGGCGTCGAGGCGGCCGAGCACCGCCGTGTGCTCAGCCTCGGCGGCCGCCAGCGAGACCCTCCTGTCGGCCTCGTCACCGGCCTGGTGACGCAGCGACGCCAGCTCGCGCCCGGCCCTGTGGAGCCGGAGCGCGGTCAGCTCCGTCAGGAGGTCGCCGTGCCGGCGGGCTGCCTCGGCCTGGCGCTCGAGGGGTCTCAGCTGCCGCCTGACCTCCCGCATGAGGTCGCCGAGGCGGTCGACGTTGGCCTCGGTCGACCTCAGCCGACGCTCGGCCTTCTCCTTGCGCTTGCGGTACTTGAGGATGCCGGCCGCGTCCTCGATGATCGCCCGCCTGTCCTCGGGCCTGGCGTTCAGGACGGCGTCGATTTGGCCCTGGGAGATGATCACGTGCTGCTGGCGCCCCACCCCCACGTCGGAGAGGAGCTCCTGGATGTCGAGCAGGCGGCAGGGAGCACCGTTGATGGCGTAGTCACTGTCGCCGCTGCGGAACAGCGTGCGGCTGATCGTGACCTCGGAGAACTCGACCGGCAACAGGCCCGAGGCGTTGTCGATGGTGAGGGCCACCTCGGAGCGCCCCAGGGCCGGCCTGGTGGCGGTCCCGGCGAAGATGACGTCGTCCATCTTCTGGGACCTCACCGCACTCGGGGCCTGCGCCCCCAGCACCCACGCGATGGCGTCGACCACGTTGGACTTGCCGCTGCCGTTTGGGCCCACGACGACCGTGACGCCGGGCTCCATCTCGAGGCTCGCCGGGTCGGCGAACGACTTGAAGCCCCTGATGGACAGCCTCTTCAGGAACACCGCCGCGACCCTACAGCGCCGGAATCACACCGGTGTCATTCACCATCCGACCACCCTAGGCGAAGCGGGCGGCCCGTCGAGCGGCACCCGGTCGGCGGCCCGTCAGACCTGCGTGTCGCAGAAGTAGGTCCAGGAACCCCTCACCTTGGTCCGCTGGATGGGCGCCCGGCTGCGAGGGCTGAGCTCCCCGGCCCTCCCGTACACGGCGAGGTGGTCGCCGAAGTCACCCGGCTGGCCGTGCACGTCAGCGAACGGCCGGTCATCGATGGTGGTGCCGCGGTACTTGACGGCGTCGTGAACCGTCTCGATGAGGGCCCTGTAGAGCCTGCGCACCTCCTGGGTGGAGAGGGTGTTGCTGAGGCGGTCGTAGCGGAGGCCGGCGTGGAACAGGACCTCGTCGGCGTAGACGTCGCCGATGCCGACGATTACCGAGTCGTCGGTCAGCAGGGCCTTCAGCTCCATCTCCCTGCCCTTCACCTGGCCGGCGAACACGGTCCAGGAGATCGGCTCGCCCACCGGGTCCAGACCCAGGTCGGCCAGCGCTGGGACCTCCGACATGAGGTCCGCTGCGGCCACGATGAACGCCTCTGAGCTCCCCTCAGGGTCGACCAGCCTCAGCTGGCCGCCCTGGGTGAACGTGATCGTCAGCTCGGTGCCCGGCTCCACGGCGTCCCTCCCTGCATTGCGGCGCAACCCGGCTCCCGCCCCGATGCGCACGACCAGCAGGTCCTCGCCGTCCAGCACGACCAGCAGGTGTAGCCCCACCCTCCGCACCGACTCGAGCTTGCGGCCCTCCAGCCTCGTCGTGAAGGCCTTCCGGTTGTGGTACCTGCCCAGCACGGCCATCGACGCCGCCTCGGCCGCCTTCACCTTGCGTCCGCCGACCTCGCGGTCCAGGTCGCGCCTGATCGTCTCGATCTCGGGAAGCTCCAGTTCCATGGTCACTGCGGGTCTCCACCCTCCTCTGCCTGGGCCCGGTCCCCGCCGGCCAGGCCCTCCCATGCGATCCTGGCCGCGGCCTGCTCGGCCCTCTTCTTGGACGTCCCGGTTCCCGGCCCGTGGGAGCTGCCCGCCACCCGCACGTGGGCCGTGTAGACGCGGTCGTGGTCGGGTCCCTCCTCGGTGAGCGTGTAGGCGGGGGCCGGCTCACCCATCCCGGCGACCATCTCCTGAAGCCTGGTCTTGTAGTCGTGTGTTCCCGGATCCAGGGATGCGGCCTCGATCGGACCGGACAGCAGGCGGTGGACGAGGCCGGTGGCCCGATCAGGGCCGCCGTCGATGAACACCGCCCCGATGACCGCCTCCATGGCGTCCGCCAGGATCGAGGGCTTGTCGCGGCCTCCCGATGTGGCCTCTCCCCTCCCCAGGCGCAGGTGGTCACCCAGCCGGATCGAGCGTGCCACCGCTGCCAGGGTTCCCTCGCTCACGACAGCCGCCCGGATCTTGGCCAGGTCGCCCTCAGCGCGGTCCGGGCGGGTCCGGAAGACCCTCTCGGTCACGGCCAGTCCCAGCACCGCGTCGCCCAGGAACTCGAGGCGTTCGTTCGACTCGCCGTCATGCTCGGCGCACCATGAGCGATGGGTGAGGGCCACCGTCAGCACCCGTGGATCGGCGAAGGCGTGGCCCAGGCGCTCCTGCAGGAGCCCCAGGCCGGTGGCCCCACCGTCCGGGGGCTGGTCGCCGGCCGTGCGGTCCGTGGCCAGGACCTCAGCCGAGGCGGGAGACGACATAGTCGACGGCGTCACGCACTGTCCTCAGGTCGTCGAGGTCGTCGTCGTCGATCCTGAAGCCGACCGAGCGCTCGCCCAGCTCCTCCTCGAGGGCCTCGACCAGCTCGATCAGGGCAAGCGAGTCGGCGTTCAGGTCGTCGGCGAACGAGGCGCCCTCGCCGATGGCCGACGGCTCGACCTCGAGGATGTCGGCCAGCCGCTCGCGCACGATCTCGAGCACCTCGTCACGCCCCAGCGGGCCGCCCTCAACGTGGGTTTCTGCCGGCACGGGCGCTCCTTGGCTCATCTGTGGTCCGGAAGGCCCCGCCCCGGCATCCGGGTGCGGGCCGGTTGGATCCTAGCCGACCGGCGGGGGGTACGAGCAGTTGCCGAAAACAGCTGACATGCACCGAAAGCCGCGACCCATGCGCCGCTGTCGGCTCAACCCCCGGCCGCCACGGCCTCCGTCAGGTGCTCCACCACGCCGGCCCCGGCCATCTCGGCTGCCACGCCTATGGCGTTCTGCATGGCCAGCGAACCGGTGGATCCGTGGCTGATCACGCAGACCCCGCGCACCCCGAGCAGCATGGCCCCGCCGTAGGTGTCGGGGTGGAACTCCCTGTAGAGGGCGTCCAGCTCCGGTGCCAGCACCTCGCCTGCTGCGGCAGCCTCGGGCCGCCCGGCCATGCTCGTCAGGAGCGCCGTGATGAGGGTCTTCATGGAGCCCTCCAGGGCCTTCAGGGCGACGTTGCCCGTGAACCCGTCGGTAACCACCACGTCGGCAGCGTCGGTGAGGAGGTCCCTGCCCTCGACGTTTCCGATGAACACGCCCCCGGCCATGGTGGCCTCCGAGAGCGCCCCGAACGCCTCCTTCACGAGGGGGCTTCCCTTGCCCGGCTCCTCGCCGATCGAGAGCAGCGCCACCCGCGGCTCGCCGAGGCCGAGGCGGTCCCTGGCGAACACCGCCCCCATCTGCCCGAACTGGACCAGCCACTCAGGGCTGCACTCGGCATTGGCGCCGGCGTCCAGGAGCACCGTCGGGGTGGTTCCCGGGGCTGGGAGGAGGGTGGCGATGGCGGGCCTTGCAACGCCCCTGATTCGGCCCATGCGGAGCAGGGCGCTGGCCATGGTCGCCCCCGTGTTTCCGGCGCTGACCATGGCCGACGCCGCGCCGTCCCGTACGGCCTCGGCCGCCCTCACGAGCGAGGAGTCCTTCATGCGCCTGACGCTGGAGCCCGGCTCGGCGTCCATGGCGATCACCTCGGAGGCCGCCACCACCGGGAGGTCGCCGGTGTCACCCATCTCTTCCGGCCTTCCCACCAGCAGGACCGGTATCCCGTCCTCGGCGGCCCTCAGGGCACCGGCCACGATCTCGCCTGGGGCGTTGTCGCCGCCCATGGCGTCAACGGCGACGGGGAGCATCCGGAACCCCTGGTCAGGCGGCCGGAGTGCCGGGCACCGGGTCAGTCGACCTCAACAGCCTGTCGACCCCCGTACCAGCCGCAGTTCCCGCACACCCGGTGTGGGCGCTTCGTGGCGCCGCAGCGCTCGCAGGCGCTACGGGCCGCTGTGCCGAGGGTCCAGGCCGAGGCCCTGCGGCTGCGGCCCTTGGCCTTGGAGGTCTTCTTCTTTGGAACGGCCATCGTCGGTTCCTCGGCAGGGTGGGTCTCTTCGGGCGCCGGAGCGGCCGGCGACCCGGCAAGGCTAGCGGGCAGGTCGGGGAACCGGAACGGGCGCCCGGGTCAGGACCCCTGCTCCCCTCCGGCGTCGTCCCTCAGGGCATCCAGGACGGCCCACCTCGGGTCCATGGGACGCTGGCCCGGGTCGCCGTCGGCCGGGCCGGCCGGGAAGCGCTCCGGGTCGGGCCCCATGCAGTCGTCGGCGCAGAGGGGCGAGAGGGGCAGCACCAGCAGCACCGCGTCGCGCACGACGGGCTCGAGGTCCAGCTCCTCACCGGAGAGCAGGTAGAAGTCGCCCTCGTCGGGGCGCCGGCCGTCCTCGCCGGGAACGTCCGGCACGAACACCTCGCTGACCTGCATGTCCACGTGTCCAGACACGCTCCCGAGGCAGCGCCTGCACTCCCCGGCCCAGTCGGCCGTGAGCCTTCCCAGCACGGCCACCTCGTTGCCCCTGGCCTCCACGGCCAGGTCCACGGCCACCCTCCCACCTGAGACCTCGACCACCCCGACGGCCAGGTCGGGAAGGACCACCTCCAGGTCGACGGTCCGGGGGGCTCCCCGCCGTCGGATGGCGTCGAGCGGGATCCGCAGGCCTCCGGGGGACACGTCAGGCTCCGCCGAGCATCCCGGCGACGTCAGCCGAGGTCGTCGTCCCGGTCCTGGTCGAAGAAGACCGACCTGGACCGGTGCTTCTCGGCCTCACGCTCGGCCTCGGCTGCCTCCGCGGTGCGTGTCTCCCTGTCGCGGTCGAGGACGGTCTCCTGCAACCGGCGGCGGCCGTTGGCTATGGCGTCCCTCGTGCTCGTGAGCAGGGTCTCGAAGCTCCCCAGCTTCTCGTCGCAGTAGTCCTCGGTCTCGCGCCGCATCCGCCGGGCCTCCTCGCGGGCCGACTCGAGGAGCTGCCGGGCCCGCTGCTCGGCCGTCCTCACCACCTCGGTCCGCTGGACCAGCCGCTCGGCGCGGGAGCGGGCCAACTCCAGGATGTCGTCGCCCTCGCCCCTGACCTTGGCCAGGAACTCCTCGCGCTCCTTGAGCAGCCACCGGGCCGCCCTCAGCTCGTCGGGAAGCCTGGCCGCGGCCTCGTCGAGCATGTTGAGGAGCTCCTCCTTGTTGATCATCGACGAGGTGGACAGCGGCATTGGCCGCGCGGCTGCGACCATCTCGCGCGCCTGCCGCAGGATGGCCTCGACCTGTGGTGGGTGGTACGGGTCGGGCGTGGCCTCCCGGTGGTACTGGTCGGGTGCGTGAAGAGGCTCCTCGAGGGGACCCTGCTCGTAGGCCGCCGGCTGGTAGGCGCCCTGCTCAGCGCCCGACTGGTCGGTCACGACCCGAACCTCCCGGCCAGGCGTCTGGAGACGGCCTCGGGGACCATGCTTCCCACGTCGCCCCCGAGCCGGGCGACCTCCCGGATCAGCCTCGACGCCAGGAACGAGCGCCGCGATGCCGTGGGCAGGAACAGGGTCTCCACTCCTGAGATGGCCGCGTTCATCTGGGCCATCTGGAGTTCGCTCTCGAAGTCGGACACGGCCCTCAGGCCCTTGATGATGAAGTCGGCCCCCACCTCCCTGGCGAGGTCCACCACCAGGCCGTCGAAGGAGGTGGTGGTCACGTTCTGCAGGTGGGCGAAACTGTCGTCCAGCAACTCCATGCGCTCGTCCAGCCCGAAGAGGCCGTCCCCCTTGGAGGGGTTGATGAGGGCTGCCACCACCACCTCGTCGAAGAGCCTCGCGGAGGTCTCGACCATCTCGACGTGTCCGTTGTGGACCGGGTCGAATGATCCGGGATAGAGGACTCGGGTCACGTTGTGTGGCTCCCAGTCGGTCGGTCTGTTCGGTCTGCGTCGGGCTCCGGCCTGATCAGCGTCACCACGGTACCCCCGTGGCGGCGGACGGACTCGACATGCCAGCCCGTCCCTGGCTGGATGGCCCGATCCGACTCGAGCACGACGACCGGCCTCCCCGTCCCGGACCCCGGCCAGGTCGCCCTGGAGAGGATCGTGTCGAGCAGGGCCGACCAGGCGTCGAACCCGTACGGGGGGTCGAGGAGAACCAGGTCCCAGGCTGTCCGGTCCGATGCCAGCCATGCCGGACCGTCGGCCACCACCACCTCGGCCCGCTCCGTCATCCCACAGGCCTCCAGGTTCCGACGCACGATCTCCGCGTTGCCCCGGGAGGCCTCGACGAAGACCGCCCTCTCCGCTCCGCGCGACAGGGCCTCGATCCCGAGGGCGCCGGTCCCGGCGAACAGGTCCAGCACGACGGAGCCCTCGGTCGCCCCGAGGCTGAACAGGGCGTTGAACACGGACTCCCTGACCCTGTCGCCCGTGGGCCGCAGGCCCGGGCCGGTCGGTCCGACCAGGCGCCGGCCGCGCGCAGTGCCGGCGACAACCCTCACGGCCCCACTCCCATCGCCTCAGTATGGTCCCGGGCCGCGGCCGAGGGGGTGGCGCGTTACGGCTACGGTTCGACCCCGTGAAGGCCCCTCCCACCATCGTCTGCGTCGACTGCGGGGGCACCTGCCACCTCCTCGCCCACCCCGAGCACGAGTTCCAACCGGGCGACCCGGTGGCCTACCGCTGCGAGCTGTGCATGGACCGCTGGGACCTGGTCATGCCCGACGAGGACGGCGACGGCCAGGACTCCGGGGCCCTCAGGACTTGAGCAGGTAGTCCGACTCGGCCTCACCGAGGAGGAGGGCCACCTCGTCGGCCAGGTCGGGGTGGTCGGCCATCCCGTCGCCACCGCCGACCAGCTCGACCGCCACCTCCCTGGCGGCCTCCACCCACTCGCGGTCGCGGCGGAGCGAGGCCAGGCGCAGGTCGTTGCGGCCCTTCTGCCGCTCTCCCATGATGGTGCCCTCGCCCCTCAGGTCCAGGTCCACCTCCGCCAGCTCGAACCCGTCTGTGGTGCGGACCATGGCACGCAGCCGCTCCTCAGCCTCGGGTGTGGTCGCCTCGCCCACGAGGAGGCAGCGGCTCACGGCCGCCCCACGGCCCACCCTCCCCCGCAACTGGTGCAACTGGGCGATGCCGAACCGGGAGGCGTCCAATACGACCATGATCGCGGCGTTGGGGACGTCCACCCCCACCTCGATGACCGTGGTGGCCACCAGCACGTCGAGGGAACCCGACCTGAACAGGGCCATGGTCTCCTCCTTTTCGATGCGGCCGACCCTGCCGTGCAGCAGGCCGACGCGTAGACCAGCCAGGGGCCCCCCTGAGAGGTCGGAGAAGGTCTCCTCGGCGGACCTGACCTCCAGGGTCTCCGAGTCCTCGATGAGGGGACAGACGACGTAGGCCTGCCGGCCCGCCCGCACCTCCTCCCGGACGGCGTCCCAGACGGCCTCCCCGGCGTCGGCCACCCAGTCGGTCCTGATCGGGGTCCTGCCGGGGGGAAGCTCGTCCAGTACGGACACGTCCAGGTCGCCGTAGACGGTCATGGCGGCCGTCCGTGGTATCGGCGTGGCGGTCATGACCAGCACGTCCGGCACGGCCCCATCGTCGTTCTTGTCGCGCAGGGCGGCCCGCTGCTCCACACCGAACCTGTGCTGCTCGTCGATCACGACCATCCCGAGGGAACAGAAGTCCACCCCCTCGGAGAGCAGGGCGTGCGTGCCGATGAGGATGTCGACCCCGCCCGCCAGCAGGTCCGCCGTGACCCGGCGTCGGTCGGCCTTCGGCGTCCTGCCTGTCAGCAGCTCGACCCGCAGCGGCCGCCTTCCGAGCAGCGTAGCCGGGTCGTCCACCGCCATGTCGCCCAGCAGGTCCTTCACGCACAGGTGGTGCTGCTCGGCGAGCACCCCTGTCGGCGCCATTAGAGCTCCCTGGTGGCCACCCTCGACCGCCGTGAGCATCGCCGACACGGCGACGACCGTCTTCCCGGATCCGACGTCGCCCTGCAGGAGCCTGTGCATGGGCCTGGGCTCGGCCATGTCCGACGAGATCTCACCGATCGTGCGCTCCTGGGCCGCGGTCAGGCTGAAGCCCAGGTTGGAGTGGAAGGCGGTGACCAGGCCCCCCTCGACCTGGTGCGCTATGCCCGGGGTCGTCCTCTCCAGCTCCACCTTGCGCTGGACCAACTCCAGCTGGATGCGGAGCAGCTCGTCGAACACCAGCCGGCGCCGGGCCTCGGCCACCTCCGCCATGGAACCCGGCCTGTGGATCCCCCTGAAGGCCTCCGACCTGTCGACGAGGCGGTGACGGCTGGCCACCCACCCGGGCAGCGGGTCATGGAAGCCGCGGACCTGCATCGTCCGGCGCAGGGCCTCGGCGGCCATCGAGTCGAACTCCCAGGTCTGCATGCCGGCCGCCTCTGACTGCGGGTAGACGGCCACGATCCTCCCCGTCCGGTCACCGACCAGGTCAACCACCGGGTTGGTCATCTGCCGACGGCCCTGGTACAGGTCCATCCTGCCGAAGACCACGGCCTCGGTCCCCACCGCCAGTTGCCGCTCCCGCCACGGCTGGTTGAAGAAGGTGAGGCCCAGGCTCCCGGTGTCGTCGGCGACCCGCGCCTCGACGAGCGATCTGCGGTTCCGGGTGCGCCGGGACGACACCGCGGTGACCCTGACCAGCACCATCCCCTCCTCGCCCACCTCAAGGTCGGCGACCGTGGCCTCGCGGCTGCGGTCCAGGTACCTGCGCGGGTAGTAGCAGAGCAGGTCCAGGACCGAGGCCACCCCGACCCTGGCGAGGGCCTCGGCCCTCTTGTCGCCGACGCCCCTGAGGTCGGTGACTGGTCGTTCCTCCAGCTCCCTCAGTGTGACGCCGTCGCCGGCCACGCCTCCCGCCCCCTATTCCACGCCCAGGTAGTAGGGGTAGAGGGGCTGCCCTCCGAAGTGGGTCTCCACCTCCACGCCGGGGTGCTGGGCCTCCACCCAGGAGACGACCGCAGCGGTGGTGGCCTCGTCGGCCTCGGCACCGGCTATCAGGGTGACCAGCTCATGGTCTCCGTCGACGATCCTCTCCAGCAGGCCGGTCGTGGCCTCGAACAGCGAGTCGGCGATGACCAGCACCCTCCCCCCGGAAAGCCCCAGGTGGTCCCCCTCGGAGATGTCGCCTGCGTCACTGCCGGCGTCCCGCACCGCCACGGTCACCTCGCCCGCCACCACCGACGACCCCGCCTCGGCCATGGCCGAGGCGTTGGCCTCGGCGGTGCCGCAGGGGTCGTAGCCGAGCAGCGAGGCGAAGCCCTCGGTGATGCCCCTGGTCGGCACCACCCGGACCGTCTTCCCCGTCTGTGCGTCGACCTGCTCGGCAACCGGGACGATGTTCTTGTTGTTGGGGAGGATCACGACCTCGTCGGCTGGCACGGCCTCGACCGCCTCCAGGAGGTCGCCGGTGGACGGGTTCATGGACTGGCCGCCCAACACCACCCGGTTCACCCCCAGGGACCTGAAGATCCGCCTGAGGCCCTCTCCGTTGGCCACGGCCACCACCGCGCAGTCGACCGGCTCCGACTCCTCCTCGGCGTCGGTGTCGGCCATCCGTTCACGCACCCAGGCCTGCTCCTCGACCTCCTCGTGCAGGTCCGTGACACGGATCCGGTACGGCCTGCCAACCGCTATGCCGGCCTCGATGGCGGCACCTATGTCGTCGGTGTGGACGTGGCAGTTCCAGGTACCGTCGCCACCGACCACGACGATCGAGTCGCCGAGGGCATCCCACGCCTCCTTGAAGCCGGGCACGGCCCCGTCGGGCGCCTCGAGGAAGTACATGACCTCGTAGCGGGTCCCCTCCTGTGCACCATGGGCCGCGTCGTGGCCGTCGGCCCGGGTGGCGCCCGCCGACACCTCAGGCGGGTCGGGCAGCGACCGTCCGTCGGTCGCAGACAGGAGTGCGTCCAGCAGGAGGAGGTAGCCGTAGCCACCGGCGTCGACCACACCGGCCTCAGCCAGGACCGGAAGCAGGTCCGGGGTCCGCTGCAGGGCTTCGCCGCCAGCGGCCCTGGCCGCCTCTGCCACCGCCAGGAGGTCCCCTCCCACCCCCGCCGAACCGAGGGCCGCCGTGGACGACTCACGGACCACGGTCAGGATCGTTCCCTCGACGGGCCGCATCACCGCCGCGTACGCGGCGGCGGAGGCGCTGGCGAGGCCGTCGGCCAGCAGACAGCCGTCGACCTGGCAGTCGTCCCGCCCTGATCCGGCCACCACCTCCATGAGGCCCCGCAGCACCTGCGACAGGATGACCCCGGAGTTGCCCCTGGCTCCCATGAGCGACCCGTGGGACACGGCACCGGTCACCTCCAGTACGCCGGCGTCGGGCGCCAGGTCGGCCAGCTCGGCCACGACCGACTCGGCCGTCATGCACATGTTGGTTCCCGTGTCCCCGTCGGGAACCGGGTACACGTTGAGCATGTTGAGGACCTCGCGGTGGCCCGCCAGGGCCTCGGCGAAGGCCAGCATCACCGACCGCAGCGCGGCGGCGTCCAGGGAGGTCATGGCCACGGACCGTGAGCGTAACCAACCGCCACCGAGGGGGGTGCAGGGTTGGTGAGCCGGGGTGGCGGGCCGTACGCTTTCACGGTTCCCCTACCGGTACAGGTGGCCAGGATTCCACGTGGCCCCGATGAAGCCCAAGGTGCGTAATGGCGTCCGTCTGTGAGATCTGCGGCAAGAAGCCCTGGTTCGGCAAGTCCCTGAGCCACTCCCATCGGCGGACCAACCGCCGGTGGAACCCCAACATCCAGCGGGTGCGGGCCGTGGTCGGCAAGTCGACCCGGCGCATCAACGTGTGCACCGGCTGCATCAAGGCCGGCAAGGTCACCAAGGCCGCCCACAGGTCCGAGAGCCGGGCCTGACGCCCAGCCCGGCGCCGGACCCAGGAGGCATCGTGCAGGGCGTGATCAAGTCCTACGACCCGGGAACGGGCGACGGGATCGTGGTCCGCGAGGCCGACCTGGCGGAGTTCGACCTGGCCGACGACGCCATCAGAGGATCCGTGTTCCGGATGCTGCGCCAGGGCCAACGGGTCGTGTTCGGCCTGGACGCCGACGGTCGGGCCACGGGGCTGTCGCTGGGTTCCGAGGTCGACATGGGGACACCCGACCTGACCTGACGGCGGGGCCGCCACCTGTCACACCCGCGTGGTGTGGCAATTGCCCCGGCGGCCGGATACCTATGGGGCCGCATGGCGCCGACGTCCAACCAGCAGCTGATCGACTGGGTGTCGCACTGGACCGGGATCCTCGGCCCCGACGACGTCCACTGGTGTGACGGCTCGGCCGAGGAGTACGACGCCCTGGCCGCCCTTCTCGAAGAGTCCGGCACGTTCAGGCGCCTGAACGACGACCTCAGGCCCAACAGCTACCTGGCCCTCTCCGACCCCGCCGACGTGGCCAGGGTCGAGGACCGCACCTTCATCGCCACGCCCGAACCGGACGATGCGGGGCCCACCAACAACTGGCGTGACCCCGCCGGCCTGAAGGCCGAGATGCTTGACCTCTACGAGGGCGCCATGAAGGGCCGCACCATGTACGTGGTCCCGTTCAGCATGGGCCCACTGGGTTCCCCGATCGCCCACATCGGCGTGCAGCTCACGGACTCCCCTTACGTGGCCGTGAACATGCGGATCATGGCCAGGATGGGCCAGCCGGTACTGGACGCCCTGGGCGACGGTGGGTTCGTCCCCTGCGTCCACTCGGTGGGCGCGCCGCTCATCGACGGCGCCGACGACGTGCCCTGGCCCTGTGACGCCGACAACAAGTTCATCTCCCACTTCCCCGAGACGAGGGAGATCTGGTCCTACGGCTCGGGGTACGGCGGCAACGCCCTCCTGGGCAAGAAGTGCTTCGCCCTGCGGATCGCCTCGACCATGGCCAGGGACGACGGGTGGATGGCAGAGCACATGCTCATCCTGGGAATCACACCTCCCGACGGGGAGAAGCGCTACATAGCCGCCGCCTTCCCCTCCGCCTGCGGCAAGACCAACATGGCCATGCTGGTCCCGACCCTTCCGGGTTGGAAGGTCGAGACGATCGGCGACGACATCGCCTGGATGAAGTTCGGCGAGGACGGCCGCCTCTACGCCATCAACCCCGAGGCGGGGTTCTTCGGCGTCGCACCCGGAACCTCCGACCGGACCAACGCCAACGCCATGAGGACCCTCTGGGGCAACTGCATCTTCACCAACGTGGCCTCCACCGCCGACGGCGACGTCTGGTGGCAGGGCATGACGGACGAGCCACCGCCGGGCCTGACCGACTGGCAGGACCGACCCTGGGACCCGTCCGACGGAGGTCCGGCAGCCCACCCGAACGCCCGCTTCACCGCACCGGCGTCGCAGTGCCCGTCGATAGCCCCGGAGTGGGAGGACCCGGCAGGGGTGCCCATCTCAGCCATCCTCTTCGGTGGCCGTCGGGCCACCAACGTCCCCCTCGTCACCCAGGCCCGCGACTGGGAACACGGGGTCTTCCTGGGTTCCATCATGAGCTCCGAGAAGACGGCGGCGGCAGCTGGGCGGGTCGGCCAGGTCCGCTTCGACCCCTTCGCCATGCTGCCCTTCATGGGCTACAACGTGGGCGACTACTTCGCCCACTGGCTGGAGATGGGCCGGGCGGGCGAGCCGTCGGGGCTGCCCGGCCTGTTCTGGGTGAACTGGTTCCGCAAGGACGCCGACGGGTCGTTCCTCTGGCCCGGCTTCGGCGAGAACTGCCGGGTCCTGAAGTGGGTACTGGAACGAGTCTCGGGGGGCGACGGCGCCGAGGACACGGCCATCGGGCTGGTGCCCGCACCAGGCGCCATCGACGTGGACGGACTGGACCTGGACGAGGGTGCCATGGAGGCCCTGCTGGACGTCGACGACGCCGCCTGGGCGCACGAGGTGGACCTCATCGAGGAGCACTACGGGATGGTCGGCCCGAGGCTCCCCGCGGAGCTGCGGGCACAGCTGGACGACCTGAGGACCCGCCTGGCGCGCTGACGCCTGTGGGGCAGGCGGCCGGCTCAGCCGGCTCCCACGATCATGGCCCGGATCCCCAGCCCCATGAGGAACAGCCCGGCGAAGCCGTAGAGCAGGAACCTCTGGGCGCGCATGCTCTGGCGGTAGCTGTAGACGATGCCGACGGTGATGAAGGCCACGAAGCCGTAGAAGAGGTGGAACTGGGGAGGATCGATCCCCTGGCCGGCCACCAGCCCCACCCCGACGGTCACCTGGCCGACTATGGAGAGCTGCACCAGGGCCACGAACCACCAAAGGGCCCGCCCCCGCAGCGCCAGGACCCTGTGGGCGGCCAGCGCCCACAGCCCGGCCATGCCGTTCCCGACAACCATGACCCAGGCCAGGCCCTCGTGGACCTCCGAGAGCGTGGCGAGGGTCGCCGTCACCTGCCAGGTCATCGGACAATCATGCCGTGTCGACGTCGGGGCGGCTCACGACCCGGTCAGGCCACGGCCCCCGAGGTCCGCAGGGCCGCCACCTCATGGTCGCCGTAGCCGGCCATGGCCAGCACCTCGTCGGTGTGCTGGCCGGGGTGGGCGGGCGGGCGACGGACCTCGCCGGGGGTTCGGTTGAGGCGCGGCGCCGGCCCGGGTTGGACCAGCCCCGCCACCTCCACGAACGTTCCCCTCTCGACGTTGTGGGGGTGGGCAGCGGCCTCACCCGCCGTCAGCACCGGCGCATAGCAGACGTCGCTTCCGGCCAGGACCTCGTCCCACTCGTCCCTCGTCCGGGTCGCCACGACCTCGGCCACCCTGGCCTTCAGCTCGGGCCAACGCTCCCGGTCGAACTGGGCCGAGAATTCGTCCGGGTCGAGGCCCAGCCTGTCGACCATCTCGGCGTAGAACTGGGGCTCTATGGAGCCGATCGAGATCCACCCTCCGTCGGCGCACTGGTACACGTCGTAGAAGTGGGCGCCGGTGTCGAGGAGGTTCGAACCGCGCTCGTCGGTCTGGAGGCCAGTGGCCAGCATCCCGTGGAAGAAGCCCATGAGGCTGGCCGCCCCGTCGACCATGGCTGCGTCAACCACCTGGCCCTGTCCCGAGGCCCGGGCCTCGAGCAGCCCGCAGACCAGGCCGAAGGCCAGGTACATGCCGCCGCCGCCGAAGTCTCCCACCAGGTTGAGCGGCGGCACCGGCCCGGAGTCGTTCCTGCCGAGGTGGGCCAGCACTCCTGCCAGGGCTATGTAGTTGATGTCGTGGCCTGCGGCGTGGGCGTAGGGACCCTCCTGGCCCCAGCCGGTCATGCGGCCGTAGACCACGGCCGGGTTCCGTGCACGGCAGTCATCAGGGCCCAGGCCCAGGCGCTCCGCCACCCCGGGCCGGAAGCCCTCGAACACGAGCTCGGCCCGCTCGACCAGGCGGAGCACGACCTCCCGGCCCTCGGGCGTCTTGAGGTCCACCCCGATGCTGAGCCTGCCCCTGTCGTTGACCGTGGTGGGGGGTCGGTCGGGGTCACCGCCGCGGACAGACGAGGCCCGGTCGATGCGGACCACCTCGGCGCCCATGTCGGCCAGCATCATCCCGCAGAACGGGCCGGGGCCGATGCCGGCCAGCTCCACCACCAGTACGCCGTCAAGCGCTCCCATACGCGCCACCTCCTGCTGCACCGGTCCGGACACCGGCCTCCACCGCCCGGCAGTGCGACGAGATTGCCTCAATCAGGTCGGGCCACGAGCCGGGCGGCAGGTCGTGGCCCCAGCCCTCCACCAGCACCAGGTCGGCGCCGGGTACGACGGAAGCCGTCCTCTCCCCGCCGCTGGCCGGGATGAGCGTGTCGGCGGTTCCGTGGATGACGCGGGTCGGCACGCTGAGCTCCGCCAGGGCCGCCTCCCTGTCGCCGGCCGCCGCCGCGAACTGGCGGTCGAAGGCTTCAGGCGGCTGGACCGCCCGCTGCGCGTAGGCGCTGAAGGTGGCCAGGGCATGGGCATCGTCATGCCACCCGGGGCTGGCCCACAGCCGACGGTCGGCCAGGTCCTTGGCGGCCCTCTCGACGGGGTCGTCGGGGGCCGGGGCCACCAGCGCGGCCATGACCTCGCCTCCCGGCGTGCCGAAGTCGGGGTTACCGGTGTTGGACCCCATCGACACGAGGCTGGCTGCCCGGTCGGGGTGCTCGATGGCGAAGGTCTGGGCGACCATGCCACCCAGGGAGAACCCCACGATGTGGGCCCGCTCCACCCCGAGGTGGTCGAGGAGGCCGACCGCGTCGGCGGCCATGTCGGAGAGCGTGTAGGCGTAGCCCTCCTCGAGAACCGTGGACAGCCCGCTGTCCCTGTGGTCGTAGCGCACCACCTGGAAGCCCGCGGCGGCCAGGCCCTCGCAGAAGCCCGCCTCCCAGAGCAGCAGCTGGCTGCCCAGGCCGTGCATCAACAGGATCGTGGGGTCACCCGGGTCGCCGAACGGCTCGAAGCAGATGCTGATCCCCGAGGGGAGTCCGGCGGTCGGCACGGCGCCATCATCGGACGCGTGGCTGTCCCGGGCAAGCCGGGCAGAGATACGGTCCGGGCCGTGGACGACGCAGCCGGGCGGATCAGGGACCTGTCGTTCGGGGATCTGGACGCGCCGACCCTCTACGCCCTGCTGAGGCTCCGGGTGGACGTCTTCGTGGTCGAACAGGAGTGTCCCTACGGCGAGCTGGACGGCCGGGACGCCGAGCCGGGCACAAGGCACGTGTGGGTCGACACCGGGGCCGGACCGGCCGCCTACCTGAGGGTCCTGGCAGAACCCGACGGCAGCAACCGGATCGGGCGCGTGGCGACCCGGCCGGCCCGGCGCGGCCTGGGCCTGGCGACGGACCTGCTGGACCACGTGCACCGGACCACCGCCGGCCGCATCGTGCTGGACGCACAGGCCCACCTGGAGGCCTGGTACACGCGGCTCGGATACACGACGACGGGTCCCGGCTTCGACGAGGACGGCATAGCCCACGTTCCCATGGAGCGCCGGGGCTGAGCCTCCCGTACCTTCACCCCCAGCCCAACTCGTGCAGGCGGTCGTCGTCGATGCCGAAGTGGTGGGCCACCTCGTGAACGACGGTGACCCCGATCTCACGACGCAGCTGGTCCATGTCGCGGCAGATGTCGCAGATGGCCAGCCTGAAGAGCAGAATCCGGTCGGGAAGGGTCGTACCGCCCACCCCGTAGCCCTCCCGGTCGGTGAGCGGCACCCCCTCGTAGAGGCCGAGCAGGTTCCGCGGCTCGCCGCGGTCGGCCACGAGCACGGCCACGTTCTCCATGAGGTCGCCCAGCTCAGGGGGGAGGGAGTCGAGGGCCTCGGCCACGAGCTCCTCGAAGACGGCCACGGGCACCGGTTCCATACCGGCGATGGTAGGTGCGGCCGGCGGAGCCACCCCGCCGACGCCGTCACCTGCCGTGGGTAGGGTGCGGCCATGACCGCGGTCGGCGCCCTCAGGCCTGACGCACCCGACCCCGCCGGATCGGAGGCCGCCGACAGGCTCCTGGACGGCCTGAACGAGGCCCAGGCCGAGGCGGTCACCACGGAGGCCATGCCACTGGCCATCCACGCAGGGGCCGGCTCCGGCAAGACCCGGGTCCTCACCCGCAGGATCGCCTGGCGCTCCATGACGGGCCGCAGCGACCCGCGGCACGTGCTGGCGCTGACCTTCACCCGCAAGGCCGCAGCCGAGCTGCGCTCGCGCCTTCGCAACCTGGGCATGCGCGACCAGGTGGCGGCCGGCACCTTCCACTCGGTGGCGTACGCCCAGCTGCGGGCCTGGTGGCGCGACAACGACATGGCCGAGCCCCGCCTGATCGACCGGAAGTGGGAGCACGTACAGGGGCTGTTGCCGCGCGACCACCGCAGCACCGACGTCCGGGACGTGGTCGGCGAGATCGAGTGGGCCAGGGCCAGGCGCCTCACCCCCGAGACCTACGCCGCCGCAGCAGAGGAGGCCGGCCGGAACCCACCCATGGCCGTGGGCCTCGTTGCCCGGGCCTTCGGCGAGTACGAGGCGCTCAAGAAGCGCAGGAACCTGGTCGACTTCGACGACCTGCTGGACCAGTGCCGGAGGGCGATGACCGGCGACAGGCGGTTCGCGGGCGCCCAGAGGTGGCGCTTCCGTCACCTCTACGTCGACGAGTTCCAGGACGTCAACCCGCTCCAGTTCGCGTTGCTGGACACCTGGCTGAACGACCGCGACGACCTCTGCGTGGTCGGCGACCCGGACCAGGCCATCTACGGCTGGAACGGCGCCGACGCCGACCACCTGCGCCGCTTCGGTACCCACTACCGGGGCGGCACCGTCATGGAACTGCGCCGCAACTACCGGAGCACCCCCCAGGTCCTGCGGACGGCGGCCGCGGCCCTGTCGGACCGTCGCCCCATGGAGGCCGACCGGTCCAGCGGACCCGACCCGACCGTTACGGGCCATCCGGACGACCGGACCGAGGCCACGGCAGTGGCCCGGCGGGCCCGCGAGGCCAGGGGCGTCGGCGGCGCCTGGTCGGACCAGGCGGTGCTGGTCCGCACCAACGCCCAGGTCGACACCATTTCGTCGGCCATGCGGGCAGCGGGCATCCCCGTTCGGGTGAGGGCCGGCAGCGGGCTGCTCGACAGGTCCGACGTGAAGGCCGCCCTGAGAGAGCTCTCGAGGAGCGACAGCCCCCTGGCAGACCGGCTGGGCGACCTGCGATCAGACCAGGAGGCCGGGGCGGACGGTGGCGACGCGGCGCCCCGCGACGCCGAGCGGGCAGCCGCCTTCGCCGAGTTGGGCCGCCTGGCCGACGAGTACATGTCGCTGGACCCGGCGGGCACCGCAAGGGGCTTCGCCGGCTGGGTCCCCTCCCAGGCCAGGGCAGGGGGCGACGACTCCGACGACGCGGTCGAGGTGGCCACCTTCCACGCTGCCAAGGGCCTGGAATGGCCTGTCGTCCACGTGGCAGGCCTGGAGACGGGCCTCGTGCCCATCTCCCACGCCCGCGGCCGCGAGGCGCTGGCCGAGGAGCGGCGGCTGCTCTACGTGGCCCTGACCCGCGCCGAGGACTCCCTGCACTGCACCTGGGCCGCCGAGCGCACGTTCGGCACGCGTTCATCCAGCCGCCAGCCGTCGCCGTGGCTGGCCGACCTGGAGGCCGCCATAGCCGGTTTGGACCGGCCGCTTCCGCGCTCCGAGGGCGGCAGCCGGGCCAGGGCCGCCCGCCAGCGGACCCGCCGCTCCCCCCTCCCGGAGAGGCCCGAGGTCGAGGCTGTGAGGGCCTGGCGGCTGGCCACGGCCAGGGCGGCCGACGTGCCGGCCTTCGTGGTGTTCACCGACGCCACCCTCGAGGCGCTGGTCGAGCAGCGGCCGACCACCAGGGAGCAGCTCCTGGCGGTGCCCGGGATCGGCCCCGTCAAGGCCGACCGCTACGGCGAGGACCTGCTGGACCTGCTGGCCGGCCTGGGCTGACCCTCCCGGGCGCCCTCCAGTTCGGCGACCAGGCGCTTCGGGGCCGTCAGCCGCCACGCCTCCTCGGCCACGCCGGCCACCTCAGCCCAGTCCAGGTCAACGTCGAGGCGCATCCCCACCCAGCCCCTCGGGCCCACGTAGGGCGGCACGAAGAACCGCTCGGGCTCCTGTGCCACCAGTTCCGCCTGGACCCCGGGGGCCCCCTTGAACCAGAGCGTCGGGCGGCCGTCGGCGGGATGCTCGTGGAGGTTGGCGAACGCACGCCGGCCGACGATCCCAAAGGTTGGCATTCCGTGGTTGATGCGCTCCTCGACCCCGGGGAGGGCCGTGAAGACCCCGCGCAGCCCCTCGAGGAGTTCGTCGTCGGAGGGACGGCGGTCAGGGTGCGACACTGCCGGGCCTCAGCCGAGTGCGAAGTCGGCCACGACCGGTGCGTGGTCGCTGGGCTTCTCGCCCTTGCGCTCGTTGCGGTCGATGAGCGCCGTCTGGAGTGTGTCGGCAGCGGGCCGCGACGCCAGGACCAGGTCGATGCGCATCCCCTGCCTCTTGTAGAAGGCCCCGCCCCGGTAGTCCCACCAGGAGTGCAGGCCGGGCTCGTCGAAGCGCTCCCTGAAGACGTCCACCAGCCCCAGGTCGACCAGCCTGGCCAGGGCCTGGCGTTCCTCAGTGGTGACATGGGTGGCACCCTCGAAGGCGGCGGGGTCCCAGACGTCGCGGTCGTCGGGTGCCACGTTGAAGTCCCCCACCACCACGACGGGATCGGCGGCGAGGTCGGCGTTGGCCGCCAGGTCGTCGTGCAGCCTCCCCAGCCAGTCCAGCTTGTAGTGGTAGTGGTCGTGGCCCACCTCGCGGCCGTTGGGCACGTAGCAGGAGGCCACGCGCACCCCTCCGCAGGTGGCCCAGAGCACCCGGGCGTCCGGGTCCGGGTCGTCGCGGCCGTCGAGGAACCCGGCCCTCACATCGGAGAGGCCCACCCTCGAGACAACGGCAACACCGTTCCAGCGGCCCTCCCCGTGGTGGGCCGACTCGTAGCCCAGGGCATCGAAGGCCCCGTGCGGGAACGCCTCGTCGGCCATCTTGGTCTCCTGGAGGCAGAGCACGTCGGGTTGCACGGCCCCGATCCAGGCCTCGACCCTCCCGAGGCGGGCCTTCAGCGAGTTGACGTTCCAGGTGACGATCCGCATCGCGCAATGACGGTAGTTGCCCAGGGAGGAGCCCTACGTCAGGTCCAGGCCCACGACTGCGGCCAGCTCTGCGATGGCCTCTCCGGGGTCTCCCACCTTGACCGTGGCCATGCCCATGGCCCTGGCCGGCTTCAGGTTCACGCCAAGGTCGTCGAGGAACACGCAGGCCTCCGGGGCGACGCCGAGCCGCTCGCAGGCGATCTCGTAGAAGCGGGGCTCGGGCTTGCGGCAGCCGACCAGGCTGGACTCGACCACCACGTCGAAGAGGGACACCACCTCGGCGGCCTCGGGGGCCAGATCGCCCTCCGCCAT
This sequence comes from uncultured Candidatus Nemicrothrix sp., assembly GCA_964344855.1. Lineage (GTDB taxonomy): Bacteria > Actinomycetota > Acidimicrobiia > Acidimicrobiales > MedAcidi-G1 > UBA3125. The sequence continues at coordinate 48,251 of CAYFOV010000003.1, forward strand.
GGGCTCCACGTTGTTGGTGAGCAGAGCGGTCAGCAAGGAACCCGAGCACCGCCGGAGGGCCTCGACCATCGCCGGCCGCAGGTCGCCGCGCAGGCCGGTCAGGACCCTCGTGGCGTCGACCTCGAGCCCCAGGTCGGCGGCCTCGGCCTCGAACAGCAGGCGGAACCCGTCGGCGTCCACCTCCCGCCGCTCAAACCGGGCCCAGGCGTTGGAGTCCGGGTTGGTGGAGTTGATCCGCCTGATCGTGTCGGGCGGCAGGCCGGCCTCGGCCTCGTAGGCGGCGAATGCCTCGAACGGGCTGGTGGTGAGCACCCCGCCGAAGTCGAACAGCACCGCCCGGATCACGCCGGGGATGCTACGTAGGTTGTGAGCCGGGACCACGCAACCGGGCCCGACCGGGGGCGCCGATAGCCTCGGCCGCGATGGCCGCCCAGTTCATATTCACGATGCGGCGGGTGGGCCGGTACCACCCGCCGGACCGCGACGTGTTGAAGGACATAACCCTGGCCTTCTACCCCGGGGCCAAGATCGGCGTGCTGGGTGCCAACGGTGCCGGCAAGTCCACCCTGCTGCGAATCATGGCCGGGGTGGACGACGGCTACACGGGGGAGGCGCGCCTCACCGACGGGTTCACGGTCGGCCTGCTGGAACAGGAGCCCGCCCTGGACGCCTCCAGGGACGTGCAGGCCAACGTCATGGACGGGGTCGGCGAGGTTGCCGGCCTGCTGGCCCGCTACGAGGGTGTGCTGGCCGGCTGGGGAGAGCCCGACGCCGACTTCGAGAAGCTGGGCGAGGAACAGGCCGAGCTGGAGCGCCGCATCGAGGCTGCTGGCGCCTGGGACCTGCAGCGCACGATCGAGATCGCCATGGACGCCCTGCGCCTTCCTCCCGGCGACGCCGACGTGTCCACGCTCTCGGGCGGGGAGCGCAGGCGTGTGGCTCTCTGTCGGCTGCTGCTCTCCCGGCCCGACCTGCTATTGCTGGACGAGCCCACCAACCACCTGGACGCCGAGTCGGTGGCGTGGCTGGAGCGCACCCTGCGGGACTACGCCGGGACCGTGGTGGCCATCACCCACGACCGCTACTTCCTCGACAACGTGGCCGGCTGGATCCTGGAGCTGGACCACGGCCGGGGCATCCCCTACGAGGGCAACTACTCCGGTTGGCTGGAACAGAAGCGGGCCCGCCTCGAGGCAGAGGACAGGGCCGACTCGGCGAGGCGGCGTACCCTGGACAGGGAACTGGAGTGGGTCCGCATGGCCCCTAAGGCCCGCCAGGCCAAGGGCAAGGCCAGGCTGGCCGCCTACGACCGGCTGGTGGCCGAGGCCGCAGACGTGGACCGCCGCGACATGGAGCTCCAGATCCAGATCCCGGCCAACCAGCGGCTGGGCGACCAGGTGGTGGAGGTCCAGAACCTCTCCAAGGGCTTCGGCGACCGGCTGCTGATCGACGACCTCTCGTTCTCGCTGCCGCCGGCCGGGATCGTGGGGGTGATCGGGGGCAACGGCGCAGGCAAGACCACCCTGTTCCGGATGCTGGTGGCTGCCGCCGAGGGGACGGCCGACGGACCGACCGCCCCCGGTTCGGGGGAGATCCGCATCGGGTCGACCGTGGAGATCGGCTACGTGGACCAGTCGCGCGACACGCTCGACGCCGAGCGGACCGTGTACCAGGAGGTGACCGACGACCGTGACTTCATCCAGGTGGGCAACCGGGAGGTGAACGGCCGGGCCTACGTGGCGTCGTTCAACTTCAAGGGCGCCGACCAGCAGAAGAAGGTGGGCGACCTGTCGGGCGGTGAGCGCAACCGCGTCCACCTGGCCAAGGTGCTCAGGAGCGGCGCCAACCTGCTCCTGTTGGACGAGCCGACCAACGACCTGGACGTGGACACCCTGAGGGCCCTGGAGGCCGGGCTGGACGCCTTCGCCGGCTGTGCCGTCATCATCAGCCACGACCGCTGGTTCCTCGACCGGGTGGCCACCCACGTGCTGGCCTTCGAGGGTGACTCGCAGGTGCGCTGGTTCGAGGGCAACTTCAGCGAGTACGAGGCGGTACGGAAGCGGGAGCTGGGTGCCGACGTCCAGCCGCACCGGGTTCGCTACAAGCCGTTGGTCAGGGGCTGAGGCAGGTCAGGATGGAGGCATGAGCGCCGCCGACGCCCGCACGAGGATCGTCGCCCCATCCCTCGTGAGGGGCGTCGGGCTGGTGTTCTGCGTCGTCGGCATCGCCGGGATGATCATCACCTCCATCGCCGACAGCATCGACGCCGCCATCGCCTTCGGCTTCGTGGGTGCCACGGGAGCCCTGGCCCTGCTGCTGGTCGGCGTGCTGGTGCCGGCCGTGGAGCGTGCGGCCTCGTGGAACGAGGCCATGGCGACCGACGTCGAGGAGCGGGTGCGGCGGCTGGTCGCCGCCGGGGCCGACGAGGACGAGGTGCGTGCCGCCGTGGACGCGGCCACCGAGTTGGGACGGCGCTCGGCCGGAGACTGAGCACCTCGGGGGCTGTCGGCGGGCATGTGCCGGCCGTTGGGGTGGTGTCATCGTGGTCGTTGGGTCTTTCCGGCCATTGTCACACCCTGTCCGTAGGGTGCGGTCACGGTTGATGTGCCCGAATACGAGTGCGACAGCCGAAGTGGGCTCTGATATCATGGGATATCACTGGAGGTGGTGATGGCCAACATCCTGATCCGAGACATCCCCGACGAACTCCTCGCAGCGATCGACGCAAGAGCACAACGAGTTGGCCTGTCGCGCGCTGAATACCTCCGTCGAGCGCTCGAGCGCGAACGCTCCGTCAATGCTGGCCCAGTCAAGGTTGAGCACCTGAGGCAGGTGGCGCAGCTCGCCGAGGATCTTGATGATGCCACCGTCATGTCAGGCGCGTGGTCGTGACGACCTGGCTCATCGACAAGTCTGCGATCAGCCGACTGCACCTCGCAGAAAGCGCAGCCCTCTGGGCCGAACGGATCGAACGAGGCACCGTCCGGATCTCCACCGTCACACGACTCGAGGTCGGCTACTCGGCTCGTTCGGCCAACGACCACCGCACACTGCTTTCCTCGCCCCCCGTCGCGTCCATGCCTGTCGAGTACCTCACACCCAGGATCGAGGACCGCGCTGTTGCGGTGCAGTCGATCCTTGCCGAGCGTGGGCAACACCGCGCACCCTCAATCCCAGACCTCCTGGTCGCCGCAACGGCCGAGCTTGCCGCATTCACAGTGCTCCACCTCGACAAGGACTTCGACCTGATCGCCGACATCACCAGCCAACCGGTCGAGCGCCTCGACACAACGTAGGCCTGTGGGTGAGGGGCCCAATGCCCAGTCGCCGCCCCTTTGCGTGCCCGAAACCTTGAACGCATCGCCGACGAACCGTGCACGAACGAAGGCTCCGGAAGCCATACCGACCATCAGGACTACCGGGATCACAGGACTACCGGGATCATCGCTGCCCCCGATGGCCGACTGGAGCTAGGTCAGTAGGTCCAGGACCCTGGTGGCGGCGGCGACTGCGGGGCCGTCTTCGGGTGTGAGGACCAGGTCGGGGGCCTCTGGCCGCTCGAAGGGGCCGTCGACCCCTGTGAAGCCGGGCATCTGGCCGGCACGGGCCTGGGCGTAGAAGCCCTTGACGTCGCGTTCCTCGCAGACCTCGAGTGGGGTGTCGACGAACACCTCGAGGAACTCCAGGCCCACGTCCTCGTGCATCGCCCGGGCGCTCTGCCTGCCGACCCGGTAGGGGCTGATCAGGGCCACGAGGGCCACCGTGCCCGAGTCGGCGAACAGCCGGGCCACCTCGGCTACCCGGCGCATGTTCTCTCCCCGGTCCTCGTCGCTGAACCCCAGGTCGCCGGAGAGGCCGTGCCTGATGTTGTCACCGTCCAGGAGGTAGGCCGGCCTGCCGTCGGCCACGAGCAGGCGCTCCACCGCGGCGGCGACCGTCGACTTGCCCGAGCCGGAAAGGCCCGTGAACCAGACGGTGGCGCCCCGCTGGCCGGTGGCCGCCCAGCGCTCGGACCGCTTGATCAGGCCCGGCTGCCAGACCACGTCGGGGCTTGACCCTCCCGGATCGCCCCCCATGTCAGCCACCTCCGCCCAGGATCATCCCTGCCGCGACGGTTGCGTTGGTGGCCTCGTCGATCAGCACGAAGCTGCCTGTGGAACGGTTGCGGCGGTACTCGTCGAAGAAGAGCGGCTGGGTGCACCGCAGGGACACGCGCCCGATCTCGTTCAGGCCCAGCGACGACGCAGCCTCGTCACGGTGGAGGGTGTTGACGTCGAGCCGGTACTGGAGGTCGGTGACCATGGCCCTGGCCGTACGGGTGGTGTGCTTGATGGCCAGCTTCATGCGGGGCGCCAGCGACGACTCCTCCGACATCCAGCAGACCATGGCCTCGATGTCCTGGCCGGCCGAGGGCCGGTTGTGCGGGCGGCAGATCATGTCGCCCCTGGATACGTCCAGGTCGTCGGCCAGGCGGATTGTGACCGACATGGGGGCGAAGGCCTCGTCGACGTGGACCACGCCGCCGGAGGTGACCACGTCCACGGCCTCGACGGTCGTGGTGAACCCGCTGGGCAGCACCATCACCTCGTCGCCGGGCTTGAACACCCCGCCGACCACCGTGCCGGCGTAGCCCCGGTAGTCGTGGTGCTCGTCCGTCTGGGGCCGGATCACGTACTGCACGGGGAACCGGGCGTCGATCAGGTTCCGGTCGCTGGCGATGTGCACCTCCTCCAGGTGGTGCAGCAGCGACGCGCCCTCGTACCAGGGCGTGTTGGGGGACCGCTCCACGATGTTGTCGCCGTGCAGGGCCGACACCGGGATGAACGTGAGGTCGGCCACGTCCAACTTCATGGCGAACTCGCGGAACTCGGCCTTCACCCGCTCGAAGGCCTCCTGTTCAAAACCGACCAGGTCCATCTTGTTCACACACACCACCAGGTGGGGGATGCGCAGCAGCGACGCCAGGAAGGCATGGCGGCGTGACTGCTCGACCACACCCTTGCGGGCGTCGACCAGGACCAGGGCCAGGTCGGCCGTGGAGGCGCCGGTGACCATGTTGCGCGTGTACTGGATGTGGCCCGGGGTGTCGGCAATTATGAACTTGCGGCGGGGGGTGGCGAAGTAGCGGTAGGCCACGTCGATGGTGATTCCCTGTTCCCGCTCGGCCCGCAGCCCGTCGGTCAGCAGGGCCAGGTTGGTGTACTCGACCCCCATCTGCTCCGAGGTCCGCTCAACGGCCTCCAACTGGTCCTCGAAGATGGCCTTGGTGTCGTAGAGGAGGCGGCCTATGAGGGTGGACTTGCCGTCATCCACGCTGCCGGCGGTGGCGAACCGGAGGAGTTCCATCAGCCGTCCACCCCCTCGGGAAGGCGCTCCACCATCAGAAGTACCCCTCCTTCTTGCGGTCCTCCATGGCTGCCTCGGAGGTGCGGTCGTCGGCCCTCGTGGCCCCCCGCTCGGTGATCCGCGTCGCCGCCACCTCGTCGATCACCTGTTCCAGCGTCGTCGCCGATGACTCCACCGCCCCCGTGCAGGTCATGTCACCGACCGTGCGGTAGCGCACCCGGCGGGTCGTGACCTGCTCACCGGGCAGGAGATCCACGAAGGAGCTCTCCGCCAGCAACATGCCGTCGCGCTCGAACACCGCCCTGTCGTGGGCGAAGTAGACCTCGGGGATCTGAACGTCCTCCCGCTGGATGTACTGCCAGACGTCCAGCTCGGTCCAGTTGGAGATGGGGAAGACCCTGATGTGCTCGCCCCTCCGTATGCGGCCGTTGTAGAGGTTCCAGAGCTCGGGCCGCTGGTTGCGGGGATCCCACTGCCCGAACTCGTCGCGGAAGGAAAAGACCCTCTCCTTGGCCCTGGCCTTCTCCTCGTCGCGACGGGCCCCACCGAAGAGGGCGTCGAAGCCGTGCTCCTCGACGGCATCCAGGAGCGTCGTGGTCTGCAGGCGGTTGCGGCTGGCCCTCGGGCCGGCCTCCTCGACCACCCGACCCGAGTCGATGGACTCCTGTACCGACGCCACCACCAGGCGGGCTCCCGCCTCGGCCAGGCTGCGGTCGCGGTAGTCGAGCACCTCCGGGAAGTTGTGGCCGGTGTCCACGTGCATCACCGGGAACGGCAGTCGGGCCGGCGAGAAGGCCTTCACCGCCAGGTGCAGCATGACTATGGAGTCCTTGCCGCCGGAGAACAGGAGGCAGGGGCGCTCGAACTCAGCAGCCACCTCGCGGAACACGTGGACCGACTCGGCCTCGAGTTGGTCCAGGTGGCTGAGTTCGTAGGAGGTGATGGTCATGGCCGTACCCGGAGGATGTGCCCGGGGACGCTGGAAGCCCCCCGGATCTGGGCGATACTCGGACCCACAAGCGTATTGGCAGGCACGGGACCCGGCGCAACGGGGACCTGTCGCGGGGAGCGGCCACATGGCGACACCTGAGGACCACGAGTTGGCCGCGTCCCTGGCCGAGCGGGCGGGAACCCTGCTGTGCGGGGTGCGGGAGCGGCTGGCCGGTGAATCCCTGCGGGACGAGGGTGACCGCCTGGCCCACGCCTACCTGATGGAGGCCCTCGCCGGGGACCGTCCCGACGATGGCGTGCTGTCCGAGGAGGGTTCGGGCCACGACGTGCACCCGGAGCGTTCGACGGCCGGTCGGGTGTGGGTGGTCGACCCCCTCGACGGAACGAGGGAGTTCGGGGAGCCGCCCCGCACCGACTGGGCTGTCCACGTGGCGCTGGCCGAGGGCGGCGTGCCGACCGCCGGTGCCGTCGCCCTGCCGGGCCTCGGGATGACACTCTCCACGGCCGACCCACCCTCTGCTGCCGGGCTGCCCCCGGTGCCGGACATGCCCCGGATCGTGGTCAGCCGTACCCGGCCGCCCTCAGAGGCCCTGGCCGTCGCCGAGGCGCTGGGCGGGGTGCTGGTCGAGATGGGGTCGGCCGGTGCCAAGGCCATGGCCGTGGCCCGGGGGGAGGCCGATGCCTACGTCCACTCGGGCGGCCAGTACGAGTGGGACTCCTGCGCGCCGGTGGCGGTGGCCCTGGCGGCGGGCCTCCACGCATCCCGGATCGACGGCCGGCCCCTCACCTACAACCACGACGATCCGTACCTCCCCGACCTCCTCGTCTGCAGGGTCGATCTGGCGGATGCCGTGCTAGAGGCGCTGGCAGGAGCCTGAACCCGCATGCGCCTCGTCATCGCCCGCTGCACCGTCGACTACGACGGCCGGCTCACAGCCCACCTGCCCGAGGCCACCCGCCTGCTCATGGTCAAGGCCGACGGGTGCGTGGCCGTCCACGCCGACGGCGGCGCCTACAAACCCCTCAACTGGATGACGGCCCCCAACACGCTCGTGGAGGAGGAGGGCCTCTGGACCGTACGCAACCCGAAGGGCGAGACGCTGACCATCACGCTCCACGAGGTGATCAGCGACACCGACCACCCGCTGGGCGAGGACCCGGGCCTGCAGAAGGACGGCGTCGAGGCGCACCTCCAGGAACTGCTGGCAGCCGACCCCTCGTCCATGGGCGACGACCTGCGCCTGGTACGCCGCGAGTACCCGACGGCCGTCGGCCCGGTCGACCTGTTGTGCCGCGACTCCGACGGAGTGGCCGTGGCCGTGGAGGTGAAGCGGCGGGGCGAGATCGACGGCGTGGAGCAGCTCACGCGCTACCTGGACTTCCTGAACAGGGACCCGATGCTGCGCCCGGTGAGGGGCGTGTTCGTGGCCCAGGAGGTGAGGCCACAGGCCAGGGTCCTGGCCGAGGACCGCGGCATCGCCTGGATGGAGGTCGACTACGACGAGCTGAGGGGCATCGAGTCCGATGAGCTGAGGCTGTTTTGACGGAGGTAAGCCGGGTGGACGTCGCCGTCGTGGGGGCCGGGCCGGCCGGCTCGGCCGCCGCCAACGTCCTCGCCCGCTCCGGCCGCTCGGTGCTGGTCGTCGACAGGGCCGGGTTCCCCCGCGACAAGTGCTGCGGCGACGGGCTGACCACGCTGGCGCTGCGCCTCTGCGAGCAGTTGGGCCTGGACCCTGCCGACCTGGGAGGCTGGCAGCAGGTCGGCGGGGCCGTGGTGCACTCACCGTCGGGCAGGAGGGTCCACTTCCCGCTGCCGTCCGGTGAGGGCCAGTTTGCTGCGGTGGTGCCCCGGGCCGAGTTGGACGCCGCGCTCCTGGACCTTGCCCGCGCGGCTGGGGCCGAGGTGCACGAGGGGTGCGCCCTCGCCGGGGCGTTGGTGGACCGCGGTGGGGGGTCGGCAAGGCTGGAGGTCGACGGGCTGGGAACAGTCGTGGCGGATCGGGTGGTCGCAGCAGACGGGATGTGGTCCCCCACCCGCAGGTTCCTTGGGCTGGCAGGTCACGGCTACAGGGGCGAGTGGCACGCCTTCCGACAGTACGTGGAGGGAGCGGGACCGGGGGCACGTGACCTGCACGTCTGGTTCATGGCCGACCTGCTGCCCGGCTACGCGTGGAGCTTCCCCCTTCCCGGCGACCGGGCCAACGTGGGCTTCGGCCTGCTCCGGGGGGGCAGGCTGCCCGTCGGCTCCAGCGGCGGCCTCTGGGCAGGCCTGATGGACCGCCCCGAGGTGAGGCGTGTCCTGGGTGACGACGTCAGGCCGGAGGGGCGGCACGCCTCGTGGCCCATTCCAGCCCGGGTCACCTCGGCGGTCCTGCACCACGGCCCGGTGCTGTTCGCCGGCGACGCGGCGTGCGCCACCGACGCCCTCACCGGTGAGGGGATCGGCCAGGCCCTGCTGACCGGGATGCTGGCGGCCGAGGCGATCATGGAGGGCGGCAGTTCCGACGAGGTCGCCCGGAACTACGAGGCCGCCGTGAGGGGCAGGCTCTGGGCCGACCACCGGATGTCGGTGCTCCTCCAGCGCATCCTGGCTCGACCGGCGGGGGCCAGGGCCGCCGTGCGGGTGGCGGGGCTGACCGGGTGGACCCGCCGCAACTTCGCCCGCTGGCTGTTCGAGGACTACCCGCGGGCACTGGTCGCAACCCCCGGCCGCTGGCAGCGTGGGGCGCTGGGCAGGAGGGGAGCCTGGGCCTGAGGAAGGTGACCGAGGGGCCACCAGCGGGCGCCTCCCCGTAGGCTTGCTCCCGTGCCCACAGCTCCAGAGCCGGAGAGGTCGCTCCACCTCGTGACCGACGAGCCCGCCGAACCCGCGGACCACCCCCTCGGGCCGGTGGGCGCCGCGGTCGACGCCGCCGTCGACCGGGCGTGGGAGCCACTGCGCGGGCGGCCGCTGGCCGACCGCGTCTTCTACACGGCCAGCGAGCTGGGCGACTTCAGCCTCATCTGGCACATCGCCGGCCTGGCCCGTGGCCTGACCAGCCGCCGGGGGCACAGGGAGGCGTTGCGCCTGGCCGTCGCCCTGGGCGCCGAGTCGGCGCTGGTGAACGGCGCCGTGAAGTCGCTGTTCCGGCGGGACCGGCCGGTCCACGAGGAGGAGCGGCCCCACAACCTGAGGCAGCCCCTGACGAGCAGCTTCCCCTCTGGACATGCATCCGCCGCCTTCATGGCCGCCACCCTGCTGGCCGAGCGGTCGAAGGTGAGGCCCCTCTGGTACGGGTTGGCAGGGGTGGTGGCTCTGTCGCGCATCCACGTCCGGATCCACCACGCCAGCGATGTGGTGGTGGGTGCCGGGGTGGGTCTGGCGCTGGGACGCGCGGTGAGAAGGGTGTTAGCGGTCAGGTGACCGGTGCCCCGCCTATCAGTTGGCGGGAGCGGCCTCGATGGCGGCGTCGCTGGTCGCCAGCAGGAGGCGCAGGTCCAGCAGCAGGTCGGCGACCTCGGAGGATGCAATCAGCTCGCGGCTCTTGGTGGCGCCCAGCCCGCGGTCGATGATGGCCTTGATCTCGTCGATCGTCGCAGCATCGAGCGTCTCGGTCACTGCCGCCTCCGCCTTCCCTTCGGTGGTCCCGGTCTCCTGCTCCCCGAGGCTCATCCCCGGGCACCACCCACACTAGACCCCCACAGGCCGGATCCGCGCCAGCCACGGCCGTTGTCACACCCCTTCCGCATACTCGGGGCATGAGGGAAGGCGAGGTGATGGAGGCGTCAGAGGCCGTGAAGGGCACGCAGAGCCCAGAGGGCCGGGAACGACGGGGCCACAGGCAGCTGGCCTGGCCAATGGACCACGGGCCCGGCCACCACCGGATGAGCCGCCGCACACGTGAGATTGGCCGGGCCGGTGTGGCCGCGGCCCGCTCCATCCTGGCCGCCCATCCGGTCTGCGACCGGCCCGGCGCCTGACACCGTGCGGGGGCCACTGGTCCGAAGGCCACAGGTGGTCCGTCCGCCACAGGCCGCCCGGCGGCTGGCCGCCCTGACGCTGGCGGCCCTGACGCTGGCGACGTCCTGCTCATCCGAGCGGCTCCCCTCCGACGGCCTCGGAACCGTCGTCGGGGTGGTCGACGGCGACACCGTCGTCGTCGACATGGGCGAGGGCGGCGAGCAGGTGGTCAGGCTGCTCGGAATCGACACCCCGGAGACCGTCCACCCTGAGCGCCCCCCCGAGTGCTTCGGGGCCGAGGCGTCGGCCCGGCTGGCCCTCCTGCTGCCACCGGGCACTGCCGTGCTGCTCCAGCGCGATGTCGAGGCCCGCGACCGCTACGGGCGGCTACTGGCCTACGTGGAGCGCCTCTCCGACGGACTCGGGGTGAACGCCTCGATGGTGGAGAGGGGCTTCGCCGCCTCGCTCCACATCCCCCCCAACGACGGGCTGCGGCACGAGCTGGCCGCAGCCGAGAGCAGGGCCAGGGCGGCCGGCCTGGGCCTCTGGTCAGCCTGTGCCGGCCCCCACGAGCCCCTGCCCTGAGGCCCGGCAGGGCCAAGGAAGCACCCGGTGGTGGGTGGGCTACCGTTCCCCGTGTGAGCGCGCTCGCCGAGGCCCTCGGCCACAGTTCTGACGACAGGCTGCTGGTGCTGACAGCCGACCAGCTGGGCATGTGCCACGCCTCGAACCTGGGGGTCTACGAGAGCATCAGGTCGGGCCTGGCCACCGGTGCCGGCCTGATGGTGCCGGCGCCCTGGGCCCGGGAGGCCGCCTCCCACTACAGGGGTGAGCCCGTCGGGGTGCACCTCACCCTGAACGCCGAGCTGGAGTGCTACCGCTGGCGTCCGATCACCTGGGCCCCGTCCCTGCTGGACGGCGACGGCGGGTTCCCACGGACCGTCGGCGACCTCTGGGACCATGCCGACCTGGACGAGGTGAGGCGGGAGTGCCGGGCGCAGCTGGAGCGGGCAATCCTCTGGGGCTTCGACGTGAGCCACCTCAGCTCCCACCTGGGAGCCCTGCAGAACCGGCCCGAGTTCTTCGACGCCCTCCTTGAGCTGGCCGTGGACTTCGGCCTGCCGATACGGCTGGAGGGGGCATGGGCCGAGGAGGGGGCCGGCTTCCCGTTCCGTGCCCTGGCGGCCGAGGAGGGGGTGCTGACAGTCGACCACCACCGCCACCAGCGGCTGGCCGAACCAGCGGCCCTGGAGCGCGCAGCCATGGAGCTGGGACCTGGCGTGACGGAGCTGGTGGTCGAGCCGGCGGCCGACACCCCGGAGCTGAGGGCCCTGTGCCACGGGTGGGGTCGTCGCGTGGAGCACCGCGACCTCGTGTGCGACAACACCGAGCTCTGGACCGATGTGGACCGGGGTGGCGTCGTGCTGGTCAGCTGGCGCGACATCCGCGACGCCCAGCGGGCAGGCGGATAGGCCGGTCCCGGATCAGGCCGGCGCCTCGAACCCGGTCCGCTCAGCCAGGTCGGCAAGAAGCCCGGCCCAGGCCGCGCCGCCCAGGACCGGCCGCAACCCGAACAGGTACGAGGCGTAGTCGCCCTCGACCTTGCACCTGCCGGTCATGTAGGCCACGTCCGGGTCCAGCTCCCCGGTGGCCCATGCCACGGCCTCCGGGTACTTCCAGGTCACGGTGGCGTCGGCATCGCCCTCCTTGCCGGGAACCACCCCGACCACCCGGCCGTCGCCAACGATGATCCTGAACTCGACCCTTCCGATGGGGGTGCTCGTGACGACGAAGCGCACGGTTCCCCCGATCCCCGGGCTCGACGGGAGGTCGGCCGACGCCTCCTCCAGGTCCTCCAGCCAGGCGTCGGTGAGGAAGGCCGCCATCAGCGGGGCCCGCGTGCCAGCAGGTCGACCTCCTCGACCGTCAGGCCCCTGATGCCGGCGAACAGGTCGTCCTCGCACTCCCCTTGTTCGGGTCCACCCACGAGCGACTGCTCCAGCACGTAGTCATCGAAGGGGTGGACAGTACGGGCCACGTCGTCTGGAAGGCCGAACCAGAACGGCGACCCGGGGTCCACCTGGGTGGCGTGGGCCAACAGGGCGTCGCGCCGCACCTCCCAGTGCTCCGCCACAGGGATGCGGGTGGTGATCAGGTGGTCCTTGGAGGGCCGCTTGAACCACCACTCGCTGTAGGGCGACTCGATCCCCAGCTCCAGGTGCTTGTCGTGGAGGGCCTTGATGCGCTCCCGGGACCAGGTCGTGAAGTAGAGCTTCAGCGGGTGCCAGGGTTCGCCGGCCCCGGTGTAGCGCTCAGGGTCACCTGCCGCCTCGAACGCCGGAACCGAGATGTCGTGGACCTGCAGGTGGTCAGGGTGGTTGTAGCCCCGCCGGTCGTCGGGGTAGGTCACGACCACGTGGGGGCGTTCCCTGCGGATCACCTCCACGAGGCGGCCGATGGCCTCGTCGGGATCGGCGTTGGCGAAGGCCTCGGGGTGCCCGTTGCCTTCGGTGTCGGGCATGCCCGAGTCGCGGTAGCCGAGCATGACCACCTCGTCGTAGCCGATGATCTCCGCCGACCGCTCCAGCTCGGCGGCCCTGATCCGGGTCAGGTCGGCCCTCACCTCAGGTGTGTCCATGGCCGGGTTCAGGATGTCGCCGGCCTCGCCGCCCGTGCAGCAGACCAGCACGCAGCGGGCTCCCTCAGCGTGGCAGGCCGCCACGCTGGCAGCACCCTTGGAGGCCTCATCGTCGGGGTGCGCGTGGACCGTCAGGAGCCTCAATTCCACCTCAGCCGGCTGCCCCATGGGCGGTCACGGTAGCGCCGGGTTGACCGGTCCCGTAGTACGTTGCAGACAGGCGCCGGGGCCCATCCGGGTCGAGCGCGTAAGGAGCCATCTCTTGGAGACCGAGGTCTGGCGCTGGATCTGGCTGGTGGCCGCCGCCACGTTCGTGGTTGGCGAGATCGCCATGACGGGGACCTTCTTCCTCTTGCCCTTCGGGGTGGGCGCAGCGGTCGCCACCGTCCTGGCCTTCGCCGGCGCCTCGACGGCGTGGCAGTGGCTGGCCTTCGTGGTCGTATCGGCCGCTGCCTTCGCCGCGGTACGTCCCCTGATCAGGCGACTGGACCAGGGAGGAAACCCGATCGGGGTGGGTGCCGGACGCCTCGTCGGCGAGACCGGCGTGGTGATCACCGCCCTGTCGCCGGATCCGGCCCAGCTGGGCGCCGTCCGCATCGGCCGGGAGGAGTGGCACGCCGAGACGACCGAGAGGGGCCACCTGCCGGCAGGCACCCGGGTGGAGGTCGTCCAGATCGAGGGGACCAGGGCGGTGGTCAGGCCGCTGCCCGAGGAGTCCTGAGCACACACCCGGGCCACCGCAATACGCGGGTGGCCGACAACCGACCCAGGGAACAACCCGGAGGAGAGTCATGGCAGCAGTGATCGTCCTGGTGGTAGTCGCCTTCGTCCTGTTCGTGTTCGCCGCCTCGGCGATCAAGATCGTTCGCCCCTTCCAGAAGGGCATCGTCGAACAGCTGGGCAAGTACAAGACGACGACAGGGCCCGGGCTCAAGCTGATCATCCCGATCGTGCAGTCGCTGCTCAGGGTGGACATGCGGGAGCAGGTGGTCGACGTGCCGCCTCAGGAGGTCATCACCCGCGACAACGTGACCGTGACCGTCGACGCCGTCATCTACTACGAGCCGACCGACGCCCAGCGCCTCGTGTACAACGTGGCCAACTTCATCATGGCCGTGACGAAGTTGGCCCAGACCAACCTCAGGAACGTGATCGGCGACATGAGCCTCGACGAGGCCCTCACATCACGCGACAACGTGAACGTGGCCCTGCGGCAGGTGCTGGACGACGCCACCGACAAGTGGGGCGTCCGGGTCGTGCGCGTCGAGATCCAGCGGATCGACCCTCCGGGCGACGTCATGGACGCCATGCACGAGCAGATGAAGGCCGAGCGCAACCGCCGTGCCGTTGTGCTGGCCGCCGAGGGCGACCGCGAGGCGGCCGTGGCCCGGGCCGAGGGCGAGAAGCAGGCCCTGATCCTGGCCTCCGAGGCCGTCAAGCAGCAGGCCATCCTGGAGGCCGAGGGCGAGGCCCAGGCCATCCAGGCGGTGGCCGACGCGGAGCGCTACCGACAGCTGACCGTGGCCGAGGGCGAGGCAGAGGCCGTGCGCAAGGTCTACGGGGCGATCCACGATGGCGACCCCACGCCGGACCTCATCGCCATCAAGTACCTGGAGGCCCTGGGCGACATCGCCGACGGCCAGGCCACCAAGATCTTCCTGCCGGCGGAGATGAGCTCGACCATGGGCTCGCTGGGAGCCATAGCAGAACTGTTCAGAGGCGATGACCCGGCAGGCGAGGCCGCGCCCGAACCCGCCGCCGCGGGAGAAGACGCCTAGCTGGCGGCCGGCACCAACTCGTCCTCGCCCTCCTCCTCCTCGACCAGGTCCCAGCCGCAGAGCCGGGCCAGCAGGACCCGACCCTCGTCGGGGCCGCTGGCGATGATCTCGTCGCCCGCCGTGAGGCGCACCGGACCGCGGGGCCGGTAGACGTAGCCCCCGCCCCGCCGCACCGCCAGCACCGTGAAGCCCGGTTCGATGTTGAGTTGCAGTTCCGACAGCGTGGCCCCGTCGACCCCTGAGCCGGCCGCTATCGGGTAGCGCACGACCACCTCATCGGCCTCGCCAAGGGCGATGCCGAGGATGGGGTGCAGTTCCTCGTCCTCCTCGATCAGCCACACCATGGCCTGCGCCTGGTCGCCGATGTCCTCGGCTGCCTCGGCCAACTGCAGCAGCCCCCGCAGGGCCGACGGGTCCAGGCCGCTCCCTGCCGAGCGGAGGACCCAGAGCTCCAGGTGGTTCTTCATTTCGTCCAGGCGGTTCTCCAGGTGCCGGACCTCGGCGGCCAGGCCCCGATCGGCCAGGACCAGGGCGCTGTAGGCCAGGCCCACTGCCGTCTCGGACAGGTTCTTCATCTCGACCAGCACGTCGACCGACCGGTTCAGGTCCGTCAGGGCCTCGCCCTCATCGGCGTGGGGCGGCTCCCAGACCGGTGCCGCCGCCAGTTCCCGCAGGCGGGTGATCCCCTCGGGAGAGCCCCGCAGGAACAACACGTCGTCGGGCACCAGCACCGTGTCGCCCTTCACGTCGGTGATCCACTGCCGGCCGCGCCGTACGGCCATCACCCGCATCCCGGCCTGCACGGTCAGCTCCAGGGCCTCCAGCGGGCGGTGGGCCATGTGCGAGCCCTCCCGGACCCACACCCTGTGGGACACCTCCTCGGCGTCGGACAGGTCGACCACGAGTTGCTGGGGGATTCCCAGGCGCCTGGTGACGATGCGCGAGATGTCGACGGCGTCGTTGGCGATTCGCTCGATGGCCGAGATCACCTGCAGCACCGACGACATGCCCTCGGCCTCCCTGGGGCTGCGGGTAGCCAGCACGCAGACGGCGCGCATGTCGTGCACCATCTCGCTCATCCGGGCCTCCAGCTCGTCCACCTCCTCGGCCATGTCGGGGTCGTCGAAGTAGACCGATGCGTAGGCGAGGTCGACCATCAGCTCGGATGTGTCCTTGGCCTCGGCCAGCATGGCCCGCAGGTTGCGGGGTCTCTCGTCCATCAGCTCCTCGCTGGATGTGGTGGGTGAATGGTAGGTCCGCCCGTCGGACGGGTCACGGGGATTGCCCATGGGGTCGGGATCGTGGGGCGGGCCATGCTCAGGCCACCCCCAGGGCGACCATCGCCAGGATCAGGGTGAAGGCGCCGGCCAGGTCCAGTGACGAGGTGACCATCGGGATGCCGTAGGTGTCGGGGTCCAGGCCGAAGCGCACCGCGGCCATGGTCGTGTAGTAGGCCACCACGACCACGAGGACGGTTGCCGCCATGCCTGCGAGCAGGGTCACGGCCACAACGTCGCCCAGCCCGGGGGTGCTCTGGCCGGTCGCCTCAGACAGGAACTGGGCCACCAGCCCGGCCAGCAGGAACACGGGAACAGCCAGGGCCACCAGGGCCCTCATGTCGCGCAGGCTGGCCCGGCTCGGGAGGGGCGTGGCGTCGTCCAGGCCCAGGTGGAACTGGGTGGAGAGGCGGTTGGAGAGGATTCCCCCGAGGGCACCGGCGGCACCCAGGAACGCCGGCAGGAGGACCAGGACGGCCTCGGCGGAGAGCAGGTCGTCGAGGCGCTTCTCTATGGTCACCCCGGCCACCAGGTCCAGCAGGGCCGCCACGAGCAGCACAGGAACGGACTGCCGGACGATCACCCTGACCTGTTCCCGCCCGGTGCGCCAGGCAGCCACCAGTGTCAGGAGGGAGGCCAGGCTGATTGCCGCACCGAGGGCCCCGGTCAGGCCGCTCCTTCCGGTGAGGGCAGCGGCAGCCACCAGGGCCGGCACCGTTGCCAGGTCGCCAAGGGTGCTGACGAGCGGCGCAGTCACGTTGTCAAGGTCCCAGCCAAAGCGAACCGAGCCAGCGGCCAGGCCTAGGGTGACCAGGCCCACGCCGACTGAGGCCAACAGCCCTCCGACGACCGACACGACCACGAAGTCGGCGAGGGTCATGGTCGGGCTGATGCCGAAGACGACGGCGGTGCCGCGTGCGAGCACGGCCAGGACGGTGCTCAACACGAGGGTCAGGGCGGCTGCGGCGATGAGGTTCTGACCGACCACCCCCTCTGGCCGCAGGCCGAGCCGGAAGGTGCCGGCGTGGACGGCGGTGCCGAGACGGCTCCCCATGGCCCCGAAGACGTTGCCCCTCAAGGCGATGGCCCCGGGCACCAGCAGGAGCATCCCGGGCAGCTCCTCGAGGGTCCCCTCGGCTGCTGCCAGCACCAGGCCACCTGCGGATGCGGCCAGCACGCCGATCAGGAGCGCGACGAACCGCTGCCTGGTGTCAGCCGAGGGGGCTGCTACGGGGGCGCGGCGGACCGAGCGCATGGCACCAGTGTGGTCGCCGGCCCGACCCCCGGCGGCGCAATTCCCCCGGCCTCCTGCAGGCCCCTTGCCCCGTCCCCCTCAGCGGAAGTCCCGGGCCCTCACCGGGCTGGCCAGGCTGAGGGGCTCCAGGCGCTCGGCCACCACGTTGACGACCCCGTCCGCCACCTCGGCCCTGCCCCTCACCAGGAGGGCCACCGCCCCTGCAGCCACCTCACGGTGGTGGGCCCAGCAGCCCTTCGAGACGATCACGTTGACAAGGCCCGTCTCGTCCTCCAGGTTCACGAAGGTGACCCCGCCGGCCGTGGGCGGCCGCTGGCGGTGCGTAACCACGCCGGCCACCACCACCCGCTGACGGTCCGCTGCCGACGCCAGGTCGGCTGCTGTGAGTACCCCCTCGGCCGCCAAGCGCTCGCGCACGAACCTGGTCGGGTGGCCGTCGGGTGAGACCCCCGTGGCCCACAGGTCGGCCCTGGCGGTGCCGGGTGCTGACAGCTCCGGCAGCGGTGGCGGCTCCACCCCTGTCACAAGGCCCGGCAGGCGGTCGGCTCCCGAGGCGGCCAGCGCCCCGGCCGACCAGAGGGCCGAGCGGCGGTCCACGTCGAAGCAACCGAAGGCCCCTGAGGTGGCGAGGGCCTCCATGACGTCGCTGCCGGGCCCGATCCGGCGCTGCAGGTCCTCTATGGACCCGTACGGCCGGCCGGCGGCGATCCTCACGGCCAGGTCGTCGCCGACCCCCCTCACCGACCCGAGGCCCAGCCTGACCGCTGTTCCGGCGTCCTCCAGGGTGGCCTCCGCCCCGGACAGGTTCAGGTCGGGAGTGCGCACCTCCACCCCGTGGCGGCGGGCATCCTGGACCAGGGTGTGGGGGGCGTAGAAGCCCATGGGCTGGGCGTTCAGCAGGGCCGCGCAGAACGCCGCCGGGTGGTGGAGCTTGATCCAGCAGCTGGAATACACCAGGTGGGCGAAGGACACCGAGTGGCTCTCGGGGAACCCGTAGTCGGAGAAGGCGGCCAACTTCTCCCAGACCTCCGCAGTGGCCTCCGGCGGCACCCCCCTCCCCGCCGCCCCCGACAGGAACCGCTCGTGCAGGGCTGCCATGCGGGCCCGGCTGCGCTTGGAGCCCATGGCCTGGCGCAGGCTGTCGGCCTCGGAGGCGCTGAACCCTGCCACGTCTATGGAGAGCTGCATGAGCTGCTCCTGGAACAGCGGCACCCCGAGGGTCCTGGACAGGGCCTTCTCGCACAGGGGATGCGGGTAGGTGACCGGCTCACGGCCGTTGCGTCGCCGGATGTAGGGGTGCACCGATCCGCCCTGGATGGGCCCGGGGCGGATCAGGGCTATCTCGACGACCAGGTCGTAGAAGCAGCGGGGCCGCAGCCTGGGCAGGGTGGCCATCTGGGCCCTGCTCTCGATCTGGAACACCCCGATGGTGTCGGCGGCGCAGACCATGTCGTAGACGGCGTCCTCCTGGGGCAGGCGGGCCAGGTCAACCTGCACCCCCTCGTGGGCGGCGATCAGGTCGATGGCCCCGTGGAGGGCGCTCAGCATGCCCAGGCCCAGCAGGTCGAACTTGACGAGGCCCACGGCGGCGCAGTCGTCCTTGTCCCACTGCAGGACGCTGCGATCGGCCATGGTGGCCCACTCGATGGGGCACACCTCGGCCAGGGGACGGTCGCAGATGACCATTCCGCCCGAGTGGACGCCCAGGTGCCTGGGGGCGTCGCACAGTTCGTCGGCCAGGCGGGCCACCTGTGCGGGGACCCCACCGGCGTCACCCACGCTGGACCTGCGCTCCAGGCCCCTCGCGAAGGCGTCCTGCTGGCCCTGGTCGTAGCCCAGGGCCCTGGCCACGTCGCGTACCGCCGAGCGGGCCCGGTAGGTGATGACGTTGGCCACCTGGGCGGTGTGGCGGCGCCCGTGGCGGCCGTAGACGTACTGGATGACCTCTTCTCGGCGGCCACTCTCGATGTCTATGTCGATGTCGGGTGGCCCGTCGCGCTCGGGCGACAGGAACCGCTCGAACAGGAGGCCCAGGCCCACGGCGTCGGCGTTGGTGATGCCGAGGGCGTAGCAGACAGCCGAGTTGGCGGCCGACCCGCGGCCCTGGCAGTAGATGCCTGAGCGGCGACAGAACCGCACCAGGTCCCAGACCACGAGGAAGTAGCCGGCGAACCCCAGTTGCCTGATGACGTCCAGTTCGTGGTCGACCTTCTTCCACGCCCCGGCCACCCGCTCGGACCCCCGTGGCCCGTACCGGTCCGTTGCGCCGGCCTCGGCCAGGCGACGCAGGTAGGCCATCTCATCGAGGCCGTCGGGGCACGGGAAGGGGGGCAGGTCCGGGGCTATCAGGTCCAGGTCGAAGGCACAGCGCCTCCCAAGTTCGTGGGCGGCCCCGACCACCCCGGGGAAGCGGGCGAACCGGCGGGCCTGCTCGGCTCCCGAGCGGAGGTGGGCGCCGCCGGCGGCCGGTAGCCAGCCGTCCAGGTCCGAGAGGGGGCGACGGGCCCGGACCGCCGCCATGACGGTGGCCAGGCGCCGACGGGAGGGGGCGTGGTGGTGGACGTTGTTGGTGGCCACCGCGACGACCCCTGCCTCCACCGCCAGGCGGGCCAGGACCCCGTTCCTCTCGAGGTCCAGGGGATCACCGTGGTCCCAGAGCTCGACGGCGACCCTGTCCCTGCCGAACCGGTCGACCAGGTCGTCGAGGGCGCGGCGGGCGGCCGCCGGACCCTCGGCCACGAGGGCGGCCGGCACCGCACCCTTGCGGCACCCCGTGAGCACCACCCACGGGGCGGTGCCCTCCCCATCCTCGGACAGGCTGGTCAGGCGGTCGAGGGACATCCGCGGATGGCCCTTGGAGCCGGCCAGCTGCGCCTCGGTTATGGCGGTTCCCAGCCGGGCGTACCCGGCGGGCCCCTCGGCCAGCACGACCAGGTGGGTGCCGGGGGGATCGGGGCAGCCGGTCCGGGGCGAGGGTGCGTCGATGGACAGCTCGGCGCCGAACACCGTTGGCAGGCCGTGCCGGCGTGCCGCCTCGGCGAAGCGGACCGCCCCGTAGAGGCCGTCGTGGTCCGTGATGGCCAGGGCCGTCAGGCCCAGGCGGGACGCCTCAGCCGCCAGCTCCTCGGGGTCAGACGCCCCGTCGAGGAAGCTGAAGTGCGAGTGGCAGTGCAACTCGGCGTAGGGGACGGGGTCCGGCACACCCGCCGACCGTATCGAACATATGTTCGATACTCAAGATGTCCGGCAAGTAGGCCTTCGGGAACGCTCCTCAGCCGACCAGGCCGCTGATGAGGGCGTCCACCTCCGGTGGGCAGTCCCCCAGGTCGCCGTCCGCAATGCAGGGTTGACCCAGGAGCTGGGCGACCAGCTCGGCGCCCATGCCCCCGAACGTGGAGGGCACCGTGACCGAGGGGGTGGTGGAGGCGGGCGCCTCGGGTGCTGCCGTGGTCGCCGGGGGAGCCGTCGTGGTGGGGACCGCCGGGATCCCGTCCTTGGGCAGGCCCCTCGCCTCGTTCTCGGCCACGTGGGCGGCACGGGTGGCCGGCCCGTACCAGCCGTCGACGGTCACGCCCAGGACGGTCTGGAGGATCCTGGCCTCGCTGGTCTTTCCCCAGGAGTAGTGGGCGCTCAGCACCGCCACCTCGTCGATCGGGATGGTGGTCGTGGTCGAGGTCGTGGCCGGCGCGGTCGTGGGCGGGGCCGTGGAGGGTGGAACGGTGGTGGCAGGTGCGGTCGCGGGGGGTGCCGTGGAGGGTGGAACGGTGGTGGCGGGGGCCGTCGTGGTGGGTACCGCCACGACCGCAGTCGTCGGAGGTGCCGGGTACAGGACCGGTCGCACGGACGGCTCCGCCGCACGCGACGCCACGACGCCTGCTGCGGCGACCACGCAGAGGGTCAGGACGACCTGGAAGGTGCGACGAAACATGGCACTACAGCCTCGCACCATCTCGCCCGGAATCCGCGGCATGCGGCCCGCCCATCCGTCACAGGCGGCCCTCCCACGGGGCTGGCTTCTACAAAATGTCAACCCGGCTGGCTGCCGCCTGTACCCTGACCGTTGGACTACGCCGCAACGACGGGAGGCTGGGCCGTGGGCTCACCGGGCTTCGACAACACCAGGTTCGGCCTGCTCACCGAGGTCGTGGACGGGGACAGCTACGGGCGCAGCGTCGAGCGCTTCCGCACCCAGGGGATAGCCCTTCCCACCTTCGCCCAACTGGCCGATCCGGCACGGATCCCCGACCGGATCGCGGCCGACCTGGTGGGCGTCGACCGCGACGCAGCCGACCCCCTGAACCTGTTCAGGGTCCACTGGTACAACGACCTGCACGGCGGCCGGGTCGACCTTCCCGAACACGTCGTCCTGCCAAAGGAGCTGACGGGGGTCGAGGCACCGGTGATCGTCGCCTTCGGTAACCGCTTCCCGATGATCGGCGCCCACAAGGTCCTGGCCGCCTACTCATGCCTGGTCCCCCGCGTCGTCACGGGCCAGTTCGACCCGACCCGCCACAGGGCCATCTGGCCGTCGACGGGCAACTACGCGCGTGGAGGCGTGGCCATCTCGCGGCTGATGGGGTCGCGCGGCGTGGCCGTACTCCCCGAGAACATGAGCCGGGAGCGCTTCGAGTGGCTGGACCGCTGGATAGCCGACCCCGACGACGTGATCCGCACGGTCGGCTCGGAGAGCAACGTGAAGGAGATCTACGACGCCTGCAACGAGCTGAGCCGGGATCCGGGCAACTTCATCCTCAACCAGTTCACCGAGTTCGCCAACCACGTCGGCCACCACGAGGTGACGGGCAGGGCCCTCGAGCACCTGTACCTGCACCACAGGGGTGAGCGGCCGGACCTGCGGCTGGCGGCGTTCGTGGCGGCCTCGGGGTCGTCGGGAACCCTCGCCGCCGGTGAACGCCTGAAGTCCGACCACGGTGCGCGGATCGTCGCCGTCGAGGCCCTCGAGTGCCCGACCATGCTCTACAACGGCTTCGGCGAGCACAACATCCAGGGGATAGGCGACAAGCACATCCCACTGATCCACAACGTCACCAACACCGACGTGGTCGTGGCCGTCAGCGACCGGGCCTGCGACGAGCTCGGCGTCGTGTTCAACACCGATGCCGGAAGGGACCACCTGGCCGACGCCCACGGCGTGGACCGGGCCGTGGTCGACCAGCTGGGGCACTTCGGTCTCTCCAGCATCTGCAACGTGCTGGCCTCCATCAAGACGGCCAGGGTCCTGGACCTGGGCCCTGAGGACGCCATCGTGACGGTGGCGACCGACGGCGCCGAGATGTACGTGAGCGAACGCGAGGCCATGGCCGCGGGGCGGTACGTGGGCGGCTTCGGGCCGGGCGAGGCCGCCGAGGCCGTGGCCGAGCACCTGGCGGGCGCCGACGGCTCCCACGTGGAGGTGCTCGACGAGACGGGCCGCGACCGGATCTTCAACCTGGGCTACTTCACCTGGGTCGAGCAGCAGGGCGTCGAGTTGGAGGACTTCGAGGCCCGGCGCGACCAGTCCTTCTGGCGGGGGTTGCACGACCTGGCCCCGGTCTGGGACGCCATGATCGACGAGTTCAACGCCCGCACCGGGGTGCTGTCCTCCAGGTAGCGGCGTGACCGCCTGATGCGCACCGACCGGCCCCCGGTCTGGCTGGGCACACCACCCGGCGCAGGCTGGCCCCCGCCCGGCGAGGCTGACCCGAACCCCTTCGTCCGCTTCAGGCACCTCCTGTGGGCCCACAGGCGGGCCCTGGAGTCTGGGATGGACGACGGTGAGTTCGTGGCCCTGGTCCGCAGGCTGGACGAGGCCGTCGCCGCGGTGGACGGCGCCGGCTTCAGGCACACCCCCCTGCTGGAACTGGGCGGCCTGGCCGCGGCCATCGGCCACGGCGGCTCACTCCTCGGGAAGGACGAGACGGGAAACGTCTCGGGCAGCCACAAGGCCAGGCACCTGTTCGGCCTGGCGCTTCACCTGGAGGTGGGCGGTGTGCCGGCAAACCGCCAGCTGGCCATCGCCTCCTGCGGCAACGCCGCCCTGGGGGCCGCCGTCGTGGCCAGGGCGGCCGGCAGGCCCCTGGTCGTGCATGTACCCACCTGGGCCGACCCCGCGGTCCTCGCCCGGCTGGCCGAGTTGGGGGCCGAGGTACGCACATGCGAGCGCCGACCAGGCGAGGAGGGGGATCCGTGCGTCCTCCGCTTCCGGGAACTCGTTGCCCGGGGCGCCGTGCCGTTCGGCTGCCAGGCCATAGAGAACCCCATGACCATCGACGGTGGCAGGACCCTCGGCTTCGAACTGGCGGCAGACCTGGCCGAATCCGGAAGGAACTGCGACCACCTCCTCGTGCAGGTGGGCGGTGGAGCCCTCGCCAGCTCCACCGTCCAGGCCCTGGCCGAGGCGGTCGACCTTGGAGCCCTGGCTGCGCGGCCCAGGCTCCACGCCGTCCAGGCCGCGGGTTGCGCTCCCCTGGCGAGGGCCTTCGAGCGCCTTGAGGCACTCGGGGATCCAAGGGCTGCCCTCCTTGGCAGCGCCGCCGGAGACCTCATGGAGCCATGGCGGGACCCCGCCTCGCTTGCCACCGGGATCCTCGACGACGTCGCCTACGACTGGATGCCTGTCGCCTGGGCCATGCTTGACGACGACAGCAGGCCCGTGGTGGCCACCGAGCCCGAGATCGCCGAGGCCCACAGCCTGGTCCGCTCGACTACCGCAGTTCCCGCAGACCCCACGGGTACCTCCGGCCTGGCTGGCCTGCTTGCTGCCAGGCGCCTCGGCAGCATCCGTCGAGAGGACGACATTGCCGTCCTGCTCACAGGCGTGGAGCGCTGACGGCTCCCCCTCAGCGCTCCTCCCGCCTGAAGGCGATGCCCAGAGAGGCCGGGGCCGGAGAGGGCCGGTTCCTGGACCGGATCGAGATGAAGACCAGCACCCCGATCGTGAGCAGGTAGGGCAGCATCGACAGCAGGATCGGGGAGAAGTCCACGCCGAAGGCCTGGAGGCGCGTCTTGAGTGCCAGGGTCCCTCCGAACAGCAGCGCCCCCAGGGCCACCCTGCCCGGTCGCCAGGCGCCGAAGATCACGAGTGCCACGGCGATCCAGCCGCGGCCGGCCGTGATCCCCTCCGCCCACTGCGGCGTCAGGGAGAGCGTCAGGTAGGCGCCCGACGCCCCGGCCAGGGCACCACCGGTTGCAACCGCTCCCAGCCTCAGGCCGACCACGGAGTGGCCTGCCGCATCGGTGGTCGACGCCGACTCCCCGGCTGCCCGCAGGGCCAGGCCAACACGGGTGCGGCTCAATACGAACCACGTGGCCAGCCCTGCCAGGACCGACAGGTAGACCATCGGCGACTGGCGGAACAGGACGGGACCCAGCCACCGCAGGTCCGAGAGGACAGGCCAGTCGACCGGGGCCAGGACTGCCCCCGGTGGCCTACCCACGGAGTTCTTGCCAAGGTAGGCGGCCAGGCCCAGGCCCAGGATCGTCAGCGACAGGCCTGAGACCACCTGCTCGGCGCCCAGCACCACCGTGAACCATCCGTGGAGCAGTGCCACGAGGGCGCCGGCGGCGACGGCCACGACCAGCGCCAGCCAGGGGTTGCCGGTCTCGAGGGCGGCCATGAAGCCCGTCACCGCGCCGACGGCCATCATCCCCTCCACACCGAGGTTCAGCACCCCTGCCTTCTCGGACACCATCTCCCCCAGGGCGGCCAGGTAGAGCAGGGCGCCGAACGACACGGTCGCCGCGCACAGCCCGAGCACCGACGCCTCGCTCACGCTGCTGCCTCCCCGCCGGCCGGCCTGTCCGCCGGCACCCACCTCACCTGGTAGCGGCTTAGGACGCCGGCCCCTATGGCGCCGAACAGGATCAGGGCCTGGAGGATCGTGGAGACGGACGAGGGGACGCCCATGGTCTGGATGCTCTGTCCGCCGATCTGGACGGCTCCGAACAGCACGGCCACGACGGCCACGCCTGACGGCCGCATCAGCGCCAATGCAGCCACGATGATGCCGGCGTACCCGAACCCGTTGGAGATCCCCTCGGTCAGGCGATCGGCGGTCCCGGCCAGCTCTATCCCGCCGGCCAGGCCGGCCACCGCCCCGGCCAGAACGAGCACGGTCGCCACCTTGCGCTCCAGCGAGATGCCGGCGTAGCGGGCCGTGGCAGCCGATGACCCGGCCACGCGGAGCTCGAACCCCCAGGCAGTCCGGTTCACGGCCACGGCGAAGAGCGCAGTGACCAGCAGGGCCACCAGCACGCCGGCGTGGGCACGGCCGAACAGCGTCGGCAGGTGCGCCTGGTCGGGGAGCATCGGCGCCAGCGGGAAGTTGAAGGAATCCGGGTCCTTCCAGGGGCCATGGATCAGCCACTGGACGAGCCTCAGTGCGACCTCGTTGAGCATCAGGGTCGTGAGGATCTCGTTGACGCCGATCTGGGACCTGGCCACCGCCGGCCCGGTGGCCCACAGGGCACCGCCCAGCGCCCCGGCCACGAGCATCGCCGTGACCAGCACCGGTCCCGGCCAGCCGTCACCGACGCGCGCGACACCGGCCGCCAACATCGCACCGGCCAGGATCTGGCCCTCCGCCCCGATGTTCCACAGGCCCATCGAGCCCGCAATGGCCACTGCCAGCCCGGCCAAACCGAGGGGCACGGCCCTGTTCAGGGTCACCGACCAGGAGTCGGGGTCGCCCAGGGCGGCCACGAACATGCGCTCGTAGACCGCCAGCGGGTCGTGACCCGCTCCCAGGAGCAGGACGATGCCGGTGGCGAGGGCCACGACCAGGCCGGCTGTGAACGCCAGCGGCTGGCCTCCCCTGAGGACCTGCTCGCGCCGGACCAGTACCGGACGGCTCACGTGCCGGGCTCCCCGCGGGCGTCGGCCACATGGCCGACCATGGCCTCGCCCACCTCCGAACGCGTCGCAGTGGCGGGATCGAACTCGGCCACCACCTGGCCGCTGTGCATCACGGCCAAACGGTCCGAGAGGAGGAGCAGCTCGTCCAGGTCCTCGGAGACCAGCAGGACGGCGGCCCCGGCTCCCCTGGCCTCCAGCAGCAGGTCCTGGATGGCCTTGACCCCCTGTACGTCGAGGCCGCGTGTCGGCTGCGCCGCCAGCACGACCCTGGGACCACCGCTCAGCTCCCTTCCCACCAGCAGCCTCTGCAGGTTGCCCCCAGACAGGCCGGCTATGGGATCGCCCAGGGGCCCTGTCCTGATACCGAACCTCTCCACCAGGTCGGCGCAGTGGGCCTCGGCCAACTCGGAGTCCAACAACGGACCCTTGCGATGGTCCGTGTAGGTCCTCAGGATGGCGTTCTCCACGACCGACAGGCGCGGGGCCAGGCCCACGCCCAGCCTGTCCTCGGGTATGTAGGCCAGCCCGGCCGCGAAGCGCTCCCTCGGCGACGCCACGGTCAGGTCCCGGCCCCCAATGCGGACGCTCCCACCGGTGGTGGGGCGCAGGCCGGCCACGACCTGGCAGAGCTCCCTCTGCCCGTTGCCGGCCACCCCGGCGACGCCGACTGTCTCCCCTGCCCTCACGGTCAGGTCCACTGCGTCAAGGGCGGGTAGGCCGCGGTCCCCCAGGGCCGAGACCCCCGACACCTCCAGCAGCGCCTCTCCGGCTCTGATCGGTTCCGGGCGGGCCACGCCCACCTGGGAGGCCCCGACCATGAGCGACGCCAACTCGCCGGCGTCGGTGTCGGCCACTGCGAGGGAGGCCGCCACGGTCCTCCCGCCGCGGAGCACCGTCGCCTCGTCGCAGAATCCGGTCACCTCGTGGAGCTTGTGGCTGATGAAGACCACCGACCGACCCGCCTCGGCCATGCGCCGCAGGACCGCCCCCAGCTCGTCGGCCTCACCCGGCGTCAGCACCGCCGTCGGCTCGTCCAGGATCAGGATGTGGGCGTCCCTCCAGAGGGCCTTGAGGATCTCGACCCGCTGGCGCTCCCCCATTGACAGCTGCCAGACGGGGTGGTCGGGCTCGGTCGCCAGGCCGAAGCGTTCGGCCAGGTCGGCCACCTCGTCCTCGATGGCCTGGCGCCTGACCAGCCTCCCGGCCGCGCCCAGGACCACGTTCTCGGCAACCGTGAAGGAGGGCACCAGCCGGAACTCCTGGTGGACCATCCCGATACCGGCCGCCAGGGCGTCGGCCGGGGTCCTGAACCTGTGGGCCGTCCCCTCCACGCGGACCTCGCCCTCGTCCGGCCGGTAGACGCCGGCCAGGACGTTCATGAGGGTGGACTTGCCGGCGCCGTTCTCGCCCAGCACGGCGTGGATGGTCCCGGCCTCCACGCGCAGGTGGGCACCGGCGTTGGCCACGACCCCGGGGAACCGCTTCCACACGTCGAGCAGTTCCACCGCGGGCGGGCCTATAGGGGTGGCTGCTTTGGCGGTCATCACTTGTCAGGCGGCCGGACGCGACGGCGGCGCCGCGGGGGATCCCCGGCGGCGCCGCCCGTCAACTGGATCTGGCGCTACCGGCTCATCCGGTGGAGCCGATCACCCCCTCCACGAAGAAGTCCATGCCGAGCATGGAGCCGTCGTCCATCGTCTCGCCGGCGGCCACGACGAGGTTGCCGTCCTGGTCGTTGATAGGTCCGCTGAAGACGTGGAAGTCGCCGGCCACGATCGCAGCCTTCTTGTCGGCCACTGCCGACTTGATCCCT
Source organism: uncultured Candidatus Nemicrothrix sp. (assembly GCA_964344855.1). Taxonomy (GTDB): domain Bacteria; phylum Actinomycetota; class Acidimicrobiia; order Acidimicrobiales; family MedAcidi-G1; genus UBA3125. The sequence goes on from CAYFOV010000003.1 coordinate 76,103, forward strand.
GCGCCCACGTCCGCGGCGATCGGGGCCAGGTCGACCACGCCATCGGCCATGGAACCCCAGTAGGCGCCTGGCTTGTAGGTGCCGGCCTTGGCAGCCTCGATGATCTCGGCGTAGCGCGGACCCCAGTTCCAGACCGGTGCGGTCAGGTAGGCGTTCGGGGCGAAGGCACTCATGTCGGAGTTGTAGGAGACCCAGCGGGCCCCAGCAGCCTCGGCCTTCTCGCCGGCTGCCGTCGAGTCCTGGTGCATCGCTATGACGTCGGCGCCCTTGTCGAGCAGGGCCTGGGCCGAGTCGCCCTCCACAGCCGGATCGAACCAGGTGCTGGTCCAGATGACCTCGACCTGGGCGTCCGGGTTCACCGACCTGACGCCGAGCGTGAAGGCGTTGATTCCGCGGATCACCTCGGGGATCGGGAAGGCGGCCACGTAGCCCAGCAGGTTCGAGCTGGTGGCCGATCCCGCGACCATCCCGGACAGGTAGCGGGGCTCGTACATCCGGCCGAAGGTGTTGCCGAAGTTGGTGTCGTTCTGCTTGAAGCCCGACACGTGTTCGAAGACCACATCGGGGTACTCGCCCGCCAGGGCCAGCATGTCGTCCATGTAGCCGAAGGAGGTGCCGATGACTACGTTGTAGCCCTGGTCGATGAAGTCGCGTGTGTGGTTGCCGAAGTCGGCGGTTCCCTCGGGCACGGCCTCCACGTAGGCGGTCTGGACCCCTGTCTCGGCGGCAGCGGCCTGCCTTCCCTGGTCGTGTGCCCAGGTCCACCCTGCGTCCCCCACCGGGCCGACGTAGATGAACGCGGCCTTGGTCTCGGCCTCGTCGTCGGAACCGCAGGCCGCAGCCACCATCCCCAGACTCAGGACCACGGCCAGCAGGCCCAGTAGGCGTCGATACATCGTCTCTCCCCTTCTGCCCGGGGCAGCCGGGGCCGCGCTGTCAGCCCCCGTCAGTCCCACCCCGATGCGTCCAACACTCTGTCAGGTTTTCCGGAGCCTCGCCAACAGTCCGGGCACAACTCAGCCGACGCTCAACTGGAGCGAGACCCTCGAGGCCCCGCGGTCTACTGCCGCCCTGATCAGCCCGTCCAGCGCGTCCAGGACCACCCCGGGCTCACCGGTCACAGTCGTCCCGAACGGCCCTACGTCGACCGCCAGGCCGGCCTCCTCGGCAACCTCGATGGCGGCCAGGACATGCGGGCCCGGTGCTCCGTCCACGAAGGGCTCGACGGTGAACTCGGCTGTCATCGTCACGGCGCCATGATGCACCAGTTCGGTGGCGGAGTGCACGCTCAGGAACCATCCCAGAGGCGCCTCGAGCGGCGGGCCAGGTCGGCGTGGGCCGCGGCCAGGTCCACGCCCAGCACCTCGCCGTCGCCGACTACAGGGGAGCCGGCCACGAGAACGTGGCGGGCCCTGCGGTCGGGCCCCAGAACCAGGCCCGCGAGAGGGTCCTCCACGTCGCCCAGGTCGTGGCCGGGCCAGACGACCAGGTCGGCCCGCAGCCCAGGCCGGACGGCGCCGACGTCGCCCCTGCCGAGGCACCCCGCACCGCCCGCGGTCGCCATCTCGACCGCTTCGGCGGGCATGAGGGCGTCCGGCCTTCCCTCCCTCAGCCGCGCCGTGTAGAGGGCCTGGCGCAGTTCGGGGAACAGGCCGCCGACCTCGTTGGATGCGACGCCGTCCACGCCGAGGCCTACGGGGCAGCCGGCCCGCCGCAGGTCTGTCACCCTGCACATCCCGGCAGCAAGGCGTGCGTTGGACGACGGGCAGTGGGCCACCCCCGTACCCGCACCACCCAGGACCGCCATCTCGTCGTCGTCAATGTGGATCCCGTGGGCCAGCCACACGTCGTCGCCCACCCAGCCCCACTCCTCGAGCATCTCGACGGGCCTGCGACCGAAGCGCTCGAGGCAGTGCTCCTGCTCCTCGACGGTCTCGCAGAGGTGGGTGTGGAGTCGCAGGCCCAGGCGTCGGGCCAGCTGCGCCGACTCGACCATGAGCTCGGTCGTCACCGAGAAGGGGCTGCACGGGGCCACGACCACGCTGACGGCCTCGCCGTCATGGTGGCGGGCGGCCACGGCCTCAGTCGAGGCCAGGATGGCGTCGCGGTCCTCGACCACGTGGTCGGGAGGCAGGCCGCCCCGGCTCTCCCCGAGGTCCATCGAGCCACGCGAGAGGTGCAGCCTGATCCCCACCTCCCTGGCGGCGTCGACGATGGCGTCGAACACGGCGTCGTCGCCGCGGGGCACCAGGTAGTGGTGGTCGGCCGCCGTGGTGCAGCCGGTTGAGGCCAGCTCTGCGAGGCCCACGAGGGCCGCGGCCCGCACGTCGTCCACCGACAGGCGCCCCCAGACCGGGTAGAGGTGGACCAGCCAGTCGAACAGGTTGCATCCCGTGGCCCGGCCCCTGGTCATCCACTGGTAGAGGTGGTGGTGGGTGTTGACCAACCCGGCCGTGACGATGTCGCCGTCGCAGTCGAGCACCTCGTCGCCCGGCTCGGCGGCGACCGTGCCCACTGCTGTTATCCAGCCGTCCTCGACGGCAATGTCACCGGGGTGGCGTGCGCCGCGGATCACCAGTCGGGGCATTGCGGCAGTCTTCCAGACGGTCAGGGCGTCCAGCCGGCGAAGGTGTCGACCATCAGGCGCACGTCGGGCCCAAGCGGGTAGAGGATCGGGCAGGTGCAGCCGTCGGCCATGTACTGGGCCACCTTCTCACGGCACTCCTCGGGTGTCCCTGCTGCACAGATCATCTGCACTATGTCGTCTGGCACCAGCTTCGAGGCGGCCTCGACCTGCTCGTGGGTGGCGGGCCAGGTCAGGACCCTGCCGATCTCCTCCAGCAGGGACTCGGGCACACCCGAGGCCTTCATTATGTGGGGCTGCTGGCCCAGGTACTGGGTGACCATCAGCCGGGCCCCGTCCAGGGCCTCCTCCCTGGTCTCGGCCACGGAGCAGACCACTAGCTGTGGCCGGTCCAGGTCGTCCACGGACCGGCCGGCCCTGGCGGCTCCGGCCTCCAGGTGCTGCATTGCCGTGCGGTTGTACTCGGGCGACACCAGGTAGTTGAGCACCACGCCGTCGGCGATCTCGCCGGTCAACTCCATCATCTTCATGCCGGTGGCGCCTATGTAGATGGGCACCTGCTTCGGGCGGCGCTCCTGGTACACGTAGTCCAACTCCACGCCGTCGAGGTGCACGAAGTCCCCGTCGAATGTGACGGTCTCGTCGGCCAGCAGGGCCCGCACGGTCGTGACGACCTCGCGCATGACCCCGAGGGGGCGGCGCCTGTTGATCCCGACCTTTGCGGCCAGGGGGTCCCACCAGGCTCCGATTCCGAGGATGACCCTGCCAGGCGCCAGGTCGTCGAGGGTGGAGAAGGTGGACGCCAGGCGTGCCGGGTTGCGGGTCCAGCAGTCGACCACGCCCGAGCCGATCCTGATGGTCTCCGTGCAGGCCCCGAACGCCGCCATGGGGACCACGGCGTCGCGGACCAGCCGGGAGTCGGCCTGCCAGACCGCCTCGAACCCCTGCTCCTCCGCGTAGCGGGCGTGCCCGATCGCCTCTCCGATGGTGTGGGCGTCCTGCAGGTAGATCGCCAGCCTCGTCATGGTTGCGCCTCTCCTTCTCCTTCCGGCCGTTCCGCCCCCGGGACGGCCATGCCTCGAACGGTTGCTCCCCTCACAGGTCATCCAGGCGGGCGTGCAGCCGCCGGGCCTCCTCGGCCGCCCTTGCCCTCACCTCGTCGCCGTCGACCCGCGTGGGGGCGCCGTCCGACCAGACCACCTCGCCACCTACCTCGACCGACAGTGGCGAGACCCCGGGTGAATAGGCCAGGTGCCACGGGTCCATGGGGTCGTGGCTCCACTCCACCCGGTCCTCCAGGGCCTCGGGGAACAGGTCCCATCCGGCCGCCAGCCAGCCCCAGGCGGTCTCGGGCGAGGCGGTCACGTCGTCCTCCCGGTGGCGGACGTAGGCCAGGCGGAACTCCTCCAGCATGTCGGCTCCGATGCCGTCGCTCCCGAGGGCAACGGGGTTGGCGAACCGGGTCGGCCTGGCGTAGCCCACGGCGTTGTTCATGTTGGAGCGGGGGTTGTGGACCACCGTCCCGGCCAACCCGTGGTCTTCGGGGAGGTGGACGCCGTGCACGAGCAGCCAGTCGTCGGCCGCCAGGCCGCGCAGGCGCTCGGCCGCGCCGTCGTCGGCGCGGCCCTCTGCGACGTGGACGTGCACCCCCACGCCCAGGTCCCGGGCCAGCGAGGCGGCCGCCTCGAGGGTCCCGTCGGTGCAGGTGAAGGCGGCGTGGACGCCAACGTGGCCTCGGCCCCCCTCGCGCAGGAACCGCTCGTTCTCGGCCAGGCCACGCCTGGCACCGTCGGGACCGTGCCTGTCAGTGACGCCGTAGGCGCAGTCCACCCTCACACCCACCTCGGCACAGGCGTCGGCTATGGCGCTCAGGGACCCCTCGATCGCCTCTGGTGACTCGTGGTGGTCAATGACCGCCGTACAGCCCCGTTCGAGGGCCTCCAGCGCCCCGAGCATGGCCGACCAGCGGATGGACTCGAGGTCCAGCGCACGGTCCAGCCTCCACCAGACCAGCTCCAGGATCTCTGTGAAGCCGGTCGGGGTGCGGGGCGGTGCGGGCATCCCGCGGGCCAGCCCCGAGTAGAGGTGGTGGTGGGCGCAGACCAGGCCCGGGGTGGTTCCGGCCGGCAGGTTCATCGTCCGTCCCAGTCGGCCCAGGACTCCCGCTTGGATGGCTCCCCCATCGGGAGCTCACTCCGCCACACGCCGTCGCGGGCGTGGAGGGCCGCGGCCACGGCTCCGGCGGTCGGAACCAGGCCGATCTCGCCGACGCCCTTGATTCCGTAGGGGGAGTCGGGCTGGGGGGCCTCGACCAGGCGGACCTCCACCTCCGGCATGTCCTTGGGCCGCAGGATTCCGAGGCTGCGCAGGGTGGTGTTCAGCGGCCTGGCCTCCCCGTCGGCGGGGAAGCCCTCGCTCAGGGCGTAGCCCAGGCCCATGTGCACGGCCCCCTCAACCTGCCCCTCGCAGAGCAGAGGGTTCACGGCCCGTCCGACGTCGTGGGCTGCGACCACGCGCTCGACCTCGCCCGAGTCGGGGTCCAGGACGACCAGCTGAGCGGCGTACCCGAAGGTGGAGTGGATGACCGGGTTCTCCACGCCGCTCTCCAGCGAGTCGGTCCAGTCCACCCTGTACTCGCCCACGTAGTCGACGCCGGGGTTCATGCCGTCTGCGATCGCCGCCCTGCAGGCGTCTGCCACCGCCCCGGCCCCCATGAGCGTGCCGCGGCTGCCCGTGGTCTGGCCGGCGCCCAGTTCCCGGGTGGTGTCGACCAGCACCTCGACCCTGTCCGGGTCGATCCCCAGCTCCTCGACGGCGACCTGGCGCGCCACGGTGTGGACCCCCTGGCCCATCTCTGTCCAGCAGTGGCGTACCTCGACGGTGCCGTCGTCCAGCAGGCGGACCACGGCCCGGGCGACCTCCTCGAAGCCGTTGCCGAGGCCGGAGTTCTTGAGGCCCAGGCCCACCCCGACCGGCCTGCCCTCCGCAACGGCCGCCTCGTAGTCGGCCCTGACCTCGTCCAGGCAGGCCCTGGCCCCGAGGCTTCCCTCGTCCATGACCTGGCCGGGGCCCCAGACCACACCGGGTCCGACCACGTTGCGGCTGCGCATCTCCCAGCCGGAGATGCCGACCTTCGCCGCCAGGCGGTCCATCACCCCCTCCATGGCGAACTGGGCCTGGTTGGCGCCGAAGCCCCTGAAGGCCCCGCAGACCGGGTTGTTGGTGCGGGCGGCGGTCGCCTCGACGTCGATGTCGGGCACCACGTAGGGGCCGCTGGCGTGGCCGGCCGCCCTCTCCAGGACCTTCATGCCGACCGAGGCGTAGGGGCCCGAGTCCCCGATCATGCGCACCCAGAGGCCCGTCAGGCGCCCGTCGCCGTCGCAGCCGGCCCTGTAGGCCATGCGGATGGGATGGCGCTTCGGGTGCATCAGGAGGGACTCCTCCCGTGACAGCGTGCAGCGGACCGGCCTGCCCAGCAGGTGGGCGGCAAGGGCCGTCTGGGCCTGGTTGGACATGTCCTCCTTGCCGCCGAATGCTCCGCCGTTGCTGACCAGCTCGACGGTCACCTTCCCGGCGGGGATGCCGAGCACGGCCGCTATCTGGTCGCGGTCGTCCCAGACCCCCTGGCCACCGGAGTAGACGTGCAGGCCGCCGTCGCCGGTGGGCACTGCCAGGGTCGACTCGGGCTCGAGGAAGGCGTGCTCTATGCGCTGGGTCTGGAAGACCTCCTCGACCACCTGGGCCGAGCCCGCCAGGGCGGCCTCCGCGTCGCCCCTCGCGTAGCGGGAGACCGACAGCACGTTCCGGTCGAGGCCCCAGACTGCGTCCTCGTCGGAGCCGACCGCCACCACTGGGTCCGAGAGGACCTCCAGGGGCACGGACTCGACGGCGACGAGGGCCGCCGCCCTGCGGGCGGTCTCCCTGTCGTCGGCCACGACCACGGCCAGCACGTCACCCAGGTAGGAGGTGCGCCCGCCCTCAGGGATGAGGACAGGCCAGTCCTTGTGGATGAGGCCGACGCGCAGCTCGCCCGGGACGTCGGCGGCGGTGAGGACGGCCTGCACCCCGTCCACCGCCTCGGCGGCCGAGGTGTCGATGCGCACCACATCCGACCTGGCGTGGTCGGCCAGGCGCAGGGCGGCGTGGAGCATCCCCGCCGACGCCATGTCGTCGATGAAGGGCCGGTCTCCAAGGGCCAGCTCGGCCGCCTCGTACTTCACGCCACTAGTGCCGATTCCCCCGGAGGGAGGCGCCACCGGCACCTCCCCCGATGCCAGGGTCTCGACAGCGTCCAGGATCTTCACGTATCCGGTGCACCGGCAGAGGTGGGCGCCCAGGTGGCGGCCTGCATCCTCCCTGGTGAGGGCCGGTCCCTTCCTGTCCACGAGGGCCTTGGCGCGCATGACGATGCCCGGCGTGCAGAACCCGCACTGGAGGGCCCCATGGGCGGCGAAGGCCTGCGCGTACCTGTCCCGCTCGTCGCCGTCGAGGCCCTCGAGGGTGACCACCGACCTCCCCTCGGCACGGTCCAGCGGTGTCTGGCAGGCGATCCGGGCCTTGCCGTCGAGCAGCACGGTGCAGCAGCCGCACTGGCCGGAGGGCGAGCAGCCGTCCTTGGGCGACGTGACGCCCAGCTCGTCGCGCAGGGCCGCCAGCAGGTGGGGGTGGCTGTCGGACACCTCGACGGCCGTACCGTTCAGGTCGAAGACTGTCACCGGGACCCTCCCTCCTCGATCCCTTCCAGCGAGGCAGCCACCTCGGATGGGACCTCGGCACCCTTCTGAGACGTGATGACGCCGTAGGCCTCGGGCCTCCGGTAGTAGCCGAAGTCGAAGAGCGTGTCCTTGTAGTTGGAGCACATGTCCAGGTCGCAGTCGGCCACGGCCAGCTCGTCACCGTCGGTGGTGCAGGCCGCCCGGACCTCTCCCGACGGCGCCACGATGGAGCTCTCGCCGAGCAGCTGGCAGCCCTCCTCGTCGCCTGCCTTGGCTACCCCCACCACCCACATTCCGTTCTGGTAGGCGCCCGACTGGAGCACGAGGCGGTTGTGGAACCCCTGGAGCACGTCCTGGGACGGGTCCGGCGGGTAGTGGACGGGCGTGTTGTAGCCGATGAGGGCCAGCTCGCAGCCCTGGAGTCCCAGCACCCTGTAGGTCTCGGGCCAGCGCCGGTCGTTGCAGATCGCCATGCCGACCACACCGCCGAAGGCGCCGAACACCTCGAAGCCGTCACCCGGCTCGAAGTAGTAGCGCTCCAGGTGCTGGAACTCCCGCCACGGCTCGTGCTCGTGGTGGCCCGGGAGGTGCACCTTGCGGTAGCGGCCCGACACTGTCCCGTCCCGCTCGACGAGGATGGCCGTGTTGTAGTGGTGGCCGTCGGGGGTGAGCTCGGCGTAGCCGAGGTGGAATCCCACGCCCAGGCGGGCCGCCTCGTCGAAGAGCGGCTGCGTCTCCGGCCCGGGCATCTCGGTCTCGAAGAAGTGGTCGAACTCGGCCCGGTCGTCGACCCACCAGCGTGGGAAGAAGGTGGTGAGGGTCAGCTCCGGGAACACCACGAGGCCGCAACCCTCCTCTGCCCCCTGCCGGAGCAGGGCGACCAGCCGCTCGACCACGTCGGCCCGGCTGTCGGTGAGCTGGATGGGTCCGGTCTGGGCCGCCCCCACCGTGAGGATCCTGCTCATGGCCCACCCTCCAGGTCGGCCGCGTCCAGGTCCAGCAGCGTCTGGAGCAGCACGTCGGCGCCCGCCACCAGGTCGTCGGGGTCGGTGTGCTCGGCGGGGTTGTGGCTGACGCCGTCGCGGCTGGGCACGAACACCATCCCGGTCGGGCAGACGCGGGCCAGCATCTGGGCGTCGTGGCCGGCCCCCGACGGCATCCGCGACACGCTGTGGCCGAGCCTCTCGGACGTGGCCTCCACGGTGGCCACCACGCGCTCGTCGAAGGCCACGGGCTGGAAGCGGGCCAGGCTTCGGGATGTGACCTCGACCCCCTCGCCGGCCGCCACCTCCGCCACCTCCGATGCCAGGCGCTCCTCGGCCTCGACAAGGCGGTCCTCTTCGGTGTTGCGCAGGTCCACGGTGAGCGACGCCGTGCCCGCCACGACGTTGACCAGGCCGGGCTGCAGGTCGAGGCGGCCGACGGTGGCCACCTGGGTTCCGCCCATGTCCGTGGCGATGCTGCGGACCCGGGCTGCCACCTCGGCGGCGGCGAAGCCGGCGTCGTGCCTGTGGTCCATCGGGGTGGTGCCGGCGTGGTTGGCCTGGCCCGCGAACGCCAGCTCGGTCCAGGAGATCCCCTGGACGCCGGTCACCGCCCCGATCGTGACGCCACCGGCCTCGAGCACGGGACCCTGTTCGATGTGGAGCTCCACGAAGGCACGCGGTGTCGGCCCGGGGCAGGGGTGGGTTCCCCTGTACCCGATCCGGTCCAGCTCCCCACCGACCACCGAGCCGTCGATGCCCACCACGTCGAGGGCCTCCTCAAGGCCCATGCCGCCCACGTAGACGAGGCTTCCCAGCATGTCGGGAGGGAAGCGGCTGCCCTCCTCATCGGTGAAGAACGCCACGGCGAACGGGTGCTCGGTCTCGACACCCGCCCCGATGAGGGTCTCAATGGCCTCGAGGCCCGCCAGCACCCCCAGGTTCCCGTCATAACGCCCTCCCGAGCGGACCGTGTCGATGTGGCTGCCGGTCATAACGGCGGGCCCGTCGCTCCTGCCCGGCCTGGTCGCCACCACGTTTCCTATGCCGTCCATGCGCACGTCGAGGCCCAGGTCACGCATCCAGGTTGTGACCAGGTCGCGCCCCTCCCGGTCCTCGTCGGTCAGGGCCAGGCGGCTGGAGCCGCCCCCCTCGATGGCGCCTATGGCCGCCAGGTCGGCGATGCGGCCCATGAGCCGGTCGCCGTCGACCCTCAGGTCGGAATGGGGGCCTGTCACCCCGGGCCTCCCGGCATGGCAATGTCCGCGGGCCTGACCGGCACCCTCGGTAGGGCCATGCCGGTGGCGTTCCGAATTGCCGCCGCCACCGCTGCGGTCGACGAGATCGACGGTGGCTCCCCAATCCCCTTGGCGCCGAACGGGGCCCCGGGTTCAGCCTGCTCGATGAGCGCCGCCACCTCCACGGGTGGCATATCCAGCGAGGTGGGCACCAGGTAGTCGGTGAACGATGCGTTGGCCATCCGGCCCCCGTCCAACAGGACCTCCTCCATCACGGCGAGGCCAACCCCCTGGGCGGCACCTCCCTCCAGCTGGCCCACGGCCTGGACCGGGTTCAGCACCCGGCCCACGTCCTGCGAGGTCGTCAGCTCGACCACCTTTACGAGGCCCAGGTCCGGGTCGACGTCGACGATGGCCCGGTGGGCCGCGAAGGCGAACGACACGTGTGCGTCGCCCTGACCGTCGGCGTCGAGGGGCGAGGTGGGCGCGTGTCTGAACACCGTGGAACACTCGACGGCCTCAGCCGTGGCTGTCGCCAGGTCCAGGTCCAGGCCGCCGGAGAGTGAGGCGATCCGACCGTCCAGGAGGACCAGGTCGTCTGCGTCGGCTCCTGACTCCCCGGCCACCCTCTCGAGCAGTTCAGCCCTGACCATCTCGCAGGCCTGTTGTACGGCGCCGCCCGACATCCACGTCTGGCGGCTGGCCGAGGTCGAACCGGCCGAGCCCGAGGTGGCCGTCGAGGCCGGGGCCAGGACGACCTGGTCCACCCCGAGCACCTCGCGGACCACCTGCTGGGCGAGCGTCACGAAGCCCTGGCCGACCTCTGCACAGGCGCAGGTGATGGTGGCGATCCCATCCTGGAGCCGGCAGGTGGCCTCGCTGGTGTCGTCGAACCCCTCGGAGAAGAGCAGGTTCTTGAAGCCCACAGCCAGGGCCTCACCCCGCACGACGTGGCTCGGATCGGCCGTCCGGCCAGCACCGCCGGGGAGTTCCATGGTGTCGGCGGCCACCGATGCGGCCGATGGGTGCTCGGCGCATGACCTGATCACCTCGGCCACCGGTGCCGTGCCCCTGATGGTCTGGCCGGTGATCAGCTGGTCGCCGGGCGCTATGGCGTTGAGCAGCCGCAACTGGACGGGGTCCATCCCCAGCTCGGAAGCCAGGGCGTCCATCTGGGCCTCGTGGGCGAAGCAGGTCTGGACGGCACCGAAGCCCCGCATGGCCCCGCATGGCGGGTTGTTGGTCCGGACCACCACCCCCTCGATCTCGGCGCTGGGGACCAGGTAGGGACCGGCCGCGAAGCACGTGGCGTTGGCCACGACGGCGCCGCTGGAGGAGGCGTAGGCGCCGCCGTCGAGGAGCAGCCTGGCCTCGACCCTCACCAGCCTTCCATCGTGGTCGGCGTGGTGCCGGTACCACATGCGCGCCGGATGCCTGTGCACGTGGCCGTGGAAGGACTCGCGACGGGAGTACACCATCTTCACGGGCCTGCCGGTGTGGAGGGCCAGCAGGCACAGGTGGACATGGAGGCTCAGGTCCTCGCGTGCCCCGAAGGCCCCGCCCACACCGGCGAGGGTCAGCCTGACCCTCTCGGGGTCGAGGCCCAGGCATGCCGCCACCTGGTCGCGGTCGGAGTGCAGCCACTGGGTGGCGACGAAGAGGTCCACCCCGCCCTCGCCGTCGGGGACCGCCATGCCCGACTCCGTGCCCAGGAAGGCCTGGTCCTGCGTTGCCACCTCGTAGGTGCCCTCGACCTGCACGTCGCCGACCACGTCCTGCTGGCCGTGCCGGAGGTGGATGCGCCGTACGAGGTTCCCGTCGGGATGGATCGGGTCGGCCCCCTCGGCTTCGGACGGGTCGACCAGCGGGTCCAGTTCCTCGTAGTCGACGACGATTGCGTCCAGCGCCATGCGGACGGCCTCCGGGTTGTCCGCGGCGACCACGGCGACCGGCTCGCCCTCGTAGCGCACGACGTCGCCGGCCAGGACCGGTTGGTCCCTGTGTTCGAGCCCGTAGGTGGCCGATCCGGGAACGTCGTCGTGGAGCAGCACGGCGTGGACGCCGGCCACCGCCACGGCCGCGCCGATCTCTATGGACCTGATCCTGGCCGAGGGGTGCGGTGAGCGGAGCGTTCCCCCCCAGAGCATCCTGTCGTGGTGTAGGTCCGAGGAGAAGGCGAAGCTGCCCGAGACCTTGGGAACACCGTCGGGCCGGGGGGCGCTCTCGCCCAGGCGGGGGGCCCTGACCGTGCGCTCGGCGGCCTTCAGGTCGGTCATGCTGCCTCCCCGCGCCGCGCTGCGGCCGCCAGCCTCACCGCCTCCAGGACACGGCCGTACCCGGTGCAGCGGCAGAGGTTCCCGCTGATCGCCTCCCTCACGGCCAGCTCTGGCGGGTCGGGGTCGGAGTCGAGCAGTGCCTCCACCGACACGACCAGGCCGGGGGTGCAGAAGCCGCACTGGACCGCTCCGGCGTCTATGAAGGCCTGCTGCACCTCGGTGAGGCCCCCGTCGGAGAGGCCCTCGATTGTGGTGATGCTGCGGCCGTCAGCCGCCGCGGCTAGCACCAGGCAGGAACAGACCGTCTGGCCGTCGAGCCGGACGGTGCAGGAGCCGCACTCCCCCTCCTCGCAGGCGTTCTTGGAGCCGGACAGCCCCAGGCGCTCCCTCAGCACCCGCAGGAGGCTCTCGCCGGGCAGGCCGTCGGCCACGGTGTGCTCGCGGCCGTTCACCACGAGGGTGTAGGGGTCGAGGGGCGCCCCGCTCACAGCCGCTCCCCCCGGCCGGTCGCCCTGGACAGGGCCCTCCGGGCCAGCACCCCTACGGCGTGGCGCCGGTAGGCGGCGGATCCCCTGTGGTCGTCTATCGGCCGTGCGGTGCCGGCGACCAGGTCGGCGAAGGCTTCCAGGTCGTCCTGACTGGCGAGGCTGCAGTCGTCCCAGTCAATCCTCGATGCGATGAACTCCTCCGCCCCGGTTGCGCGTAGGGGCACCGGTGACACGGACCCCAGGCCCACGGCCACCCTCCGACCGGGACGGTCCACGACGAGCGCCAGGGAGGCCACGGAGATGACCATGGCGTTCCTGGTTCCGACCTTGCAGAACTCCTGGGGCCCGTCCAGGACCGGCACCCTCACCGCCCCGATCAGCTCGCCGGGGAGCAGGCAGGTCTGCTTGACGCCGGTGACGAACCCTCCCAACGGCACCTCCCTGGCGCCCTCGGCACTGTGCAGCTCGAGCACCGCATCGAGGGCGGCCAGGACGGGGATGCTGTCGCCGGCCGGTGAGGCCGTGGCGAGGTTGCCGCCGAGGGTGGCGGTGTTTCGGATCTGCGGTGATCCGACGGTGCGGGCGGCCTGGGCCAGCGCCGGGACCAGGGCCGCCAGGTCCGGGCGGCAGAGGTCGGCGAAGGTGACCCCGGATCCCAGGCGCAGCTCGTCGTCCGAGCGGGTCCAGGTCCTCAACTCGGGGATCCGGTCCAGCGCGACCACGTCGCCCATCCGGCGCTGCCCGCTGTTCACCTCGACCATGAGGTCCGTGCCGCCGGCAAGGGGCAGCGACCCGGGCGCCTCGGCGAGGGCCGCGCAGGCGTGCTCGAGGGAGGTGGCGACGGTCACCGACACCCCGCAATGGTGCCGTCCGTTCAACATTTTGTCAACGTCAGGCGGCGGGGTAACGTGTCCAGGTGTCCGGAGAGGTCCACCCCCTCGTCGCGGCGCTGGCCCCCGTAGCCGAGGCGCTGGGAGCCAGCCTGCTGGGGCCCGACGAGCTGACCGACGCCGACCTGCCCCTGGTCTGGGAGGGCGAGGTGGTGGGGGGCTTGCGTAGACCCGACCTGCACGATGCCCTGGACGTGCTGTTGTCGGCAGCCGAGGCGGAACTGGGCGTGTCCCGCACCGACATGGACCGCACCCAGAAGCAGGCCGCCGTGACCCTGCTTAACGAATGGGGAGCCTTCACGCTCCGCAAGTCGGTCGAGGACGTGGCCGAGGCCCTCGGGGTCAGCCGGTTCACCATCTACAACTACCTGGAGCGGTCCGAGTCGGGATAGCCGACCGGCCGGAACTACCTTCGCCGCCGGGAGGAGGTGGTTGAGGTGCCAGAGGTGGACGGCGGGCGGGTATACGACGACCTGGCCCGATTCGACGCAGTGGGCCTGGCCGAGCTGGTCCGACAGGGAGACCTGTCGCCGCTGGAGGTGGTAGAGGCGACCATCGGGCGGATCGAGCGCCTCGACGGCGAGCTGAACGCGGTCATCCACCGCCAGTTCGAGGACGCCCGGGAGAGGGCCGCCTCGCCCGACCTCCCGGACGGGCCCTTCCGCGGCGTGCCCATGCTCCTGAAGGACCTCTGGGCCGAGGAGGCCGGACAGCCCCATCACTGCGGCGTGCAGGCCCTCAGGGACGCCGGCCTCACGTCGACGGTCGACTCCAACCTGGTCAGGCGTTACAGGCAGGCGGGCTTCGCCACCGTGGGTCGCACCAACACACCCGAGCTGGGCCTGGTGGCGACCACCGAACCCCTGGCCTATGGGCCCAGCCGCAACCCCTGGGACACCAGCCGGGGAACCGGGGGCTCGTCGGGCGGGGCGGCTGCTGCGGTGGCGTCGGGGATGGTTCCCGCGGCGAACGCCAGCGATGGCGGCGGCTCCATCCGGATTCCAGCCGCCATGTGCGGCCTGGTCGGCCTCAAGCCGTCCCGTGGCCGGGTGTCCATGGGGCCGGTGAAGGAGGAATGGGGCGTCTCGGTGCAACACGTCGTGTGCCACACCATGCGCGACTGCGCTGCCATCCTAGACGCCACCGCAATCCCCTTCGCCGGGGACGGGGTCGTGGCCCCTGACCACGGCAGGCCCTACGCGGACCGGGTCGAGGCGGCTCCGGGACGCCTCAGGGTCGGCCTCATGACGCAGAACCCCCGCACCGGCGTGCACGCCGACTGCGTAGCCGCAGCCGAGCGGACAGCCGCGCTCCTGGAGGGCCTCGGACACGATGTGGTCGACTCCCACCCGGAGGCCCTGGACGGCCTCGACGAGCTGGGCTGGGCGTTCAACCTGAACTGGGGCGTCAACGCGGTGCTCAGCATCTCCCACCTCGGCGAGCAACTCGGGCGGGAGGTGACCGAGGACGACGTCGAGCCCGGCACCTGGCTGCTTGCCCAGATGGGCTCTGGCCAGACGGCCACCGACTACGCCAGGGCCCAGGCCGTGATGGCAGCATTCCGCCGCCGGATGGCCGGGTGGTGGGAGGACGGCTTCGACCTCCTCGTGACACCGACCTCGGCCCAGCCCCCTCCCCCCATCGGCGACCTGACCCCGACCGACGACGACCCCCTGCGGGCATCCCGGCGCTCGATGCCGTACGCGGCCTTCACGTCGCCGTTCAACACCACCGGCCAGCCGGCGATCTCGCTCCCGATGGGCTGGTCTGACGGACTGCCCGTGGGGGTCCAGCTGGTGGGCGGCTACGGGCGGGAGGACCTGCTCATCGGCGTGGGTGCCCAGCTTGAAGCCGAGGTGCGCTGGTCGGAGGCGAGGGCCCCGATCCACGCCTGACCCACCGGTGGGCCAGGCACGTCAGGCGTCGAGGACCTGGTGGGCCGCCTGGTCCTGCGACACCACGGGGGGCTCGGTGGACCAGGGGAAGTTGATCCACAGGTCGGTGTGGCACCACACGTACTCGCAGTCCACGACGGACTGGGGCTTCTGGTAGAGCACCGCCGAGCGCACCTCGCCCACCTTGGCCAGGGCCGTCTCCCGCACCAGGTTCAGGGTGTGGCCGGTGTCGGCCACGTCGTCGGTGATGAGGACCCTGGAGTCGCCCAGGTCCACCCAGTCGACGTACGGGGGCAGCACCACGGGTATGTCGAGCCGCTCGTCGACCCCCGTGTAGTACTCGACGTTCATCACGTAGAGGTTCTTGACCGCCAGGGCGTAGCCGAGGGACCCGGCCACGAACAGCCCCCCGCGGGCGATCGAGAGGATCAGGTCGGGCATGTAGCCGTCCTCAGCCACCTGGCGCGCCAACTGGCGCACGGCCACGCCGTAGCGGGCCCAGTCCATCTCCTCGCGCTCTGACACCATCGCCTCCCCTCGCCTGCCGGCGGTGTCCGGGCACGCTAGCGGGTGGCGGGGGACGCCAGATCAGGTCCACCCCGACCACGGGATCAGTCGTAGGTGGCGGCCACCAGCCAGCGGCCGGACTCCAGGACCAGCAGGCTGGCCGTACCAGCGTCGTCCACCACCTGTAGCCGGGCCAGGCGGCGGTGTCGCTGTGGGTCCCACCAGCGCTCGTCGACCGGCCACGGACCCGACCAGGCGGCCACCTCGGCCTCCGGGAGGCCGTCACGGCGGATCCGGGACGGCGCGGCCGACAACGCCCCCCTGGCGTCGACCCCGACGGGACGGCCGCCGGGATCCAGCAGCTCGACCGGCGCTGGGTCGCTGTGGACGGCCGCGGGAGCCGGAGGTGGCAGCGCCCCGGGCCAGGGTGTCCCGTCGCGGGTGGGCGGGGAACCGGCCCGGGTGGCGAACGGCACCAGCACCAGTTGCTCGGCCGGGCCGCGGCCGCCCCTCCACTCGGGTACCCGCACCGACCCGGAACCGAGCAGGCCGTCCAGCCTGGCAAGGGCCCTGGCGGCGCGCTCGTCGGCGGCCGACGCCCCGCCCCAGAAGCCGGCCTGGTGGCCGGTGGCCGCCACCACCCCGTCAGGGGTGAGGCCCAGGCGTACCAGGCCCGAGGTGGGCCGCACGGCCGGCGGCCCGTTCAGCCACCCCTCCAGCTGCCAGCGGACCCGGTCGGCCAGGTCCACGGCACCCATGGTGCCCTCGTCCCGCCAGCGGCGGGCCAGGTGCTCGCCGTGGCAGGTCTCGGCCTCGACGAGGACCCGGGTGCAGGACAGGCCCCGACCGGCCAGGCCGGCGTGGAGTGACTCCGCCAGGGAGCGGGCGGCGAACGCCACCCGGTCCACCCGGTCCACCGGGGGGTCGAACCCGACCTCCACCGCCAGGTCGGGCGGCGGCACCTGCCGGGCCGGGGGCCTGTCGTCCAACCCTGACGCCAGCCGGTGTGCGGCCAGGCCGGCGGCGCCGAACCTGCCGGCCACATCGGCGGCGGACAGCCCGGCGAAGGATCCCAGGGTGGCCAGCCCCAGGCGGACCAGCACATCTGACAGCCCGGGGGCTCCCAGCACGCCGACCGGCAGGGGCGACAGGAACTCCCGGGTCCCACCGGCGGGCACCAACACGCCGCCCCGGGCGGCCAGGCCGGCCGCGAACGGCCCGTCGGCCACGCCAATTCGACAGCCCGGATGGGTTCCGGGACCCAGCACCCCGTCCAGGGCCCCGTCCACCACCTCTGCGGTCCGGCGCACCAGCGCCTCCTCCCCGCCGAAGAGGCGTACTGGCCCACGAACCCCGAACGAGCAGGCCCCGGGGACCTGCGCCTCCACCCACGGGGTGACCTCCCCCAGGGCAACGACCACCGCCTCGAAGCGGCGGGCCTCCCGCTCCTCGTCGCGTTCGAGCACGGCGGCCCCGGGGCAGCGGAACGTGGCCTCACGCCGTCGCTGCCCCTCCACCACGCCTGCCTCCCTGGCGGCGGTGGATGCCGCCACGATCCGGCCACCGGACAGCACCACGGCCGGGTCGGAGCAGGGGACCCCCATGGCCGTGAGGGGCCAGTCGGGGCAGGAGACGGCCAGGGTGCGCACGGGGGCGGTCATGCGGCTGCAGGGCCCCCGCCGGCCGAGGGGAGCAGCAGGGGCACCCGACGCTCCCGGCCGCCCCTGCCCGAGGCCACCACCTCCACCCGCCGCGACCTCAGGCGACCCCCACCGGACCCCTCCCAGGCGCCCCCCACCACGGAAAGCGACGTGTCGAACCGCCCGGGCCATGGGCCGTCACCCACCCTGACCAGGACCGATCCCCGTTCGCGTGCCCGGGCTCCCAGGCGCCTGACGGTGGCAGCAGGCACGGTGTGGTGGGGGGAGACCAGCACCAGGTCGACCGCTCCGACCAGGGCCCCCACTACCTCGCCCCACGACCCCGGGGCGGGGGTCGCCACCGCCGCCAGGCGCTCCATGCTCACCCCCGCCTCGGCCGCTGCCAGCAGGCCCAGGTCGGGGTCTCCCACGGCCACAGTCCACGAGCCGGAGGCGGTGGCCTCGGCCACCAGGGCCAGGGCCAGGGAGCGGGCCCCCACGCCCGACACCCCGACCCACGTGCCGCGCTGCAGGCCTCCGGGGAGCAGGCCGGCAAGGGCTGGCAGGACCGGCAGCGTGCGTTCCACCGCCAGCGTGGTGGCACGCACGGCGGGGGCGGGCCGCGCCCGGGGGGCCGGCCGTGGGGGCAGCCCTGTCAGCTCCCCGGGCGGCAGGTCGTCGAAGGGCTCGGGTTCGGCCAGGAGGGAGGAGGGCAGGGCCACGGCACAGTATCGAACATATGTTCGATACTGTGCAAGGGGTGCGGTGGCCCCTGCCTCAGCCCGCTACCAGGACCAGCGCCAGGACCGTGTAGGCGACCATCACGGCCAGCATCGGATACTGGCTGTGCAGGGCGATCGCCGGCGTCCACCTCTCCACCGCCCGGTCATGGGCCACCAGGACGGCGACCAGGTGCCCGACGACGATCGAGGCCAGCTGCACCCAGCCCACGGTCGTGGTCGAGACGAGGGTCCAGTTGACGGCGTGGTCGACCGTTCCGAAGAGGTCCCAGCCCCAGCCCAGCGGATCCGAGGCCAGCGCCAGGAAGGCCTGGCCCTCCAACAGCAGCAGGGAGAAGTAGTGCGCCAGGTCATAGCCGACCAGGATCGGCACCAGCGAGGCCCCGAACCTGGCAGCGAAGTCCGGGTCGCCGGTGAGCCGCCCACCAGACCTGCAGGCCAGGTGGTAGGCGAGGCCCACCAGCGCAACGACCCACACCAGGCCAACCGTGCCGACCGCGGTCGCCTCCCAGCCGGCCCGCCCGACCATGAGCCCGTCCCAGAAGTCGGTGCGCGAGAAGCCGTCGAAGGCGGTGCCTCCCAGCGCAGCCAGGACCACGGCCAGCAGGGTCGGCGAGGAGGGGATCTCGGCGGCGCCTACCAGCGGCGGCCTGACAGACAGCCGGCCCGATCCGTCCCGGCGGAGGGGGGACAGCGAGGCGATGGCGTCGAAGAGCATCCCGAAGCCCTCCGCCCTGCGGGCCTCCTCCCAGCCCCATCGGCGGGACATGGCCATCAGGCCGACGGTGTAGGCCAACCCCAGCCAGCCCAGGACCCGGGGGTTGGCGCCGTCGTGGTAGGCCAGCTCCAGCCAGTGGAAGATGCTGATCGGCACCAGCGCGGCCCATCCGGACCTGAGCCAGCCGGGAGCCTCCCCGTCGGAAGGGCGGCTCACGAGGCGGCCCAGCGTCTCCCAGGGGCTGACGGCCCTCCACACCGGTCCGAACAGGACGGAGGCCACTGGGACCCCGATCCAGAACACCACGTAGACAGACACCGGGGAGACGTTGGATGCCGCGTCGCCGGCCCCCATGAGGCCCGCAGCCAGCACCGCCAGGAACACCGCCAGGGCCAGGACCCTCATGGGGACTGCGAGGAGGCGGAGGACCCGGGCGGCCGTGGGCGCCACCGGCCCTCCGAGCGACATCTCCCTGAGGCGGGGGCGGTGCCAGAGCAGGCCCAGGGCGGCGAACGAGAGCACCAGGGCCACGCCCGCCCCCCATGCCGCCTGCCACTCGGGAAGGGGCAGGTCGCTGCGGCCGCCCACCCCGTGTGCCAGCACGGCCGTGAGCATTACGAGACCTCCAACTCGAAGAGCTTGAACCCGGCTCCGTGCAGCTCGGCCTCGAAGACCCCTGGTATGTCCGCCTCAACGAGCAGCACGGCCGGCATCCCGGCGTCCACCGGCACCTTCAGGTCGTAGACGTGCAGGTGCACGTCATCGGCGGCGTCGCTCCGGACGGTCACCTCGACCAGGTCGCCGACGGCGACCTCGAATCGGTGGACACCCCCGGTGATCGTGCCGCCCTCCACGACCACCTCGAACCTTGCATCGGGTTGGACCGCCGGGGTGCCTCCCGTGACCTCCACCTCCGCGGTGGCGCCTATCGGCCCTCCGTCCGCGTGGTAGTCCCGGTGGTCGTTGGACGAGAGGGTGACCACGACGGTGTGGCCACCGTCGGCCAGGCCCGTCAGGTGGTGGTCGGTGGTGGCGATCATCGCCACGGACCGGCCGTCGACCGCCACGTGGACGTGGCCCTGCCCGGGCCTGTGGTCGGCGGGTGGGTCCGCTGGCACCAACTCGAGGCCGGAGACGTCGATGTCGAGCAGGATCCCACCCGACCCGTCGGCCTCCGCGACCAGCGAGACCCCGGGCCGGGGCGACACGCCGGTCAGGTCGATGGGCCTGCCGTGCTCGTGGCCTGCATGTGCCTCCTCAGAGGCCCCATGCCCCGCATGTGACCCCTCCTGGGCCTCGTGTCCGGAATGTGACCCCTCGGAAGCCTCATGTCCGGCCGTGTCGTGTTCGGCTGTGCCGTCGGCTGCCGGCACCTCGGCCGGCCGAGATGAACCCCCGTCTGCGACCGGGGGGTTGGTTCCACAGGCTGTCAGGGTTGCGGCGAGCGCCGCCAACCCGAGCGCGTAGCCACGCGTTCTCATGCTGTCCTCCTTGTCTGGGTTGTCGTCTGGAGCGTGCTTCAGACGACAACCGGAGGACCGCGGCGCCCGATCGAGAGCATGACCGGGCGCACCATGACCGCGGCCTGTGCCGGACTCCGTGGCTCTGGCGAGGTCCCGACCAGCGGCCGACAGATGGCGAGGAGGACTCCGGCGAGGGCCTCGCCGGCCCTCACCAACCCGACCAGCAGGCCCGCGACCGGCAACTGGAGGACCAGCCCCAGGAGCACGGCCGGCTCCCCCCACAGGTGCGCCGGACCGCCTCCGGCGGCCAGCACCTCGACGCCCTCCTGGATGCAGAACACGACCACCTGGGCAGCCGCCAGGCCCAGGACACCGGGTCTCTGGGCGGAGCCGGCTGCGCGCACCCCCAGCACGGCCAGCCAGGCCAACACCAGCACGCCTGCGAGGCCCACCAGCGGGCCGGCCACGGGAAGGTACCCGTGCGACCTACCGACGTCGAGGCTGATCGAACCCGGATGGGTCCACAGGTAGGCCAGTGAGTGGGCCAGGAGCGCACCCGGCAGCGCCAACAGGAGCGTCGCAAGGCGGCGGTGGCCGGTCACGTGTACGAACCTACCGACGCGCACCACGGGACGAGGCGGGACCAACGTCACGTGGCGTGCCGGCGGATCCAGGCGTGCATGGCGATGCCCGAGGCGACCCCGGCGTTGATGGACCTGGTAGACCCGTACTGGGCTATCGAACAGACCACACAGGCGGCTCGCCTCGCCTCCTCAGAGAGGCCGCTTCCCTCCTGGCCGAAGAGCAGCACGCAGCGCTCGGGCAGGTCCGCCCCCTCTAGCGGAACCGACCCCGCGAGGTTGTCCACGCCCACCACGGGAAGGCCCTCGGCGGCGGCCCACGCCAGCAGCGAGCCCACGTCGGGGTGGTGGAACACGTGCTGGTACCTGTCGGTGACCATCGCCCCACGGCGGTTCCACCGCCGGCGACCCACTATGTGCACGCCGGCGGCCAGGAAGGCGTTGGCGTTGCGCACGACCGTTCCGATGTTGAGGTCGTGCTCCCAGTTCTCGATGGCCACGTGGAAGGGGTGTCGTCGCTCGTCCAGGTCGGCCACGATGGCCTCGACGGTCCAGTACCGGTACCTGTCGACGACGTTCCGGCGGTCGCCGGCCGCCAGGAGCTCGGGGTCCAGGCGGTCGTCGTCGGGCCACGGCTCGGGGTGGGGGCCGACCCCCACCTCGTTCACGGCCCGTGCGGCCGGTCCACCGGGCGCCCCCCGCTAGTCGACGATCGCCTGGTTGACGAGCGTCCTGAGGTCCCAGCGCAGGGAGATGTGCGTGCTGGACGGGACCAGCTGCGCCATGAACACGGCGCTCAGGTCCTCGGCCGGGTCCACCCAGAAGGCCGTGCTGGCCATGCCTCCCCAGGAGCACTCGCCCTCGGTGGCGTGGACTCGCCCGGCTGCTGCGTCCTCCACGACCGCGAACCCCAGGCCGAACCCGACTCCGTCGAAGAAGCCCTCGTGGTAGAGGGGGTCGCCGAAGGCGGTCAGGTCCGCTCCGCCGGGAAGGTGGTTGCGCATCATGAGGTCGAGGGTCCTAGGCCCGACAACCCTGCCTCCGTCAGCGGATCCACCGGCGAGGAGCATCTGGCAGAACCGGTTGTAGTCGATCGTGGTCGACACCAGGCCGCCCCCTCCGCTGCACCAACCGGGGTCCCTGAAAGAGCTGGTCGCAGGGGCGTCGAAGAGCACCGGCGCGAGTGTCCCGGGCTCAGGTGTGTAGCAGGCGGCGAACCTGCCCACATCGGCGTCGGCCACTGCGAAGGAGGTGTCGGGCATCCCGACCGGTTCGAACACGTTCTCCCGCAGGTACTCGGCGAACGGCCTGCCAGACACGACCTCGACCACCCGGCCCAGCACGTCGGTGGCCATCGAGTAGGACCAGCGGGATCCCGGCTGGTGGCGGAGCGGCAGCCCGGCCAGGGTGGCGACGGTGGACTCCAGGTCGCCTGCCCATGACAGCACGTCCACTGCGGCCAGGCGGTAGGCCTCGTCGACCGGGTGCTGCTGGATGAACGGGTAGGTGAGGCCGGCCGTGTGGGTCAGCAGGTGGGCGATGGTGATGGGCTCCTCGACAGGGACCGTCTCGGGCTCGGACGCCGTGCCGCCGGCGAACACCCCCGTGTCGGCGAACTCGGGGATGAACTCCTGGAGGGGATCACGGAGGCGCAGCAGGCCCGCCTCGAAGAGCTGCATCACGGCGACCGACGTGACGGGCTTGGTCATCGAGTAGAGGCGCCAGAGGGTGTCCTCGGCCACGGGCAACCCGGCCTCACGGTCGGCCAACCCCGCCGTCGACCGCAGCGCCACCCGGCCCCGGCGGGCCACCAGCACGTCCGTTCCGACCATCAGGCCGTCGTCCACGAAGCTGGCGGCATAGGCGGCCACCCGCTGCAGGCGGTCGGGATCGAGGCCCACCTCGCCTGGATCGACCGGTTCGTGGACCCCCATGGTCGGCCCACCTCCTCTGGTGCTGCAGGGACCGGTACGGCGGCGGCCCGCTGCCGGGCTCAGCCGGAGGCTCCCACCAGGTCCTCGTCGCTGGGAACCTCGACGCCCTCAACGTAGTAGGTGAACAGGCCGGCGATCACTCCGGCCACGTCGGCTGCGGCAGGCCCGTCGCCGGCCACCTCCACGGTGACCATGTTTGAGTTGACGTGGATCCCGGCCACGCCGCCCAGGTCGAGGAGCCGCCGGGCCAGCTCGTGGGACGGGTCGGATCCGTCAACCGGTTGGCCAGCCCTGAAGCGCTCGTGCCCCATCCCCGTGAGGCTCCGGTTGACCTCGAAGCGCAGGATGCCGCTCCGGGAGGAGGGCTTCTCCACGACGGTGACCGGCTGACCCATGGCTGCGACAGGCTAGCGGTCGTCGGAGGCCACGGCGTGGTCGACCGAGCCGACCCTCCCGAGCCCGTGGTCCAGCCGGTAGAGGGGAACCGCGAGGCCGATGGACACGACCGCCAGCACCGCGTGGACGGCCTTGAAGGAGGCCCCGTAGTCGCCGAACAGGATCCCGGTCCCCCTCACCGCCCAGAAGGTGACGGTCCAGATGCAAAACACCGCGACGAAGCGCGTGGAGCCCAGCTTCCTCCACCGGTCGGTGAGGACGGCCACCGACAGGGCGGCGAACCCCAGGAAGACCGCGGCCAGGAACAGGCGCCAGGCCCGCCCGGACGACGTCAGCTGGTCGTCGCCCAGCAGGTTGTTGATGCGCCCCACCCAGACGACGGCGGTCCATGCGACGAGCGCCCAGAGCAGGCGGCTGACTCCCCTCACGGCGGGAAACGCTAGCCAGCCGCGTAGGCCAAGCGTCGCGGTGAGGGGTTCAGGCGAAGAGGCGGGCCTGGGCTCCCATCCGGCCCCTCGGCGGCTCGCCCACCGGGGGCAGGCCGTCCATGAACCCCCATGAGCGGCGGTGGTAGGCACTGGCGCCCATCTCTGCAAGGGCCGCCCGGTGGGCCGGGCTGGGGTAGCCCTTGCACTCGGCGAAGCCGTAACCGGGGAAGCGGTCGGCGGCCTCCCTCAGGATGCGGTCCCTCGTGACCTTGGCGACCACCGACGCGGCGGCGATGGAGAGGCTGGTGGCGTCGCCGCCGACGATGGTCCGTGCGGTTACGTCGCCCACGAAGTCCCACGGGCCGTCCAGGAGGACCACGTCGGGCTCCACCCCGAGGTCCGCCACGGCCCTGCGTGCGGCCAGGCGCTGGGCCTGCGACATGCCCAGGTCGTCGCACTCGTCGTTGGAGGCGTGGCCCACCCCCCAGGCCCCTGCCCAGGCCAGGATCCGGTCGAACAGGGCCTCCCTCTCGGGCTCGGTCAGCATCTTGGAGTCGCGGACACCCGTGATGCGCCGCCCGGGGTCGGGAACGACGGCAGCCACCGTGAGCGGGCCGGCCCAGGCCCCCCTGCCGACCTCGTCCAGGCCCGCCACCACGCCGTGGCCCTCGGACCAGCAGGCCCGCTCGGCAGCCAGGCCGGGCGCCTTGCCGCGCAGGGCGGCACGCATGGGTCTCCGCGTGGCCATTGCCCGAAACTACCCCCGACCCCTCCTTCGCCGGGACCCTGCCGGGTGGTGCCCCTAGGTCACCTCGGGCCTGGCCCGACGGGCCATCAGGTCGGCCCAGACCTCCACGGGCGAGCGGCCGCCCTCCAGGACCTCGCGGACACCCTCGGCGATTGGCACCTCGACGCCCTCCCGCTCGGCCAGCAGGCAGGCCACCCCTGCCGTCCTGACCCCCTCGGCAACCTGGTCCATCCCGGCCAGTACCTCCGACGGGCTCCGGCCCAGGCCAACCTGCTCGCCGAACCAGCGGTTACGGCTCTGCGGGCTCATGCAGGTGGCCAGGACGTCACCCATGCCGGCCAGCCCGGCCAGGGTGCGCGGATCTCCGCCGAGTGCCTCCCCCAGCCTCGTCATCTCCGCCAGGCCGCGGGTGATCAGGGCTGCACGGGCGTTGTCGCCGGTCCCCACCCCCTCGGCCATCCCTGCCGCCATGGCGATGACGTTCTTGACCGCGCCCCCTATCTCGCAGCCGACCAGGTCCTCGTTCGTGTAGACCCGGAAGCGCTCCGAGGCGAGGAGGGCCTGGACGGTGGAGGAGGTGGCCGCGTCGCTGCTGGCCACGACGGCTGCAGCCGACTTGCCGGCCAGGACCTCCTTGGCCAGGTTCGGTCCGGTCAGCACCCCCACCGGGCTGTCCGGAAGCACCTCCCCGGCTACCTGTGTCATGCGCAGGCCAGTCTCCTGCTCGAAGCCCTTGGCCAGGCTCACAACAGGCACCCCCGGTGCCATGTCGGGGGCTGCCGTGGCCAGGACCCTCCTGAAGCCATGGGTGGGCACAGCAACGACCACCAGGTCGGCCCCCTCGACGGCCGCTGCCAGGTCGGACGTGGCCAGGAGCGAGGCGTGCAGGTCGAAGCCGGGCAGGTAGCGGGGGCTGCCCCGCCCCGACGCCAGGTCGGCGGCCAGGGAGCTGTCGCGGGCCCACAGGACGGTCCTCGTTCGGCCGGCAAGGAGCGAGGCCACCGTTGTCCCCCACGAGCCGGCGCCCAGCACCGCCACCCTGGTGTCGGCATCCACGGCATCCACAACCACCGGGCCAGACTACGGGACGACCCTCACCGGAGACGCCGACGGCCGACGCTGCCATCCGGGCGGGGGCGGGCGGGCGGGGCACGCCCCTACACTCCGGCCCGTGACCGGCTCCACCGCGGTGCTCATCCCGCTGAAGGCCTTCGCAGGGGCAAAGGAGCGCCTCGCCGGTGTGCTGAACCCGCTGGAGCGGGCCGAGCTGGCCAGGCGCATGGCCGAGGGGGTCGTGGCCGCGGCCGCCCCACTCCCCGTCACCGTCGTGTGCGACGACGACGAGGTGGACGCCTGGGCACGCCGGCTGGGTGCCGACGTGGTGAGGGTCGACCGGCCCGGGCTGACCAACGCAGTGGAGGCCGGGGTGGCGGTGCTGGCCGGGAACGGCGTCACGGAGGCACTGGTGGTGCACGGCGACCTGCCCCTGGCGGCCGACCTGGCCGGCTTCACCGGGTTCGACGGCGTCACCCTCGTCCCCGACAGGCACTTCGACGGCACGCCCGTAGCCGTCGTCCCGACCGACGCGGGCTTCAGGTTCGCCTACGGCCCGGGTTCCTATGCCGCCCACGTGGCGGAGGCTGAGCGGCTGGGCCTCCCGTGGCGCAGCATCCCCGACTCGGACCTGGGCTGGGACGTGGACGAGCCCGAGGACCTGGAGGCCATCCGCTCCAGGTCGGCGACCACGTGAACGGGGCCAGCGGCGCGCCCGCGTCGGTTCTGGCCGTCGGTGCCCACCCTGACGACGTCGAACTCTACGCCGGCGCCACGCTCGCCACCTGGGCGGCGGCAGGCAGCGAGGTTCACGTCCTCGTGTGCACCGACGGTTCCAGGGGGTCATGGGACCCGGATGTGGACAGGAACGCCCTGGCGGCCACCCGGCGCGCCGAGCAGCTCGAGGCGGTTGCAACGCTCGGGGCCGTCGGGGAGGTGGCCCTCCTGGACCGCGTTGACGGCGAGCTCGAGGCGGACCGCGCCACCACCGACGAGGTGGCCGTCTGGATCAGGCGGTTGCGGCCCGAGGTGCTCCTGGGCCACGACCCGTGGCGCCGGTGGCGGCTGCACCCGGACCACAGGGCAGCCGGCTTCCTCACGACGGACGGCGTCGTGGCGGCCCGAGACCCCCACTTCCTGACCGGTTCGGGCCTCCCACACCACCGCCCCGATCTGCTGCTCCTGTTCGACACGGAGGAACCCGACCATCCGGTCGAGGTGGATGGGGTGGCGGCGGAGACCAAGGTGTCGGCCCTCCTGGCACACGCCAGCCAGCGCCACTCCACGATGGGCATCCCGCCCGACGACAACGGGACGGCCGAGCAGGCCTTCAGGGACCGCATCCTTGCCGAACTGGCCGACACTGGCCGTCGCTTCGGCCTGGGAATGGCAGAGGGCTTCAGGCTGGTGGGGGGCCTCTAGGAGGCTGCTGGTCCCGGACGCCGGTTCACGTGCGGCCCCGGCGGGGCCGGCGAACCTGTGGCAGTCTCACCTCCACCCCCGTGGACGGCTCCCAGCGGAACCTGCGGACAGCCACGAGGGCCCCGAACAGGCCCCATGCGACTATGCGCAACAGCAGCCAGGGCTGGTAGGCCGAGCCCTCGTTGAAGGGGTCGAACGACGCGAAGAAGCCGTCTGCGAACGCCTTCAGCGGGAAGATGTCGCCCAGCAGGTCCAGCCATGCCGGCGGGTTGCTGCGCACGCTCACGAACACGTTGGAGACGAAGGCGACAGGCAGGAGGGTGGCGTTGGCGAGGGCTGGTGCCGACTGGCCCGAGGGGGCGACCGAGGCCAGCGCCAGGCCCAGCAGGGAGAAGGAGGCCACCCCCAGCACGAAGGTGACAGCGGCGGGAAGGACGTTGGCGGCCTCCATCTCGATGCCGTAGAAGGCGAAGCCGACCCCGAGCATGATGGCCGCCCCCGTGGCGGCAATGGCGGTGCCCGAGCCGACCACGCCGGCCATGTAGACCCACCTGGGCAGCGGCGTCCCCCTGATCCGCTTGAGCACCCCCTCGTCCCTGTAGATGGCCACACCGATCCCGATGTTGGTGTAGGTGGCGGACACGGCCGAGAAGACCGCCAGTCCGGGTGCGTAGAACTGGGCCGCCTCCACCGAGAGGCCCGGCGCCACGTCGACCCCCTCGAAGAGGGCCCCGAACAGCACCAGGAAGATGAGCGGGAACACCAGGGTGAAGAAGGCCGAGATGGCCGTCCTGCGGAACAGGCGGTTCTGGTATCGGACCTGGCGCACCACCAACCTGAGCACGGACGGCAAGGGGGCCTCAGCCATCGCCGTCCTCCGGGCTGTCGGGGTCGCCCACCAGGTCCAGGTAGACGTCCTCCAGGGTCGGCTTGCTCACGTCCAGGCCGTCCAGCTCGATGTCCCGCTCCAGGGCCCACGCCGTCAGGTGGTTCAGGTCGGCCGTGGCCGACTCCGTCCTGACCTCCAGGTTCCCGTTGTGGAGGGTGGCCCTGCCGGCCAGCCGCCCCAACAACCCCTCCACGGTCCCCTCCCCCAGCGGGAAGCGACAGCGGATCCGGGTCTCGCCACGGGCCCTGTCCCTGAGTTGGTCCGGGGTGCCCTCCGCCACTATCCGCCCGCTGGCCACCACGGCCACCCGGTCGGCCAGGACCTGCACCTCGTCCATGTAGTGGCTGGTGAGCAGGATCGTCGTGCCCAGGTCCTGCAGGCCCTCGATCATCTCCCACGCCTGACGCCGGGCTGAGGGGTCGAAGCCGGTGGTGGGCTCGTCCAGGAAGAGCAGGTCGGGGTGGCCGATCAGGCCCAGGGCCAGGTCCACACGCCTCTTCTGGCCACCCGAGAGCCGGTGTGTCCTGCGGTCGCCAAGGCCCTCGAGGCCCACCAGCTCCAGCACCTCGTCGACCGACCGACGCCTCGAGTAGCAGGCGCCGTAGTGGACCAGGACCTCCCTCACCCTCAGTTCCCGCTCGATGCCGGCCTCCTGGAGGACGATCCCGATCCGGTCACGGAACCTCTGGCCCGCGGTGCCCGGATCCCACCCGAGTACGTCGACCTGACCTGCATCGCGGGTTCTGTGGCCCTCGAGGATCTCGACGATGGTCGACTTGCCGGCCCCGTTCGGGCCCAGCAGGGCGAACACCTCCCCCTCCTCGACGGTGAACGAGAGGCCGTCCACCGCCCTGACCCGGCCGTACGACTTGGCCAGGTCGGTGACGGAGATGACGGGCACGGCCGGAACATACCCGGCCCACCCCGGCACCTGCAATACTGCGCGGCCGTGGACACAGTGAGCTTCGTGGACATGGCCGACGGCAGCCGGGAGGACTACGAGCTCATCTTCGCGGAGGTGGCGGCCCACAAGGCCGCCAACCTGGCCGACCGGTTGATGGCGCTGCTCCGATCGATGCGGGGGCCCACCTTCGGCTATCGGATCGACCGCTACCGCCACTCCCTGCAGAGCGCAACCAGGGCACTCCGCAACGGCGAGGACGATGAGATGGTGGTGGCTGCCCTCTTCCACGACGTGGCCGACCCCGTGGCACCCGAGAACCACAGCGAGGTCGCCGCCGGCATCCTCAGGCCCTACGTGGGCGAGCGCACCCACTGGATCGTCAGGTACCACGGCCTGTTCCAGGGCTACTACTACTTCCACCACCTCGGGGGCGACCGGGACGCCCGGGAGCTCCACCGGGACCACCCCTGGTTCGACGACTGCGCCTCGTTCTGCGAGCACTACGACCAGAACTGCTTCGACCCCGACTACGACGAGATGGCGCTGGAGGAGTTCGCCCCCCTGGTCAGGGAGGTCTTCGGAAGGCCGACCAGGTTCCCCCTGGTGGACCTGGCCTGAGGCCGGCAGCCGCCTACTCCCTCCCGGCCCGCCCCTCCGCCGCAGCCGGGTCCAACAGCTGGAGCAGCCCGGGGAAGCCATCCACGACCCGTAGGGCCCTGTCCAGGTACCAGAACCCGAGGAGGCTGGCCGCCATGCCGGCCGGCCAGCCCACCAGGGCCCTGATGAGCACGTAGCCGTCGTCGGAGGTCTGGTTGAAGAGCCAGATGTCCCAGGCGGAGGTGAGGAACTGGTAGGCGCCCAGGGCCACGGTGAGCCTGGCCACGACCCTCAGGTACGCCGGGTGCGACCTGATGGCCCGGTCCAGGGGAATGGCCAGGTGCAGGACCCTGCCGAGGAAGGGCCTCCCGACGACCACGGTCACGACGAGGGCGGCGCCGATGGCGGCCTTGGTACCGATCCCGATGCCGAAGTAGACAGCCTCGGAGTCGGTGACGATCCCGATCACCCCGCGTGCCACCAGGTAGGCCACGAGAATCGGGAGGTACCAGCCGACGGCCTCGCCGCGCCTGTGCCGTGACACGGCGGCCTTGACGCTCCAGGCCGTTGCGCCCAGCACCGCCCAGGCCAGCCCCGCCAGCCTGTTCAGCACGACGAACGCCACGATCGGCATGATCGAGTCGATCGTGCGGGCCCTCTGGGCGGGCGCCTCGGCCCTCTGCTCCTCCCGCGCCGGCTCTTCCATCACCCCATCATGGCAGCAGGCCGGTCCGGTCGGGCCTCGGAATCCACACCCACCCGAGGGTCGGCTCGGTTCCGGGGGCGTCGTAGCCGGGATCGCCGGGCCACCAGACCCGCGAGGAACCCCGGCCGCGCGGCGGGTCGGACAGGATCCGGGCCTGGACGGGTTCGGAACCACGCCCCGCCGCGGCCAGGACGGCACCGGAGGTGGCGAACTCGGCGAGCAGTTGGAGCATCCCGATGGTCGGGCTGATCATCGTCAGGTCGCCACGTGACCACCGGTCGAGGGCGTCGGCGGGGCGGACCCACTCCACCTCGACGGCCTCCCTCCCGTCCGCGACGGGCGAAACCTCCTGTGCCCTGTCTGCCACGAAGAAGTACGTGTCGTAGCGCTTCACCGGTCCGGGCGGGGTTATCCAGCGGCCGACGGGAAGCACCCGGGAGAGGTCCAACCGGCAGCCCAGTTCGGCCAGGGCCTGCCTGAAGCCGACCTGGCCGCTGTCTATGGCCCGGCGCCGCCCGACCAGCCCCGGGGAGTCCACCCCTATAGGAACCCCCACCTCCTCGAGGGTCTCCCTCACAGCTGCCACGCGGTGGCCCAGGCCACCGTCCGGGAGGCCCGGCGGTGCGCCCTGTCGGCCAGCCTCGAAGCCGACCACCTCGGACTCCCAGCCGGGGTCCGCGTCGGCATGCTCCACCCGACCACCCGGGAACAGCGTGTGGCCTGCGACAAACGATGACGCCGCAGTGCGCCTCATCATGAGCACCTGGAGGTCCGGACGGTCGTCCACTACGAGGACCGTTGCCGCAGGCCAGATCGGCACCCCGTCGCCGGGAAGGTGGCTGGCCGGAACGTCGGCCGGGAGTTCTGCCATGGGCCGTCGACCGTATACGTGGCCGCCGCCGGGGCCCCCGTCGGCCCGCGTGGTCCGGGGGGTGGGACGTCGCAGGGACCATGGTCCCTTCCAGCCAATGAGTGCCCGTCCGTACTCTCGCCGCAGGAACGTCGACAACGTCGTCGACCCTGCCCACGGGCGGTCCGCGGACCGAAGGAGGCGAGGCGCGTGTGATGGCGACGGCAGACACCGCAGGGGACCTCGGCTGCGCGTGCGAACGGCTGGCCGAGCTCCTGGTCCCGGAGTCGGAGCGGACGACCGTGGAGCACCGCTGGTTCGAGGAGGTCGAGGCCCTGGTGGTCGACCTGCGCCGGGCCCTCGGCTGCCACACGGCCTCCGTCGTCGAGCACGGGATCTACGACGAGGCAATCGTGGCCACCCCGCGGGTGGCGGGCCTGGTGCGCCGCTTCGCGGTCGAGTGCCGCCGGATGGAGGAGATGGCCACCAGCACGCTCGACACGGTCCGGCAGCCCGACAGGACGGCGGCCGGAGTAGAGGCGGCCCTCGAGGCTCTCCTTCGCCTGGTCGACCGCCACGCCTCGCACGCCATCCAGATCGACCACGAGGCCTACTGCGTGGACATAGGCGGGCCCGGCTGAGGGGCGCCGGGGCACAGCCCCGGCCCGACCGCGGCCCCCGCCCAATAGGGTGCCCTGATGGCAGGTCACGACTGGACCAGGGCGAAGCCGCCGACCAGGCCCGACGCAGCCGACCTGCTGGCCGGCCTGAGCGTGGCCCTGGTCCTGATCCCCCAGTCCATGGCCTACGCCGAGTTGGCCGGGCTGCCCCCCCACGTCGGCCTATTCGCGGCGGCACTACCGCCGATCCTGGCGGCCCTGGCAGCCTCCTCGCCGTACCTGCAGACCGGGCCGGTGGCGCTGACGAGCCTGCTCACCTTCGGCGCCCTGGCCGGGCTGGCCGAGCCACGGTCAGGCGAGTACGTGAGGATGGCGGCCCTGCTGGCGCTGATAGTCGGGGTCACCCGCCTCGCCCTGGGGCTGTCCCGACTGGGCCTGGTCGCCTACCTGATGAGCGAGCCGGTCCTGGCCGGCTTCACCTCGGGAGCCGCGATCCTGATCCTGAGCTCGCAGCTGCCGAAGGCCCTGGGCGTGGACGCCCCCGAGGGTGGGGTCCTGGAGCGGGCCTGGTGGTCGCTCTCGCACGTAGGCAGATGGGAGGCGGTGTCGGTGACCATCGCGCTGGTCACGGTTCTCCTGGTCCTCGCCGGCCGACGGCTGCACAGGTTGTTCCCCGGAGCCCTCGCTGCGGTGGCCGGCGGCGTGGCCTTCAGCCTCGTGTCGGGCTACGAGGGTCCTGTGGTGGGATCGGTACCCACCGGCCTACCCGATCTGGGCCTGGACCTGCCCTGGGAGGCGACCGGCTCGCTCGTGGTGGCAGGAGTGGTGATCGCCCTGGTCGGGTTCGCCGAGCCGGCGTCCATATCGCGCATGTTCGCCACGGCCGACCGCCAGCCGTGGAGCGCCGACCGCGAGTTCGTGAGCCAGGGCCTCGCGAACGTGGCAGCTGCCTTCTCGGGCGCCTTCCCGGTGGGCGGGTCCTTCTCGCGCTCCTCCCTGAACCGGCTGGCAGGTGCCAGGACGCGGTGGTCCGGGCTGGTGACCGGCCTGGCGGTCCTGGCCTTCCTGCCGTTCGCGGGGGTGCTGGAGTCGCTTCCACGGGCCGTCCTGGGCGGAGTGGTGATAGCAGCCGTGCTGGGCCTGGTCCAGCCGGCCACCATGGTCGAGACGGTCAGGCGCTCGACGCCCCAGGGGGTCGTGGCCCTGGCCACCTTCGCCGCAACCATCATCACGGCGCCGCACGTCGAGCGGGGGGTCATGGTCGGGGTGGTCCTGTCGATTGCCCTGCACCTGTGGCGTGAACTCCACGTGTCGGTCCCGGGTCGCGTCCACTCGGGCACACTCCACCTGGAGCCGCGTGGGGTGCTCTGGTTCGCAACCGCATCGAGGCTGGAGCAGGAGGTACTGGACGCCCTGGCAGCCGAGCCCGACATCGACGGCCTCACGATCGACCTGGGTTCGTGCGGTCGCGTCGACTACACGGCGGCCACCACGATCATGCGCCTGGCAGAGGATGCGGCCGCTGTGGGCATCACGGTGCGGGTAACCCGGGTGCCGGCAAACGTGGCCGGACTCCTGGAGGCCTTCGTGGCCCAGCGGTGACGAGGCGACCCCCCGCTACTCGTAGCGGCTGCCCGCCTCGCGCATCACCTCCACCCAGCGGGCGCCGGCATCGGGCGACAGTTCTCCGGGCGTATAGGTGACCGACACGAGCCTTCCCGTGTAGGGGAAGGGGCCGTGCCTCTCGTAGAGGTCCCACGAGACCGGCGAGCGGCGGTCGATCCCCACGTCGATCCCCTGGAACGGCGCCATGGAGGTGAGTTGGGCCAGGCCCTCGACCGAACCCACAGGGTTCCCGTCGACGAGGAGGCCAGCATTCCAGACCAGGTCGCCGGGCGCCTCGATGGAGAGGGTCACCGTCGTCTCACCCGGTTCCAGCCGGCCCCCGTCCAGGTTCGTCATCACGCCGTAGCCGTTGTGCACGTGGACCAGGCTCCCATCCTCGACATAGAGCGCGTAGCCGCCACCCTGGTCGCCGTGCGCAACAAGGACTCCCTCGTCGCCGCTCCCGTGCTCCAGGACCACATCGACCCTGAAGGAGCGCAGGTTCACGAGCTGCAGCGACCGGTAGCGCTCCAGCGTCGGCTGACCGGGCAGGAGGGTGGTCGGCTCGGCCAACTCGGCCTCCCAGGGTGGCCGCACGGCGTAGGCCAGGCCGGTCCCCTCGTCGAGGGGAAAGACCTGGTTGGCCCAGGCGGCCTCCTCCCACGCCTCCTGCAACTCGGCCAGGCGCTCCGGATGCTCTCCGGACAGGTCCCTCGACTCGGTCGGGTCCCCGGCCAGGTCGTGCAGCTCCCAGGCGTCGGTGCGGAACGGGGTGCGGGGCTGGTGACAGGTGACCGCCGACCAGCCGTCCCGGTAGTAGCCGCGGTGTCCGACCTGCTCGTAGTACTGCTCGGCGTGGGTGGAGGGGGCCTCGGCGTCGCCGATGGTGGGCACGAAGCTGGAACCGGCCGGCTCCGGCACGGCCTCGCCGGACACCTCTGTCGGGGTCTCCACGCCGGCCATCTCCAGCACGGTCGGCAACAGGTCCGTGACGTGCTGGTACTGGCTGCGCAGCCCGCCGGCCGGAACGCCTCCCCCGGCGAGTATCAGGGGGACCTGGTGGCCGCCCTGGTGGGTGTTGACCTTGTAGAGCCGGAACGGCGTGCACGAGGCCATTCCCCAGCCCATCGGGTAGTGGGGCAGGGTCCGGGGACCACCCATCAGGTCCATGCGGGAGTGGTCGAAGGAGACGTCGTCGAGGGGAGAGCTGCCCCTGCTGTGTGCCATGAGGGTCCTGAAGTACGAGGAGGTCCCGTCCTGTTGCCCCTCGCGTGAACCGCCGTTGTCGGAGGTGAACAACACGATCGTGTTGTCCCACTCGCCCATCGCCTCCAGCCCCGAGCGCAGCCGGCCGAAGTTCCAGTCCACGTTGTGGACCATGGCCGCGTAGAGCTCCTGGTAGCGGGCGAACAGCTCCCGGCGCATGCCGTCCAGGTCCTCCCAGGCCTCGACCGAGTGGCCCGGCTCGCTGTTGCGCGGCGGCAGCACCGCACCCTCGGGCACGACCCCCAGGTCCAGCTGCCGCTCGAAGCGCTCCAGCCGGACGCGGTCCCAGCCGTGGCCATACCGGCCCCGGTAGATGGGTGCGTCGTCGGCCTTGACCTGGAGCGGCGCGTGGACCGCTGCGTGCGAGAAGTAGAGGAACCAGGGCCTGCTCGGGTGGCCGGCACGGACCCCCCCGACCATGTCCAGTGCACGGTCGGTCAGGTCGTCGGTGAAGTAGTAGCCCTCCGGGTAGTCGTCAACGGCGACCGCGTGGTTGTCCTCGTAGAGGCGGTGGGGCTGGTGGTAGTTGGTGAAGCCGTCCAGGATCCCGTAGAAGCGGTCGAAGCCCTTCTGGCAGGGCCAGGAGTCGCGCGGCCCGGCCTCTGTCTGGCTGGAGTCCCTGCACAGGTGCCACTTGCCGACCATGAGCGTGGACCAACCGGCGTCCCGGAGCACCCCACCGAGGGTCAGGGCGTTGGACCGGAGCTCCATCGAGTAGCCGGGGTAGCCGGGGTCGCGGTGGCAGACGGTGGCCACGCCCGCCATGTGGTGGTTCAGGCCGGTGAGCAACGACGCCCGCGTCGGCGAGCACATGGGGTTGACGTGGAAGTTGGTGTAGCGGAGCCCCTCTTCGGCCAGGCGGTCGAGGTGCGGCGTGGCGATCTCGGACCCGTAGCAGCCCAGGTCGGCGTAGCCGAGGTCGTCCACGAGCATGACGATGACGTTCGGGGACCTCGGCGGGGTGTCCCGGCCGGGCGGCCACCACGGGGAGGAGGTGGCGTGCACCCGGCCAACCCGGCCCCCGAAGCCCCCGTAGGGGGCGGTCGCGTCGTCAATCAAGTCATGGCCTCCGCCTGGATGGCCCGAACCTAGCCAAGGCCCCGCCGCCGGGGCTCACCCCGGTCCCCGCGACCGCGTCCGGCCCACGCGTGCGCGATCCTGTGACTGTGGACGTGCTCAGCTGGATCGCCAGGGAGGACCTGGCAGCAGACCTGGAGAGGCCGATGCTCGTGGTGGCGTTCCGGGGCCTGTTCGATGCCTCAGGTTCGGCCACAGCTGCGGTCGGGTGGCTGACGGAGCGGTTCGACCACAACAAGGTCGGCGAGGTGGACCCGGAGACGTTCTTCGACTTCACCCAGGAGCGCCCGGTGCTGGAGTTCGACGATGCCGGCGTCCGGCGCCTGCGGTGGCCCCGCAACGAGGTGGTCGTGGTCAGGACCCCGGCGGGCCAACGCGACCTTGTCGCCGTCAGCGGCACCGAGCCACACCTCAGGTGGCGGACCTTCTCCGAGGCCCTGGCCGAGGCGGGACACCTGACGGGGGTGGACACCGTCGTCACACTCGGCGCCATGGCTGGCATGGCCCCCCACACCAGGCCGCCGGCTGTGACGGGCAGCTCGACCAACGAGGCCCTGGCGGACCGCCTGGGCCTGGACCGCCCCTCCTACCAGGGGCCGACGGGGCTGGTAGGCGTCCTGCACGACACCCTCGACCGGGCCGGGACCCCGGTCATCTCGCTGCGGGTCTCGGTGCCCCACTACGTACCCGACACCCCAAACCCCAAGGCGACACGGGCGCTGCTGCGCTGGTTCGAACAGGTCAGCGGCGTGGACACCGCCTATGCCGACCTGGACGAACCGGCAGCCGACTGGCAGCGCCAGGTGGACGCCGCCGTCGCAGGCGACGACGACGTCACGAGGTACGTGCAGAGGCTGGAGGAGCAGGCCGACCAGATGGAGGGAATGATGCCGAGCGGAGACGACCTGGCGGCCGAGTTGGAGGCCTTTCTCCGCGAGCAGGGCCGCAGTTCCGGCGACGGCCCGACGGGCGCCGGGTGAGAAGGACCCGTCGTTCGTGCTAGGAAGCCACCCCATGGAACGTACAGAGCACCTGGAGCACGTTCGTGACGGGGGTCGGGCCCTCATCTCGGCATGTGCAGCCGCGCCGGAGGCGGCCGTCGCCGCATGCCCTGGCTGGACCAACGCGGACCTGGTGGAGCACGTGCGCATGGTCTGGGGGTTCGTGGCCGCACAGGTCCGTGCAGCCGACCCCTCGGCGCCCAGCAGGCCGGATCCTGCCCCGGAGGCCGACGACGCCCTCGACGACCTGGTGCAGCTGCTCTCCTCGACTGATCCGGGGCAGCCGGCCTGGAACTGGTCCCCGGACCTCACGGTCGGCTTCTGGGTGAGGCGCATGGCCAGTGAGACGGCCATCCACCGCTGGGACGCCGAGGAGGCCGCCGGCTCCCCGTCGCCGATCGACCCCGACCTGGCAGCCGACGTCGTGGACGAGGCCGTGACGGTGATGTTCAGCTACCAGCGGAGGGGCCGGGTGGAGGACCATCCGGCGGCCTCCCTGCACCTGCACCGCACCGACGGCCCCGGCGAGTGGCTGGTGGTACCCGGACCGGGTGGCCTCACCGTGACCACCGAGCACGCCAAGGCCGACGTGGCCGTGGCGGGCACCGCCTCCGACCTGGCCCTGTTCGTGTGGGGACGGGGCCGTGGCGACCTGCAGGCCTGGGGGGACGACGGGCTGCTTGACGCCTGGGCATCGGTGGCCCCGTAGGGCAACCCGGACCTCGGCCGGCTGCATCCGGCCCCTGGGGCCGCTCAGAGCACCACCAGATCGCCGTCGAACCCGAGGGTGGTGGCGAATGGCCAGCGGCGGTCGGTGGTGATGAGGCGGCTGGCCCCGAGGACGATCGCCGTGGCCACGACCATGGCGTCAGGGAGCCGCAGCCGTGGGCCCGTCGACGCCCTGAGCGCTGCCGTTTCCACTGCCACCCTCCCGTCGATCGGTACGGTCTCGACGGGGACGGCGGCGAGCATCTCCGTCGCCGCCTCCACCGACCCAGGACCCTGTCGGGCCGGCCCGACCATGACCTCGGCCAGTGCGGATGCCGGTAGGGCCAGGCGGTTGCCAATGGACCGGCTCCCCGACAGGGCTTCGCATGCCGCGCCGTGGTGTGCGTCAGTGGAGTCCATCCAGCCAATCACGACACCGGCGTCCAGGACGGTCAGCTCCACTCGTCGCGCAGCCTGTCGAGCTCACCGGGCTCCCAGCAGCCGGTGAGTGACCCGGCGAGCTCGGCCACCGGATCGCCGTCCAGGACCAGCAGCACCCGGCCGGGGCCGTCTGCCCGCACGACGAGGCGGTCACCAGCCTCGATGCCCGTCTCTGCCAAAGCCGCCACGGGGATCGTCACCTGGTTCTTGCTGCTCACCTTGCAGGTCCGCTTGGCCTTTACCTTCTTCACAGAAGTAAAGGTACCACTACTGTGCAGCCGGGGAAACCCGGAGTCAGCCGGGCACCCCGGTCGGGCAGGCCACGCCTGTCCCGCCTATTCCGCAGTAGCCGGCGGGGTTCTTGGAGAGGTACTGCTGGTGATACTCCTCGGCGTAGTGGAAGGGGCCCCTGTTGAGGACCTCGGTGGTGATGGGGCCGTATCCGGCCGCGGCCAGAACCGGGGCGTAGGCCTCCCTGGTGGCCTCGGCCGCCTCGCGCTGCCGGGCTCCGTCGACGAGGACGCAGGACCTGTACTGGGTTCCCACGTCGTGGCCCTGGCGCATCCCCTGGGTGGGGTCGTGGTTCTCCCAGAAGGTCCTGAGGACACCCTCCAGCGGCAGCTCGGCAGGGTTGAACACGACCAGCACCACCTCTGCATGGCCGGTAGCCCCCAAGCAGACCTGGGCGTAGCCAGGATCGGGGACGTGTCCCCCGGCGTAGCCCACCGCCGTGGTCCACACCCCGGGGGTCTCCCAGAACACCCGCTCGGCGCCCCAGAAGCAGCCCATGCCGACGACCAGCGACCCCAGCCCCTCGGGGAAGGGAGGCACGATCGGCCGGCCGAGCACGTGGTGGTCGCCAAGGGGTTCCACGGATCCCGTCCGGACTCCTAGATGGTGAAGGCCAGGTTCCTGGCCAGGCGGTCGGCAAGTTCACCGTCTCCGCCGAGTTCCACCCTGCCGTCGGCGATCAGCGGACCGGGATCAAGCCTGCCACCGGTCAGGGCCAGCCAGTCGTGTGACGACATCGTCAGTGAGGCGGTCGGGTCGCCGTCCAGCTCGTCTACCACGGCCGCCCGGCCGTCGACGGCGACGCGGACGGTCGCCTCGACGGGACCGGTCAGCCTCACCTCGACGCGGCTTCCGTCGGGCGCGCCGCCCAGCTTCCCGATGATGTAGCCGGCAGCCGTGGAGACCTCGGCCACTGCCATCTCGGCTGGCAGGCCTCCCGACGAGGGCTCGTGACCGAGGGGGCCGCGGCAGTCCTCGAGGTGCAGCCACGAGTCGAAGACCCTCACGTGCATGAAGCGCAGGTAGGGCACCTCACCGATGGGCGACCAGCCCACCTTCAGGATCTCCTCGTCGGACATGGCGTCCAACTGCCCCAACCGCTCAGCCGTGACGCTGTCGAACAGCTCCAGCATCTCGGATCCTGACAGGGCCCGCATCGACTCGACCCACCGCTCGTTCCCCTCGGCTATCGGGTTCCTGAGGTGGGCGGTTGGGAACTCCACGTCCGGCGCCGGGTGGCCCTGGAGCATGCGCTCTGTTCCGACCAGGTGGGCCATGTTGTCCTGGACGGTCCAACCCGGGCAGCGGCTGGGGGTGGACCACTCTTCGGCTCCCAGGTCGGCTGCCCACGTCGACCACTCGGACCAGATCTGTGCCAGGCCGCCCAGGATCCGCTCCCTGTCAAGGTGTATCTCCACTCAGGTGCTCCTCGCCTGTCGGGTCGTCAGGGGGTCGGGTTGGCGACGGTGTTCCACTCCCGCGCCTCCACATAGGGCCTGAACACCTGGGCTACCTGGGCCAGGTCCCCGGGTGTCTTGGGCCGCTGCATCTCGAACAGGTGCGGGTAGTCCAGCCAGCCCACGACCAGCTGCCACAGCCTGTCGGCGTCCTCCCCCATCGGCGGGTCGATCAGGACGGGCCCGAACAACTTCCTGGAGGGGTCCTCGTCCGAACCCGGGAAGACGAGGGTGGGCACGCCCCAGCCGCCGAGGGCGATGACCGCCTCGTGGTCGGCGCGGACGTCGTCGTGGGTCGTGGCGTCGGCGAGGGCCTTGTCCACGAGGCCCGGAGCCTGTCCGATCTCGACCAGCAGGTCACGGGCCACCTCGGGCCTGTGCGGCTTGCGGCCCTCCACGTGCAGGGCCGTGCCGGCCCTCAGGTACCAGGCGTCGTTCAGGGCCGGGTCCCGCCGCTTCAGGAGGGCTCCGATCCTCATCATGGACCAGCCGTAGGACCACTCCCTCTCCCAGGGGTGCTTCCTGCCCTCGGCCCGGTTCACCTCCTCGAGGCTGAAGAACCGCCAGTCCACCTCCATGCCCAACCTGTCGCGCACCTCGCGCATCCACAGCGACGTCTGGTAGGCCCAGGGGCACATCACATCGAAGTGGAAGGCCACGCACGTCGGCCCCGCGGCACGGTCACCCATGGGCCGCAGCATCGCGCAACTCGTGGCGCATGACCTTGCCGAGGGCGTTCCTCGGAAGGGACGCCACCTCGACCACCCGACGGGGGAGCTTGTGGGCGGCCAGGCTGCCTCTGGCGAAGGACCGGAGCTCATCCACGCCGGGCGCCGGTCCGCCCTCCTCCGGGACGACCCAGGCGACCAGCTCCTCGCCCCACTCCGCGGAGGGAACCCCGCCCACGGCCACCTCTGCCACAGCCGGATGGCGGATCAGAACGTCGTCGACCTCCCGGGGGTGGATGTTGAACCCACCCGAGATCACCAGTTCCTTGGACCTTCCGACTATCGACAGGTAGCCGTCGTCGTCCAGTTCCCCGATGTCGCCTGTCCTGAACCAGCGGCCGTCGGGGTCCTCCACGAACGCCTCCGTGTCGGCCTCCGGCCGCTCCCAGTAGCCACCGAACACGTTGGGACCTCGCACCAGGATCTCGCTCGAGTCGGCATCGAGGCACAGGTCCACGCCGGGCAGCGGAAACCCCACCGAGCCAGCACGCCGCTCGCCGTCGTAGGGGTTGGACACGAGCATCACGGTCTCGGTCATCCCGTAGCGCTCCAGCACCGCCGTGCCGGCCTCATCGCTCAGGCGGTCGTGTAGGGCCGCCGGCAGCGGGGCCGAACCGGCCACGCACAGCCGCAGCCGGCCGAGTTCCCCCACGCCGTCGTGCCCCGCCAACCGGTGGTACATGGTCGGCACCCCGAAGAACATGGTGCAGTCGTGGCGGGCCAGGGCGGCCAGGGCGGCGCCGGGGTCGAAGCCCTGCTGGAGCACCGCCGACGCACCGGCAAGAAGGGTGCCGTGGAGGCCCACGCCCAGCCCGTGCATGTGGAAGAGCGGGAGGCACAGGAGGAGCCGGTCTGCCGAGGTCCACCGCCAGGCCAACACAACCGACTCGGCGCCCGCCAACAGGTTGGCCTGGGTCAGGACCGCACCCTTCGGTGCGCCGGTTGTGCCGGAGGTGTAGATGATCACGGCTGGATCGGCCGGCCGGGCCGCGTCCAGCACGGGTGGCGTGCCGTCTGCCAGGTCCACAGACGTGGACGCCGTGAGCATCGCGGGATCCATGGCGGCCAGGTCAGCGGCCCAACCGGGGTGGTCGACAAGGGCCAACGACGGGCGGCAGTCGGCCACGATGTGGCCCAGCTCGGACACCGTGTAGGCGCCGTTCACCGGCACGACGACGAGGCCCGACCTGAGGCACGCCACGTGTGCGACGGCCAGGTCGGCTGACGAGGGGCCAGACAGGAGCACCCGGTCGCCCGGGACGAGGCCGGCGCCGGCCAGCCGGCCGGCCACGGCGACGGTCCGCTCCAGGAACTCCGCCCTAGAGGTCCAGCGACCGTCGTCGTGCAGCAGGGGCCTCCGGGGTTCCGCGGAGAGGGCCCGTGCCGTGGCGCCCGCAAGCGTGCCCGGTTCGGACAACTCCAGGGGGCCGCCCGTGCCGTGGGGATCGTCGGGGACTGCCATGTCAGAAGGGGCTCCCGAGCACCTGGGCCTCGTGGCGCCAGCCGCTCCGGATCTCGGGGAAGCGGGGGTCCTTCGTCCAGCCGACCACGTCGCCCGTCTCCACCAGCCAACCCAGCAGCCGGTCCCGCATGCCGGCCACGGTGTCGACCACCTCCTGGTCGTCGGACCTGTCCGTGGCCAGGAGGTTCACGACCTCGGACGGGTCGGCCACCCTGTCGTAGAGCTCGTCGCCCTCCTCCACCCGGTAGACGAATGACCAGGACGAGGTACGTACACAGACCGCCTTTCCCACCAGGTGGGGCATCTCGTGCTGGATCTCACCCTTGTGCCGGTAGAGCCAGCCGGCTTCCTCGAAGAGGTGCTCGTCGGCCGGATTGAAGCCCCCCTCGCAGAATGCGGCGTCGCGGTGGGGCGAGGCCGGGTCGGCGAGGAGCCCGGTGAGGCTGCGGCCGAAGTGGGAGTGTGACGCCTCCTCCTCGGCCAGCTCCAGGCAGGTGGCGAGCAGGTCGACCAACTCGACCTCGCCGGCCACCACGGAACCCTCGGCCACCCCCGGCCCCGCCACCACCAGGGGGTTGCGCATCAGGGCCGGGTCCAGGCCCGAGGGCCACTTCTCGACCAGGCCGTGGTCGCCCAGGTACTCGCCGTGGTCCGTGAAGAAGACGACGACCGTGTCATCGCCGGTGCCCACCCGGTCGACGGCCGCCAGGATGCGCCCCAACTGGTCGTCGACCCGGCTGACCATCCCGTAGTAGGTGGCGGTGATCTCCCGCAGGTGTTCCTCGGCCAGGTCCTGCCAGCCGTACCGGCGCCTGTACTCCTCCATGAAGGCCGGCTTGCCCACGCCTGCTTCGGCGGGAATGGGCAGGGGTACGCCCGCCCGGTCGTGCATGGAGAACCAGGGGTCTTCGACCATGAACGGTGGGTGGGGGGCGAAGAGCGGTACCCACATGGCCCATGGCCGGTCGTCCAGCCCCTCCTCCAGCCAGCGGATTGCCGTCCTGGTCGTGGCCTCGTCGACGTCGACGCGCGGGGCCTCTCCCTGGCGGCCCAGGTAGAAGCCCCTCGTGAGCGGATGGTCCGGACCGTGGGCGACCCGGAGGTCGGCAAAACCGACCTGTGGGGTGTCCAGGAAGCCGCAGAAGTCGGTGCTGGCCTCTGTCACCCCCGGGGCGAACACGTCGCCGCGGTGCCCCGGCAGGGCCACGTTGTAGCCGGCATTCCCCAGGAGGCGGAGCAGGTTGGGCTCTTCGGGCGCCAGCAGGTTGTCGAGGGTCCGGTGTCCCGCGACGTGGGGATACCACCCGGTCATGAACGAGACCCGGCTGGGGGCACATGCCGAGTGCTGGCTCCAGGCGGAGTCGAACCTGGCGCCCCGGGCCGCCAGTGAGTCCACGTTTGGGGTGTGGGCGGCCGGGTTGCCAAAGCAGCCGACAGCATCGGCACGCAGCTGGTCTGGCGTGAACAACAGGAGGTTCGGCCGGCTCATCCGCTGCGACCGTAGCCCCGCCGCACGGTGGCGGCGGC
Source organism: uncultured Candidatus Nemicrothrix sp. (assembly GCA_964344855.1). Lineage (GTDB taxonomy): Bacteria > Actinomycetota > Acidimicrobiia > Acidimicrobiales > MedAcidi-G1 > UBA3125. The sequence continues at coordinate 118,931 of CAYFOV010000003.1, forward strand.
CCCGAGTTCAGGCGCCCAGGTCCACGAGGGCCGGGTCCAGGCCCGCCACGGTGGCCGAGCCGACGAGGGCCATGGTGCGCTCCATCCCCGACCTCATGAGGCCGAGCATGTGGTCGACGCCCGCCTCCCCGGCGGCCCCGAGGGCATACAGGTGGGGTCGCCCGGTCATGACGGCGTCCGCCCCCAGGGCGCAGGCCTTGACGATGTCGCCGCCCCGCCTGATGCCACCGTCGCAGATCACCTCGACCTCGCCACCGACGGCCTCGACCACCTCGGGTACCAGCCCGAATGGTGTGGGCGCCCCGTCCAGCTGCCGGCCGCCGTGGTTGGAAAGGGCTATGGCCTGCACTCCGGCGTCGACGGCGAGCCGGGCGTCAGCGACGGTCTGGATCCCCTTCAGGATGATCGGCCCACTCCAGATGGACTGGAGCCACTCGACGTCACGCCACGACAACCCGGGGTCGAACTGCCTGACCATGTACTCGGCCAGCGACACGGCGTCGGAGCCGTCACCGGCGCCGGTGCCCTCCGCGCTGGAGAAGCGGATCGGGTCGGACCGCAGGAAGCGCCACGTCCAGCCGGGGTGGAGGATCCCCTCCAGGAAGGTGTCGGGGCCGATCTCGGGCGGGAGGGTGAAGCCGCGTCGCACGTCCCTCTCCCTTCGGCCCAGCACCGCCGTGTCGACCGTGAGGACTATCGCCTCGAAGCCGGCCTCGGCCGCCCTCTCGACCAGCGCCTGCACCCGGTCGCGGTCCCGCCACGTGTACACCTGGAACCAGAGGCGGGCACCGGGGCCGGCCACCGAGGCACACTCCTCGATGGACCGGGTTCCCATGGTGGACAGCGTGAAGGGCACCCCGGCCCGGCCCGCCGCCCGCACCACGGCCAACTCGCCCTCCGGGTCTGCAATCCGGGTGAAGCCCGTGGGCGCCACCACGAACGGGAAGGCCAGCGGCCGACCCAGCAGGGTCGAGGAGGTGTCGATGGTGGCCATGTCGCGCAGCACCCGCGGCCGGAACGTGGCTGACCGGAAGGCGTCCACGTTGGCCCGCATGGTGAGCTCGTCCTCGGCCCCTCCGTCTATGTAGTCGAAGACACCCCCGGGCAGCCGGCGCCTGGCCATGCGCCTCAGGTCGTCCACGTTCGCTGCCGAGCGGAGGCGGCGGTGGGTGCGGTTGAACTCGGGGCGCCGCAGGCGCACCACCGACCTGAGGGTCCTGAGCATGCCCATGCCGTGATGCTAGGTGTTGTATCCAGGGAGGCGCCGCAGCCGCCGCACTGCTCAGGTGCCGGCCTCCTGTGCGCGCTTCCTCTCGTAGAGGTCCCTGCAGGTCGGACACACCGGGTAGCGGTCCGGGTCGCGGTTGGGCACCCAGACCTTGCCGCACAGGGCCGTGACAGGCCGGCCGGTCACGGCCGACTCGACGATGTCGGACCGCCTGGCGTAGTGGGCGAACCGGTCGTGGTCGCCGTCGTCGTGGAGGGTGGTGGGAACCGTCTCGACCGGCCGGGCCGTTGCAGGGCCGGGCGCACCGGCAGGTCCGGCCACGGCGGCGCGGAGCACAGGGAGGTCAGGGGTCGATGGCATCCAACTTGGCCACCCTTCCCTCGTGGCGGCCACCCTCGAACTCAGCCTCCAGCCAGGCCCTGAGCGCAGCCACGGCCTCCTCCTCGCCTGTCAGGCGCTCCCCGAAGCAGACCACGTTGGCGTCGTTGTGCTGCCTGGCCAGGCGGGCGGTGGTGACGTCGTGAACCGTCGCGGCCCGGACGCCGGCGACCTTGTTGGCCGCCATGGCGATGCCTATCCCCGAACCACAGGCGCAGACCCCGGCGTCGGCGTCTCCGGTGGAGACCGCCCTGCCCACCGCCTCGCCGAAGTCAGGGTAGTCGACCCGGGCCGTGGAGTGGGCTCCCAGGTCGAGGACCTCGTGCCCCAGGCGCCTCAGCTCGTCGGCCAGCTGCTCCTTCAGGTGGTACCCGGCGTGGTCGGAGCCGACGGCGATCCGGGACATGGCGCCGATGCTACCGGCACCGCCCCGGTCACTCGATGAGGGCCTCCACTCCGGCCCCTGCCAGGTCGGCCACGAGGATCGACCCCTCCCTCAGGATCCGGGCCGGTGTCCTCGTCAGGTCCACGACGGTCGATGCGGACCCCTCGCATGAACCGCCGTCCAGGACGAGCAGGTCGCCTCCGACCGCGGCGGCCGCTCCGGCTGCGGTGGTCGGGGTCGACCCTCCCGACCGGTTGGCTGAGGTCGTGGCCAGGGGGCCCACCTCGGCGGCCAGGGCCCTCACAAGGTCGTGGGCGGGGCAGCGGACGGCCACGGTCGGGTCGCCCTCGCCCAGCCACGCGCCGAACGAGGCGGCCCTCGGGCAGACCAGCGTCAGCGGGCCGGGCCAGAGGCTCCCCGCCAGCAGGTCGAACCGGGATCCGGCCCTGACGAGGGTGTGAGCCTGCTCGGTTCCCGTGACGAGCACGGCCACCCTCTTGTCGGCCGGCCTGGCCTTGCGCTCGAACAGGCTCGCCACGGCCTCCGGGTCGGCGGCCCTGGCAGCCAGGCCGTAGACGGTGTCGGTCGGCAGGACGACCGTGCCCCCGGCCAGGAGCTCGGCAGCGGCGTCCCTGAGGGCGGCCTCGGGTTCAACAACCGCGTCCACCATCCGCAGGGTCACGGCTGCCTGGCCACCAGTGCCCGGTCGCGACCAGCCAGGTCGGGCCTCACCTCGACGTCGACCAGGCCCGCCGACACGGCCATCCGGGCGACCGTCCCGGCCTGTTCCGGCGAGATCTCGAGGACCAGGGAGCCGCCCACTCCCAGCCAGGCTGGGGTGGCCCGGATGATCTCCTCCAGGTGCTCGGTGCCGGCCGGACCCGCCAGCAGCGCGGGCTCCGGCTCCCATTCGGCCACCCCGGCGGGCAGGTCGGCGCCGATGGCCACGTACGGGGGGTTGGACACGACCAGGTCGAGGGATCCGGCCAGGTCGGCTGGTAGGGCCCCGAACCAGGACCCCTCCGCGATCGTGACGCGCCGGGCGGGGCGGCCCAGGCCGGCCAGGTTGGCCCTGGCCACTGCCAGGGCGTCACCCGAGGCGTCGGTGCACCAGACCATCGCCGCAACCCTCTCGGCGGCGATGGAGAGGCCGATAGCGCCGGAGCCGGTTCCCAGGTCGGCCACGAGCAGCTGGCCACCCCGGGCGGCCAGCCTGTCCAGCTCGTCAAGGGCGTGCCCCACCACGGCCTCGGTCTCGGGCCTGGGTATGAGCACCCTCCGGTCGACCATCAGGTCGAGGGTCCGGAACGACCACGAGCCGAGCACGTACTGGAGTGGCTCCCCGGCCAGCCGCCGGGCGACCATGCCGTCGAGGCGTGCCATGCCGCCCACCGTGACGAGCTTGGCGAGGGCATCGCCGGCCCCGAGGTCCAGGCCGGAGGCCTGTTCGACGATCCAGCGGGCCTCGACCGCCCGCAGGCCCGCCTCACCCAGCCTGGACTCGGTGGCTGACAGCACCTCAGCCCAGCCGACGGTGGCGTCGTCGACGGTCCCGTCAGCGGCTTCCATCCTCAGCCGCCACCGTGCTCCCCGGCCAGTTGGCGGGTCCGCTCGTCGGCCAGCAGGCTGTCGGTGACCTCCTCTAGGTCCCCGGCCAGGATCCTGTCCAGCCGATGGAGGGTCAGGCCGATCCGGTGGTCGGTGACCCGGTTCTCCTTGAAGTTGTAGGTGCGGATCTTCTCAGACCGGCCGCCCCCGCCGACCTGGCCCCGACGCGCCTCGGATGCCTCGGACTGCTGTCGCTCCTGTTCCGCCTTGAGGAGCCTCGACCGGAGAACCCGGAGGGCCTTGGCCTTGTTCTGCAGCTGGCTCTTCTCGTCCTGCATGGAGACGACCAGGCCGGTCGGCAGGTGCGTGATCCTGACCGCGGAGTCGGTGGTGTTGACCGACTGTCCACCGGGACCCGACGAGCGGTAGACATCGACCTGGAGGTCGTTGTCGTCGATCTCCACCTCGACCTCCTCGGCCTCCGGCAGGACGCTCACGGTCGCCGACGAGGTGTGCACCCGCCCCTGGGACTCGGTGACCGGCACCCGCTGGACCCGGTGCACGCCGCCCTCGTACTTGAGCCGGGTCCAGGCGTCGTCGCCTCGGGCCAGGAACATGACGTCGGTGAGGCCCCCCATGTCGGAGCCGCGTTCCTCGAGCACCTCCACCGACCAGCCGTGTACCGCTGCGAACGCCAGGTACATCTCGTAGAGGTCCCTGGCGAAGAGGTTGGCCTCCTCGCCTCCCTCGGCGCCGCGGATCTCTACGATCACGTTGCGCCCGTCGTTGGGGTCGCGCGGCAGGAGCAGCCCCCTGAGCTCCTCCTCCAGGTCCTGGATCTGGGCCTCGAGGGCCGAGACCTCCTGCCTGATCGCCTCCCTGTCGTCCCCCTCGGCCATCTCGACCAGTTCCCTGGCGGCGGTCAGGTCCTCGTGGGCCCGCTGCAGGGGCCGTCCCACGGCCAGGACCTCCTCGAGTTCCTTGTAGCGGCGACCGGCGGCCTGCAGGAGTCCGGGGTCGGCGATCACCTCTGGGTCGGCGAGGCGGGCCTCGGTCTCGGCCTGCTCGGCCACGAGGGCGGCGATCTGGTCCAGCATCGTCCTCAGGGTACCGGTGGGTGGCGGGTGGCCCCGGGCGCCGGCTACGCCCAACCGGGGGTCAGCCCCACCACCTCGGACGGGAGGGCCAGCCTGGCGACCGAGGCCACGGTCGGCGCCATCACGTCCCGGTCCGGTAGTGCCACGACCAGGCGGTCGGGCAGCTCACGGGCCATCAGGTCCGCGGCGACGGGCACCAGGCCCGGATCGGCTCCCACCGAGCAGACGACCAGCACCCGTTCGCCAGCCAGGCCGGATCCGACTGCAGCGGCTGGAGCGCGGTTCCGTAGTCCTGCCGGGGCCTCGACCGGATCCACCTCGCCCAGATCGGCCAGGTCGATCCTGGCGGGGTCGGCGACCAGGTCGCATCGCAGCCAGCGCTCGCGCACCAGGGTGGCGAGCGGGTGTGCGCCGGCTCCAGCGTGCCGCTGCGCCCTGACCGCTCCAGCCGCGGCCTCGGCTGCGACGATTGTCGGGAGGTCGCCCTGCATGATGGCGGCGGCCTCCCTGTCGGGGCGTCCCACCCCCACCTCAATGCCCGCCTCCGACTGTCGCAGGACCTCCAGGCCGAGCACCTCGCCTCGCCAGGTGCCGCCCTCGCAGAGCGGGTCCAGACCGGCCGACCGGCAGAGTTCCAGGAAGCCCTCGGGCGGCCCGGTTGCCGGTACGGAGGCCGGGAGCGGTGCCGGGTCCACCTGGACCAGGTCGGCCCCGTCCACCAAGCGGACCGTGGGCTCGGGCTCGAGGTAGGCGGCACGCCTGGCGGCGGCGCCAGCCTGCTCGGGATCGTCGAAGAGTGCCACGATGTCCTGGAGTCCCCTTGCGGCAGCCAGCAGGAGGGCCGCTCCGAGGGCGCTCGCGGAGCCCGGACCGTCGGCCAGGACGACCACGCGACCCGAGCCCTCGTCGAGGATCGCCGAGCCGACGCCGACCGGCACGGGTTCGGCGCTCGGTGGCGGTCCGGGGATCCGGGTGGCGAGGAGGCGCAGCCGCCCGGCCAGGACCGCGTCCCGGTCAGTGGGTTCGCCGCTCACCTGTGCCTGCCCGCTTGTCGGTGGCACGCACGGGTGCCGCCGGCGGTGTGCTCAGCCCTTGCGGCGCTTGCCGTACCGGCGCTCGAAGCGCTCGACCCGGCCGGCGGTGTCGACGATCTTCATCTGGCCGGTGAAGAAGGGGTGGCTGGCCGAGGAGATCTCCACCTTCACGAGCGGGTACTCGACACCGTCGTCGAGCGTGATCGTGTCGTCGGTCTCGACGGTGGAGCGGATCACGAACGTGGTGCCCTCGGACAGGTCCTGGAAGACCACTGGGCGGTAGTTCGGGTGGATGTCGGACTTCATAGGGGCTCCAGTCTGCGGTGCGCCGGCTCCGGCGGCAACCCGTGGCGTGGGTGCCTGGGGCTCTGCCTCAGCCACCCATCGACGGGCCCTTGGCAACCTCGGCCAGGAACTCGTCGTTGTCGTTGAAGGTCTTCAGCCTGTCGATCAACAGCTCCAGGCCCGCTGCGGCACCGGAGTCGCCGTCGTTGGCCAGGCCGTTCAGTACCCGGCGGAGCTTCCATACCTGGTTCAGCTGCTTCCGCTCGAAGAGGAGTTCCTCGTGCCTGGTCGAGGAGGCATTCACGTCGATTGCCGGGTAGACGCGGCGCTCGGCAATTCGGCGGTCGAGGCGGAGCTCCATGTTCCCGGTGCCCTTGAACTCCTCGAAGATGACCTCGTCCATCTTGGAGCCGGTCTCGACGAGCGCGGTCGCCAGGATGGTCAGGGAGCCGCCCTCCTCGACGTTGCGTGCCGCCCCGAAGAACTTCTTCGGCGGGTAGAGGGCGCCGGTGTCGATTCCGCCCGACATGATCCGGCCAGTGGCCGGGGCTGCCAGGTTGTAGGCACGCGACAGGCGGGTGATGCCGTCCAGGATGATCACCACGTCCTCGCCGTACTCGACCATGCGCTTGGCGCGCTCGATGGCCATCTCGGAGAGGTGGGTGTGCTCGTCGCTGGGCCTGTCGAAGGTGGAGCCCATGACCTCGCCACGCTGCAGCCACCGCCGCATGTCGGTGACCTCCTCCGGGCGCTCGTCGACCAGCAGGACGATCAGCTTCACCTCGGGGTGGTTGGTCTCGATGGACCGGGCGATGGTCTTCATGATGGTCGTCTTGCCGGCCTTCGGGGGCGAGACGATCAGGCCGCGCTGCCCCTTGCCGATGGGCGAGATCAGGTCCACGATCCGGGAGGTCATGTTCCCGGAGTCGCCGTCGACCTCAAGGCGTAGCCGCTCGTCGGGGAACAGCGGCGTCAGGTCCTCGAAGCGCGGCCTGCCCTTGGCCTCCTCGGGCGTCTTGCCGTTCACCGAGTCGATCCGGAGCAGGGCCGGGTTCTTCTCGCTGCGGTTGGCGGGCCTGGAGGCCCCGACCAGGTGGTCGCCCCTGCGCAGGCCGAACTGCCTCACCTGCTTGACGGACACGTAGGCGTCCTGCTTGGAGGGCCTGAAGCCGTTTACCCGCAGGAAGCCGTAGCCCTCGTCGCGCAGGTCCAGGTAGCCCTCGACGTCGACCGGCTCGCCGTCCCAGGCCTCGTCCTGGGCCTGGTCGCGATCGCGGCCGCGCCGGCGGCGGCGGCGGTTGCCGGGCTCGGCCTGGTCCTGCTGGCGGTTGCGGCCCTGGCCGCCGCCACGGGCCTCGCCGGCCCCGGACCTGTTCCGGGGCCCGTCCCCCTTCTCGGCTGCGTCTTCGTCGGCCTGCTGCTCGGCCCCCTGCTCGGCCTTCTGCTCCGCCTCCTCGGTTGCGACCTCGGTCTCCCACGCGGCCGGCGGCTCCTCGGCCGGCGGCCCATCCGGGGCCTCGCCCGCCTCCACGGGTTCCGAGCCGTTGCCCGAGGCCGCAGGCGCGGCGCCGTCGAAACCGGCCAGTTCCAGGATGAGGTCGACGATCTCAGCCTTCCGCGCACGCGACCCGGGCTTGCCTCCCAGCGCCGTGGCGATGGTGGTCAGCTCGTCGCGGTCCTTGGCCTCCAGCGTCGTGCGCTCGAGTTGGGTGGAGTCCATGCTCAGACACCTCTCGTCTGTCGTGGGCATTGCCTGCAGTGGGTGGGATCACCCACCGGAAACGGGTACCCCCGCCCCCGGGCCGGGGGTATCGGGTTTGGTTGGTCGACGGACCCGCGCCGGCAATTGCCGGCCCGACGCGGAACCCACCGGGGCGGAAGGCGAACCGCCTGCGGCGGAGGTCAGCGGAACAATGGGGGCAGAAGAACTCCGTCAGCCCCCGCCCGACGACCCGGCCATTGTACAAACGTGCCGGGAGCCGCCACAACCATCCCCCCGACCGGCCGGCGGCTCAGCAGGACAGCAGGCTGGCGGCCTCGGCCAGGGCCTCGGGGCGGACCGAGTACCAGATCCAGCGGCCCCGTCGCTCCCGGGCGACCAGGCCGGCCTGGTGCAGGGCCTTCAGGTGGTGGCTGACCGTGGGCTGCGACCTTCCCAGCGGCTCCACGAGGTCGCAGGCGCAGGAGCCTCCCGGCCTGGAGGCGATGAGGCTGAAGAGGCGGAGCCTCACCGGGTCGGCCAGCACGGCGAACACGCCCGCCAGCCGGTTGGCCTCCTCGGCGTCGAGGGAGGCCTCGGTGATAGGGGGGCAGCAGGCGGCGTCGGTGGCAGGGGTCACGGTTGACAATATATAGACTGCTCTCTATATTGGCAAGCATCGATACATAGTCCCACGCCCCGACAGGAAGGAAGCACACAATGAGCAGGCTGCAACTCGCCATTGACGTCAGCAACCTGGAGGAGTCGATCGACTTCTACACGAGGATGTTCGACACCCCACCGGCCAAGGTCCGCCCGGGCTACGCCAACTTCGCCATCGCCGACCCACCGCTGAAGCTGGTCCTCTTCGAGGATCCCTCGGGAGGGGGGACCCTCAACCACCTGGGGGTCGAGGCCGAGACACCTGCCGAGGTGGTGGCCGCCGAGGCCCGGCTCACCGGAGCAGGCCTGGAGACCACCGGGGTCGGCGACGCCATGTGCTGCTACGCCGACAAGACCGAGACCTGGCTGAAGGGACCCGACGAGACGCGCTGGGAGTGGTACGTCAAGACCGGCGACAACGAGCAGTTCGAGAACGTCGACGTCGACCCGGATGCCTCCACCTGCTGTTGCAGCTAGGCCAAATCAGCCGGCCAGCAGCATCGGAACGAGGGCGTGTCCCGCCACCAGGGGTGAGTCGGCCACCCCGGGCTCGGTGAACAACCCCCCGGGCCCGTCCACCTCCGAGTCGACCAGCAGGTAGGGCACCGGGTCGGGCGTGTGCGTGCGGGTGGTGAGCGGCGTTGCGTGGTCGGGAAGCATCAGCAGCCGCCACGGACCCATCTCGTCGAGGCCGACCACCAGGTCTGCCAGGATCCGGCTGTCCCAGTTCTCGAGGGCCTCGACCTTGGCCCCGACGTCCCCGGCGTGGCCCGCCTCGTCGGTGGCCTCGACGTGTATTACGAACAGGTCCAGGCCGTCGGCCAGGCCCCTGAGGGCGGCATCCCGCTTGCCCTCGTAGTCGGTGTCGTACCAACCGGTAGCCCCCGGGATGTCGACCACCCTGACCCCCGTCAGGACCCCGATTCCCCGCACCAGGTCGACGGCCGTGACAAGCCCGGCCTCCACGCCGTGGACCTCGCTGAAGGAGGGCATCCGCGGCTGGAACCCCTGACCCCACGGCCAGATCTGGTTGGCCTCCAGGTCCGTTCCCGCAAGGACCGCCCTCGAGGCCTCCATCAGGTCCGTCAGGTGGCCTGCGGCGTGACCGGTCGGCAGCACCACCGGATCGCCCGTCAGGTCGTGTGGGGGCGTGCACACCGCATCGGCCCAGCCGGCCGGCACCACCATGGAGTGCCGGTAGCTGATGCCCGGGTGGAACGAGACGCCGCTGCGCCCGGCCCCGAGTTCGGCGTCGACCCGCCGAATCGCCTCGGCTGCCTCCGCCACCGGCGGGTTGCCGCCCGCGAAGTCGACCATCACGCCGTCCACGACGGTCACCAGGTTGCACCTGAAGGCCACCTGGTCCGGTCCGAGGGTGATGCCCATGGCGGCGGCCTCAATAGGCGCCCTGCCGGTGTGGTGGTCGGCGGGGTCGAAGCCGAAGATGGACATGTTGCCGACGTCGCTGCCGGGCGCCATGCCCTCGGGTATGACCGCCGCCCTGCCCACGGTCCCCCGTGCCGCCAGGGCGTCCAGGTTCGGCGTCCTGGCGGCCTCCAGCGGGGTCCGGCCGTCCAGCTCGGGCACGGGCAGGTCGGCGCAGCCGTCGGGGACGCAGATCACGTACTTCACAGGACGGCCATCCTGCCATCCAGTGGGGTGGATCCAGCGAGCCTGCCGACCGGGCGGTCAGGCGACACGGGACCTGGACTCCACGAAGGCCTCCACCCCGGCCAGGTCGTTCGGGAGGTGCGTCATCCGCTCGGGCCTGTCCAGCAGGTCGGCGAGGCGCTCGGGCAGGGCCGGTCGGACGCCCGTGGCCTCCTCGACTGCGTCGGGGAACTTGGCTGGATGGGCGGTGGCCAGCGCCACCATCGGCACACCGGGGTCCCGGCGGCAGGCGCGGGCGGCCAGCACACCGACGGCGCTGTGCGGGTCCAGGACCACGCCGGACCGGTCGGCCTCGTCGGTCATGCAGGCCAGCACCTCGTCGTCGTCGAAGCGGGCTCCGGCCCAACCCTCGGACAGGGCCGCGTGCAGGGCCCCGTCGACTGCCACCGAGCCCTCCTCCCGGAAGCGGTCCAGCAGGTCGGACACCGCGCGGCCGTCGCGACCAGTCAGCTCGAACAGCAGGCGCTCCAGGTTCGAGGAGACCTGGATGTCCATGCTGGGTGAGATGGTCGGAACGACCTCACGTGCCTCCAACCTGCCGTCGTCGAGGAACCTGGTGAGGATGTCGTTGCGGTTGCTGCCGACGACCAGCGTGGGAACCCGCAGCCCGCCGAGGCGTGCCACGTGGCCGGCGAACACATTGCCGAAGTTCCCGGTGGGCACGGCGAAGTCCACCGGACCGCCCCCCAGGCGGTCGGCCGCCACCACGTAGTACACGACCTGGGCCATGACCCTGGCCCAGTTGATGGAGTTCACCGCCGAGAGCCGCATCCGGTTCCGGAACGGCTCGTCGGCGAACATGGCCTTCACCAGGTCCTGGCAGTCGTCGAAGGTGCCGTCCAGCGCCACGTTGTGCACGTTGGCGGAGTCCACCGTGGTCATCTGTCGCCGCTGCACCTCCGAGACCCGGCCCGCCGGGTGCAGGATGACTATGTCCAGGTTCTCCCGGTCGCGGCAGGCCTCTATTGCCGCCGAACCGGTGTCGCCCGACGTGGCGCCGACGATCGTGACCCTCTCCCCCCTTCGGGTCAGCTCGTGGTCGAAGAGCCGCCCCACCAGCTGCAGTGCCATGTCCTTGAACGCCAGGGTCGGCCCGTGGAACAACTCCAGGAGGTGGAGGCCGTCGCCCAGCTCCCGCAGGGGGGCGACCTCGTCGTGGTCGAAGGTGGAGTAGGCGTCTGCCACGATCGCTGCGAACGCGTCGTGGTCGATGCATCCACCGAGGAAGGGCTCCATGACCTCGACCGCTGTCCCGACGTAGTCGCCGGACCCACCCGTAGGCAGCCGCGGCCACCCGTCGGGCACGTAAAGGCCGCCGTCGGCGGCCAGCCCGACGAGCAGGGCGTCGGAGAAGGACAGCGCGGGGGCGGCCCCCCGCGTGCTCACATAGTGCACCCAGGCCCGCCCGTCAGTCGCCCAGGGCCCGCAGGACGCTGCCCACGCTCAACACGCTGGGGACGGCACGGAGGCCGACGATGGTGGCCTGCAGGTCGCTCTCGCGCGCCCTGTGGGTGATGAAGCGGAGCTGGGCCTCGGAACCCAGCCCGATCTGTTCCATCGACCTGATCGACACGCCGTGCTCCCCGAACACCGCGGCTACGCCGGCCAGGACGCCGGGCCGGTCGTCGACCTCGACGCTCAGGTAGTAGGCGGACTCGAGGTCGCCTATGGGCGAGATCCGGGCCGTCTCGAGCGCCCCGATCCGGGCCCCACGGCCGCGGCGCAGGTTGGAGGCGGCGTCGATCACGTCGCCGAACACAGCCGAGGCGGTCGGCCTTCCGCCGGCCCCGCGGCCGTAGAACATGAGCTCCCCCACCGCGTCGCCCTCCACGAACACGGCGTTGAAGCTGTCGTTCACGGCCGCCAGCGGGTGGTCCGCGGGTACCAGCGTGGGGTGGACCCTGACCGCCACCTCGGCCCCTCCGTCGTCCGCGGCCAGCCTCTCGGCCACGGCCAGCAGCTTGATGCAGTGGCCCATGTGCCTGGCGGCCTCGATGTCGTCGGCGGTCACGCGCGTGATGCCCTCGTGGTACACATCGCCCGGCACGACCCTCACGCCGAACGCCAGCGTGGCGATTATGGCGGCCTTGGCCCCGGCGTCGAGTCCCTCCACGTCGGCCGTCGGGTCGCTCTCCGCGTAACCCAGGTCCTGCGCCTCGGCCAGGGCCTCCCCGTAGGAGGTCCCCTCCTCGGACATGCGGGTGAGGATGAAGTTGGTCGTGCCGTTCACGATCCCCATGACCCGCTGGATGGGCTCGCCCGCCAACGACTCCCGCAGCGGCCTCATGATCGGGATGGCGCCGGCCACCGCCGCCTCGAAGAGCAGGTCCACCCCGGCCTCCGAGGCGGCCGCGTAGAGCTCCTCGCCGTGGGCAGCCAGCAGTTCCTTGTTGGCGGTGATGACCGACTTGCCTGCCGACAGGGCCGCAATGACCAGGTCCCTGGCCGGCTGGATTCCGCCCATGACCTCCACGACCAGGTCGGTTCCGGGGTCCGCCACCGCCGCGGCGGCATCGGTCGTGAAGGCCTCCGACGGTACCGGCACGCCGCGGTCCACTGAGAGGTCCCTGACGGCGACCCTGGCGATCTCCAGGCTCATGCCAGTGCGGGCCTCGACGTTCGCCCGCTGCTCGTCGACCAGGGCTACCAGGGCGGCTCCGACCGTGCCGCATCCGAGCAGCGCCACGCGGACAGGGGTGTGGTCCATCCGGTAGACGGTACCGGGCCGCGGTTCGGGCACCGGCCCGGATTCAGCGATCGCGGCTGACCAGGTCCTCGAACGTCTCCCGTGCCACCACCAGGCGGGCCCGGCCCGCCGCGGCGAACACGATGGCCGGCCGCAGCACCTGGTTGTAGTTGGAGCCCATCGAGTGGCCGTAGGCGCCGGTGACCGGCGTAGCCACCACGTCGCCGACCGCCAGGTCCTCGGGCACGAAGCCCTCCCGGACGAGCAGGTCGCCCGACTCGCAGTGCTTCCCGACCAGGCGGATGGCCCTGGGTCGGTCCGCTGAGGCGGCTCGGGGCAGGAAGGTCTCGTAGCCCGAGCCGTAGAGCACAGGCCGTGGGTTGTCGCTCATGCCCCCGTCAACCGCCACGTAGGTGCGCAGGCCCGGAAGGTCCTTGATGGTCCCCACGCGGTAGAGGGTCACGGCAGCCGCTGCTGCGATGGCCCGGCCCGGCTCGGCCGACACCCGTGCGGTCACCCCGGCCGCGTCGCACACCGCCCTGATACCACCTGCCCACTCCGTGATGGTCGGCGCGGCCTCTCCCTCCACGTAGGGCACACCGAGGCCGCCCCCGACGGAGAGTTCCGGGAGCCCGAACGGTGCAGCGAAGCCCACCATGACCTCCACCGCCCGCGAGAAGGCCCCCACCTCGAAGACCTGGCTCCCGATGTGCGCGTGCAGGCCGACCAGGTCGACGGCCTCGGACGCCACAGCCCGCTCGACCGCCGCCAACGCCAGGCCCGACGAGACGGTGAACCCGAACTTGGAGTCGTCCTGGCCGGTTGACACGAACTCGTGGGTGTGCACCTCGACCCCGGGGGTGATCCGCACGAGCACCTTGGGGACCTGGCCGGTCGACCCGTGCAGGGCGTCCAGCCGGTCCAGTTCGTCGAAGGAGTCGACCACGATCCTCGCCACGCCGGCCTCCACCGCCATGGACAGCTCGGCGTCGCTCTTGTTGTTGCCGTGCATTACCAGCCTGTCGGCCGGCACGCCGGCGTGCAGTGCCATGTAGAGCTCCCCGCCCGTCGAGACGTCGATGTGCATGCCCTCCTCGTGGACCAGGCGGGCCATGGCACCGCAGAGGAAGGCCTTGCCTGCGTAGGCCACGCCGTCACCGAAGGCCGTCACCGCCTCACGGCACCGTGAGCGCAGGTGGTCCTCGTCGTAGACGAAGAGGGGGGTCCCGAACTCGTCGGCCAGGTCGACCAGGTCGCATCCGCCCACGCTCATGCGGCCGGACCCGTCCACGGTGGCGCTCTCGGGGAGCAGGTAGCTCGGGAGCGGCCCGGCCATCAGTCTCCTCCCCCGGCTTCCTCGCCTTCCCTCCACATCTCCTCCGGGGCGCCCACGCCGAGCAGGTCCAGGGCCACGGCAAGCCCCGTCCGCACTGCCTCCACCAGCCAGAGCCGGGCCTGGGTCAGGCCCGGGTCGATCCCCTCGCCGAGGACGCGGCAGTCGTGGTAGAAGCCGTGGAAGGCGGCGGCGGTGTCCCTGGCCCAGGTGGTGACCTGGTGGGGAGCCCGCTCCCTGCAGGCGCGTAGAACGGTGTCGGGGAGCTCGTGCAGGGCCCGCAGCAGGTCAAGCTCCCGCTGGTGGCGGATCAGGGACAGGTCAACCTCTTCGATGGGCGCCCGCTCCACCCCAGCCTCCGAGGCCCGGCGAGCGATGGAGTGGATGCGGGCGTGGGCGTACTGGACGTAGAAGACCGGGTTCTCGCTGACCTGGCTTGCCACCAGGTCCAGGTCGAATGTCTGCTGCGAGTCCACGGAGAGCAGCAGGTAGGTGAACCGGGCTGCGTCGGCCCCGACCTCGTCGACGACCTCTGACAGCTCCACGATCTCGCCGGTGCGCTTGGAGAGCCGCACCTCCTCGCCTGCCCTCTGGAGGCTGACCATCTGGGTGATGGCCACCTGCAGCTCGGAGGGATCGTGGCCAAGGGCGTGCATGGCGGCGTGCATCCTCGCCACGTAGCCGTGGTGGTCGGCCCCCCAGACGTTCACGAGCCTGTCGGCCCTGGCGAACTTGTCGCGGTGGTAGGCCACATCGGGCAGGAGGTACGTGTACTCGCCGTCGGTCTTGACGAGGACCCGGTCCTTGTCGTCGCCGTGGTCGCTGCTGCGCAGCCAGAGTGCGCCGTCGGCCTCGTAGACGGCGTCGGCGTCACGCAGGTCGGCGACCGTGGCGTCGACGGCTCCGGATCCGATCATGGACCTCTCGCTGAACCAGCAGTCGAAGCGGATGTCCAGCCTCTCCAGCACTGCGCGCTGGTCGTCCAGGGCCCTCTGGTAGCCCCATTCCAGGGGGTCCGAGCCGGCCGGCATCTCGGCCGCCCAGTCGCCGATGTATTGGCCGTGGTAGCCGCCGTCGGGCGGCTCGCCTCCGGCGGCCCTGGCCGCCAGGGAGTCGGCGTAGAGCAGCATCTGGGTGCCCCGGTCGTTGATGTAGAACTCGCGTGCCACGTCGTAGCCGCACCGCTCGTAGAGCCGGGCCACGGAGTCCCCGTAGCAGGCTCCCCTTCCGTGGCCGGCGTGGAGCGGGCCGGTCGGGTTGGCGCTCACGAACTCGACCATGACCGAGGTCCCTGAGCCGACCTCGTGGGAGGCCCAGCCTCCGGTGCCGGCCGCCACCACGTCGGCCAGCACCTCGTGCAGCCACGTGTCGGCCAGCCGGAAGTTGACGAAGCCCGGGCCCGCCACCTCCACCGCTGCCACGTGCGGGGGCGGATCGGCCTCGAGGTGCCGTGCCAGGTCGGAGCCGATGTCGCGGGGGCTGCGACCCGCCGCCCTGGCCGTGGCCAACGCCACGTTCGTGGACCAGTCACCGTGGTCGGGGTTGGTCGGGCGCTCGAGGCCGATGGTGCCGGCCGGGGCGTCGACCCCCATACCGGCCAGCGCTGCCCCCACGGCTTCTCTCAGGATGTCGCGAACGTCCATGGGAGCGGGTCCAGCGGAGGGGTGCGGGGCCGGTGCGGGGCCGGCGGGATCACGCCGATGCTACCGGGCCGACCCGGTGCGCCTGAGCCCTATTCGCCGTCTGGGTCGGGGCGGGTGTACTCGCTCGACCGCTGCACGTTGGCAATCCGCAGGGTTGTCTGGTCATACCACCGCTCAAGACCGATTCTCTGGGCCTCACGGTGTTCAGGATCACGACCCCATGCCTCGATCGCCTCAAGGGACTCCCAGTAGCAGAGGGTAATTCCGACTCCGTCATCTCCCCGGGCTGAGTCCATGCCTAGGAAGCCGTCCCTTCCTGACACGAGGGCTGCCATCCTCTGGGCCATCGCCTCATAGCCGTCGTCGTCCGACATCAGGTGGCTCTTGAAGATGGTCACCCACGAACCAACGCCGGCACTCATGGACCGGACCCTTCGGCGTCGAGTGCGGGTATCGCAGCCAGGACCTGCTGCACCGACGGGTAGTCGCCGACGGCCCGGCCGACGTGGGCCCAGAGCAGCCGCCTCTCGGCGTCCAGGACGACCACCGCCGGCCGGTCGTCGGTGTGGGGCCGGCTGACACGGCCCTGCCGCTGCCTGACCATGCCCACCAGGAGGTTCCTGATGGAGTGCCACCCGAGCAGCTCGGCCCAGGTCAGCTGCTGGTCGATCCCCAGGGTCCGCCGTAGGCGGCCCTCAGGGTCGACCAGCAGGGGGAAGGGGCAGCCGGCCCCGAGGAGCCTCCTGGCCTGGGACCTGGACGCCCCGCCCACCGCCATGACCGCGGCGCCCCTGGCCTCGAACTCGTCGTGGTGGCGGCGCAACTGCGCCAGCATCTCGAGGCAGGGCGTTCAGCCGTAGTAGCGCAGCACCTGGAGCACCAGGTACCTGTGGGGCCCCGGCGAGACCGCCACGAGGGACCCGTCGGGTGCCTCCAGCTCGAGGTCGGGGATCCGTTCTCCGGTGCGAACCACGGCCTGAGCCTCCCGTCGCCCTGTGGTTCCGGCCAGGTTCAGGCCGGCTCGGTCGTGACGGCCGTGCCGTAGGCCAGGATCTCGGCTGCGTTGCCCATGATCTGGGAGGTGGTGATCCGGACGTTGACAACGGCGTCGCCGCCCAGCTCCGCGGCGTTCTCGCACATGCGCTGGATGGCCTGCGTCCGGGACTCGGCCAGCATCTCCGAGTACCACTTGATCTCGCCTCCCACGATGGACTTGAGGCCGGCGCCGATGTCCTTGCCGATGTGCTTGGCCCGCACGGTCGAGCCGATGGCCACCCCGTGCGAGGACACGACCCGCCTTCCCGGCAGGCCGTCGGTGGTGGAGACCTCCACGCTCATGCCCCGGACCCCCGCACAGGGCCCTCCCCCGTCGAGCGGCCCCCGGTGCAGGCCCGGACGCTCATGCCCTGGTACCGCTGAAGCTGGCCGTACCGAATGCCCCCAGCCTGGCCTCGCCGTTGATCTCGTCGCCGCTGACGGTGGCCGTGGACTCAACCTTGATGGGCATGGGCGAGGTCAGGTTGACGGTCCACGAGAGGGCGTCCCCGTCGACCGTTCCGTCCTCCAGGTCGACGGCGCCCTGGGGTCCCGACATGGAGCCGGTGAGGGTCCCCCCGTCGGTGGAGAACGTGAGGGTCCCCGACTGGGCCCCCATGGGGGTGTTCATCGTCACGTTCCAGGTCCCGTCGGCGCTCATGCTCTCTCCCGTTCACAAGGGCCCGGCCAGTCGGGCCTCCTACCGGTCGCGGCGAGGTTAGACCAGGCCGCTCACCCGTTTCCTGTCGTGGAGGCCCTTGCGGCGTCCCTCCTGACCACCATGGCCAGCACGGCGATCACCACGACCATCCCAAGGCCCTGCACGGAGTTGACCCGCTGCCCCAGGGCGGGCCAGGCCACACCGGCCGAGATGACCGGGATGGCCAGCGTCATGAGGCCCGTCAGCGAGAGGGGGACGTGCAGATGGGACCAGTTCATGAGGAAGTGCCCGGTACCCGGCACGGCCAGCAGGGCCGCCAGCCAGAACCACTGGTGGGCCGAGGGGAACGGCAGCAGTGCGGTCCCGGCGTCCACCGAGGCCAGGGGGAACAGGACCGCCGCCCCTACGGCCATGGACACCGTCTGGAGCGTGAAGGTGTCGATGCGGGTCCTGACCTCCTTCACCACGGCGAAGTAGGCGGCGAAGAGGAACATCGACACCAGTGCCAGGAAGTCGCCCCTGAGGTTGACCCCGACGTCCCCACCGCCGCCGAACATGACCAGCGCCACGCCGCCAATGGCCGTGGCGGTTGCGCCGAGCAGCCAACCGGCCACGTCCTCCCGGAAGCGCCGGCTGGCCACGTACATGAGAACCATGGGCTGGAGGGCCCCGATGGTGGTGGCGTTGGCGACGCTCGTGGCGTGCAGGGCCACGAAGAACAGGCCGATCTCCAGCCCGATGATCGCCCCTGCGGGGGCAACCAGCCTCACCGTGGCCAGGCTGATCCGACGACCGCTGGCGTGGAGTACCGCGGAGTACGTGACAGCGCCCAGGAACAGGCGCCAGAAGGCGATCTGGAGGCCGGGCATGTCCAGGTTGGCAACCATCACGTTGCCGAGGGACCAGCAGGTGACGGCCAGCCCGGCCGCTACGCGGCCCCTGGCGGCCTCGGCCGTCCCGGCGGACGTCGGGTGGCTGGACATCGCCGAACCATACGGCGGGGCGATGGCGGGAGCGGCCATGAGGGGACCGGCGGATGGATCTCCGCTGGAGCATTGGTCCGCGGGGTCCCAACTTGACTATGGTCGGCGCATTCCAGAGTGGGTTCCGGGGGAACCCGGAGGGAGAGACATGAACCTCAGACGACTTACCGCAGTGCTGCTCGCCGTCGTTGTGGTGGCATCGGCTTGTGGGAGCGACGACACCCAACAGAAGGCCGACGGTTCGTGGCCCGACAAGATCGTCTTCGGCTTCGTTCCGAGCCAGGAACAGGAGGCCCTCCAGGACGACATCCAGCCGTTCATCGACGTGCTGGAGAACGCCCTGGGGATCGAGGTCGAGGGCGTGGTCACGACCGACTACACGGGCCTCGTCACGGCCATGGGGACCGGAAAGGCGGACCTGGGCGCGTTCGGCCCGTTCGGCTACACCCTGGCCCAGCAGCAGTTCGGCAACATGGAGGTGCTCATCCAGGCCATCCGCTACGGGTCCGCCACCTACCACGGCCAGTGGATGACCAACGACACGAGCATCTGCGACACGCCCGTCGAGTCCGCCACCGCCCTCGAGAACAGCGGCGACGGCGTGGTGCAGGTAGGCGCCCTGGAGGCGGTGGCCCTCCAGGTGGGCGTGTACTTCGGCGACAGCGGCAAGGCCCTTGGAGAGACACGCGACGAGGGCCCGGTCTCAGCCGGCACGTCGTGCATGGCCGACCTCTCGAAGGTGAGAGGCAAGAGGGTGGCGTTCACCTCTGAGAGCTCCACCTCGGGATACCTGTTCCCGGCCCTGCAGCTCATCAACGCCGGCGTCGACCCGGCCAACGACATAACGCCCATCTTCACCGGAGGCCACGACGGTGCGGTTGCAGCGGTCTATGGAGGCGACGCCGACGTGGGCCTGTCCTACGACGACGCCCGCCGCTCACTCCGCAAGGAGAAGCTGGACGTGGGTGAGAAGGTGACGGTGTTCAACATCACGTCGGAGATCCCGAACGACGTCGTGGCCGCCAGCTCGCTGCTGCCCGACTCGCTCCAGGACGCCATCTACGACGCGGTAGCCGCCTACCTCCAGACCGAGGAGGGCGAGGCCGTGTTCGACGAGGTCTACGGCTGGACCGACATCCGCCGGGCCGAGGAGTCCGACTTCGACATCGTGAGGGAGGCCGCCCAGGCGCTCGGCATCACCGAGCCGCCCGGTTGATCCTCGCCGCTGACACAACCCAGACAGGGCGGTGATCCGCTTCGATGACGTCTCGGTCACGTACCGGGGCGGTGTGGAGGCCCTCCGCCACATAGACCTGACGATCGACGACGGCGAGTTCGTCGTCATCGTCGGGCTGTCCGGTGCGGGGAAGTCGACCCTGCTCCGCGCCCTGAACGGCCTCGTCCCGGCGACCGGTGGGTCCATCACCGTCGATGGGACCGAGGTCGTGGGCGCCAAGGCTGCCCAACTGCGGGAGATCCGATCCAACATCGGGATGATCTTCCAGACCTTCAACCTGGTCACCCGCACGACGGCGCTCAACAACGTGCTCATGGGGAGGCTTTCCGCGGTGCCCGCCTGGCGCTCCACGCTGGGGCTGTGGCCCGCTGCCGACAGGGAGGTGGCGATGCAGGCCCTTGAGCAGGTCGGCATCGTGGACAAGGCCTACGTGAGGGCCTCGGACCTGTCCGGCGGGCAGCAGCAGCGCGTCGGAATCGCCCGGGCCCTGGCCCAGGAACCCTCGCTGATGCTGGCCGACGAGCCCGTCGCCTCCCTCGACCCGGTCACCAGCCGCCAGGTCATGGGCTACCTCCGCAGGATCAACCAGGACACCGGAATCACCACGCTCGTGAACCTGCACTTCCTGGACCTGGCACGGGAGTACGGCCGCAGGCTCATCGGGCTGAGGGACGGAGAGCTGGTCTACGACGGCGACATCGACGACGTCGACGACGACACCTTCAGGGGCATCTACGGGCGCTCGATCACCGAGGACGACCTGATGGCCCTGGACGAGGACGTGGAAGGGGTGGGGTGACCGGGGCACAGGCGAGGCCACCGCGACCGCGGCCGCGGGCCCGGTCCTTCGCCATCGCGGGGGCCCTGGTGGCCTTCACCGTGTTCGCCGGCCAGCGGGTGGGCTTCGACCTGTCGACCGCCTGGAACGTCTGGACCAACCCCCTGTGGGAGAAGTTCTGGCCCATTCCCTGGGACTGGGTGGCCGACAGGGCCAACGTGCTGGAGCCGCTGGTCGAGACCTTCCAGATCGCCATCATCTCCACCCTCGTGGGCTGCGGCCTGTCCCTGCCGATCGCCTTCGCCATGTCGCCGCTCACCTCGCCCAACAGGGTCGTGCTGTTCGTGAGCCGGGTGGTCATGAACGTGGTCAGGTCGGTGCCGGACCTGTTCTGGGCCAAGCTGCTGGTCACCGCCGTGGGAATAGGGGCGTTCGCCGGCTCGTGGGCACTGTCCATCTTCTCCCTGGCCGTGATGGTGAAGTTGTTCGGCGAGACCGTCGACAGCGCCGACCCGCGGCCCCTGGAGGCCGCCAGGGCATCCGGCGGCAGGCACACCCCCGTCGTGAGGACGGGTGTGCTGCCCACCGTCTTCCCGGCCTACGTGGCCCACAGCCTCTACGTCTTCGAACTGAACATCAGGGCCTCGATCGTCCTGGGCCTCGTCGGGGCGGGGGGCATCGGCAGGGTCGTCGAGGCACAGCGGCAGTTCTTCCGGTTCGACCGGGTCCTAGGGATCCTGGCGGTGATCTTCGTGGTCGTGTTCGTGATCGAGCAGGTCAGCGTGGCCCTGCGCAGGCGGCTGGTGTGACGTGACGGCACCGACCACGATCCGGCCCTCGCCCCCGCGCGGGGCCACCCGACGGCGTGTGCTGATCGCCCTTCTGCTGGTCGCAGGCGCTGTCTGGTCGGCATCGGGCCTTGAGGTGACCCTGGAGACGCTGCTGGGAGCACCTGTCGACGCCTGGGCCATCTTCAGCCGGATGGTTCCCCCGGCCTTCGGCGAGGCCTACGGGCGCGGCGTGGTCGGCAAGGTCTTCGAGTCGGTGTACATCGCATGGATCGGGACCATGATCGGCGCCTTCCTCTCGCTACCGCTTGCCTTCATGGCGGCCGGCAACGTGGCCCCCGTGTGGGTGAGGGCTCCGGTCAGGCAGCTCTTCAACGTGATCAGGGCCGTCCCGGAGTTGATCCTGGCCGTGATCCTCATACCGGTCACCGGCCTGGGCCCGTGGGCCGGCGCCCTGGCGATCGGCGTGCACTCGGTGGGAACCCTCGGCAAGTGGGCCACGGAGTCCATCGAGAGCATCGACCAGGGCCCCATGGAGGCCGTCGACGCCTGCGGTGGGCGCTGGGTGTCGGGAATGCGGTGGGGGGTACTTCCCCAGGTGCTCCCGATGATCACCTCATACTGGCTGTTCCGCTTCGAGATCAACGTGAGGGCCTCGGCGGTGCTGGGGATGATCGGAGCCGGCGGCGTGGGCGCCGAGCTGGTGTCCCAGCTGGTCTTCAGGAACTTCCCCGCGGTGGGCGCCGTGCTGGTGTTCACGATCATGGTGGTGCTGACCATCGACACGGCCTCGGCGGCCGTGAGGCGCCGCATCATCCGGGGCGGTACGGGCACGGCCGGCGACGCCTCCCGCAACGGCGAGGCCCTGGGGGACCTGACCGGCATACGGCTGTGAGGGTGCCATGACCAGAAGGAAGGAGGGCGCATGAGCGCATACGTGATAGTGGACACGTCGATCCTGGACCACGAGGCCTACGAGGGGTACAAGGCCCTGGCCGCACCGCTGGTCGAGCGGTTCGGCGGCGCCTACCGGGTCAGGGGCGGCCAGATGGAGGTGGTGGAGGACGACCTCTGGTCCCCGACGCGCCTGGTAGTCGTGGAGTTCCCGGACATGGCGGCGGCCAGGGCGTTCCTGGAGTCGGAGGAGTACCGGCCGGTGGTGGCCATCCGCCACGCCAACGCCCGCTGCACGACGGTGGTGGTCGACGGGGTGTAGCCCGTGGCGCCGCCGCCCGCCGACCCTCAGATGCGCTCGAAGTAGCGCCGGAGCTCCCAGTCGGTGACCGCCCGGTCGTAGGCCGCCGCCTCCGATCCGAAGAAGTGCCCGTAGTGCTCCACCACGGTGTCGCCCAGCAGCCGGCGGGCCTCGGGGCTGGACCGGAAGCGCCGATTCGCCTCGGCGAGCGTGGCGGGCAGGCCTGGCAGGCCCGAGGCGGCGTACACGTCGCCCTCGTGCGGATCGGGGGGCTCGATCCTGTTGGCGATCCCGTCCAGCCCGCTCGCCACGGCGGCGGCGTAGGCCAGGTACGGGTTCACGTCGGCTCCGGGTATGCGGCACTCGATACGCAGGCCCGGACCCGAACCCACCACCCGGAAGCCGGCGGTCCGGTTGTCATCGGCCCAGGCAACCCTTGTGGGCGCCCAGGAGGCGTCCTGGTAGCGCTTGTAGGAGTTCACCGTCGGGGCGTAGCAGGGCATCAGGTCGACCAGGTGGTGCATCCAACCCCCGAGGAACCACCTGAAGGCGTCGGTCCGACCGGCGTCGCTGCCGGCGTCGAAGGCGTTGGACCCGTCGGCCCAGAGGCTCAGGTGCAGGTGGCAGCTGCTGCCCGGCTGGTCGGCGTGGGGCTTGGCCATGAACGACACGCTCACCCCCTGGGCCTCGGCCAGTTCCTTCATGGCCTGCTTCATGACAACGTGCCGGTCGGCCATCTCCAGGACCTCGGCGTAGCGGACGTTCAGCTCGTGCTGGCCCACGGCGGCCTCGCCCTTGGAGCTCTCGACGGGAACGCCCGAGCCGGACAGCGCCCTCCTCGCCGCGCCCACGTAGTCCTCCACCCTTGCCGCCTGCAGCAGGTGGTAGTCCTCGACATACCAGCCGGCCGGCGAGAGCCCGCTGTAGCCCTTCCGGTCGGCCTCTGCGTACGAGTCGCGGTAGAGGAAGAACTCCAGCTCGGAGCCGGCCTTCAGCTGGAACCCGGCCTCGGCTGCCGCTGACACCTGCCGGCGCAGGATCGACCTGGGGGCCACCTCCACCGGCCCGCCGCCGTCGTGGACGTCGCAGAGGACCAGGACGGTCCGATCGGACCAGGCTGCCCGGCGCAGCGTGGCCGTGTCGGGCACCAGGTGCATGTCGCCGTAGCCACCGGCCCAGTTGGCGAAGGAGTAGCCCTCCACCGGCTCCATCTCCATGTCGACGGTCAGCAGGTAGTCGCAGGCGTGGGTGCCCTCCTCCAGCCTCCCGGCCACGTGGCCGGCTTCCATGCGCTTGCCCATGAGGCGCCCGTAGTGGTCGGTGAACCCCATCACCACCGTGTCGACGCTGCCGTCGGCCACGGCCCTGTCCAGCTCTTCGGGGGTCATGGCCCGAACGGTACAACGCCACCCGGGAGGCCTGCCGGGTCGGCGGGCCGGACACCGGGGTTGGGCCGTAGCCTGTGGCGCCATGATCGTTGGACTCGACGTCGGCGGAACCAACGCCCGCGGGCTCCTGGTGGACCCCGCCGACCACCGGATCCTGGACCGGTCCCGGGCCTCGAGCAGCGGCACCGGTCCGGAGCTGGTGCACGCCCTGGCCGGGATGGTCAGGGCCATGGGGGCGGGTGTGGAAGCCCGCAGCGGGCCGGTGGGGCTGGCCGTGGCCGGCCTGGCGCACAGGTCCGGAACCGTCCACTTCTCGCCGAACCTGCCCGAGCTGACCGGCTTTCCCATCGGGCCCGCCCTGGAGGAGGAGCTGGGGGCGGGCGTGGCCGTCATGAACGACGCCACGGCCGGCGCCTACGGCGAGGCCCGGCTCGGAGCGGGCAGGGGTTCGGAGAACTTCGCCTTCGTGGCCCTCGGCACCGGCATAGGCACGGGCTTTGTGCTGGACGGGAACCTGGTACAGGGTGCCAACGGCTTCGCCGGCGAGGCGGGCCACATGGTCGTGGAGGCGCACGGACCCCAGCACGTGACGGGCCAGCGCGGGCCGTGGGAGTACTTCGGGTCGGGCAATGCCCTCGGGCGGCTGGGCCGAGAGGCTGCGGCTTCCGGGTCCTTCGAGGGAGGGGTGGCGGCGGCCGGGTCGGTGGAGGCGATCACCGGACAGCACGTGTCGGATGCCCTGGCCGAAGGCGACCCCGAGGCGGAGACGATCTTCGAGGGGTTCTGCCACAACGTGGCCCTGGGGCTGGCGAACCTGGTCGTCGTGCTGGATGTGGAGAGGATCGTGCTCGGAGGGGGCCTGGTGAGGATCGGCGAGCCGCTCCGGTCGGGAACACAGGGCTGGTTGGAGAAGCTCCTGCTCGGCTCGGAGTACAGGCCAGCCGTCGATGTGGTGCTTGCTAAGCTGGGACCTGACGCCGGGGCCCTGGGCGCTGGCCTGCTGGCCGCCGAGGCGCCCTGAGGGGACCCGCCGGCGGGTCAGAGGCTGCTGCGGAGCAGGTCCAGGGTGCGGCTCCAGGCCAGCGCGGCTGTGGCCTCGTCGTAGGTGCCGAGCGGGTTCTCCTCGTTGGCGAAGGCGTGCCCGGTTCCCTCGTAGACGTGGAAGGTGACGTCCCTGCCCAAGTCCCGAAGTGCCGACTCCAGGCCCTGGACGGCCTCGGGCGGGAAGAAGTCGTCGGAGGAGGCGAAGTGCCCCTCCACCCTCGCCGTGAGCCCCGACCAGTCGGGACCGTCGTCGCCCAGGGGCGCCCCGTAGAAGGGGGCCGCTGCCGCCACCCGGTCCCCCTCCAGGGCGGCGATCATGAGGCTCAGCATCCCGCCCATGCAGAAGCCGGTCACCCCCACGGCGGCGCCGGTCGTGGCAGGGTGCGAGAGCAGGTAGTCGATGGCCGCCGACATGTCGCGTGCCGCCCGCTCCGGCGGCAGTGACGTCATCAGCTCCCCCGCCTTGTCCATCTCCACGTGGGAGGCCATCTCGCCGTGGTAGAGGTCGGGGGCCAGGGCCACGAACCCCTCCCCTGCGAGGCGGTCGCAGACCCCCTTGATCTGGGGAACGAGCCCCCACCACTCCTGCACCACCATCACCGCCGGGCCGCTGCCCGACGCCGGAAGGGACAGGTAGCCGCCGGCCGCCTCCCCGTTGGCGCTGAACTCGACCATCTCTCCGCTCATGGCAACCCTCCCGGGAGTCGTCTGGCCCCAATCGGCGACCTCGGTCGAACCCTATTCCCGCAAGATGGGCGCAGTCATCCCGGGTCGGCTGGCCCGGCCCGGGGGTCCTGTGGCCCCTAGCATCGGCGGCGTGACCGACGAGCGCCCCGGCCGGCTTTCGACGCGGGGGCGGGTGCTGGTCGCGGCCCTGGCCCTGGCCGCTGCGGGCATCGGCCTGATGGCCTCGCCCGGGGCCTGGCAGGCCGGCCCGGGGAGCCTCGAGGTGGTCGTGGACGGCACGGGGGCGGCGTTCCCAGTGGAGGTCGGCTCAACTGACCGGCTGGAGGTGGCCACAGGAGGCCTGGGGCTGCGTGCTGAGGGTGGCGTTCCCGTGGACGGCCCGTTCGAGGTTTTCGTATCAGCGCCGGGCAGGAGGCTCGGCCTGGACGACGTGCAGGTGGCGCTCATAACCCCCGACGGCGGCCGCCACACGGTCCCAGTGCTGAGCCAGGACGGCGACGACGTCGTGGCCGGCCGCCGGCCGCCGCGCCACGCCGGCGTGGTGCTGGCCCTCCTGGGCGCGGTGGTCGTGCTCTGGGTGACCGAGTTCGTGCCCCTCTTCGTCACCTCGCTGGCCATACCGGTGGTGCTTGTGGTCGGTGGCGCCGCCTCGGCCACCGCTGCCCTCTCCCCCTTCGCCCACCCGATAATCGTCCTGTTCTTCGCGGGCTTCCTGATGGCCGAGGCCACCTCACGGGTCGGCCTTGACAGGCTGGCGGCCGCCGCCATCGTGGCCCGCGCCGGCCGCAGCCCGCTGCTCCTGTTCTCGGCCATGCTGGCCGGCGCCGCCTTCCTGTCCATGTGGATGTCCAACACGGCGGCGGTGACGGTCCTGTTGCCCGTAGCCATGGCGGTGGCCGAGCCCACCGGCAGCACCAGCTACCGCAGGGCCCTCGTGCTGGGGATCGCCTACGCCTCAACCGTCGGGGGCGTGGGCAGCGCCATCGGCACCCCGGCCAACCCCCTGGCCATCCAGTTCATCGACGACCTGACGGGCCGACAGGTGGGCTTCGCCGAGTGGTTCCTGTTCGGCCTCCCGATGGTGGTCGTGTTCCTGCCGATCATGGGCACCTACCTGTGGTTGGTCAGCCGGGTGAGGGTGGACGCTGCCACGTTCTCGTCGGCGACGGCAGCGGCGAGGGAGGAGCTGGGCTCCACCAACCGCCTCACCAGGCCCCAGGTGGAGGTGCTGGCGGTGTTCGCCCTGGTGATGGCGGGATGGCTGACCCAGCCCCTGCACGGCCAGCCGACCGGGATAGTCGCCCTGGCGGGCGCCGTGGTGCTGTTCACCATCGGGAGGATCCGACCGGTCGACCTGACCCGCATCTCCTGGCCGACCCTGCTCACCTTCGGCGGGGGCCTCTCGCTGGGGGTGGCCATGGTCGACACGGGCGCCTCCGACTGGCTCGTCACCCGCCTTGCCGTCCTCAGCGGATGGCCCAGGCCGGCGGCCATGGCCCTCGTGGCCGTGGCTGCCCTGGTGATGACGACCGTCGCCTCCAACACCGCTGCGGCGGCCACGCTCGTCCCCCTGGCGGTTCCCCTGGCGGGCCTGGTCGGCATCGACCCGGTCGTATTGGTGCTGGTGGTGGCGCTGGCCTCGTCGGTGGACTTCGCCCTGGTGATCGGCACGCCGCCGACGATGCTGGCCTACGACACCGGCCTGTTCACCGCGGGCGAGATCATGGCACGGGGAGCGCCGCTGGACCTGGCCGGACTGGTGGTGCTCCTGGGGGTGGTCGTGCCGTTCTGGTACCTGGTCGGGCTGGTCTGACCGGCCTTCCCGGGCCCTACCCCAGGCCCTTCAGGTAGGCCACCACGTCCCGGAGGTCGTCGTCGCTGAGCGCCGGGTTGCCGCCGCGGGGAGGCATCTGGATCCCGGTGGTGTTCCCGGGGTCGGACGGACCCCTTCCCACCTTCAGGAAGGCGACCAGCTCGTCACTGGACTGGCCGGCCATGAAGTCGGTCCCGACCAGGGCCTTCCCGAGGCCGTCCAGGCCGGTCGCATCGGGGGCGTGGCAGGACGCACAGGTTGACTTGTAGACCGCCGCCCCGGCCCCGGCATCGCCCCCACCGGGGTCTGGGGCCGACGCTGCTGTCGTGGCCGGTGCGGCAGTACCCCCGCCACCACCCCCACAACCCGCAAGCAGCCCTGCCAGCGCCGTGGCCGCAATCAGCCCGGCAGTCATCCGTAGTTGCATCCTGGTCGTCCTCATGGCGTCGCCTTCCCTTCTGCGTGGTCCGTCCCGTGTTCCGTCCCGTGTTCGGCCTCACCTTCGTGCCCGTGCTGCTGCCCACCGAGGTGCTCGTGGTCGTGCACGCCGAGGCCACCGGCCCTGAAGGCTGCGACCAGGCCCTCCCAGTCCACGACCCGTCCGCCGGCCGAGGCGGCCAGGGAGTCGGCATCGGCCTCCACGGCGTAGGCCACCACGCCCCAGGCCATGGGGGTGGACACCTCACCGCCGGCCACGAACAGCGCCGAGGAGGCGGGCACGGCGTCCCCGGTCCCGTGGTCGAAGACCCACTTGCCTACGGGGCCCGTGTCGCCCATCTCGTCGCCGTGGACGAGCATCCCGCCGATGTCGTCGAACACCCTCGGCGAGCCGTCGGGCAGGCGCCAGGCGGCGGCCAGCCTGATGTCGTCTATGACCATGCCGCACTCGTCGCAGACCGAGCGGCCCTCGATGATTTCGGGAACGCCGTCGGCGACGGCAGTGCCGCAGGCGGTTGCCAACAGGACAAGGGCCACGAGGACCGTCCCCACCCGGGCAGCCGCAAGGCCCCTCACGCCTGGTCCCCCCTCCTGAAGGCGGCCACGGCCGCTGCCAGGGCGGCGACGGTCCATGCGGTCATCACCCCGAGGGCCAGGTCGGCCACCCCGCGGCCGAAGCGGTCGACGGCGTAGGTGCCTGCCGGCCCCAGAGCGTCCAGCGAGCCGTCCAGGGCCACCACCGAGGCCAGCCTGAAGGCCTCCACCGGATTCGCCACGGCGGCTGTGAAGAGGGTGCCGACGGGGAGGCGGGTGGCCACGACCGTGCCCATGAGGCCCAGGTCGCCGAGGAACACGACGGCCAGCCACACGAAGAGCGCAGTGCCGAGGGCGGTCGAGGCCGTGCGGACGCTGCTCGAGATGACCAGCCCGAGGCCCAGCATGGCAAGCGACAGCAGCCACGACAGGGCGGCCAGGCGGACCAGCAGTGCCGGGTCGGTCGGCGCCGAGCGGAGCGTGCTGAACAGTCCTGCGGCTCCGAAGCCGGTGGCCACAGCGGCGAACATCGACCCGGCCAGGCCCAGCCACGTTCCGACCAGGACCTCGGACCGTGAGACCGGATGGCAGAGCAGGAAGACCAGCGTCCCGGAGTCGCGCTCGCCGGCCAGGTACCTGGCACCGAGGGTGAGGGCCATCAGGGGCACGACCAGCTGTACAAGGGCGACCAGCGAGGCGGCGGTGCGGCCGAAGCCGCCCGAGCCGACGAGGCCCTGGTCGGGCACGGCCGTGAGCGTTATGGACGCGGCCAGGACCGCGAAGCCGGCGCAGTAGAGCCAGAACCAGCGGTCCCTGGAGGACTCCCGCAGGACCTTCCTCGCCACCACGACCACAGGCCGGGCCTCGAAGGCCCTGTGGGCCTGTCGTACGGCGACCGCCGCGGTCATCGCCACACCTCGAAGTCCATGATCTCGAAGTCCCCCTCCCGGAGGCACCCCAGGGCCGACGCCTTGTCGTCGGGGGTGACCCCGACCAGCACACCGTGGCCGTTCTCGTGGGCGTCGAAGCCGGCTGTCACCAGGTGGGCCAGGGCCTGCGCCGTCTGGGCGGCCGGCAGCACCACGTGCAGCCAGGACTGGAGCTGGAGGCGGCCGGTCAGCTCGGCCGGCGGGCACTCGTGCACGAGGCGGCCTACGTCCAGGGCCAGAACCCGGTCGACCAGCATCCCGACCTCCTCGACCCTGTGGGAGGTGATGACCAGGATCCGGTCGGGCCCCCTGAGGGAATCCAGCAGGGAGACCATGCGCCGCCTGGCGGAGACGTCCAGCGAGGAGGTGGGTTCGTCCAGCAGCAGCACCGGCGGGTCGGGCAGCAACGCCACCGCCATGCCGAGCCGCTGCCGCATGCCGCCCGAGAGCTCGCGGACCCGCTGTCCGGCCTGGGGTTCGAGGGCCACGGCCTCGATCACCTCGCCGATGCGTGAGCGGGGCAGGCCCCTCAGGTCGCTCGACAGGGCCAAGGTCTCTGCAACGGTCAAGTCCCCGTAGAAGCCCAGTTCCTGGGGCACGTACCCGACCAGGCCCCGGGTCGCCTTGGGGTGGTCGGCCACGTCGACCCCGCCGACCGTTATGGAGCCCTCGTAGCCGACCAGGCCGAGCAGGCACCTGATCACGGTCGTCTTGCCGGCTCCGTTGGGTCCCCACAGGGCAACCGCCTCGCCGCCGTCCACCTCGAAGCTGAGGTCGTCGAGGACCACCTTCCTGCGGTAGGCCTTGGTCAGGTGCCGGACGCTGATCACGACAGGAGCCCTCCCTGGGTTGTCCGGTAGCGGCCGCCGGCCATGACGGTGGCCCCCGCTGCGAGGAGGACCAGTGACGCCAGGGCCAGGGCCGCCCGTGACCCCCCGACCGGTCCGACCGGTGCCGGCGGGAAGGAGGGCATGTCGACCAGGGGCGCCTCGTCGGTCAGCAGGGGTTCCGGCCTGAGGCTCGGGAAGGTCTGGCTGGCCATGTCGATCGCCCGTGCCGCCGGGGTTCCGGCGAACAGGGCCAGGTCGGGGTAGCGCTCCACCAGGTCAGTGAAGAGGTTGTCCACCCGGTAGGCCATGTCGCCCACGCCGTCCGAGTCGGCGTCGTAGCCGGCGAAGTCGCTCCAGTGGTTGCCTACGCCGTCGAGGGACCAGCTGTTGGCCGCCAGGCCGCCGGTGCTGTCCGAGGCCACCTGCTCGGCGTTGTCGAGGAATGCGTTGGCGGTGAACACGTTCCTGGCGACCGTCGATCCCAGCAGGACCCCCGTGTTGTTGAAGGCGAACACGTTGGAGGCGACGTGGTGTTGGATGTCGAACCTGCTGGGCGAGTTGTCGGCGTACAGGCCGACCCGGTTCTCGACGAACCGGTTGCCGGTTGCGGTCAGGCCGTCGACGTCCTTGATGCCCAGCCCGTACCCGCTGGGTCCCCTGTTTGAGCGGAACACGTTGTCGACCATCGTCAGGTCCGTGCTGTACATGAGGAAGGCGCCCACCGAGTTGCGCTCGAGCAGGTTCCGCTCGACGACCGCGCCGTCGGAGTACATGAAGTGCAGGCCGTAGCGGCCGTCCTCGACGTGGTTGTCCCTGACGGTGACGCCGTCCGTGAACCAGAACACCGAATCCCGCCCGTGGGCCACGTGGTTTCCCTCCACGAGGGCTCCCTCGGTCTGCCAGATCCTGATCCCGTCGCCCCGGCGGGCTATGAAGAGGTCCTTCCCCCCGATCTGGTTGTCGACGACGCGGGCGCCATGGGCATGGCGCAGGAACACCCCGAACAGGACGTCCTCGAAGCGGTTGCCGACCACCTGGAGCCGCGGGCTCAGGTCCGAGGTGATGCCGGCGTCCTCCCTGTCGAGGCGGGCGCCGCTGTTGGCGATGACGATCCCCCGGATCGCCACGTCGGGTGCGGTGACGGTGATGACCGAGCCCTCTCCGCCGCCGTCAACCACCGGCCAACCCTCCCCCTCGATGGTGAGCGGCCTGTCGATCGTTATGCCACCCAGGTAGGTGCCCGGGGCGAGGGTCAGCACCCCACCGTCCTCGGTGGCGTCCACCATGGCCTGCAGGTCCAGCGGGGCCCCGGCCGGCTCGGCAGCCGCCGGGACGGCCAGCAACGCACACACGGCCACTGCCGCGGGGACAGCTGTCGCCCACAGCGCCCTCATCGGACCGCGGCCTCCTCGAGGTCGGGAAGCGCCGGCACCTCCGGCCCACCGGCCCTGCTGCCCAGGATGAGGGGCCGGAACGCCCGCCTGTGGGCGACAAGGCCCGCAGCCGCCAGCCCCGCAGCGACGAGGGCCAGCAGGAACCCGTACCCGGGCCAGGCCACGGTCTCGAACTGGGCGATGGTTCCCGGCCCGAAGATGGGCGGGGTGAACTCCCCGACGGCTCCCGAGAGCGGCGCCCGCGGGTCCAGGCTGTGCCCGTAGCGCCAGAGCCAGTACTGCAGGTCGGCGAGGAAGAAGAGGGGAAACAGGGCGGCGGGGCCGGCGAACACCAGCACCCAGCGGCTGTGGATGTAGAGGCCTGCCAGCAGCAGCCCGGCCAGCACCAGGATCCCGGCGATGGCGACGCTGCGCTCGAACACGGCGCCGTCCTCGAACGAGGGAATCCCCACGTAGTGGTTGAGGCCCTCCAATTCGTGGACGTCTCCCTCGAGGCGGTTCACCCAGGCGGTGACCCGCAGGCCCTTCGGGAACTGGGGGGCCACCAGCTTCAGCTCCCAGTAGGGGAGCATGATCGAAGCGCCCAGGACCATGGCGGCGGTGGCCAGCAGCCGGCGTGGCCTCTGGTAGAGGCCGGGGTGCCTGGCGGCCTCCACCTGGGGGATGCGTGGACCGAGGATGCGGTCAACCAGCTGATCGATCACATCTGTCCCGTCTGCATCCGGTCCCCAGGTGGAGGTACGCCGCGGCCCGTGCTATTCGGGCTTGACCAGGAAGTACCCGGCCATCTCGAGGTGCAGCGCCGAGCAGAACTCGGTGCAGTAGTAGCTGAAGACCCCGGTGTTGTCCGCCACGAACTCGATGGTGGCCGTCTCACCCGCCTCCAGGCTGAGGTTCACGTTGTAACCGGGAAGCGCGAACCCGTGGGTGGCGTCCTCCGACCTCTCGAGGTTCGTCAGGTTCCAGGTGACGTGGTCGCCCTCGCGCACCTCGACACGCTCCGGGGTGAAGTGGCTCCTCACCAGGGTCATGTCGATTGTGACGTTCTTGCCGTCACGGGTGACCCCCTCGTTGCCCGCTGTGGGCGCATCCGGGTCGACGGCCATGGTGCCGGCGTCCCAACCCACCTCCGGGTAGACGGTGAACGGGTTCAGCTTGTCTGCCTTGATGATCTGGGCGTAGTGCGGCTCACCGTTGCCTATCGGCATGTCGTAGAGCAGCTGCATGTCGGATCCCGGATCGTCGATGTCGACCAGCTGGAAGTTCTGCGGGTACAGCGGGCCGGGATGGAAGAACCTGTCCAGCGACCACTTGTTCAGCGCCACCAGGTACTTGCCGTCGGGCGAGACCGTGTCACCCTCGGCCGTGGCCAGGTGGCCGATGTTGTAGTGGACGTCGACCTTGCCCTCCAGCTTCCAGCCGTCGTCGCGGTAGGGGGGGCCGAGGCTCCACCTGGAGACGTCGGAATCCAGGAAGATGCTGGTGTAGGCGTAGCCCTGGTCGTCGAACTGGGTGTGCAACGGCCCCAAGCCGACCTCCACCTGGGCCTCGACGACGTCGTCGAAGGCCAGCAGCGGCACGCCGTAGTCGTCGGTGTCGTGACCACCGGCGGCTATCGCCTTTTGGATCTTGTCGAACGAGTAGACGGTCACGTGCGGGTCCAGCTTGCCCGAGACGACGATGTAGTCGCCGCCCGGTGCGATGTCGACGCCGTGCGGGCTCTTGGGCTCCGGGGCGAACCAGAGCAGGTTCTCGGCGATGGCCGTGTCGAGGGTGATGAGCGGGAAGCCGTTCACCTCGACGGTCTTTCCGGCCGCCGCCACGGCGGTCGTGGCGTCCAGGTCGATGATGTGCAGGTAGTCGTTCTCACCGGCGCTGGCGCCGGCCTCGAACGGCTCGCTGTTGGCCGGGTCGTCCGGGTCCATGCCTGTTGACATCTCGACGTTGAACGAGTTGCAGAACACCCAGCCCTCGGAGACCAACTTGCCCGAGTCGCAGACGTCCTGCCAGTAGGGCGGTAGTTCCATGCCGAAGGAGGCGTCAGGGTCGATCCGGCCGGCCGCCCTGTCGAACTTCCAGAAGGTGACCATGCCGCGGTAGTCGCTCTCGAAACTCTCCACTGGTGCGTAGTCCCAGCCCAGGGGCGTGGCGTACTGGCCCCCCTCTATCACCCACTCGGTGTTCGGGGTGACGAAGGTGCCCCCGTGGTCGTTGATCGAGAGTGGGTTCTTGAGGATCTGCTTGGTCTCGAAGTCGCGCAGGTCAATGGTGGCGACCCTGGCGTTGGCCTTGTCGTTGATGAACAGGAACTGGCCGTCGTAGTCGCCCGCCGTCTCGGACAGGGCGGGATGGTGGGTGTCGCCCCAGGTGAGGACCTCGCCGTCGGCCGCCCCGGCCGCGAACTCCTCAACGTGGTTCAGGTCCCCGTAGCCCCAGCCCTGCCAGGGCTCTGGTGTGAACACGCCGATCTCCTTGATCAGGCGCATCGAGGGCATGCCGATCACGAAGACCTGACCGCTGTGGCCGCCCGACGAGAACATGATGTACTCGTCCAGCTGGCCGCTGGGCAGGTAGGTCTTCAGGGCCGCGTTGACGTCGGCCTCGCTCAGGCCGCGCTCAGCGGCTATGGCGGCGGACGACTCTGCAAGCGCGGTCCCCTCGGCCGCCTCGTCCCCGCCGTCCCCGCAGGCGCCGGCGACCAGCGCCAGCACCGCCAGGAGCGAGACGAAGAAGGTAGGTCGGTGGACACGCTTCATGGCTTCCTCCAGGTGCGATAAGGCCCGTTATCGGGCCATCCCCATCATGAGCGGGCCGTTGTCAGCCACTCAGGGACGAAGGTCCCGCGCCTCTGGTGACTCATGGCACACGCACCGGGGGTGCCCGCGGGCGCTGCCGCCGGCCCGGCGGCGCCGCTAGCCTGAGCCGGCCCCGCCCCTGTAGCTCAGCGGATAGAGCATCGGCCTCCGGAGCCGTGTGCGCAGGTTCGAGTCCTGCCAGGGGCGCCGGTGTGATGTCGCGAGACATCGGAACCTCCCGAACCCTCGGGGTTCG